>CALVJY010000011.1 GCA_944332455.1 uncultured Clostridia bacterium
CCATGCTTTACTTCGATGTCTATTTCTCGTTTTCTGGTTCTTCTTGTCTTCCTATGCAGTTGTCAATGTGCTTCCCGAACATCGCGTCGGCGATGTCGCTGCGCTCACCTCTCGGCGGACAGCTTAAATATAATACCACACTTGGAATTTAAAGTCAACTGTTTCGACAAACTTTTTTGATTTTTTTTGAAAAAGATTTCCGAGCCTCGCGCTCCCCTCTTTTGCAGCCCGGGAGCCAGTCTTCCTTCGATCCGCAGGTTCGCCAAACGAGGTGAATTTTCTGCCACTCCTTCCCTTCCCGGAAAAGTGGGGGCCTCCACTCCAACCAGCTTTCCGGCGGGGCGGGGGTTGCTCCGGCCGCGGTCCTCCGGAGCAGCTGCCCTTCCCGGCGGGCGGGTTTTCTGCCGCTCCTTCCGGCCGACTGACCTTTTCCGTTTTCCGGAACAGCATAAATCATTTTCCGGGAACAGGATAAAAGCGGAGAGAGAAGATCTGTCCTTCCCTCTCCGCTTTTTGCTCCCGATACGGGGAATTTAGTATAATTTATCTAGTTAAAGAAGTTTAATTAAAGAAGGGAATCTGCGCACGCCGTTTTCCGCGATCATACGCCTCTTCCTGCCCGGCGCGCTGAGGAACGTCCTCTCCCTTGGCCCGGAAGGCGGCGCAAGACGGCCCGACCCGGCTCTGACCTCCTGTCCGATCGGACCGGCGCCGAGCGGGATCAGTCTTCCTCTTCGGGCTCCTCGCCCTCGGGGACTTCCTCCATTCCGCCCTCCTTGTAAAGGGCGCGGATCTTCTGCTCCAGCTCGTCGTAGACCTCGGGATGATCGGCCACGTACTGCTTGGCGTTCTGGGCGCCCTGGCCGATGCGCTCCCCGTTGTAGGAGAACCAGGAGCCGCTCTTTTCGATGAGGTCGTTCTGGACGGCCATTTCGAACAGGCTGCCCACCCGGGAGATGCCCTGGCCGTAGAGGATGTCCACCTCGACCTGCTTGAAGGGCGGGGCCATTTTGTTCTTCACCACCTTGATGCGGACCTTGTTGCCGATGATCTCCTTGTTGTCGCCCTTGATGGTGTCGATCCGGCGGATGTCGATGCGCACGCTGGCGTAGAATTTGAGCGCCTTGCCGCCGGTGGTGGTCTCGGGGTTGCCGAACATGACCCCCAGCTTTTCGCGGAGCTGGTTGATGAAGATGACGCAGCACTTGGACTTGGAGATGATGCCGGCCATCTTGCGGAGGGCCTGGGACATCAGCCGGGCCTGCAGACCCATGTGGGAGTCTCCCATTTCCCCGTCGATCTCGGCCTTGGGGGTCAGGGCGGCCACCGAGTCGATGACGATGGTGTCCACCGCGCCGCTGCGGATCAGGGCATCGGCGATGTCCAGCGCCTGCTCGCCGGTGTCGGGCTGGGAGACGTAGAGCTCGTTGAGGTCCACCCCCAGTTTGGCGGCGTAGCCGGGATCGAGGGCATGCTCGGCGTCGATGAAGGCGGCGGTGCCTCCGGCCTTCTGGGTCTCGGCGATGATGTGCAGGGTCAGGGTGGTCTTGCCCGAGGATTCGGGGCCGTAGATCTCGATGATCCGCCCTCTGGGGACGCCGCCGATGCCCAGGGCCATGTCCAGGGGCAGGCAGCCCGTGGAGATGACCTCCACCGTCTGGTCGGCGTGCTCGCCCAGCTTCATGATGGCGCCCTTGCCGAACTGCTTTTCGATGGCCAGAATGGCCGAATCCAGCGCCTTTTTGCGATCCTCTGCGTTTCCTTTGGCGCCGACGGGCGCCTTTGTCTTGTCTGCCATGGGTTCCTCCCTTGAAAAATTACCGAATGTTGAAAGTCCGGATCACAGATCCCCCGTCCCCCGGGAGAGCTCCCGGACGGCGTAGAACATGGCGGCCTGGGCCGCGCTGAGGCGGACGGCGGCCCGGTCGCCCGCGAAGATGTGCTCGAACACGTGGATGCCGTCCCCGGTGCCCACGGCGATGTAGCAAAGGCCCAGCGGCTTGGTGGGCGTGGCGCCGGTGGGTCCGGCGATGCCGGTGGTGGCCAGGGCAATGTCGCACCGGCCGGTGTCCAGCAGGCCCTTGGCCATTTCGAAGGCAGTCTCCACCGAGACCGCACCCTTGTGCCGGAGGGTCTTTTCGGACACCCCCAGCCGGGCGGACTTGGCCTCGTTGTGGTAGGTCACCACCCCCTCGAAGAAGACGGAGGAGCTGCCCGGCACCTCCACCAGCGAGGAGGCGATCAGCCCGCCGGTCAGCGACTCGGCCGCCGAGAGCCTTTTTTTGCGGAATTTGAGGAGGGCGAACAGCCGGTGGGGCAGGTCGACGTCCTCCTCGGCGTAGATGTTCTTCTGAAAGGCCTGATGCAGGGAGCTGAGCAGGTTGTCCAGCAGCACTTCGTAGAGAGAACTGAATTTTTTGCGGTTCTTGCAGACCACCGAGAGGCGGACGTCCAGCCCCTCCCCGCAGACGTAGAAGTCGGCGATCTTGCGGTTTTCGTGCAGGATGGGCTGGAGCACGGTGAGCACTTCTTCCCGGGTCAGCCCGAACAGTTTGAACAGATAGCGGCCCTCGGCTTCCAGAAGTTCGGGCGCGATCTCTTTCAGCAGGCCGACCGGGTCCCCGCCGTAGGGCAGCAGGACAAGTTCGGCACTCCCCCTTTTCACCCGGACGGCGGGATAGTCCTCGGGCCGGGAGAGCAAAACGGCCCCCTCGGGCAGGGCGCAGCGCCGCTTGAAGTCCTTGCCGAAGGAGATCCCCCGGGCCTTCAGACAGGCGGCGACCTCCCCCTCGAAGGCCTCGTCCGGCGCAAAGGTCAGATCTTCGAGGGCCTTGGCGTACTCGTCGTAGAAGGGGAAAAAGTTGTCGGCGATCAGCAGGTCGCAGCCGGCGGCCAGTCCCCGGATCAGGGCGCCCAGGGCCTCGCCCTCGGGGAACTCGAGCCGGCAGACCGACAGCGGGATCCCGCAGTCGTAGAGCTTGTTTTCGCAGTGCCCCAGAAAGTCGGCGAAGCGCCGGTCGGCGCCGCCCTCTCCCAGGGCCAGATAGGCGATCTTCATTGGGAATCCTTCAGCACCCCGTAGTTTTTGACCACGTAGTGGATGCCGGAATAGATGGTCAGCGCCACGGCCACGGCCAACAGTCCCCAGCCGCACCAGGTGAGGACGTCGGTCACTTCGGCAGGCACCATGTCCGCAAGGCCCAGCGCCGCCAGCAGCACCACGATGGCCACGTCCTGAAAGACGGTCTTGATCTTGCCGCTCTTGTCGGCGGCGATGATCAGGTTGTTGGCCGCCGCGATCTGCCGGAAGCCGCTGATGGCGATCTCCCGGGCGATGATGATCGAGCCGGCCAGCACCCCGTAGGGAGAGGGAATGATGCCGCTTTCGACCAGCATGAACAGGGCCACCAGCACCAGCACCTTGTCGGCGATGGGGTCCAGAAATTTGCCCATGTTGGTCACCTGATTGTTCTTGCGGGCCAGGTGGCCGTCCAGAAAGTCGGTGCAGGCCGCCAGCACGAAGACGACGGCCGCGATCAGCCGGTTGCCCGGGATCACGGTCAGATAGTAAAACAGCAGCATGACCGGGATCAGACAGATCCGGGTCAGCGTGATCTTGTTCGGCAGATTCATCTTACAACACCTCTTTTCCCGGAGCGGGGGGCTCCCCCATCTCCTCCAGAATGTTTGCCTCCATGTCCCGGCCGTCCGTGCCGGTGATCTCGGCCCGGTACAGCCCGCCGCTCTCGATGGGGCGGTCCCAGTTCAGCCGGATCCGGGGATCGATGTCGGGGGCCTCGGCATAGCTCCGGCCGAAAAACGCCCCCTCGGCAAAGTCGGGGCCGTCGCAGCGGACGGGCAGGATCTGCCCCACCCGGCCCTTCAGAATGTCGGCCAGAATGCCGGCCTGCACCTCTTGCGCCCGGGCCAGCCGTTCGGCCTTGACCGCCTCGGGGATCTGCCCGGTCATGCCGAAAGAAGGGGTTCCCTCCTCCCGGGAATAGGCAAAAAATCCGGCGTTCTGCAGGCGGTGCCGCCTGAGGAAATCCAGCAGGGCCTCGAAGTCCTCCTCGCTCTCCCCCGGGAACCCCACCATGAAGGTGGTCCGCACCGCCGCGTCCGGCAGAAAGCGGCGGATGTCCTCCATCACCTTTTCCTGCGCCGCAGCGTCGGTCCTCCGGCCCATCCGGCGCAGGACGGGGTCGGCGGCGTGCTGCAGGGGGACGTCCAGGTAGTGCGCCATTTTGGTTTGTCCGGCCATAAAGGAGAGCAGCTCCTCGGTGACCAGTTCGGGATAGCAGTAAAGCAGCCGGATCTGTTCGATGCCGTCCACCCCGCACAGGCTTTGGAGCAGGTCGGTCAGGCCAAGGCCCAGATCCCGGCCGTAGCGGGTGGTGTCCTGGGCCACCAGGATGAGTTCGCGCACTCCCCCGGCGGCCAGGTTTTCGGCCTCCTTCCGCAGTTCGGGGAGAGGTTTGCTCCGGTACCGCCCCCGGATGGAGGGGATCAGACAGTAGGTGCAGCGGTTGTCGCAGCCGTCCGCGACCTTCAGGTAGGCATAGTGCCAGGGGGTGGTCAGCACCCGCTCATTCTTGATGAAGGATGCCTCAGGCGGCAGGATGACCGGAGGGGGATCCCCCCGGTACAGCCCTTGAATGATCTCGCAGATGCGGGGATAGTCGTTGATGCCCAGAAAGGCGTCCACTTCGGGCAGGCCCTCCCGGCACTCCTCCGCCCACTTCTGGGGAAGGCAGCCGGTGACGATCAGTTTTTCCAGCCCCGCCTTTTTCAGCTCGGCGAACTCCAGCACGGTGTCGATGGCCTCGGCCCGGGCCTCGTTCAGAAAGGCGCAGGTGTTGACGATCAGGATCTGGCAGTCCTCAGGCGTCTGGCAGATCGTAAATCCGCCCTCGGTCAGAAAGGCCAGCAGACATTCGGTGTCCACCCGGTTTTTGTCGCAGCCGAGCGAGACCACCCCTGCTTTTTTGTTTTTCATAGGCAGCTTGACGGGCCGTGCCCGCCCTTATCCAGGCACTCCGCAAGAGAGGCCGCCTGACGGCAGTCCTCACGATCCTGATGCGGCGTTGCCCTGCGTTCTTCAGCGCGGCCCTTCCCGGCGGACCGGAAAGAGCCGCAGCGCTCGAGGGGACCTCAGTCCACGTCCCCGAATTTTTCCTTGAATTCGGCCATGCTCATGTAGACCTGGCGGGGCTTGGAGCCCTCGAAGGGCGAGATGTAGCCCAGCTTGTCGAGCTCGTCGATCATCTTTCCGGCCCGGGCATAGCCCATGCCGAAGCGGCGCTGGACCATGGAGATGGACAGCTGTCCGGCCTCGATCCCCATTTTCAGCACCCGGGGGAGCATCTTGGCGTTCTCGCCGTCGTCCGCGGCGGCCGTCTGGGCGGGGGCGGGCTCGGCGCTCTCCTCCGCGGCCTGCTTTTCCTCGTTGATCTTCTGCTCGATGGTGTCGTCGTAGTAGGCCTCGTTGTTCTCGCGCACATAGTCCACCACGGTCTCGATCTCCCGCTCGGTGACGAAGGGTCCCTGCAGGCGCATGGGCTTGTTCATGCTGCCGGTGATGAACAGCATGTCGCCCTCGCCCAGCAGTTTTTCGGCCCCGGGCAGTTCCACCGTGCGGGCGTCGTTGTTGGACATGACCCGGAAGGCCGCCCGGGTGGGCATGTTGGCCTTGATGACGCCGGTGATGACGTCCACCGAGGGCCGCTGGGTGGCCAGCACCAGATGGATGCCGGCGGCGCGGGCCAGCTGGGCCAGCCGCTGGATGCGAGTCTCGATCTCGTCCTTTCGCTTGCCCATCATCAGCTCGGCCAGCTCGTCCACGATGATGACGATGCGGCAGAGCTTCTGATCGGTCTCGGGATTGATGCGCTCGTTGTAGGAATTGATGTCCTTGGAGCCCAGCGCCTGGAAGAGGTCGAAGCGCCGGTTCATCTCATTGATGGCCCACCCGAAGGCCGCGATGGCCTTGTCGGGGTCGGTGATGACGTTCTTGAGCATCAGGTGGGGCAGCCCCTCGTACTTGTTGAACTCCACCCGCTTGGGGTCGATCAGGATGATGCGGACGTCCTCGGGCGAGGACTTGTACATCAGCGAGAGGATGATGGAATTCAGACAGACCGATTTACCCGAGCCGGTGGAGCCGGCCACCAGCAGGTGGGGCATCTTGGCGATGTCCTGGATGATGTTCTTGCCGGCGATGTCCTTGCCCAGGGCAAAGGCCAGCGGAGACTTGTGCTGGCGGAATTCCTCGGTGTCCAGCACGTCCCGCAGCCCGACCAGGGCCTTTTTGGCGTTGGGCACCTCGATGCCCAGCAGCGATTTGCCGGGGATGGGAGCCTCGATGCGGACGGTGCCCTTGGCGGCCAGGTACATGGTGATGTCGTCGGCAAGGCCGGTCACCCGGCTGACCGGGACCCCGGGCGGCATCTGCAGCTCGAAGCGGGTGACCGTGGGGCCGGGGGTGATGGTGACCACCTTGGCGTTGACCTTGAAGTCGCTGAGGGCCTGTTCCAGCACCTCTTTTTTCTGATCCTGATCCTCCAGCAGCTCGTTGGGATCGTAGAAGCGGTCCTTGAGCAGGTCGATGGAGGGCGGATTGTAGGGCGAGACGAAGATCTTGGGATCGGGGCGGAGCGCCGGCTTTTCGGGCACCGGCACGTCGTCCGGCGCCGGCCCGGGCAGCACGGCTTCGGGCTGGGGCGGCAGGGTGGGCAGCACCACATGGGGCTCTCCCGGATCCTCCTCCGGCTCGGACTCCAGCTCGGCCGAGACCATGGGCGGCTCGAAATCGTCCTCCTGATCCCCGAAGGGGTCGTCCGAGGGCGGATTGGTGGGCATGTAGTTGCTGACCGACTGTCCGTCGTAGAATCCCTTGGGCAGATTTTCGTCCCGGCCCAGAGCTCCGGTCTTGTTCTCCTTGTTCTCCTTGGGCTCCTCCTCGAAGCCGAATCCGGTCCGCCGGGTCTCCCCCGCCTTCTTTTCCGGTCCGGTCTCCGCGGATGCGGGAGCCGCCTTTTCGGCCGGGGCCGGCTGGGCGGACTCCACCCCTCCGAACATATCCCGGACGGGCTTGGGCGCCGGGGTTTCGGGCTCGGGCTGCGAGTTCCCTCCGAAGATGTCACGGGCAGGCTTGGAAGCCGGGCTCTCGGGTTCGGACGGCGAAGTGCCTCCGAAGATGTCACGGGCAGGCTTGGAAGCCGGACTCTCGGGTTCGGACGATGAAGTCCCTCCGAACATATCCCGGACGGGTCTGGCCGCCGGGCGTTCGGGTTCGGGCTGCGAACTCCCTCCGAAGATGTCGCGGGCCGGTCCGGAGCCGGACGAAGCGCGGAAGGGCTTGTCGGCGCCAGAACTCTCCCCGGTCCGGGGCCGGTCTTTGCCGGACTCCTCGGGATCGCGGACGATGTCCCCGAACATATCCCGGGTGGGTCTGGGGCCAGAGGCCGGCTCCTCCTTGCGGGGAAGATCGGGCTTGGGCGCGGGGGGCGGAGAGGTCATGTTCTCCTGGGTGGTCCCCAAAATGGGCCGCTCCTTCAGTTCGTCGATGTCGATGGTCCCCCCCCACAGATCGCGGACGATCCGCCGCTTGGGCTTGTCGGCGGGCTCCTCCTTGGCGGAGGGCGTGACCGACGACCCCGTGATGATGGGGTTGGGATTGTCGGGGATCTCGGGCAGATAGTCGCGGTAGCGGTCCCGGTCCTCCCCGAAATGCGAAGGCTCCACGCTGTCGTTGGCGTAGGTGTCGTAGATGTTGGTCTGGCCCCCCAGCACCCGGCTGGAGCGCTTTTTGCGGCTGGCGCGGAAGCTGTCCGCCACCTCGCCCTCGGGCTTTGAGGGATTGACGTGCACGATGGGCGAATCGGTGCGGCCGCGGTCCCGGATCGGCTCCTCCGGGGGGATCTCGATGGTGTCCGGCTTGCTGGTGATGTAGTCCAGCTTGCTCTGCCGGTCGGGGAAGGCATAGCTTTCGGTGTAGCTACGGGAGCCCTCGGACTTGGGCGGTTCGGCCCCGAACAGGCGGTTCCTGGCCCGGCTGTGCTCGTCCTCGGGCGGCTGGGCGCCGGGGCGGTCAAAGCCCCCCTGGCGGCCGAAGAGATCCCGCTCGCCGTAGGAGCCGTTCCCCCGCTCCGAAAAGGAAGGACCCGACAGATCCTGGCCGTAGAGGCGTCCGCTCTCCCGGCCGGGACGGTCGTTCTGACCGTAGCCGCCGCGGTCTGCGGCGCTGGCCTGATTGTAGGGGACGGCCGGGCTGTAGCCCCCGCGCTCCTGTTCGGCCCGGGGTTCGGGCCGGGGCGGGGCGGCCTCGGGCTGGACCTGATTGTAGGGGGCCGCCCGCTCGAAGCGGGTGGTGTCGATGTCGTAGTTGTCCGAGACCACTTTGGCCTCGGGGCGGGGCTCGGCGCTGCCGAGCAGGATGTCATAGGCCCGTCCCCCGCTCTCCTGCCTCCGGCGGGACTTGGGCGCGGGATCGGACAGATCGGTCACGAACAGCGAGGGCTTCTGGGGATCGGGTTCCCGCTCGCCGGCAGTCTGGGACAGGTCGTAGTCCCGATAGCCTTTCACGCGGCCCTCCGGCACCGGCTGACGGTAGGTGAACACCGCCCGGAAGTTGACCGCCCCGAACACGCAGAGGACGATGAGCAGGGCGTACAGGATGTAGCTGCCGACCTCGCCCAGCACGGCAAAGACGGGATAGGCCACCAGGCCCAGCACCACGCCGCCGGCCGAAGTCAGGCCCTGCTGCACCCCGTCGGTGTAGCAGGCCGAAAGGTACTCGCCGTAGGTCTGCCCCGCCAGCAGGTGATCCCGGGTGGTCACCACCTGCAGACAGAGGCCGATGACCACCAGAAGCAGCAGACTGAAGACCACGGTCCTGGGCCGCCAGGACACCGAGACCCCCGCGAACAGCATGACCCCCACCACGATGAGACAGAGAAAGACGGCATAGGAAAAGCACCCGAACACGCCGACCATGAAGCCGAAGACTTCCCGACCGGCAGAGGCGAACAGCCTGCCGCCCGTGACCAGGCACAAAAAGACGATCACCGAAAAGGCGAACATCACGATGCCCACCACCTGCCGCGCCGACAGCGTGGAGGACTTCAGATTTTTTCTCTTGGGTTCCTTGGTATTTCTCAGCAATTTAAAACCTTCCCCATGTTGTTTTTTGGCCGGGCCGTCAAGGAGGGCTGCCCGGCGGCGCTTTGCCGCCGCGGCGGGTCTTCCCCCGCATCGCGGCCGGATCGGGTCACGAGGGGCGGGACCGCCCTCTGCCCTTTCTGCTTTTCCCTTCCGCCGTCCCTCTTTTTTTCCGCGGCCGCGGGACAGGCCGCCCTGCGGGTGCGGGAGGGGGCGGCAGAGCGCCGGCTCTGCCCCGGCGGGCTTTCCGCCCGGCGCCGAGGCTCCCTTTCATTATAACATACTGCGCGGAAAATTTCAATCATTCCGCGCAGTTAAAAATTTTATATCGTTCTCTCCCCCTTCCGGCGGAGGGGCCTTTTCAGACGATCTCGGCCTTGATCAGGTTGGTGTTGGCCCCCTGTCCCACCGGCACGCCGGCGGCGATGACGATGGTGTCCCCTTCCTTGACCAGCCCGCTCTTCAAGGCGCAGTCGCGGGCGGATTCCAGCATGTCGTCGGTGTTGGAGAAGGTCCCGATGCGCATGGGCTTGACCCCCCAGGACATGGACAGCTTGTGGTAGCCGTCCTCCGAGGTGGTCACCCCGATGATGGGCATGGACGAGCGGAACCGGGAGATCATCCGGGCCGAGATGCCCGAATTGGTGAAGACCACGATGGCGGCCGCGTTCAGGTCGATGGCGGTGTTGACGGCGGAGTGGGAGACGGCGTCCTGGATGCTGCGGAACTCGAAGTTCATCTCCTTGAAGCGCTTGACGTAGTTGATGTTGGCCTCGGTGCACTCGGCGATCTTGCTCATGGTGCGCACCACGTTGACGGGGTCGCGGCCCACGGCGGTCTCCCCCGAGAGCATGATGCAGCTGGTGCCGTCATAGACGGCGTTGGCCACGTCCGAGATCTCCGCCCGGGTGGGACGGGGCTTTTCGATCATGGACTCCAGCATCTCGGTGGCGGTGATCACCCGCTTGCCCATCATGGAGCAGCGCTTGATCAGCTTTTTCTGGATGGCGGGCAGCTGCTCAAAGGGCAGTTCCACCCCCATGTCGCCCCGGGCGATCATGATGCCGTCCGACTCCTTCATGATGTCGTCGATGTTCTGCACGCCGGCCGAGTTTTCGATCTTGGCGATGATGTCGATGTTGCCGCTCTTCTTCCGGCGGAGGAAATTGCGGATCTCCCGCATGTCGAAGGCGTTGGAGACAAAGGAGGCGGCCACGAACTCCGCCCCCACCTCGGCGGCAAACACCAGGTCATCGGCGTCCTGCTCGGACAGGAAGGGCAGATTGAGGACCACATCGGGGAAGAACATGCTCTTGCGGTCGGACAGCACTCCGTCGTTCTGACACTCGGTGATGACGTCCGTCCCCTTGATGTCCTTGATGACGAATTTGATCAGCCCGTCGTTGAGTAGAATGACATTGCCCTTTTTCAGGTCCTTGTGCAGGGTCTCGTAGGTGACGGAGACCTTATGCTCGTCCCCCTCCACGTCCTCGGGGGTGAAGATGAAGGTCTGGCCCGCCTTTAACTGAACTTTGCCGTTTTTGAAGGTTTTGATACGCACTTCCGGCCCCTTGGTGTCGATCATGACGGGCAGGGCGATGTCCAGCTCCTTGCGGATCCGCTTGATGAGGTCGATCTTTTGGCGGTGTTCCTCCTTGGTCCCGTGGCTCATGTTGATGCGGGCCACGTTCATGCCCTCCTTGGCCATGGCCAGCAGCACCTCGTAGGTGGAGGACGCCGGCCCCAACGTGCAGATGATCTTGGTCTTTCTCATAACGTTTGCTTCCTTGTCCTTTTGTATTTCTCTTTCCCCTTTTCTTTTATTGAATTTTGATTACCGGTCCCGGTTCCGTTCCGGCGGCGCTCCGACGACGATCAATCGATCCAGCGCCCGGGTGCAGGCAATGTAGAATTCCCGCTCGGTCAGGCCCTCCGAAAAGACCGCCACCGCCGTAAATTCCAGCCCCTTGCATTCCTCCACGTCCATCAGGTTGATCTTTTTGTAGTTGATGGGATTCTGCGGCCCCAGCAGGTTGATCCGCCGGGCGGGCAGGATGGCCTCCAGCTGCCGCCGGACTTTGCCGGGGTCGGCGGCCACCACGGCCTTGGTCCCCCGCTCGGTCAGAAGCTGGCGCAGGGCCGCCTCGCCCTCGGAGAACTCCTGCACGTCGGCCCCTTCCACCCCGATGGGGATCATGTTCAGGCCGCAGACGCGGTTGCAGTACTCCACGATCTCGTTGGTGTTGCGATAGTTCTGCCGGAGGTCAAAGCGCACAAAATCCCGGAAAAAACCGGCCTCCGACGATTCCAGCCCCTTGAAGGGAGAGATGTTCTGGTTGATGTCCCCGAAGCAGTTGATCCGGCAGCCGGGGTTGAGGGCGCGGAGCAGCTCGAATTCCATGACCGAGAGATCCTGGGCCTCGTCGATGAACAGGTAGTCAAACTGTTTTTTGGGCCTGAACCCGTAAAAGTGCAGGGCCCACAGCAGCAGAGGCAGTTCCTTGACGCTGACGCGCTCGGCGGGAGGCTCCCCGTACTCCGTCCGCTTTCGGGCAAACAGGCCGCAGAGCAGAAAGGCCGTCAGAGACCACAGATCCTCCTCGGCCTCCTTCGGCTCCCCCTCCAGCACCCGGGCCAGGGCCTGATCCCGGCGGCGGTAGGCCTCCAGATAGGCCTCCACCCACTCTTTCAGCTCCCTCTTCTGCTCGGAGAGGGCCTCCTGCCGGGAAAAGCGGGGCAAAAAGTCCCACAGCTTGCCGCCCAGGGCGGCGATCTCGGGCTCGGGTGCCCGGTCCAGGCAGAAATCCCGGATCTTTTTGAGGACGGCGGCCAGGCGCTCGGGCTCTCCGAAGGCCCGTCGGGCCTCCCCGGTCAGCTTTTCGGCCTCGGTGGCCCCGGCCTCCCAATCGGCCAGCGATCGCGAGACGGCGGCGATCTTCTGTTCGTCCTCGGCCTCGGAACGGGTCAGCACCCCGATCTCCACGTCCCCTTCGGGCAGGGTCTCCCGGCGGGTCCGGCACTTTTCGATGTGCTGGCGGAGGGTGTAAATTTGCAGATTTTCCCGCATGATCCCCTGTTTCCAGCGCCGGGTCAGCTCGTTCAGGGCCTCGAAAAAGGCCGAGGCCTCGCTCTCGGAGAGGGTCTCCGAGGGAAACAGCGGATAGGAAAAGAGTTTTTCCTCGTAGTTGAAGTCCCGGCGGACGATCAGCCGGCACTGCCGGAAAAAGCGGCGCAGCATGGCCGTCCGTTCGACCGGGGCGCGCTCGTCCTCCCCGAAGGCAAAGCCCTCCAGATCCTCGAAGACCTGGCGGGAGTAGGTGGCCTGATCCCGCATCTTGCCGATCAGGTCCAGAAAGCGGACCACCGGTTTGGCGTAGCTCTGGCGGACGGGCGTCTCCTCCAGCCGGGCGGAGATCTGCGCGAACAGCTCCCCCATCCGCCGGTTCTGGGCGGCGGCCTCCCGGATGGCCTCCAGCCGGGGGCCGACAAAGGCCGCCTTCAGTTCCGCGGCGAAGCGGTCGCACTCGGCCCGGGCGTCGCGCACGGCCTCCTCCGAGTACAGGTATTGCAGATAGGGAATGCTTTTGAGCTTGTTCAGCTCGATCTTGTCCCGCAAAAATCCGGCCGAGGTCACCGTCCGCAGGTAGTAGCCCGACACCTTTTTGCGCTCGATGCGCTGGAGCTGCAGGCTTTCGGCCATGTCCCGGATGAAGACGTTGAAGGAGTCCGACGGGGCCAGGATCAGGTAGTTTTCGGGGGCGATCTCCCGGAAGTTGTAGACCAGGTAGGAGATCCGGTGGAGCATGATCATGGTCTTGCCCGACCCCGCGCAGCCCTGCACCATCAGGTCGCGGGTGCGGTCGGAGCGGATGATGCGGTACTGCTCCTCCTGGATGGTCTCCACGATGTCCGAAAAGCCGGTCAGGGTCTTGCGCTCTTTCAGAATATCCTGCAAAAAGGGGTCTGCCAGGGCGGAAATGCCGTACTCGGCGGCCTCCTCCCCCAGCACTTTGGTCAGGTCCAGGTATTCGTTCCGCAGGGCGGTCATCTCCAGGTTTTTGATGCGGAAGGCCCGCCGCAGGATGAGATCGTACAGGTAGCCGTTGACCGAAAAGGTGTTCTCGCTCTTGATGTAGTAGCGCTCGGCCACCGGGCTCCGCCAGCTGATCACGTCCAGATCGGCGCTCTCCCGCTTGCCGATGTACACCCGCTCCAGCTTCCCCTCCTCGTTGAGGTAGTCCATCCGGGCAAAGTAGGGATGGTCGGCAAGTTCTGCCAATTCCCCCGCCCGGCGGGTCAGGTTGCGGCGGATCTCGGCGTACAGTTCGGCGTTGCCGGCGTTGTCCGAGCTGCGCTGAAGCTTGCCGAGCTGCCGGTCCACCTCCTTCTCCTCCCGCTCCGCGCGGGAGACGGCCGCGGCGATCAGCCGCTCCACGGCGGCCAGGCGCTCCCGCTCGGCCTTCAGCTGCCCCCTGTCGTCCAGGTAGGCCAGCAGATCTTTTTTCTCCATGGAAGGGGGCCGGCGGATGAGTTCGGCCGCGGCGGCGTCCTCCTCTTCCCCCTCCTCGGCCGCGGGCAGCACCGAAGTCTCCGCCTTGGCCCGGCGAAGCAGTTCCCGCTCCTTTTTGCGGGCCGTCCAGGCCGCCCGGAAGCGGGGATCCTTTTTCAGAAAGGGATAGTATTCGGCGTGCAGCGCCAGATCCTCGGGCGGACGGCCGGCGTCTTCCTCCGAAAAGAAGAGGATCCGGCCCACGTCGGCGTAGCTCTGAGGATAGAGCTTGCCGGCATGGCGGACCTGGAAGACCTTTTTCTTTTCGTCCTCCGAGACCACCGTGACCGGCCCGCGCCTCACGCAGTATAGCGTTTTGTCTTTGAGAAGAGGCAAAGCGTTCCCTCCCGCGTGCCTTCCCGCCGTGCGGGATCCGGACACGCTCCTTTTATTATATCATATCCCGGCCGATTGTCAAACCTTTTTTCAGGTGCCTGAGGCACATCCTGTACGCCCACTCTGACTAAGCGGGCATATTGATTTTTGTTCCTGCGATGTGTTTTGGTCCTTGTACATCGCTTTTCGGGTGCCATCGGCACCTTTCTGTACGCCCACTCTGACTAAGTGGGCATATTGATTTTTGTTCCTAGGCAGCAGCGCCGCCGGGCTATACGCCCACTCGTTATGGAGTGGGGAAAATGATTTATTTATCCTGCGAGAAATTTATGTCGATATGCGAGGCTGTGCCTCGCTCGATATATGGCCTGACGGCCATTCGATATGCGGCCCTATCGTGCCGCTCGATATGTGCCACTTTGTGGCACGTTGTGGACAGAAATACATTGAAAGCAGTACGGTTATAAATCTATGGCTTTTGATTTGTTTTATCCAATACGAATGGCCGGGTTTGGGGATTCTGCCTGTTGATTCGCAGTAAATTCAGCGGGAGAAAACCCTTTTGTGCAAACCTACCGGCCATTCATATCGATTGCCCGCAAAGCGGGCAAATATCGAGTTCCCGAAGGGAACATATCGAGTTTCCCGCCAGGGAAACATATCGACAAAAAGGCGGAGCGAGAATGGGAATCCTTTTACCCTTCATTTATGACGGGTGTACAGGATGTGCCTTCAGGCACCCCGGCGGCGCTGCCGCCTTGTCCCCTCAAGTCCGGCCAAAATTCGCCATAGGCGAATTTTGCGTCTGGCCGGAAAAAAGTTTTCGCAAAACGGCGGACCTGTGCCGCCGTTTTGCACGATCGAAAATTTGCGGTGAGCAAATTTTCGGCGGAAAAGAGTGAATCAAAAACGCGTAGCGATTTTGAGAGAGAAAAACCGCTGCCGAGCTTTCCAAAAAGGAAAGCGAACAGTGGTTTGTCTTTCAAGTCCGACCGATTTTTGCGAAGCAAAAATCGCGCTTGGTCGGAAAGCGAAGCGACTTTAACCGGAAACGATCGGCGGACTGATCATGTCCCGCGGCGCAGGCCCCCGTCCGGGAAAGAGCAGGCCGTAGATCGCCGCCGCCCGCTCGTCCGCCCGCAGCGCAGGGTTTGAACAGGCCCGCCCGTCCGCGGCGTTGATCAAGAGGCCCGGCACGGTCAGAAGGTCCTTGCGCGATCCCGAGACGGCCAGCACCTTGAGCAGGGGCGGCAGGGCCTTTGCGGCTTCGACCTCCTCCCTGCGGATGTCCAGCAGGGCGCACATGGCCGCCCGCCGGATGCGGGAAAGGGGGTAGCGCTTGGTCTTGACCCGCCGGTAAAAGTCGTTCAGGTCCCCGGCCTCGGCCGCCGCCCGGATAAAGCGGCGGTGCAGGCCCTCCCCCATGTTGTGGACGGCGGCCAGCTCCTCCTCCGGCCGGGTGCGGAAGACGTAGCGCAGCAGGGCGAACAGGATGGCCTCGGACCAGGGCGGGGCCGCCTTCAGATCGGCCATCACCCGAGGGGGGACAAGGGAGGCTGCCCGTGCAATCTCCCCCGCCCGGTGGGCCAGCCGCACCGAGGAGGAAGACCTGCTCTCCGGGGTTTGTCCGTCGTGCGCCCCCTCCCGGCGGAGGGTGAAGATCTCCATGTCCGCCCCCAGGCGGGAGACCGCCCGAAGGTATTCCACCCCCAGCAGGTTGTTGGGGCTTTGAAGCACCTCGTCCTCCCCCCGGGCCCTGGGGTAGGAAATCCCCTCGGCCAGGGCCGATCTCAGCTTTTCGGCGGTCTCGGGTCGGTCCAGCCGTTCGGCCGCCGCCCGCAGCGCGGCCAGATCCCCGCACTCCGAGCCGAAGGCCAGCCCGTCCGCTCCGAAGGCCCGCAGCACGGACACGCCGCACTCGCAGAAGCCCTCGGCCGAGGAGAGCGCAAACGGCGAGGGCAGTTCCAGCACCAGATCGGCGCCCGCCCCGACGGCCCAGCCCGCCCGGGTAAACTTGTCCAGGACGGCGGGCTCTCCCCGCTGGGTGAAGTTCCCGCTCATGCACAGCACCACGGTCCCGGCCCGCTCCCGGGCCGCCCGCAGCAGGCGGAGGTGCCCCTCGTGCAGGGGGTTGAATTCGCAAACGATTCCGCAAATTTTCATGCTGACCCCGATCAGAAGATTTTACAATTTTTTTCTTTTCGTGTATAATAGATAAGTGCGGGCCGCGCCGGCCCCCTTTTGCCGGCCGGCAGCCTTCGGCGCCCGCGCCGAAGACCCGTCTTTGCCAAAGCCCTTCCGCCCCGCAGGGGAAGGAAGGCCGCGGACAGCGCCGAAAAGACGGTCCGCGAGGGCGTCTTTTCCCATTATACCCCAACCGGGGCCCGAATGCCAAGCAAAATCATTCCCGTCGAAAGGAGTAATTTTTTATGTCGAAACTCATGGATTCCATCAAGGAGAAGGCCGCCAAGGCCTACCGTCACATCGTCCTGCCCGAGGGGACCGAGCCCCGCACCGTGGCCGCCGCCGAAAAGATCCACAAGGCCAAAATCGCCCGGATCACCCTGATCGGCGATCCCGAAAAGGTCCGGGCCGCCTGCCCCGAAGCCGATCTGACCGGCATCGAGATCATCGATCCCGCGACCTCGGACAAGACCGCGGCCTATGCCGCCCTGCTGTACGAGCTGCGCAAGAACAAGGGCATGACCGAGGAGGCCGCCAAGGCCCAGGCCCTCGATCCCCTTTACTTCGGCGCCCTGATGCTGAAAAGCGGGGACGCCGACGGCATGGTGGCCGGCGCGGTGAACACCACCGGAGCCGTCCTCCGCCCCGCCCTGCAGATCATCAAGACCGCCCCCGGCATCAAGTCGGCCTCCAGCTGCTTTGTGATGGTGCTGGACGAGAACACCCCCGCCGCCAAGCTGTACGGCCACAACGGCACCCTGGTGTTCGGCGACTGCGCGGTCATTCCCAACCCCACCTCCGAACAGCTGTGCGACATCGCCCTGGCCTCGGCCAAGACCGCCAAGGCCCTGGTCGGCATGGAGCCCAAGGTGGCCATGCTGTCCTTCTCCACCAACGGCAGCGCCAAGGATCCCCTGGTGGACAAGGTGGCCGAAGCCGTGAAGATGCTCAAAGAACAGCATCCCGAACTGGCCGTGGACGGCGAGATGCAGGCCGACGCCGCCCTGGTCCCCAAGGTGGGCGCCCAGAAGTTCCCGGGCAGCCCCATCGCCGGACAGGCCAACGTGCTGATCTTCCCCGACCTGCAGGCCGGAAACATCGGCTACAAGCTGGTCCAGCGTCTGGCCGGCGCCGAGGCCGTGGGCCCCATCATCCAGGGCCTGGCCAAGCCGGTCAACGACCTCTCCCGCGGGTGCTCGGTGGACGACATCGTCTCGGTGGTGGCCATCGCCGCCGTCAACAGCATCGGCGCCTGAGGCCCCGCCTTGAAGGCCGACTGAGGGCCGCGCGCAGACTTCAGCCTGTGCCGCCTTCGGCTTCCCCCGCCGGCGGCGCAGTCCTCCCCCGTTTGAGAGGCCGAGAAGTTTTGCAAGGGACAGAAAAACAACGGAAAAAATAAATTTTTTTGGAGATAGCGAGGAACAAAGATGAAAATTCTGGTAATCAACGCGGGCAGCTCTTCCATCAAATACCAGCTGTTCGACATGGACAACGAACACGTGCTGGCCAAGGGCGCCTGCGAGCGCATCGGCACCGACGGCGCCTTCATCGACCACAAGAAGACCGACGGCCCCTCCTTCAAGCGCAACGAACGGATGGACGATCACAAGATGGCCATGAAGCACGTGCTGGAGGCCCTGACCGATCCCGAGTACGGCGTCATCAAGGACATGAGCGAGATCGGCGCGGTCGGCCACCGGGTGGTGCACTCCGGTCTGGACTTCACCTGCTCGGTGCCGGTCACCCGCGAGGTGCTGGAGACCTGCAAGAAGAACTACGACCTGGCCCCCCTGCACGTGCCCGCCAACGTCTCGGGCGCCGAGGCCTGCCTGGAGGTCATGCCCAACACCCCCATGACCCTGGTGTTCGACACCGCCTTCCACACCACCATGCCCCCCAAGGCCTACATGTACGGCCTGCCGTATGAGGCCTACACCGACTGGAAGATCCGCAAGTACGGCTTCCACGGCACCTCGCATAAATACGTCTCGCAGGAGGCCGCCAAGTTCCTGGGCAGGGACATCAAGGATCTGAAGATTGTCACCTGCCACCTGGGCAACGGCTCCTCGCTGTGCGCGGTCAACGGCGGCAAGTGCGTGGACACCTCCATGGGCTTTACCCCCCTGGCCGGCGTGTGCATGGGCACCCGCTGCGGCGACATCGACCCCTCCTTGGTGGAGTACATCTCCAACAAGAGCGGCATGACCGTGCATGAGACGGTGGAATACCTGAACAAAAAGTCGGGCGTGCTGGGGCTTTCGGGCTTCTCCTCCGACTTCCGGGATCTGGCCGAGTCCGACCGCAAGGACGAGCCCCGGGCCAAACTGGCCGTGGAAGTGTTCTCCTACCAGGTCAAAAAGTTCATCGGCTCCTATGTGGCGGCCATGAACGGCCTCGACTGCCTGGTCTTTACCGCCGGCGTGGGCGAACACACCGCCAAGGTGCGGGAGCTGGTCTGCGAGGACATGACCTATTTCGGCATCGAGTTGGACGACGCCCTGAACAACAACGGCATCCGCGGCCAGCAGCGCTGCATCTCCAAGAAGGGTTCCAAAGTGCCGGTGCTGATCATCCCCACCAACGAGGAGCTGGTCATCGCCCGGGAGACTCTGGAGCTGGTCACCGCCAAAAAATAGGGCTGTTTTCGGACTGAGGGCCGAAAATCCGCTCAAACTGATTGACAAACCCGGGGAAATTTTGTATAATAGTTAGGCTTTACCCACAGGGGGGCGTTATGAAAATCGATCTGACCGCGCTCAAAAAATTCGGCTCTCTGCCCTTCGACTGTTCGATGCCGCTTGAAGAGGGGCTGCTGGACCGGAAGGCCAAAGCCCTCTCCCCCCTTCGCCTGACCGGGACCTGTTCCCTGGCGGACGGGACGGTCTGGGCCGACGGAAGGCTGACGCTGAGTTTCGAGGCCCCCTGCGACCGGTGCTTAAAGCCGGTCCGGGTGGATCTGGATCTCCCCTTCCGGGAGGCCTTTGCCGAGGAAGGCGATCCCTCTGAGCTTTACCTGTACGAGGGCGACGAACTGGACCTTTCCAAGGCGGCCCGGGACGCGCTGGTCCTCAATCTTCCCTCCCTGGTCCTGTGCCGGGAGGACTGCAAAGGTCTTTGCCCGGTCTGCGGCAGGGACCGGAACACCGAAAGCTGTAACTGTTCGGACCCGGCGGAAGAGGTCAATCCCTTCGCCGTTCTGAAACAGCTTCAAGATCAAGACAAATCTTAATTCCGAACGGGAGGTGAAAAATCATGGCAGTACCCAAGGGTAAAACGTCCAAGCAGCGGAGAAATACGCGTTCTTCCGCGAACAGCAAACTGGCGGCTCCCGCTCTGCAGGAATGTCCTCATTGCCACGAAATGAAGCAGCCGCACAGAGTGTGCAAAAAGTGCGGCTACTACGACGGCAAGCAGGTCGTGGAAGTAGCTGATGAAAAGAAGAAAAAGGCGTGACATCACGCCTTTTTTCTTTTGAGAACACAAGCGCTCCCCTCGTTTGATACGCACCCCAAAGTTAAACAGACTTCAGGAGGTGCATATCCTTGAGGCGGAGCGTTTTCTTTTGTTCCGACATTCGGGCCGGGCGGCCCGGTCATGCCTGGATCGGATAAGTCTCGTAGACATCGATCTGATCCAAACGGCAGCCGATCTGGGTAGTGGTAAGAGGGGCTTGATAGTACACATCGTTCAGATCCAGATAGAGGCCGAAATTGAACTGTTCCTCCCAAGTCATTTCACCCGCCTCTTTTTCGGCTTGTTCGTACAAATAGTCTTGGATCTCAGCCGGGATACGGAAGCAAAACCAGGCCGTCCCCCGCACGGGGCCGGGCTGGCCGTCCAGGTGCAGATCCGGGCTCAGCGCCTGCGTCAGGGACAGATCCAGATCCTCGCTTCCCCCGATCTCGTCCGACAAAAAACCTCTGTCCGTCCGAAAGTAGTTGATATAATAGTAGGATCCATCATCGGAAGAATCATAGTTATACACCGTTACCCCGCATTCCTTCAGAGCATAGTTATCAAAGTCAAACTCTGTCCGGACGACCAGGTAGGCGGTCTCCGAGCGGTAAACCTGATCTTCGGTTCGGATCTCCTCTGTCAGAAAGACATCCCGCAGCCAGAATGTTCCCGGCTCGCACTCGAAGGAGTGATCGAAGGGGACCTTCACCAAACTCGGAGAAGACTCCTGAGGCTGATCGCAGGCCGTTCCCGCGAGGGTAAAAACCGATAGCAAGCACAGCAGAAGAACTGTTCTGATCTTTCGCATCTGTCCGCTCCTTATCTTTGAAATCGAAAATTCATGGGAATGGGGAAATGTGTCTTTCTCTTTTGCCAGCCAAGCCGAAAGGCCGGTCATGCTTCGATCGGATAGGTCTCGTAAACATCGATCTGATAAAAATGACAGCCGATAGAAGTGTCCACGACATTCGGATCTCCGACCTGATTCAAATTAAACTCCAGCTCGAAGGAAGGCGGCTTCGGCAGAGAGGGATCGGCTGTCGGGATCTGTTCGTACAGATAGTCTTGGATCTCCGCAGGAACATGAAAACAAAGCCAGGCCGTCCCCTGCACGGGGCCCGGCTCGCCGTCCAGGTGCAGATCCGTGCTCAGCGCCTGTGTCAGGGGCAGATCCAGATCCTCGCTTCTCCCGATCTCGTCCGACCAACTTCCCCTGTCCGTCTGAAAATAGTTGATCCGATAATAGAGGGATTCATCGTCGGAAGAATCATAGTTATACAATGTTACCCCGCATTCCTGCAAAGCATAGTTTTCAAAATCAAATTCTGCCCGGACAACAAGATAGGCGGTCTCCGAGCGGTAAACCTGATCTTCGGTTTGGATCTCCTCTGTCAGAAAAATATCTTTTAAACAAAATGTTCCCGGCGGACAGAACAACGACTGATCAAACCCATACAGGCCATAAGTCTTTGGACTGCCCGATTTTTCACCGCAAGCCGCAAAGGGAAACAGTAACAGTAAACTCAGTCCGAGAACAAGTATCTTGATTCTTCGCATCTGTCCGCTCCTCCAGGATTCAAAAATTCAAATATTTTGGGAGGAGAAAATAAATACTCCCCTCCCAACTTTACTTTACAATATGACTCTCTTAATAGTTCATAGTGTCCCAAATCAGCAGCCTTTCGCCTGATCCAGACACGCCGTTCGGATCATAGTAAATAGGATCGCCGTCATTGTACTCGTCATCACTATGTCCGTCATCGATCTCCAAAAAATAGGCCGAATTGGTGCGTTGGAAGATCCACCAACCGGAGGTGTAGGTATACTCCTTAAATCCGAGACAGGCAACAGCATGCTTGCCATAGGAGGAACTGTCGGTAAGCCACAGAAGCTGCGCCGCGCCGTGACTGTTGAAAAATAATTTCATGATGTCAAAATTGTCACCGAAATTCGTGATCATGGCGGGAACGCTGTAATCCGTCATCGTGGCATTCATAATGGCATTCAATTCCTGGAATGCAATCCCTCCGACAGACGGCTCGTAATCCGCCCTTCCGTCATACATATTCTGACGGATCGTTACATACAGCTCAGGGACATTGTCTATGGCTCGATCACCATTGATCCGCTTTGCAAAGTCAGATTCCAGTATGTTTGGATTTACTATCCAACCTTGAGAGAGCGTATATGTATGATTGGGTTCCATCGTGGCCGCATCATATTTGACGACCTCGGAAGAAGACGGGAAAGTGGGTGCAAGCCCTTGATTTTTCCAGCTGTTAAAGACGGAATAAAGTGCGTTTATAACACAATTCCCTTCTGACCCTCCTGTTCTGGGAACATAAATTGATGTATCAGTTTGGGAAATATGTTCATAATTCGGGATCGAATAGTATGTTATATCCGTATTGGTATCATCATCCATAGGGTCCGTATAATTCGGATACCGATCCTTGACATAGGCGTCCAAATCATAGATGAAACCGTCTTCACCATCTTCTCCTGAAACCTGCCCGTCATATGGCGCAGCAGACACTTCTTCCTCAGTTTCCTCGACTTCTTCCTCTTCATACGGCACAAGGGCATTCCCCGCCTCATCAAAGAAGACAAATCCGCCGGTTTTGCTGTAGTAGGCGAAATCCTTTCCCTTCAGATAGTCCAGGTCTCCCTCCGCCTCCAGGGCGAATAACTCGAAATCCGGAGATACGACCATGTAGCCGTTGTTTCCGTTAAAATCGATGTAGGCCGCAAAGTCCTCCTCCCCCAAGACATAGACAGGGAACCAATCCTCGATCCCTGTGGCCGAAAATGTACTGTCAAATTCCAGTTCGTATTGTTCTTTCATCATTTCGAGATTGTTTCCGATGAAAGTCACGGTCTCCGCACAGGCCTCTTCCTAGGCTTCCGACAGTAAATCTGTACGATCGGGATCTTTCAGTACTTTTTCCAAGGTGCTTTCCGCAACAGGAGCTTCCTCGCCCATTGCGATTCCCGCTACGGGCAGCACGCAGGAGAGCAGACACAAAAGGCTGACGCCAAGCACAATGATGTGCTTTCCCTTTCTTTTCATAAGTTCACCTCTTATCATAAAAATTTGTGAAGTTTTAGACCTTCTCAAAATTCATCAGAAACAAAAAAGCAGCGTGAAAAAAACTTTCCTTTCACACTGCTGACGGTCTGACACTCCACATCGGCGGGTACCTCCCCCAAAGATTTCGGAAAATAACCTTCGGGGCCGCTCCATGCTGTCTTTGTTCCGATTGTGACTATATTATAGCACAACCCAAGGGATTTGTCAATTCCCCCTTGAAGGGATTTTTCAATACCCCCTTGAAAAAAATTTTTTGTCTGCTTTTGTTTCAGAGCCTCAAAGTTGCCTTGATTTCATAGTATCAAATCTTTCAAAAGTATTTTAAATCTTTTATTTCACATCGTTTTTTATCTTGAGCGCATTTCCCGGACTTCCCCGGTCTGCTGGTAAGGAGGATTCATTTTCGATCGGCGCTGAGGGCTTCCCCCGACAGGCTCTGGCCGACCCGAAAAAAGTTCCGCCAGGGGTCGGGCTCCTTCAAGCGGGCGAGGGCGGAAGAGAGATCAAATCCGCCGGGCTCGGCTTCATCCAGCTCCTCCCACCGCAGCGGTACGGCGGCCCGGGTCCCGGGACGGGCGCGCAGGGACCAGGGCGCGACGGCGGTGGCGCCCCGCTTGTTGCGTAAAAAGTCCAGGAAGATCTTCCCCTTCCGGCTCTGCTTGCGGAGGTTGACCGTGAACAGGTCCGGGCGGCTCTTTTGCAGCAGTTCGGCGGTTTTGCGGGCAAAGGCCGCAAAGGCCGCCCAGCCCGCCCGGGGCACAAAGGGGACGGCCACGTGGAAGCCCTTGCCCCCGCTGGCCTTCAGAAAGGAGACCAGCCCCAGGCCGTCGAGCACGGCCTTCAGCTCCCGCACGCCCTCCCGAAGGAGCGCGACCGGGAGCCCCTCGTCGGGATCCAGGTCGAAGGTCATCACGTCCGGGCGCTCGGGTGCGTCGGCCCGGCAGGCCCAGGCATGAAATTCCACCGTACCCAGCTGGACCTCGCGGAGAAGTCCCTCCGGGGAGCGGAGGCAGAAATAGGGCGCCCCCTCGTCCAGCCTGACGAGTTCGATCCCCTCCCCGGGGCCGTCCGGGTGCTTGCGGAAAAAGCAGGAATTGCCGTGACAGCGGACCGCGCTGACCGGCCGCCCGAAAAGGTAGGCCAGCATCCGCCCGGCCGCCGCCTCGTAGTAGCGCGCCGCCTCCAGCTTGGACACGCCGGCCCCCGCAAAGAGAGGACGGGCGGGGCTGGAGATCTCTGTCCCGCCCACCCGAACGGGGCCTGCCGCCTCCTCCCTCGGGCTTTCGGCATCCATGGCAGGATCTTTCACGGCAGCCCCTTTTGCCGGTTTTGAGCGGCCTTTCCGACCGCCCTCCCCCGCTTCGGCTCCTTCCCCGGCCCTTGCGGCCTTTTTCGCTCCAAAGAGAGCAACCTGATCTTCGGCGATTTCTAGTTCCTTTGACCGGGCGGAGGGACTTTTGATTCGCTCCGAGGCCCTTTTCGCTTTTGCGCGTTTTGGGGCCATTTCATCCACAGGAACGCAAGTCTCCCCGGCCCTTTCGGCCCCTTTTGTCCCGGGAAGGGAGGACGGGCTATCTACCTCCTCCGGCTCCGGACGGGAGGGCCGCGCTTTGGCTGTTTTCTCCGCCCTCTTGGCGGGCGCTTCTTCCGTCCGGCTCGCCTTCTCTTCCGGCACGAAAGCCGGACCGGGTTCCTCCCAGCCGACTTCTTGGGGGACTTTGTCCCCGCGCAGGCCCTTGAAGCTGCCTTGCCGGATCAGGCCCTCGGCCGTCCGCTCGGCAAAGCGGACCTCGCAGACCAGCGAGGGCTTCAGCCAGAACAGGCTTTCGCCCGGGCCGGCCTTGGGGGGATCGGCAAAGGGCGGCCTTTTGCGGAGGAGCTTTTCAAAGGTCCGGGACAGGGCGCGGCGGGCGGGATCGTCGAATCCGGTGCCCACCTTGCCGGCGTAGCGGAGGAGGCCGTCCTCATAGCAGCCCAGCAGCAGGGCGGAAAAGTCCTGCTTTCGCCGGGGAGAGCGGGAAAAGCCCCCGATGACGAACTCCTGCCGGCGGCCGCATTTGAGCTTGATCCAGTCCGGGCTCCGTCCGGCCCGATAGGGAGCATCCGCCCGCTTGCCCACGATGCCCTCCAGCTCCAGCGCCCGGGCGGCCCGCAGGCAGTCCTCGCCCTGGCCCTCCACGTGCCGGCTGTAGCGGATGACCGCCGGGGCGTCGGCGAGCAGGGCCTCCAGCCTCTGCTTGCGCTCCTGCAGGGGGCGCGCCCGCCAATCCTCCCCGTCCAAAGCCAGCAGATCGAACACCGGATAGACCAGGGCCTTGGACCGTTCTCTGCGGCGGAGGGCCTGAAAGTCGGTGCGCCCGTCCCCGCCTGCCGCGGCCAGCTCGCCGTCCAGCACCATGGCCCGGTCTCCCGCCCAGGCGGCCAGAGGCTCCGAGATCTCCTTAAAGTCGGTCCACTCCCTCCCGCTGCGGGAGAGCAGGCGCACCCGACCGCCCTCGCAGACGGCCAGCATCCGCCAGCCGTCGTACTTGACCTCGTACAGCCAGCCGGGCTCAGTTGGGACCTTCGCGGCCGGAACGGCCAGCATGGGCAGCCAGGGACCGGGAGGGTTCCGCGCCGCCCGGGCCTCTTTGTCGGCGGCCTCTGTTCCGGCTCCGCGGCCGCCCGGACTTTCAGGGCCGTTCTTTCCTCCCCTTCCGCTCCGGGACCTGAGGTCTTTTTTCGCACTCTCTCCTCGCTCCGGATCTTCGGCTCGGCCTTCTACGGAAGGATCCGGGCAAGGCCGCTCCGCCTGCCCGGAAGTCTTTTCCCTGCCTTTGTCGGACACAGCCCGGTCTCCCTTTTCTTCGCGCTTTGACTCTTCAGCTTCCCGGCCCTCTCCGGAAGGATCCGGGCAAGGCCGCTCTTCTCGCCCGGAAGTCTTTTCCCTGCCCCCGGCGGAAGCTGGTCTGCGGCCTGTCCCGCGCTTTTTTCCGGGGGCCTCGTCCCGGTCACTCTTTTTTTCACGCTTTCTTCCCGATCCCCCCTCGCCTTGCTCCTCGGCGGCCCGGCTGGCGATCTCCTCCGGGGTCAGGCCGCTGCGGATCCCCGTGCGGAAGGCCGCGATGCCCGGCTCCGCCCGGGCGAAGGCGTCCCTCTCCTTGATCCACAGCCAGTTTTCCCCCTCCATGCGGACCAAAGTCCAGCTCCCCTTCAGTCGGCTGCCGAAGAGCGTGAACTTCAGGCTGCCCGCCTCCAGCCCTCGCCCGACCTCGCCGAGGGGGAGCCAGCGGCCCTCGTCCCACAGCTGAACCACGCCGCCGCCGTATTCTCCCCTGGGGATGGTGCCCTCGAATGAGGCGTACTCGAGGGGGTGATCCTCCACCCGGACGGCCAGCCGGCGGTCCCGGGGATCCAGGGAAGGCCCCTTGGGCACCGCCCAGCTGAGCAGCGCGCCCGCCCACTCCAGGCGCAGGTCAAAGTGCGCCCGCCTGGCCAGGTGAAACTGCACTGCAAAGGTCCGCGCCCGGCCGGGATCGGCCTCCCTTTCCCCGTAAGGCTCGGCCGTCCGGGAAAAATCCCGCTTTTTCCGATAGTTTTCCAGCTTGTCCATCTCCGCTAGTATGGGCTTCGCCCCCGCCTTTTATCCGATCTTTTCATCCTCTGCTATTCGCTCTTTTCATCCTTTTCTGTCCGATCTTTTCTCTGCCGCCCAAATGCCCGAAAAAGAGGTATACTAAAAATACAGAGCGCTGCGGGCCCGTCCCGAATCCAGGCAGCGCGCAATGGGTTTTTTATGCCGCGCTACGAGATCAAAAAATGGCTGTCCCCCCTCTGGCGGGGAAACGAGATGTTTTACGAATCCCTCTCCTTTGTGGGCGAGGAAGGGCGTGCGCCCCTGCTGTGCCCGCCTGCGGGACCGATCAAGGCCTGGACCTTCGGGCTGGACCTTGCCCTGCGGGAGGGGCGGGATTTCCGGGTCGAAGGGGACGCGGTGGTCCGCCTGAAGGGCTCCAAGGCCCCCTTTTGGGATCCGGAGGAACTGTATCCCGCCGAACCGGGCCCCCACGGCATCGTCATGGACCTGACCGGGACGGGATTGGATCTGCCCGGCACCCGCTACGTCCGGGTGGCCGAGGGCACGGCCTACACCGAACGGCAGATCTGCGTGCGCTACCGCCACGCCGGCTCTCCCCTGCCCCTTCCGCCGGACAAGTCCGCCCGCTTCCCCGCCCTGTTCCGCCGACTGAAAGAAAAGCGGCCCTTTACCCTGCTGTTCTACGGGGACAGCATCACGGTAGGCTGCAATTCCAGCGGCACGGTCTACGGCAACTTCAGCCGCCCCTACGCCGACAGCTGGCCGGTGATGATCAAAAAGTACTTTGACGCCCTGGGACAGCCCCTGACCTACGTCAACAACGCGGTGGGCGGCTGGACCAGCGCCCAGGGTCTGGAGGCCTTCGAGGAGCGGGTGCTGAACTTTTCCCCAGACCTTTTGATCCTGGGCTTCGGCACCAACGACGCCGACCTCCCCCTGTCCGAATTCAAGGCCCGCGTCCGGGAGATGGCCCTCCGGGCGCATGAAAAGACGGGCTGCGAAGTGGTGCTGGTGTCGGCCTGGCGGATCAATCCCCGCTCCTCCTGGGTGCTGAATCAGCACAAATTCCGCCTCCCCCTGCTGGAGCTGGAGGCCGAACTTCCCTTCGCCGCGGTGGCCGATGTGACCGTCATGCACGAGGCCATGCTGGAGCGCAAGCGCTTTGTGGACGCCTGCGCCAACGGCATCAACCACCCCAACGACTTTGTGGCCCGGCTGTACGCCCAGGTCGTCCTCCGCACCCTGTTCGGGGACCGCTTCGACTTCGGCCTGGAGAAACTGCCTTTTTGACCCCGGTTCCTTACAGCGTCTTCTGTCTGACTGACCGAAAAGCTATCGTTCCGCTGCCCTGGGTTCCGAATCGGCTCCTGATGTGCAAAAGCCGGATGACATGCGCCTCTGTCCCCGGCTTCCTGCCGGAGCACCTCCTGTCTGTCCGGAAAGCCGGCGTGCCTTTGACCCGGTCCTGCCGCTGCCTTCCCTCTGCCGGCCTTCAAGGAACAGTATATACCGCTGACCCGGCTTTAAGCCCTTTACCGAACGCCTCTGCGATCTGGTCCAGGCGATCCCCCCTTAATAAGAGACCGACCCCAGGCGCAAAGGAATTGGCCCCTCCTTGCAGACCTTTTTCCCTGCACTTGTTACAGGCCTTTCCCCCCCCTCCTTCAAAGGGGCCAAAATTTTTTTTGAAAACCTGCTTCAAACAGTTGACAAAGCGAGCGGAAAGGATTATACTGTTATTGAACATTTGAAGAAACGTTCAATCGTAAGGAGGTCCGCCATGGCGCAGGCACCGGAAAAAACCGAATTTGAGCCCAACTCCATCCGCCGCATGCTGCCGGACGAGGAGACCATTTACGAATTGGCCAACCTCTTCAAGATGTTCGGCGACCCCACCCGGGCCAAGATCCTGGGCTGTCTGCAGATCCGGGATCTTTACGTTTCCGAGATCGCGGAGGCCCTGGATATGAGCGTGTCGGCGGTCTCCCACCAGCTGCGGGTGCTGCGCGGCGCCAAGCTGGTCAAGGGTACCAAGGAGGGCAAGGAAGTCCGCTACTCCCTGGACGACGACCACGTGACCAAGATCATCGAGTACGGCCTGACCCACGTCAACGAGGAGCGCTGAGCGCACCTTAGGAATCGGCCGGACAACACAGACAAAAGCAGGGTGCAAATCCCTGTTTTTTCGGGAGAAACATTTGAACGATTGTTCAAAAAAATAATTATTCAATTTGCCCCGACCAAAATCAGCGGAGCAAAACGGAGGTATTGCCATGAAAAAGGTATTCAAACTGGAAGATCTGGACTGCGCCAACTGCGCCGCCAAGATGGAGCGTTCGATCGCCAAGATCGAGGGCGTCGATTCGGTCAGCATCAGTTTTTTGAGCCAGCGCATGACCCTGGAGGCGGACGAGAGCCGCTTTGAGGAGATCCTGGATCAGGTGGTCAGGACCTGCAAAAAAGTGGAGCCCGACTGCAAGATCCTCCGCTGATCCCCGCAATATCAGAATTTTGCTGCGGCCTGGTCCGGAGGACTTCCCCGGATCGGGCCGGATGAATCGGGAGTTGTTATGAAGACATCCAACCTTTCCAAAAGAGAAAGACGAAATCTTGTCCGCATCCTGGTCGCGCTGGCCCTGTTTGTCGTGCTGTTTGCCGTCGACAAGGCGGTGAACCTGGGCGGCGTGTTCCAGGGCCCTGCGGCCTGGGTGTTCCCCTTCTGCCTGTACCTGACCGTCTACCTGATCATCAGCTACGACGTGCTGTGGCGGGCCGTCCGCAACATCGCGCACGGCCAGGTGTTCGACGAAAACTTTCTGATGTGCATCGCCACCCTGGGGGCCTTCGCGCTGGCCATCTACCGCGGGGCCACCGGCCAGGAGATCGAGGGCTTTGACGAGGCCTGCGCGGTGCTGCTGTTTTACCAGGTCGGAGAGTTCTTCCAAAGCTACGCCACCGGAAAGTCCAGAAAATCCATCTCCGCCCTCATGGACATCCGCCCCGACTGCGCCAACGTCAGACGGGAGGGCAAGGTGGAGCGGGTCTCCCCCGAGGAAGTGTCCGTGGGCGAGATCATCGTGGTCAATCCCGGCGAAAAGATCCCCCTGGACGGCGAGATCGTCAAAGGGGCCTCCTCCCTGGACACCAAGGCGCTGACCGGCGAATCCCTCCCCCGCGAAGTGGCCGCAGGGTCCGAAGTCATCAGCGGCTGCGTCAATCTGACCTCCCAGCTCGAGGTCCGGGTGAGCAAGGTCTTTTACGACTCCACGGTCTCCAAAATTCTGGAGCTGGTGGAAAACGCCGCCGACCAGAAGTCCAAAGCCGAGAACTTCATCACCAAATTCGCCCGCTGGTACACCCCCGCCGTGGTCCTCGTGGCCGTTCTGCTGGCCGTGGTACCCGGGCTGATCACCTCGGACTGGTCCACCTGGATCTACCGGGCCCTCAGCTTTTTGGTGGTCTCCTGCCCCTGCGCGCTGGTCATCTCCATCCCCCTCTCCTTCTTTGCGGGGATCGGGGCGGCCTCCCGCTACGGCATCCTGATCAAGGGCTCCAACTATCTGGAAAAGTTCAATCAGGCCGACATCTTCGTCTTTGACAAGACGGGGACGCTGACCAAAGGAAACTTCGCCATCGCCGGGGTCTTCCCGGACAAGGACCGGGAGGAGATCTTAAGGCTGGCCGCCATCGCCGAGCGGGACTCCAGCCACCCCATCGCCCGCTCCGTGGCCGAGGCCTACGGCCGGCCGGTCGAGGAGGGCTGGACCCTGACCAATGTCGCCGGGGAGGGCGTGCTGGCCCGAAAGGGCGAGGAGGTCATCCTGTGCGGCAACGAAAAGCTGATGGCCGCCCACAACGTGGCGTTCACCCGGGCCGAGGGGGTGGGAACGGTGGTCTACGTCGCCCTGAACGGGCAGTTCAAGGGCTCCCTGCTGATCGCCGACGAGGTCAAGCCCGAATCGAGGGAAGTCGTCGGCCAGCTGAACGGCATGGGCTGCAAGACCTTCATGCTGACCGGGGACAATCCGGCCATCGCCCAAAACGTGGCCGGGCAGATCGGCCTGACCGGCTACAAGGCCTCCCTCCTCCCCCAGAACAAGGTGGAGGAAGTGGAAAACATGCTGCGCGAAAAGGCGCCCGGGGAGGTGCTCTGCTTTGTGGGCGACGGCATCAACGACGCCCCCGTGCTGATGCGCTCCGACATCGGCATCGCCATGGGCGGAGTGGGCAGCGACGCGGCCATCGAGGCCTCGGACATCGTGCTGATGCAGGACGATCTGCGGGGGCTGCCGCTGGCCAAGCGCATCGCCAGAAAGACCATGTCCATCGTGTTCGAGAACATCGTCTTTTCCATCGCCGTCAAGGTCCTCATTCTGATTTTGTCGGCCGTGGGCATCACCAACATGTGGTTCGCGGTGTTCGGGGACGTGGGCGTGGCCGTGCTGGCCATCCTGAACGCCATGCGGGTCAACTCGAACTACGTCAAACAACCCAAGTCCGCCGGGCAGAGACAGCCGGAGGCAGCCTGAGCGGCGGGCGGGGAAAATTTTCCCCGCTCACCTTTCTTTCCCTCTCCCCTTTCCGGATCCTGCCTCTTTCGAGATATTGCCCTTATAAAATCATGACTGTCTGTAAAAAAGCAAAAACTGTCTGTAAGGAATCGCTATGAAGAAATATACCGTAACCGGCATGAGCTGCGCCGCCTGCAGCGCGCACGTGGAGAAGGCGGTCTCCAAGGTGGAGGGCGTGACCTCCTGCACCGTCAATCTGCTGACCAACACCCTGGCCGTGGAGGGCACGGCCCCGGACGAGGCCGTCATCGAGGCCGTCCGGCAGGCGGGCTACGGCGCCTCGCCGCAGGAGGCCCCCAGGGGGGGCGCAAAGGCCGAAACCGCGGCCCCGGACGAACAGGCCGAGCTCCGCCCCCTGGTCCGCAGGCTGATCTCCTCGGTGGTCTTTCTGGTCCTGCTGATGTACCTTTCCATGGGCCACCACATGTGGGGCTGGCCCCTGCCCGCCTTCTTCGACAATCACGTCTCGGTGGGCGTGCTCGAGGCTCTGCTGACTTTGGTCATCCTGTTCATCAACCGCAAATTTTTCGTCAGCGGCTTCCGGAACGTCTTTCACGGCGGGGTCAACATGGACACCCTGGTGGGGCTGGGCTCCGGCGTGGCCTTTGCCTACAGTCTGTACGCCCTGTTCGCCCTGATCGCGGCCCAGGCAGCCGGGGACGCCGAAGCCGTGACCCACTTTGCCGGGGAGTTCTACTTCGAGTCCGCGGCCATGATCCTGACCCTGATCACGGTGGGCAAGACCTTGGAGACCTATTCCAAGGGCAAGACCACCAACGCCTTGAAGAGCCTGATGAAGCTGGCTCCCCAGACCGCCACGGTCATCCGGGGGGATCGGGAGATCGAGATCCCGGTCTCGCAGGTGGTCATCGGGGACCTGTTCGCGGTCCGGCCCGGCGAGCACATCCCGGTGGACGGCGAGGTGGTCGAGGGCCTGAGCTCGGTCAACGAGTCCGCCCTGACCGGGGAGAGCGTGCCGGCCGACAAGGAGGCCGGCAGTCCGGTCTCGGCGGGCACCGTCAATCTGACGGGGTATCTGCGCTGCCGGGCCAGCCGGGTGGGCGAGGACACCACCCTGTCGCAGATCATCCGCATGGTGGGAGACGCGGCGGCCACCAAGGCCCCGGTGGCCCGGGTGGCCGACAAGGTCTCGGCCGTGTTCGTACCCATCGTGCTGGGGCTGGCCCTGATCACCCTGATCGTCTGGCTGGCCGTCGGCCGGGAGGTCGGCTTTGCCCTGGCCCGGGCCATCTCGGTGCTGGTCATCAGCTGTCCCTGCGCCCTCGGCCTGGCGACCCCGGTGGCCATCATGGTGGGCAACGGCGTGGGCGCCCGCCACGGCATTTTGTTCAAGACCTCGGCCGCCCTGGAGCAGACCGGAAAGACCCGGATCGTGGTGCTGGACAAGACCGGCACCGTGACCACCGGGGAGCCGGTGGTCACCGACATCCTGCCCGCAAATGGCCTCAGCCCGTCTGAGCTTTTGTCCCTGGCCGCCCGGCTGGAGAGCCGGAGCGAGCACCCCCTCTCCCGCGCCGTGCTCAAAAAAGCCGAACAGGAGGGCCTTGAGTTCGACTCGTCGCTGGAGGACTTTCAGGTCCTGCCCGGCAACGGACTGACCGCCCGGGCGGAGGGCGCCCTTCTTTCGGGCGGCAATCCGGCCTTTGTCCGCACAAAGGCGGAGATCCCGGAAGAGGTGCAGCGGGAGGCCGAGCGTCTGTCGAACGAGGGCAAGACTCCCCTCTTCTTCGCCCGGGACCGTCAGTTTCTGGGCCTCATCGCGGTGGCGGATACCGTCCGGCCGGACAGCGTTCAGGCCATCCGCGAGCTCAAGGAGATGGGCCTGCACGTGGTCATGCTGACCGGCGACAACCGCCGGACGGCGGAGGCCATCGGACGGCAGGCCGGCGTGGACGAGGTCATCGCCGACGTGCTGCCCGACGAAAAGGAGGGCGTGGTCCGCAGACTGCAGGCCTTCGGCAGGGTGGCCATGGTGGGCGACGGCATCAACGACGCCCCCGCCCTCACCCGGGCCGACGTGGGCATCGCCATCGGCGCGGGCACCGACGTGGCCATCGACGCCGCCGACGTGGTGCTGGTCAAGAGCCGGCTGCTCGACGTGCCCGCCGCCATCCGCCTCAGCCAGTCCACCCTGCGGGACATCCACCAGAATCTGTTCTGGGCCTTTATCTACAACATCATCGGCATCCCCCTGGCCGCCGGCGTCTGGATCCCCCTGACCGGCTGGGAGATGAATCCCATGTTCGGGGCGGCCGCCATGAGCCTGTCCAGCGTCTGCGTGGTGCTGAACGCCCTCCGCCTGAATCTGGTGAATATCACCTCCTCCCGCCGCCCCAAAAAGCTCTCTCCCCTGCCCCTGAAAGACGGCAGATTGCTGACGACCCCGGACGAGGCCTGCGCCCTGACGACCCCGGACGAGGCCTGCGCCCTGACGGCCCCGGACGACGCCTGCGCCCTGAAAACGGTCACTTTGCACATCAAGGGCATGATGTGCGAGCACTGCGAAAAGCGGGTCTGCCAGGCGCTGGAGGACGTGGACGGGGTGGTCTCTGCCAAGGCCGATCACCGGGCGGGCGCCGCCGAAGTCCGCCTGAACGCTCCGGTCCCCAAAGAGCGCCTGAAAGCGGCCGTCGAGGAGGCGGGCTACAAACTGAAGTCCTGACCAAAAAAAGAGAACTTCGCATCCCTGCAAAGTTCTCTTTTTTTCTGTTTTATTTCGACCTTGTTTCGGAACCAAATCCCGGCCGGAAGTCGCACGACAAACTTGGCGATATTCGGCTTTGTTTCGTCCTCGTTTCGGGGCAAGCCCCGATTTATTTCAGGCCAAGGCGCCCCGTAAAAATCCCCGGTCATCTTTGAAGAAGCCTCCGCTGTCAGCAGCAAAGCCGCCTACTCGCGGACCTGGCCGCTGCCGGTGACGCAGTACTTGTAGGAGGTCAGCTCCTTCAGCCCCACCGGGCCGCGGGCGTGGAGCTTCTGGGTGGAAATGCCCAGCTCGCAGCCGAAGCCGAATTCCCCGCCGTCGGTAAAGCGGGTGCTGGCGTTGACGTAGACGGCGGCCGAATCCACCCCGTCCAGGAAGACCTGGGCGGCCGCGGGATCCCGGGTGCAGATGGCGTCGGAGTGATGGGTGCCGTAACGGTTGATGTGCCGGACGGCCTCCTCCACCCCGGAGATCACTTTGACCGACATCTTGTAGTCCAGGTACTCGGCAAAGTAGTCCTGCTCGGCGGCCGGCAGGGCCTCGGGCAGGATGGCCCGCGTTCTGGGACAGCCGTACAGGGCGACCTTCCAGGGCCTGAGCGCCTCGGCGCACAGGGGCAGAAACTCGGCGGCGACGGCCTCGTCCACCAGCAGGCTTTCGGCGGCGTTGCACACCGAGGGCCGGGAGCACTTGGCGTTGCGCACGATGTCGGCGGCCATGGCAAGGTCGGCGGTCTTTTCCACATAGATGTGGCAGTTGCCCGTCCCCGTCTCGATGACCGGGATAGTGGCGTTCTGGACCACGCTGGCGATCAGTCCGGCTCCGCCCCGGGGCAGAAGCACGTCGATGAGGCCGTTCAGCTTCATCATGGCCTGCGCCCCCTCGCGGGAGGTGTCGGGGATGAACTGGATGGCCTCGGACAAAAATCCCTCCCTTTTGAGGGCTTCCTTCATGGCCGAGACCAGGGCGGTGTTGCTGTGGAGGGCGGCCCGGCTCCCCCGCAGGACCACGCAGTTGCCGGATTTGAGGCAGAGCGCGGCGGTGTCGGTGGTCACGTTGGGACGGGCCTCGTAGATGATGCCGATCACCCCCAGCGGCACCCGCTTTTTGACCAGGTGCAGGCCGTTGGGGCGGTCAAATTCCTCCAGGATCTCCCCCACGGGGTCGGGCAGGGCCATGACCTCCCGCATCCCTTTGGCCATCCCCTCCAGCCGCTCCGGGCTCAGGGCCAGCCGGTCCAGCATATATTGCGGCTGATCGGCGTTCTCCCGCAGGTCCCGGGCGTTGGCGGCCAGGATCTCCCCGGCCCGGTCGGTCACGGCCTGCGCGGCGCAGGCCAGCATGGCGTTTTTGGTCTCCGCGGAGAGCAGAGACAGGGGCTGCGCGGCCTCTTTGGCCGCCAGGCAGATCTTTTCGAGTTCGGTCATGGCAAAACCTCCCTTTTTAAGGACTTAGGGCAGCACCGCACGAAGATTTTGTGCGGCCGCCGTCAGATTTTTCCCGATTCGTCCAAAATCGACGCAGGAATAGGGAACGTATTTCAAGAAGATTTTGGGCCAAGCAGCGGAAAACCAAGCAAGGCTTACACAAAGCCGTCAGGCGGTCTTTGTGGGGGGATGCCTTAGTCCTCCTCTTCCTCCTCCGGCAGATCGACGTTGTGGAAGATGTTCTGGACGTCGTCCAGCTCGTCCATCATGTCCAGCATCTTCAGGAACTTGTCCAGCTTGTCCCCCTCCAGGGTGACCCGGTTCTGGGGGATCAGCTCCACCTCGGCGCTGACGAAGTTCAGGCCCTTGCCCTCCAGAAAGTTGCGGACCTCGGAGAAGGCGGCGGGCGAGGTGTAGATGACAAATTCGTCCTCGGCGGTGATCATGTCGTCGGCGCCGGCCTCCAGCGCCATCTCCATGACGGCGTCCTCGGACAGGGCGGCGGTGCGCTCCACCTCGATGACTCCCTTGCGGTCGAACAGGTAGGACACCGAGCCGGACACCCCCATGGAACCGCCGCACTTGTCGAAGCAGTGGCGGATGTCCCCGGCGGTGCGGTTCTTGTTGTCGGTCAGGGTCTCCACGATGACGGCCGAGCCGCCGATGCCGTAGCCCTCGTAGGTCATGGCCTCGTAGTTGATGGCGTTCAGCTCGCCCGAGGCCTTTTTGATGCCCCGCTGGATGTTGTCGTTGGGCATGTTGGCGGCCTTGCACTTGACGATGACGTCGTAGAGCTTGCTGTTGATCGAAGGATCGGGCCCGCCGGCCTTGACGGCCACCGCGATCTCGCGGCCGAGCTTGGTGAAGATCTTGCCCCGGGCGGCGTCGCCCTTGGCTTTTTTATTCTTGATGTTGGCCCACTTGCTGTGTCCGGACATAAAAACCTCCAAAAATCAGAATATGCGGCCGACGGCCGAAAGCGATGTTCTCTCTTCCCCCTTTGGCCCCGGGAAAGGGCCTTCCCGCCGTCAAAACCGTTCCGCGGCCGGCCTCCTCGGGCAAGGCCGAAGGGGGGCGCAAGGCCTTCCCTTCCCCGCCGTCCGGCCCGGGCCAAGACGGTTTTCCCCGGCTGCCGCCCGCCAAAAGAGCGGCTTTACCTGCTGCCCCAGGTCAGGCGGTACATCAGCACCGAGGCCGCCACCGCGGCGTTCAAGGACTCGCAGGTCTTTTGCATGGGCAGGCTGACCGTCCGGCCGCAGGCCGCCCGCAAAAATTCGGAGACCCCGTGGCTCTCGGAGCCGATGACCAGGCAGTGGGGAGATGGGATCTCGGCCTCGAAGACGTTCTCGCCCCCCATGTCGGCGGCCAGCCGCCCGACGGCCGCGGTCAGGCTGACGGCCTCTTCTGCCGAAACTTCGTAAAGCGCGGGGAAAAAGACGCCGCTCATGCTGGCCCGCACGGCCTTGGGAGCATAGGGATCGGTGCAGCCGACCAGGTAGATCTGGCGGTAGCCGCAGGCGTTGGCCGTCCGCAGAATGCCGCCCAGGTTGCCGGGATCGGAGACGCCGTCCAGGATCAGACAGTTCCCCCTTGCCGGCTCGGGCATATGTTTCGGGATCTCGAGAGCCAGGCAGACGCCCTGGGGGGTGACGGCGTCGCAGAGGGTCTGAAAGAGCGGAGCGGTCAGGCGGTAGACCGGGCAGCGGCCTTCCAGCCGGCCGATCAAAGGGCCGAAGCGCTCCTCCTCCCCCTCCCGGACGAAGGCGGCCCGGACGGACAGGCCGAAGTCCAGCGCCTCGGCCGCCATTTTGGCGCCCTCGCACAGGTAGCAGCCCATGGCCCGGCGGTACTTTTTCTGCCCGCACTTGCAAAAGGACTTGAAGACGGGATTTTCGCGGGAGGAGATGGGGATCATAAAACACCCTCAATAAAACGGAGAGCAGGACTTTCGAAAGAATCATCCTGCTCTGTCAGTCAAAAAAACAATTACTTCGCAAGAGCGTTTTTGGCGCTGTCGCACAGGGCGGCAAAGGCGTCGGCGTTGTGGACGGCCATGTCCGCCAGGACCTTGCGGTTGAGGTCGATGTTGGCCACCTTCAGCCCGTGCATCAGCTTGCTGTAGGACAGGCCGTTGATGCGGGCGGCGGCGTTGATGCGGGCGATCCACAGGGAGCGGAAATCCCGCTTTTTGAGCTTGCGGCCGATGTAGGCGTAGTTCAGGCTCTTCATGACCGCCTGACGGGCCACGCGGTACAGCTTGGATTTGGCGCCGAAGTAACCCTTAGCCAGCTTTAAAATTTTTCTTCTCTTCTTGACGGCGTTGACGCCTCTTTTGATTCTTGCCATTTTTCAACCCTCCGTTAGGCTTTGTAAGGGATCATCAGCTTGATGTTCTTTTCCTGGGCCGGCGCAGCGAAGGCCGGTTTTCTCAGGTTCCGCTTTCTCTTGCGGTCCTTCTTGTTCAGGATGTGGTTTTTGTTCTGCTTGGCGCGCTTGACCTTGCCCGATCCGGTCACGGAAAATCTTTTGGCGGACGCGCGATGGGTTTTTTGTTTCGGCATGGTATGACCTCCTGTTGTCGTTCGTTGTTTTTACTTGGCGGCGGCGGGTGCCAGGATCATCATGATGAAGCGGCCCTCGGTGGTGGGCTTGCGCTCCATCACCCCGACGTCGGACAGGTTTTCGAAAAACTGCTTCATGACGTCCAGACCCAGCTCCGAATGCGTCATCTGACGCCCGCGGAGCTTGATGGAGACCTTGACTTTGTTCCCCCCCACCAGAAATTTGCGGACTTGTTTGGCTTTTACTTCAAGATCGTGGTCGTCGATGGTCATGGACAGGCGCATTTCCTTCATCTCCACGGTCTTCTGGTTCTTGCGGGCCTCTTTTTCCTTTTTGATGGCCTCGAACCGGTACTTGCCGTAGTCCATGATCTTGCAGACGGGCGGCACCGCGGTGGGCGAGATCTTGACCAGATCCAGCTCCTTCTGATCGGCCATCTGCTGGGCCTCGTAGCCGGAGACAATGCCCAGCTGCTGCCCGTTCTCATCAATTAACCTCACTTCTCTGTCACGGATCGCGTGATTGATCTGCAGCTCTTTAATCGTAAAATACCTCCAAACAAATTCTTATTTCACGGTTGCCCGAAAAATAACAAAAGAGACGGCGTGAATCCACCCGTCCCGGACAAAAGACGCCCCGCAATGCGGCGCCAGAGATTTTTGTCGGCAACCCCCTGGGCGTGAGCCGGAGGTGAGAGACGGATGGCCTCTGCTTTCGTCTACTATTATATCCCAAACGGGCCGAAAATGTCAACTGTTTTGAGCCGGATTTTTACCGGACTCTTTCCCTGTTTGGGAAACTTTGAAAAAATCCCGGAAAACTGCCGGATCAAGCGCCTGCATCAAACTGCCGCGCTCGATAAATCTGGTGACTCTTTCCGGTTTTTCGGCCCGGAGCACCAGCTTTCCGGTGATCTCATGGGCGGGCGCTGCCGGAGCGGCCGGCCCGACCGGTCCCGCAGGGCCTGCCGGTCCCAGCGCCGTTACCGGCCGAAGCCGCGGTCGGCAAAGGAAAGCTGACGCCGTAAGGATCCCTCGCCCCGGATGATCTTACAGCACGGAATAGTCGCAGGCGAGGGCGCAGCAGACCGCTTCTGTGCTGCCGTCCACCCGGACTTTGTCGGAGATCTCCAGCCCGAAGACGATCAGCACCTCCCTCCCGTCGCAGAGCAGGGGGATGATCGGGCGAAGCCCTGTGGGGATCTTCCGGTCGGTGAACCAGTCCCCCAGATTCTTGGTGCCGCCGCCGAATTTGGTAAACCGGTCGCCCGCGCGCACAAATCGCACCACGGCGCCTTGGGGGATCCTGCCGCCGTCGAATTTCAGCGCCTTCAGGGGAAGTTCGGAAGAAAGCTTCCTCAACCTTTCCAGCTCCCCCTCCAGCTCCCGCTCCGGACAGAGGCGCACGATCTGCCCGCCGTAAGATCCGGCAAGCCGGCGCGCAAAGTCTTCATAGGGCGCCTCTCCGTCCTCCCGGTCCCGTTCGGCCAGGATGCGGATCCTCCCCTCTTCCCGGAAGGCGGTAAGGCCCAGAAATTCAAATTTTTTGCCGTTTCGGGCAAATTGCAGTTCATACAGCCGCTCGAGCTGTTCGCTCGTGTAGTCCCTTTTCCGACAGCGGCCGGCGAGGATCTGCACGGCGGCGCGGCGGAACAGGACCTTCTCCTCGCAGTGCGCGATGCAAAAGCCTGTTGCCTCTCCCCCCGACAGCAGGGAGGCCGCCTGCCCTTCCAGGTAGGCCTCGTCCTCGGCGGCCAGGCGGGAAAAGCGGTAAATGGCCCCCGCCGCTCCCGGCACCGCGCTTTCCAGCTCGGGCAGCACGCAATGCCGGATCCTGTTGCGGGTGCAGTCCGTCCCGAAGTTGGTCTCGTCATCCACATAGGGGACGCCGTTTGCGGCGACATATTCGTCTATTTCCGCCCGGGTGCAGGCGATCAGCGGGCGGATCAGCCCAAAGGGCCTGCCCGCAAGCGCGCTCAGGTCCCGGTCGGTGATGCCCTCCATGCCCTTCAGGGCGGCGCCGCGGGCCAGGTTGAACAGCACCGTTTCGGCGTTGTCGTTCAGGTGGTGGGCGGTGGCCACGCAGTCGCAGCGTTCGGCCTCTTTCAGGTAGCAGGCCAGCCGCCACGCCCGCGCCTCCCCCTCGCCGGCCAGCTCTCGGTCGGCGGCGTAGCGGGAGAGGGGGACGCCGATCTCCCGGCAGTGATCGGCCACGAAGGCGCTCTCGCCCGCCGAAGTCGGGCGCATGCCGTGGTCGCAGTTCAGGGCGGTGAGCGTGATGCCGTACTCGGCCGCGTGGGCGTGCAGGCAGTGGAGCAGCGCCATGGAGTCCCGCCCCCCCGAAACCGCCACGCAGATCTTCAGGTTTGCGTACTTGCGCAAATTGACGTTCATAGGTCTTTCCCGCTTTTTCCGGCCTCTGCCGGTTTTTGTGACCCGGGCTTTTCCCCTCTGTGGGGTCCGAAAAAGAAAAAGAGAAGGGAACCAGGCCCTTCTCTTTCAGATCACATACCGTATCTCTTTTTGAACTTGTCGACCCGGCCGCCGGTGTCCACCAGCTTCTGCTTGCCGGTGAAGAAGGGATGGCACTTGGAGCAGACGTCCACCCGGATGTCCCCTTTCTTGGTCGACCCGGTCTTGAAGGTCTCGCCGCAAGCGCAGATCACGTTGACCTCGTAGTACTCGGGATGTATATTCTCTTTCATCGCGTTTCACCTGCCTTCTGTCATTTTTTACATGCATGGTCTATTATAAAAGATTTCGCCGGCTTTGTCAACTGTTTTGGCCCGGTTTTCCTCTTTTTCCGCTTTTCCTCTGCCGGAACCCTTCCATGCCCGGGCCTCTGATCCGGAGCGCTTCAGCTAATTAAGATAAATCCTGTAACTGGGGCTGGCGCTCTGCACGTCCTCCCTCTGCTCCAACAGAGCGACTGCCCGAAGAACGTTCTTCTTGGAAGGGTTGGCCAAACGAAGGCTTAAGATCCGTTTGAACTCCTCCACGTTGACCAGCATTTCCCGGTCGGTCGGGATCCCCTTGATCTTTTTCTCCACCCAGTCTACGGTAAACGAAGTAAGATCGACCACCTCGTCCAGTTCCACCTCCGGAAAATCCTCCGGCCCGTAATCGAGGAACTGCCGTGTCGCCTCCTTCGTCAGCACAATGATCACTCTGTCATTTGCAAAGTCCTCGTTGCACAAATCATCGATCTCGCTCCGATCTGACACGCCGGAGAACATGAACAGTCCGAGAAATGCGCAAAGCACACATAAGGTCAAACTCTTCTGAACTTTTTTCATGAATTTTCCTCCCCTGAATATTTTCAAGCTGTTTCGATCATACCGATTGAAGCAGAAGCACGATGGTTCCCGGTCACGGCTTGAGACGGATTTCCCGTTTCGATCACGCTATTTGGAACGGAAGAAGCGCTTACCACAAAATCCAGCGTTTCAAAGTGGGCGATGGCCTGCTCCACCCTTCTCCGCCCCGTCCTCTTCAGAAATACCGTCAAAGCTCCTACTTCCAGATTTTCAAACCAAGAGACATTAAATTCGATCCGATCGATGTTATCCCAGCCAAGATCTTCGGCCGTAATCGTCTCTGACAAAAAGGCCTCTTTCATTTGGGCATTTACGATGACGTTGACTCTGTCGGTATAAATATCCTCCTCTCCGCAGCCGAATCCCGACATCCCGAAAGCCAGAAGAATGGCCAAAAGAACGGCAATTTTTTTCATGACTTTCCCCTCCGAATTTTTTATTTTTTTACGGCGAAGATCCCGGTTCGCCTTTATTTTAACACATCGGTCCGGCGTTGTCAATACCCCTTTTGAAAAAAGCTGAAATTTGTCAGACAGATCCCCGCACTTTTTCACAAAAAACTGCCGAGCCGCGGGTCATTTTTAAAAGGAGTGCCGCATGAAGGGGCTTTCCTGCAAGATACGCTCATTCGAGCCGCTTTACGGGCCGCTTTTCATGAAAGAAGATCTGTCTTTTACGCTCTTTCGGGAACTCCCCGAAAAAAGGACACCGAGCTTTTTCGGAATAAACCGGAATTTTCCCGCCTGAAAGTTGGAAAAGTTTGGACAAACTGCCCAAATCTTCGCCAGCCGCCCCCAATAAGTTGTCAAAATCCGAACTTTGGACTATAATGTGTTTATGAAAAGCTATGTCCTGACACAACCCCGAACGCTGGAATTTCTCAATGCGCCCGCCGTGCCGGTCCCGCCCGACTGCGCCAAAGTGCGGATCACGCATGCGGCGCTCTCGCCCTCGGACCTCAGCCTGTACCTGGGCAGGACGCCGGGCGCGGCCTATCCCATGATCCCCTCCCGCCAGGGGCTGGGCATCATCAGCGAGATCGAGGAGAACAACATCTACGGCCTGAAGCGGGGAGACCGGGTGTACATCAACCCCTACCGGGCCTGCGGCGAATGTTTCGAGTGCAAGACCGGACAGCCCCGGCACTGCCGCAACCTTCAGATCATGGGGGTCAACACCGACGGCTTTTTGCGGGACTTCGCGGTGGCCGGCCTGTCCAGCCTGATCCCGCTGCCCGAGCAGGTCAACGAGGAAGAGGCCCTGTTTTCGGAATACATCTCCATGGCCATCGAGGTGCTGGACAGCCTGAACCTGGAAAAGGGCGATCACGTGGTGGTCGTGGGCGGGGACACCCTGGGGAACATCCTCTGCCAGCTGTGCATCTACTACCAGTGCGTGCCCGTGCTGGTGGACCGCAACCGCCGCAACCTGGACATCGCCGAGGCCTCGGGGGTCTACTACACCGTGGCCGACGAGCTTTCGGCCGAGCAGTTCGTCAACCAGGTCACCGGGGGGCGAAGGGCCAAACACCTCATCTTTGTCCCCGGCACCCGCGCCGACATCAACACCGTGGTGCGCTATGCCGCCCCGGGCGCCGACCTCGCCGTGGCGGGCTATCTGGACGCCGAAATGGACCTGAAGCTCTCCCCCGCCGTGGTCCGGCAGCTGCGCGTGCTGACTTTTTGCAACGGCTTTAACGAGCTGCGCTCCGCCCTGAACATGCTGGTCAACAAGTCGGTCCGGCTGGACGGCCTGCGCTCGGGCAAAATTTCCTTCAAGGAGGCCCCCGCCCTGTTTGAATCCCAGGCCGAGGCCTTCGAGCGCGACGAGATCTTTCAGTACACCGTGGACGTCATGGCGGACTGAGAACCTGACTTTTCCCCCGAGCCCGACCGGCCCTTCCGATCGGGCTTGTTCTTTAAGGGCCGCCCTTCGGCCCCTTTTACGCCTGACAAGGACCTTCCATGAAAAAACCGCCCTCCATGCTCTATCTGCGGGAGACCCCGCTGCAATCGGCCTTCATCTTTTACCTGTTCGTCATCGGACTGGTGTGTATCCCCGTCAACTTTCTGGGGGCGATCTTCACGCCGGACGAGACCCTGCAGTCCCTGATCGGGATCGCCGTCAGCCGGGCGGTCTTTTTCGTGCTCATGCTGCTCTGCCTTCGCCATCTGGGCTTTTCCCGGCTGCTCCGGCCCAACGGCGTCTCCCTGGGCCGATGCTTTCTGCTCAGCCTGCCCGCCCTGGCGGTGGCCGTCAACAACGCCCCGCTGATCGAGCTGATCACCGGGCAGGCCTCGATCTCCCCCACGCCCGCTGCCGTCGTCCTGTTCGCCCTGCAGTGCCTGTTCGTGGGCGCCTTCGAGGAGACCGCCTTCCGGGGGGTCATCTTTCCCCTGGTGCTGGAAAAGACGGGGACCGAAGGCTTAGGCAAGTGGAAGGGCGTGATCTTTTCGGCCGCCCTGTTCGGACTGGTGCACCTGGTCAACCTGCTGGGCGGAGGGGGGATCGGCAGCGTGGCCATGCAGATCGGCTACTCCTTTCTGCTGGGCGCCCTGCTGGCCATTCTGCTGTATGCCGGAGTCCCGCTGTGGTTCGCGGTGGCCGTACACGCCCTGTACAACTTCTGCGGGATGTCCTTTGACACCCTGGGCGGCGCGGGCATCCAGTGGAGCGCGGCCCGCATCGCGCTGACCGCCGTGCTGGCCGTGCTCGCCGGCATTTACGCCCTGATCCTGCTGCACCGCTCGGGCCCGGGGCCGGCGGACGCCCTGCTTGGCGACTTTCCCGTTCCCAAGCGGGAGAAAGGCAAAAAAGAGGACGGTCGAGCGAAGGAAGCCGGAAACTCCCCGAATGGGGCAGAAACTCAAACAGAGCCCCAAAAGGCCCCGGATGGAGACGAATTCCGGCCGGAGGCGGCGAACGCCCCGGAAGAAAGCCGGGATCCCGGATCAGATCCTCCGCCGGAGGTCTGAGGCCGGGTCGCTCCCGCACCCGCCGATTCTCGTCCGGAGCCTGAAAGCGAAAACCGCTGTTTCCGCCTAGGGGCAGACGCGTCCTGCCGTGATGGTTCCTTATAAGCGAAAAATATTCCAAAAAGTCTCCGGCCTGTCGGTCCCGGAGGCTTTTGACGAAACGCAGGGCTATCCTCCTCAAGACGATCCTCGTTCTGAAAAGATTTCGGAATTTCCCAATAAAATCCTTCGCCGCCGTGTCTAAATGACAGAACCCCTTCCGATTCCTTTGAACATTCAGAGGACGCCGGTCCGGAATAAGGAGGTGAACAGATGAAAAGCAGTGCTTTGACCGTCGCTTAGAACTGTTCATCCTCGTGTTTGTGTTCCGCTTTTATGCTGGGGCCGTCGAGAGTAACCCCCGATCCTGGACCCGCCCTTTGCCGTGTCAGACGGCACCACTATCGAAAAAAAAAGCTGCAGGCCTATGACTACAAATCTGCAGAACTAGATGATTGATTCAGGAGGAAACCCCATGAAAACGCACTGTTTTTCGCATATTTTGCTCCGCGCGGCGGCGGGAGCCGTCCTCTTCTTTTCCGCGCTGTTCTCCCTGTTCGGGTGCACCTACAATCAGCGCTTAAAGCGGGTGCTGGCCGTCGAGCCCGAAGTCCCTTACGGCTGCGCGGCCGTCGGCGAGGCCGGGATCACCGTGAACGGCCGCCTGTTTTTTTACGAGGACGAGGCCGACCGGCAGATCTCCGGGCAGATAGAAGGCTATGACTACGCGCACACCTTTATGGACAGCGGGGTCTTTTACCTCTGCACATACCGGCGGGGCCCCTTCCGCCAAAGCAAAAAGGCCGCCCTCTTTTACATGGACTACCGCTCCGGAGCCTGCGAGCTGATCCGGGACTTCGGGGAGATCCTGTCCACCGAAAGGTACGGCGTACCCTACCCTGACGTCTACCGCGCCGTCAACGAGCGCTTTCTGCTGTTCGCCCTCAACGGCCGGCTGCAGCTGTTCGACCTCCCCTCCCGAACAGTCGTCTGGGAGGAAAAGGTCTACGACCCCCTGCTTTACACAGAGGCCGAGGCATGGGAGTACCCCTATCGCTTCGGCCCGGGGTGCTACTACGCGCTGGACGACAGCAGGCTTTCGCTGTGGTATTTCCGGGACGGGACCATGAAAAAGCTCACCGCTTCAGGTTTGACCCAAAGCGACAATATCGGCTTTTTCGGGCAGTATGTCTATGCCTCCCATTATGACGGCGGCATGATCTATGACAGAGCCTACGATCTGGAAACGGGACAGACCTTTCCGACCGAAGAGCTGCGTGCCCTGATCGAGGCGGAGCCGGAGCCTGACGAACCCGAGGCCGAGACACTGAATTTTCGGGGAGAGACCCTGACCGTGGAGCGGACTTCGGAGAACCTGCGGCTGCTCCGGGCGGACGGAGAAGTTTTTCTGGATGCGGAAAGCTGCATGGGCCAAAGCCCAATGCTGGCCCGGCTGGACGAGGCCTGGGGCACAAACTTTTCGCCCCTGCCCGCGGAGGTCTTTGTGTGGGAGGACAAACTGATCCTCGCCTGGAAATCGGAAGGCTCCATGATGACGCCGGAATCTCCCCTTTACCTGTTCGAAATTGATCCCGAACTCGGCCCCCGCTATCTCAGCCTTTCGGTGGGGCAGCTTTTGCTCCTCTTTTTCCTGTAACGGCGGAGGCGGCGGAAAATCGGCTGCGGGCGGCCGCAGCCGCGGCAGACCCGGGCTAAAACCCGCACCGCCGCACGCCGCCTCCCGGTAAGACGCCTCCTTTCCTTTGAGATATAAAAAACCGGAGCCTTCCCTTTGGGGAATACTCCGGTTTTGCTGTTTGGCCTTTCTTCGGGCCGGCATGAAAACGAAAAGAGCGGAGCGCTTTGAAAGCGCTCCGCTCTTTTTGATGTCTGTTATTTAAAACTTTTCGCGCTCCCCGAAGGGAAGGTCTTTTCGCCCGATCAATAGCCCTTCTTGGCCAGCTGCTCGTTGATCTCGTCGGCGAAGTTGTCCTTTCTCTTTTCCAGCCCCTCGCCCATCTCGAAGCGGACGAAGCGGCGGACCGAGATCTTCTCGCCGATGGAGGCGGTGGCCTCGTTGACCAGGTCGCGGATGGTCTTGTCGGGGTTCTTGACGAACTTCTGATCCATCAGCACGATCTCTTCCAGGTACTTTTTGATGCGGCCCTCGACCATCTTTTCGATGACGGCGGCCGGCTTGGGTTTGGGCTCGTTCATGGCCTGTTCGGTCAGGATCTTGCGCTCCTGGGCCAGTTTTTCGGCCGGGATCTCGTCCTCGTTGACGAACTCGGGCTTGGCGGCGGCGATGTGCAGGGCGATGTCGTGCACCAGGGCCTTAAACTTGTCCCCGCGGGCCACGAAGTCGGTCTCGCAGTTGACCTCCAGCAGGACGCCCACTTTGCCGCCCAGGTGGATGTAGCTGTCCACGATGCCCTCGGCGGCGATGCGGCCGGCCTTCTTGGCGGCGGAAGCCATGCCCTTTTCGCGGAGCAGCTCCACGGCCTTTTCCATGTCGCCGTTGGCCTCCTCCAGAGCCTTTTTGCAGTCGTTTATGCCCACGCCCGTTCTCTCGCGCAGGGCCATGATGTCAGCGCCTTTGATCATGATAAATTCCTCCTGGATATCTGGAAAAATAAAACCGGATTTGCGGTCGTAAACTTATTCGGCGGCGGGGGTCACAGCCTCGGCAGCGGGCTCAGCTGCGGGCTCGGCGGGAGCAGCGGGAGCGCTCGCCTTGGCGGGCTCGGCCTTTTTCTCGGCCTTCTCCCTGCGGGGGCGGGCCGGCTTTTCGGCTTTTTCGGCCTTTTCCCTGTCCTGTTCGGCCTCGGCTTCGGCCTTTTCGGCCAGCGCGTCGGATTCGGTGACGGCGTCGGCGCCCATCTGCTCGCCCTGGTTGGCTTCCAGCACGGCGTCGGCCATGACCGAGGCGATCAGCTTGACCGCGCGGATGGCGTCGTCGTTGCCGGGGATGACGTAGTCGATCTCATCGGGATCGCAGTTGGTGTCCACGATGGCCACGATGGGGATCTTCAGGGCGCGGGCCTCGGCCACGGCGATGGCTTCCTTCTTGGGATCGACCACGAACATGCAGCCGGGCATCCCCTTCATGTCCTTGATGCCGCCGAGGTTGGCCTCCAGCTTGTCGCGCTCGGACTTGAGGGCGGCCACTTCCTTCTTGGGAAGCAGCTCGAACTGCCCCATCTTTTCCATCTGGTTGAGCTTGTTCAGCCGCTCGATGCGGGTGCGGATGGTCTTGTAGTTGGTCAGGGTGCCGCCCAGCCATCTGCTGTTGACGTAGTACTGACCGCAGCGCTGGGCCTCCTGGGCGATGGCCTCCTGGGCCTGCTTTTTGGTGCCCACGAACAGCACGGGCTTGCCGGACTTGGCCACCTCGTTGACGAACTTGTAGGCCTCCTCGATCATGTTGACGGTGATCTGCAGATCGATGATGTAGATGTCGTTGCGGGCGGCATAGATGTAGGGCTTCATTTTGGGATTCCAGCGGCGGGTCTGATGACCGAAGTGCACGCCGGCTTCCAGCAGCTGCTTCATGGTGATTACTGACATAATTTTACCTCCTGTTATGTCCTCCCCGTCCCTTGCCGGCCGGCCACGGTTTCCCGCACAGGATGGGCCGATGGGATTCGGGTGTGTAATAAACCGACTGTTATTATAACACAAACCTTGTCAAAAGGCAAATCTTTTACACCGAAAAAGGCGGGAATTTTCCGGTTCCCTCCTCTTTTTTACCGCGAAAGACGACCGGACCTGCCTTTTCAATCCTTTGCGCCTTTCAGTCCTGCCTCAGCTTTCTCCGACCCCTTCTCCGCCGCCCTTTTTGCGGTACCCCCTCTGGCTTCCCTTTTTCCTCTGCGCCTGAGGACCAGGAGGACGATCAGCCCGGCCGCTGCCAGAAGCAGACTGATGATCTGCGAGGTGGACAGACCGAAGGCGCCGCCCCGGATGGGGTCCCCCCTGAAAAATTCCAGCACAAAGCGGATGAAGGCATAGGCAAAAAGATAGACAAAGGCGCAGGTCCCCTTTTTGCTGCGGTGAAAGAGCAGTTCCAGCGCCAGATAGAGCAGCAGCAGACAGGCCGATTCCACCAGCTGAACGGCAAACAGCGGCACCCCCAAAGGGGTATTCGGGTCGGCCGCCGCGGTGTAGACCACGGAGGGAAAGCCGTCATAGGGCACGCCGTAACAGCAGCCGGACAAAAAGCAGCCCACCCTGCCGATGGCGTGTCCCAACGGGACCCGGACGGCAAACACGTCCAAAAAGTCCGCATAAGGCAGATGATAGACCCTGCAATAGAGCAGCAGCCCCAAAAAGCCCCCGATCAGCCCTCCGTAAAAGACAAAGCCGTTTTGCAGGACTTCCAGAAAGGAAAGGTCGTACTCTGCAATGATCTTCCACGAGGTCGCGACGGAGAGCAGCTTGGCTCCCGCAATGCCCCCTATGCCCGCGTAGCAGGAGGAAGCGGCCGCGTCAAAACCGTCGATCCCCCGCTGCTTCCCGCGGACGGCGGCCAGCAGTCCGCTGAGCAGCAGGCTGCCGGCAAACAGCACCCCGTACCAGGGGATCTCCCTTCCGAATAGATAAAAATATGGACTCATGTTTCTTCCTTCGGCGGACTTCTCCGCCCCCTTCCGCCCGTTCGGCAGATCTTTCCGTATGGGTCTGCATCAGACCTCTTTGCCGCAATCCGGACGGAAAACACGGCAAGGGGCAGCACACCCGGCTCTTTATGTTCAGAGGTTCCCGGCCGTTGCGCCGAACCGTTCGCGCCGCTGCCCGAAGAGACGAACACGATCCGGGCGGCGGGACCGTTTTCCCCGGGTTTGAAGAAGAAGGACCGGCCGCTTTTGCCGCGGTCCGGCCCTCTTCAGGTCGCTCAGATGATCGTGCCGATCGTCCCAGCCGCACACAGCACGCAGATGCCGCACGAGAAAAAGGTGATCGCCGTGAAAATCGTCGCCAAAATGCTGATCACCAATCCGGCAGTTGCAACGCCGCCCGGGTTTTTCTTGCCGCCCGCGATCGCAAAGATCAATCCCAGAACGGACACCGGCAGCCCGATGACCGCCATGATGGGAATGCTGAATCCGAATATACCGGCCACCAATCCCAAAATGGCAAACAACAAACCAACTCCAGCCATGGTACCCTCCTTTCCCTTTCGGGGTATTCAAAATGAATGAATAACCTTTTAAATCACTCATTTTGAGTTATTTTAGCATATCTGAGGCTTCTTGTCAACTCAAAATGAGTTATTCTTGAAAATAAAGACTCATTTCGGGTAGAATTTAAGAAACTTGTTCTGAAAGGAGACCCCATGTTCCGCTTAAAAGAACTCAGGCTGGAGAACGGCATGACCCGGAGCAGCCTTGCGCGCGCGCTCGAGCTGCCCGCCACGACCGTGGCCAATTATGAAAACGAGACCCGACAGGCCCCCTATGAACTGCTCATCCGGCTGGCCGATTTTTTCCGCGTCAGCGTGGACTACCTGCTGGGACGGACGGACGATTTCGGGCTTTCCGCCGGGGAAAAGGCCAACCCCGCCCTGCTCACCCAATCCGAGCGCAGACTGCTGGCCGTGTTCCGTTCCTGTTCCTCCCTGGGACAGGAACGGATCTCGGAATACGCCGCCCTCTGGCAGGAGGCCGAGCGCGGGGAAAAATCTTGAAAAATCATTTCTGCCAACACAAAAGGCGCCTCGCAGAAATTTGCGAGACGCCTTTTTTACCGTGAATTTAAAAAACCTTTTCGCCATGGCGGCAGAGCGCGGACAGGTCGATGAGGGCTGTCTGAAAACAGACGAGCAATGGCTTTCCCTGAAAACCGCTCTCTGCCCTCAGGCTCCCCTTTTCCCGATCTTCAGTCCGTAGATCTTCACCGCATTGTCGAACAGGATGCGGCGATTCTGCTCCTCGGGCAGACCGAGAGCGAGAAAGCGCTGAAGTTCTTCCCCGAATTCCCACATGGGATAGTCGGTGCCGAACATGAAGCGGTCGGGGCCGAGGGTGCGGATCAGCTGAACGGCCCGCTCCTTCGGCAGCTTGAACAGCGAGGAGCTGGTGTCGAAAAAGACGTTGGGGGTGTCGGCGTAGCCCTCGGCCTCCTCCCAGCGGCTGTACCCCCCGAAGTGGGCGGCGATGCAGACCAGCCCGGGGAACTTTTTGGCCACCCGCTGCATGCGGACGGGACGGGAGAACTCGTAGCGGTCGTCCCCGGTGTGGAAGAGAACGGGCAGCCGCCCTTCCGCCGCCTCGTAGAGGGGAAAGACCTTTTCCTCGTCGATGTTGAACTGCTGAAAGTCGGGGTGGAGCTTGATCCCGTAGAAGCCGTGTTCCAGCCCGAATCGGACGGCGGCGGCGATCTCCGCCTTCGGGAGATCGGGGTGCAGGGTGATCAGCCCGAAAAAGGCGGGGTTTTGCTCCATGCAGGCGAGGATGAAGTCGTTGATGGCGTGCACCTGGGCGGCCGCGGTGGCCGTGGAGCAGACCACGCAGCCTTCAACGTCATGCTTCCGCCGGTCCGACTCCAGCTGTTCGGCCGTCCCCCCCTCGTGCATGGGAAGATGATAAAAATCGCCGATGTTGCGGACCGCTTTTGGGGCGATCTTGGCGGGAAACAGGTGACAGTGTGCGTCGATGACGGGATAGTTCGACATGAAAGCCTCCGAAAAAAAGAGGGCCGATCGGCCCCGGAAGTTCATTATACCACATTTCCTCCCCTTTTGACAAATCATCGGACAAAATTTGCCATCACAATTTTTTAAAACGCCAAAAAGGCGGGCTTAGGTCTTCGCCTGCGCCCCGGGGACCGCTGATTTCAACTCCGTTCCCTGAGGCGGCCCTCCGGCTCGCCCGCCTCTTCCAGATTCCGGACGCCCACGATCTGGGCTCCCCTCCGGCGATCGCGGCCCGATCCGAAGGGGCATCATTTCCCATGATCAGAAAGGCAAATTTCATGTTTCTCTCCGCCCCCGCTCTTTTTCCGGGGGACATAGCAGGCGCAGGGGATCGGCTGATCCCCTGCGCCTGGCTCTTTTTTTGTTCGGGTCGTGTTTCAGACCGTCTTTTCCTCGTAGCCGCGGTACAGCAGGACCTGCTGGGCGTCCACGGCCTCCCCCACGGCGTCCACCGGGCGGTAGGAGCCGTCCGGCATCAGGCGGCGGGCCTTGACGTTGTCCTTCCACATGGTCTCCATGATGCAGGTGATGTCGGCGGCGATCTCCGGATCCAGCACGGGGGTGGCGATCTCCACCCGGCGGTCGGTGTTGCGGGTCATGAGGTCGGCGCTGGAGATGTACATGATCCGGTCCTCCCCCTCCCCGAAGCAGTAGACCCGGGAGTGCTCCAGAAATCTGCCCACGATGCTGATGACCCGGATGTTGTCGGTCTGGCCGGGGACCCCGGCCAGCAGGCAGCAGATCCCCCGCACGATCAGGCGGACCTTGACCCCGCAGCGGCCGGCATAGGCCAGCTTGTCGATGATCTGCTTGTCGGTCAGGGAGTTCATCTTGCAGAAGATGGAGGCCGGACGGCCCTCCCGGGCCTTTTCGATCTCCCGGTCGATGCAGGCGATCAGCCCGCTCTTTAAGGTGTTGGGGGCGATCAGCAGCTTCTGGTAGCGGTCGCCCACGTTGGCGATGGCGATGTTCCGGAAAAAGGCCACGCCGTCCTCGCCGATCTCCCGGTCGGAGGTGATGATGTTCAGGTCCGTGTACTGCCTGGCCGTGGACTCGTTGTAGTTGCCGGTGCCCAGGTGTGTAATGTAGCGCAGGCCGCTTTCGTCCGACAGCACCACCGAGACGATCTTGGAGTGCACCTTGTAGTTGGACACCCCGTACAGAATGGTGCAGCCGGCCTCCTGCAGCACCCCCGCGAAGTGGAGGTTGTTTTCCTCGTCGAAGCGGGCGCACAGCTCCATGACCACGGTGACTTCCTTGCCGTTTTCGCTGGCCTTTTTGAGGGCCTCCACGATGCGGGAATACTTATCCAGCCGGTAGATGGTGATCTTGATGCTGACCACCTTGGGGCTTTCGGCGCACTCGTTGAGCAGGCGGATGAGCGGCTCCATGCTGTCGAAGGGATAGGCCAGAAAGAGGTCGTGCTTTTCCACCTCGGAGATCAGGCTGAAGGCGTTTTCGCAGGCGGACGGGATCCTCCCCTTGAAGGGCGGATAGCGAAGCGCCCGGCTCTTTTCCTCGGGAATGAACTTGGAGAGCGAGAACAGGAACTTGTAGTCGAAGTGGTGCTCCACCGTAAAGCAGGACTGCTTTTTGACCCCCAGGGTCTTGAGCACCAGGCTCTTTAAGCCGTCGCTTTGGCCGTCGGTCTCCACCCGGACGGCGGCCAGGGAGCCGCGGGTCTCGATCTTGCTCTTTAAGTACTTGGAAAAGTCGAAGTCGTGTTCGACGTCGGCGTCTTCCATCAGCGCGTCGAAGTCGGCGTTCCGGGTGACCCGGAACATGGAGGACGACTTGACGCGGTAGCCGCTGAAGGCCTCCTCCCCGAACAGGCGGACCAATTCTTCCAGGGTGATGAGGTTGATCCGCTTTCCGCCCCCCACGGCGTAGATCTTTTCCAGCTTGGGGCTGACCGCCATGATGCCGTACATGTCCCGCCCCTCTTTTTCCAGCTCGTACATCATGTACAGGTGCATGTTTTCGAACCGCATCATGGGATGCTTGGCGTCCAGCACCATGGGCGAGAGCAGGGGCAGGATGCGCTCCAGAAAGAGTTCCCGGCAGATCTTTTTCTGCCGTTCGGAGAGGTCCTTGCCCCGCAGCAGACGGACGCCGTCCTTTTTCAGCTCCCGCGAGAGCCGGGAAAAGGTCAGGCCGCGGGCGGCGTACAGCTCCCGGCAGACCTGCAAAATGCCGTCGATCTGCTGCTGCGGAGTCAGCCCGGTCTTGTTCTCGCAGACGTCGGGGGTCACCCGGGTCTCGTTGAGCAGGCTGCCCACCCGGACCATGAAGAACTCGTCCAGGTTGGAGCAGAAAATGGACAAAAACTTGCACCGCTCCAGCAGGGGGTTGGACAGGTCGTTGGCCTGATCCAGCACCCGCTTGTTGAACTGGATCCAGGAATACTCCCGGTTGACGTAGATCCCCTTCACAAAGGGGTTGTTCTGTCTGGCTTTCATCCTTCCTCTCCCTCTGTCGCAGACCCCGCCGGGCCGGCATTCTCTTCAGTCCCCGCTTCCGGGCCGGCCTTGGGCCTGTTTTTGCTGCCCTTGGGGCGGCCCCTTCTCCTCGGCGCCCGATCGGCTTCTGCGGCTTCGTTCGGCTCAGCCTTTGATCCTTCCGGAGCGGCCGGAAGCGTTCCGGCTCCCTCCGCCGGGCCGGAAACCGTGCTCTTTTCCCGAGCATCTTCTACGTTTGCCTGAACTTTTTCTGTTGCAGCTTCATTTGCTTGGGCCTTGGCCGCTTCGACTTTCTCAGCGGATGCCCGCTTTTTGCCGGCCCTGCCGCCCTTTTTCCGGGTCGCTTCTGTGTTTGCCGGGGTCTCTTTTATTTCCGCTTCAGCTGTCTGGGCCGTGACCGCTTCTGCCTTTTCGGCGGAGGCCCGCTTTTTCCCCGAAGTTTTGCCGGCGGTTTTGCCCTCGGTTTCCCCCTTCTTTTTGCCGGCTCCCTTGGTCCCGGCCCTTCCGGTCCGGCGCCCGCCTGCTTTGGCGGCTCCGGCCTTTTTGACCCGGATGCGGTCGGCCTTCGGCGCCGGCTCGGGCAGCTCGCCCAGGTCAATGGGCAGGCCCTGCTCCTCTCCGCTTAGAACCAGCTGCAGGTAGCCCTCCTTGACGCCCAGGTCGCTGACCACGATGTTGGTCACGTCGAACCGCTTGAGCAGGGTCTTTAAGACCACGCAGGCGGTCACCAGCACGTACAGCTTTTCGGGGGCGTTCTTTAAGATAAGCATGGAGCGGTCGGAGGACTCCACCAGATGCTTGGTCAGGGCCTTGAGCTTTTTGTACTCGATCCGCTTTTCCTCGCCCTTGACCCCGAAGTAGTCGGCGTAGACCGCATAGACGGCGTTCAGGATGGAGCCGACCAGCACCGCGTTTTTGAAGACGTCTTTTTTGGGCAGTCCGCTCTCGTCGGCCTGCTTTAAGACGTACTTTTTGATGCGTTTGGCCTCCTCCTCGGTGGGATGAATGCCCTTGACGAAGCGCCTGGACAGCCCCATCAGGCCGAAGTTCAGGCAGATCATCTCCTCCTTGGCCGGCTTGGAGAAGTCGCAGACCTCCACGCTGCCGCCCCCGATGTCCAGCAGCAGCGCCCGGTCATAGCCGGCGTAGCGCTGGTTGGAGACGTAGTCGCAGTAGGCCTCGGTGTTGCCGTCGATCAGGTTGACCGGCATGCCGGTGCGGGCGGCCACCGCCGCCGAGACCTCGTCGAAGTTGCGGATCCCCCGCATGGCCGCGGTGGAGATCAGCCAGGCCCGGTCCACTTCCAGATTTTTGAGGGTGGTCCGCACCCGCATCAGGGCGTCGGTCAGCTTTTCCAGCCCCCGCCCGGACAGTTCCCGCTCCTCCAGATAGTGCAGCATGGAGAGGTTTTCCCGCTCCTTGAGCACCACGTCCAGCACCCGGCCCTCTCCTTCGGCCACCAGCAGGGAAATGCTGGTGGAACTGATGTCTACCACTGCATAGCGCATAAAAAATCTCCCTTTCGGCTCCCTTTCGGAGCCGATCCCCCTCGCTTTCTCTCCTCTTTTGGATTTAATTTGTATGAAGTATTCAAACTATACCAGATCACAGCGCACCAGATCACAGCAAAACGCCGTCGTCCAGCATTTTCAGGTATTCCTCGGTCCAGGCCTTTCCCCTCTCGGTTTCACTGAACGGTTTCCCCTGTTCAAGGCAATAGGCGATAAAGTCGAGGATCACATCTCTGTTTGCCACGTCAAAAGTTCCCGGCAGATCATGATGGCCGGGAAAGGTTTCATCATAAACAACCAAGGCCAGCCCGAACCTGCTGATCCCTTTCCATTCCGGATTCCGTTTCAAAAAATCCTCTATCTTCCGATCCAGCAATGTCACGATCCTCTCCTCCTTTCTGATCGCCCCGTCACCAAACCTGCGGGACGGGAAAAAGGTCTTTGGGCCGATCCAGGATCTCCCGAAGGCCGGGATCAGATCTTCTCCACCCCGAAACTCACCCCCAGCGAGAGGGCGGTCTTGATCAGGGGATGGTCGACGGGTACGCTCTTCTGGCGCCCGGCGATGTCGGCCAGGGAATTGTAGGTGATCTCGTTCTTCTGGACGGCCACGGTCACCCCGTAGCGGCCCTCCTTGGCCAGTTTGCCGGCAAAGCTGCCCATTTCGGTGGACAGCACCCGGTCGTAGGCCGAGGGGTTGCCCCCGCGCTGCATATAGCCGGGCACGGTCACCCGGGCCTCCACCCCCACCCGTTCGGCGATCAGCCGGGCCAGGGACTGGGTGGCGGTGGTCTCTCCCCGCTCCCGCCGGGCCAGCTGGCGGGCCTTTTTCTTCATGGCGGCCTCCTCCCGGCTCATGGCGCCCTCGGCGATGGCGATGATGTTGAAGGCCTTGCCGGACGAGGCCTTTTTGGCGATGGTGGCCACCACGGCCTCGGGATCGAAGGGGATCTCGGGGATGAGGATCATGTCCGCGCCCCCGGCGATGCCGGCATACAGGGTCAGCCAGCCCACCTTGTTGCCCATGATCTCCACCAGCATGGTCCGGCCGTGGCTGGCCGCCGTGGTGTGCACCCGGTCGATGCACTCGGTGGCGGTGTCCACGGCGGTGTGGAAGCCGAAGGTCACGTCGGTGCCGTAGATGTCGTTGTCGATGGTCTTGGGCACCCCGATGACGTGGCAGCCCTCGGCGCTTAAAAGGGCGGCCGTCTTGTGGGTGCCCGCGCCGCCCAGGGTTACCAGACAGTCCAGCCCCAGCTTTTTGTAGTTCTGCTTCATCAGGTCCAGCTTGGAAGGGGAATTGGACTCCTCCAAAGTCATCAGCTTGAAGGGCTGGCGGGAAGTCCCCAGAATGGTCCCCCCGAGATTCAGGATGCCCACGAAGTCCTGGGGGGTCATCTTCCGCCACTCTCCCCGGATCAGGCCGCCGTAGCCGTCGGCGATGCCGTAAAGCTCCACGCCCTCGATCTGGTTGAACACATACTTGCCGAAGCCGCGGATGACCGCGTTCAGTCCGGGGCAGTCGCCCCCGCTGGTCAGAATGCCGATCTTCATTTGTCGTCCTCCTTCTTGTCGCCTCATCTTCCGAGGACTCCGTCCGGCTCCGTACCGATATTGTAACACACCCGGAGCCGCTTTTCAAGAGTTCCCGCAGATTTTTTATGTAAAATTTATGTAAAGTTTTGCTCAAAGACCGCCTGACGGCGCGATCTGCCTGATCTCCGCGCCAGGCCGCTTCAAGTCTCCGTTCATGCCGCCTCAGGTTTTCCGTTTATGTCGAGTGCCCTTTTCTGAGCAGCCGCCCCGCCCGCAGGCCGGTGCTCTGCCCGTTCTCCACCGCCACGAGGCCGTTGACCATGACCAGGCGGATGCCCTCCGGGCGGGCGTCCGGCTCGGGGAAGGTGCCCACGGCGCCGGGGTCGAAGACGGTCAGGTCGGCGAAGTTGCCGGCCTTCAGGGTCCCCCGGCCGGGGATGCGGAAGCGGGCGGCCGTCTTGCCGGTCATCTTGTGGATCAGGGTCTCCAAAGGCATGCCCCGTTCCCGGCCGATCTCCAGAAAGCGGGGAAAGGCCTGGTAGGCCGAGGCGTTCTGCACCCCCCGCTCCTCCACCCAGGCGTCGGTCATGAACACCGAAAGTTCGTCCTCCATCAGCCGGGCGATCATCTCGTCGTTGTAGTACTTGCCCAGGAAGATCCGCCCCCTGCCCTGGGAGCGCTCCACCAGCTCCAGGTAGACCTCGGCCTCCTTTTTCCCCGTCTTTTCGGCGATCTGGGGCAGGGTCAGTCCCTCGAACTTTTGGCCGGTCTCGTCGACGTAGGCCACCAGAATGTCCCCGTAGCCGATGCCCAGCACCTTGGGGGTCAGCTTCATCAGCACTTTGGTCTTGAGGGCGGTAAAGAAAGCGCTGCGCTGTTCCGGACTCTTTTTGAGGTAGTCCGGGGCCAGCAGCACGGTGATGACCGAGGCCCCGTAGGGGTAGGAATAGAGGTCGTAGCCCAGATCCAGCCCCTGCCGCTGACAGTCGTAGAAGCGTTCCAGCATGGGCTCCAGGCTCTTCCAGGACCGCCTGCCCACGAAGATCAGGTGGGAGTATTCGGCCCGCACCCCGGTCTCCCGCATCAGCCATGCCACCTCCTCGAAGCCCAGATAAAGATGCCCCCGCCGCAGCAGAGAGTAGCCGTTGGAGGTCTGGGAGTTGGCCCGGGGATGCACGGTCAGGATGCCGTCAAATTTGGCCACGGTCTCGGCAAAGGCCCGCAGTTCGGACATGGGGGCGTACATGCCCGGCTCGTACATCAGCCCCAGCGAGCCGCCGAAGGCCCCGCCCTCCAGGGCCTCGCGCGCCAGGCCGAGTTCGGTCTCCAGCCCGGCGGCATCCAGGGGCTTTGAGGAAAAGCCGGAGACGCTGATGCGGGCGGTGCCCTGTCCCACCAGGGGGACCATGTTGACCCAGAGTTCCCCGGCCCGGTCGCAGAAGTCCGCAAAGGAGCCGGGCTGCCGGGCGGTGAACAGTCCGCCCCCGATCAGCTCCTTGTGCGGGGAGGCCGGATCCGCCCCGAAGGGCGAAAAGCCGCAGTTCCCGGTGACCTGGGTGGTGATGCCCTGCTCCAGGAAGGGGACATAGAACCGTCCGCTGTCCGGATGGTCCGCGTAAAAGTCGTTGTGCGAATGGGCATCGATGAATCCGGGCGCCACGGCCAGCCCCGAACAGTCCACCACCCGGTCGAAGGCGGGCGGGGCAACGGCCTCGACCTCCTCTTGGGTCAGTACCCGCAGAATACGATCGTCCTCGGTCCAGACGTCGCCCTCAAAGGCCGGATCTCCGGTGCCGTCCACGATCCGGCCGCCCTGAAACAGTACTCTCATCCCGTTCTCCCCGGGAACGGAAGCCCGTTCCCTCTTTGGTATTTTTTCTGATATTGTCTTTTTCTCTTGCGCAGCTCCTGCGAGTAAAAATTCACTTCTCGCCCTCCGTCAAAGCCAACAGTCCTTTCAGGCTGGTCATGGCCTCCCCGGCCAGATAGACGACGTTGCCCGGAAAGCGCAGACTGTCTGCGGCCTCAGCCGAATAAAGATTCAGTTTTCTTCCTCCGTCAGCGCCAGCAATCCTTTCAGGCTTGTCATGGCCTCCCCGGCCAGATAGACGACGTTGCCCGGAAAGCGCAGGCTGTCTGCGGCCTCAGCCGAATAAAGATTCAGTTTTCTTCCTCCGTCAGCGCCAGCAATCCTTTCAGGCTGGTCATAGCTTCCCCGGTCAGCAGATAGACGACGTTGCCCGGAAAGCGCAGACTGTCTGCGGCCTCCCCGGGCGGCAGAGGCTCCCCCGCACGGGCGGCGGAAAGGGTCCAGATCACGTTCCCTTCTCCGTCTCCGTCAGCGCCAGCAATCCTTTCAAGCTGGTCATAGCTTCCCCGGTCAGCAGATAGACGATGTTGCCCAGAAAGCGCAGGCTGTCTGCGGCCTCCCCGGGCGGCAGAGGCTCCCCCGCACGGGCGGCGGAAAGAGCCCGGATCACGCCGGGACTGACCGGAAGGCCCTGAAAGGCGTTGAATCCCCCGCTCTCCGAAAAGCGGAGCTTTTCCCCGGCCTCCCCGGGATCCAGGCAATAGCCCTCGGCCTCCAGCGCCCCCAGAAAAAACCGGATCAGGGCGGAGAGCGGAGCCGGCTCGAAGGCCAGTTCCTTCAGGGCCCGGAGCAGCAGGGCGAACAGCGCGGGGTCGGGCTGATCCCGCCGCAGCAGCAGCACGCACAGCTCGGCGGCGGCCGCCGCGGCGTGGTAGCGCGGCAGATCTTCCCGCAGCTCCGAAAAGAACTCCTCGGGCTCGCAGCCGCACAGCAGCGGGTTTCTGGCCTCGGTCACCGTGTAGACGCCGAAGCAAAAGGGCAGGGCGGCAAAGCGGAGGCGGGCGTTGGCCTTTTTGATTCCCCTGGCCCGCACCCGCAGCAGCCCCTTTTCCAATGAAAAAAGAGTGAGCACCTTGTCTGCCTCCCCATCCTCGGCCGCTCTTAAATTGATGGCTGTCAGTCTGGTGGTCAAAGGTCCTCACTCTCCTTTTTTCGGGATTTCTACCTGAGGCGGTCGCGCTCCCGCTCCTCGTCGAGCTTCTGCCCGTCGATCAGCGCGCGGTACAAGAGGTAGTATTCGATGTTGCCCGTGGAGGAAAACATCCCCCACATGTCGCCCGGTATCATCATTCGGCTCTCCTTTCCCGAAGGTTTCGGTGACCTTAGTTTGAGGAAAAGACCGATCTTTTATGCAGTTCCCGCCCTCTTTTTCTCCCCGGTAAGACCCGGCCGAAAACCGGGATCATTCAAAATCAGACCGACAGGAAAAACAGAAACCGGAAAAATTCAAAACCGGACCGGAGGACAAAAACTGAAATCATTCAAAAATAATTTTTCGAGTTCTTTTTCAGATCTTTTTGGGATCAAAACCCAGCTGATTCATCAGCACGTCCGAATCCCGCCAGGCCTCCTTGACCTTGACGAACAGAGTCAAAAAGACCTTGCCGTCCAGCATCTTTTCAAGTTCCGCCCGGGCGGACTGCCCGATCTTTTTGAGGGCCAGCCCCCCTTTGCCGATGAGGATGGGCTTGTGCGAGGCCTTTTCGCAGACGATGACCGCGCCGATCTCGGTGAGGTTTCGCTCGGGGTCAAAGGCGAACTTTTCGATCTCCACGCACACCCCGTGCGGGATCTCCTGATCGAAGTGAAGGAGGATCTTCTCCCGGATGACCTCGGCGGCCAGAAAGCGCATGGGCTTGTCGGTCACCTCGTCCTCCCCGTAAAAGGGCATCCCCTCGGGGAGCAGCCCGGCGATCTTCCGGAGCAGGATCTCCACATTCTCTCCCGTCCTGGCCGAGACGGGCAAGATCTCGCGCAGAAAACCGAGGCTGGACAGTTCGGCCAGCAGGGGCGCCATGACCTCGGCCCGGGCGGCGTCGCACTTGTTGACGGCGGCGATCACCGGGACTTTGCTCTCCGAAAAGCGGGCCAGAATTTCCCGGTCGGCCCGGGTCAGCCCCTCGCTGCCGTCCAGCACCAGGACCACGGCGTCGGTGTCCTTGGTGGCGGCCTCCCGGTTCTTCTGCATATACCGCGAGAGGGCGTTCTTCCCCTCGAAGATGCCCGGCGTGTCCTCGAACACCACCTGGAAGTCCTCCCGGGTGACGATGCCGGCGATCTTGTTCCGGGTGGTCTGGGGCTTGGGCGAACAGATGGCCACCTTCTGCCCCACCAGGCGGTTCAGCAGGGTGGACTTGCCCACATTGGGCCGCCCCAGCAGGGCGGCAAAACCCGACTTAAAACCTTCTTTCATGCGTCCTCCCCGTCCGGAAGCCCCAGGTCGGCCATGACCGCCTTTTCCTCCCGGCGCATGGCGGCCTTGTCGGCCTCCTCCATGTGATCAAAGCCCAAAAGATGCAGGCAGCCGTGCACGAACAGGTAGCACAGCTCCCGCTCGAAGGAGTGTCCGTACTCTTTGGCCTGCTCCTCGATCTTCTGCCGGCAGAGCAGGATCCCCCCCAGCATGAAATTTCCGCTTTCGGGGTTGATCCCGTCCGGGTTGAGGTCGGCCGCGATCTCCCCCGGCCGCTCGAAGAAGAGGGCGGGATAGGACAGCACGTCGGTGACCGCATCCACCCCGCGGGTGCTGTCGTTGATCTCCCGCATGGTCTCCGCGTCGTAAAAATTGACTTCCAGCTCCGTCTGCTTTGGCAGGCCGAAGTGGGCGGACACGGCCTCGGCCGCCCGCTCGAGCAGGGGGAAGCAGGACTCGCAGCCCCCCGCCAGGGTGTCGTCTTCCGCAAAAATCGTCATAAGTTTCTCCGTCGGCCCTCGGCCGCTCTTCCCCGGCCCCGACAATCGGAGGCCGAAGGTGTGTAAGGACAGGTTTTCTTTCAACAACAGCCAAAGCCGGGACGCAGGGAAAGCCCTCTTTTGTCCCGTCTTTTCCCGGGCAGAGGCCCCTTCAGAGTCGGCCTTCATGGCCGGGCGCTCAGTCCTCGGCCCGCTCCTCCCCCGGCGCTTCCCGGGTCATCTTGAACTTGGGATAGGCGATGCGCTCGTGGTAGAAGCCCTCGTAGTTGGAGACGATGGCGTCCTTGATGAGGTACAGATCCCGCATGGTGACGTCGCACTCCGAAAACTGTTCCAGATCCATGCGCTCCTCGATGAGCGAGCGGACCAGCTCCTCCACCTTGCCGGAGCTCTTGTCCTTCATGGAGCGGACGGCGGCCTCGGAGGCGTCGCAGATCATGATGATGGCGGCCACCGCCGTCTGGGGCTTGGGGCCGTCGTAGCAGAAATTTTCCATGGACAGCCCGGTCTCCGAGAACTTCATGGCCTTGTAGTAGAAGTACTTGATGGGCATGGTGCCGTGGTGCTGCACGATGACGTCGGCGACCTCGTCGGGCAGGTGGTAGGCCTTGGCCAGGCGGTAGCCGTCCGTGGTGTGCTTTTTGATGAGGTTGGTGGACAGCTCGGGGGTGAGCTGGTCGTGGGGGTTTCCGTTCTTCTGGTTTTCGGTGAAGTACTCGGGATTTTGCAGCTTGCCGATGTCGTGGTAGTAGGCGCAGACCCTGCACAGAGCGGGGTCCTCCCCGATGGCCAGGGCGCAGGCCTCGGCCAGGTTGGCCACCATCAGCGTGTGCTGGAAGGTGCCCGGCGCCTCGCTACGGAGCCGCTGCATCAGGACCCTGCGGTGATCGGTCAGCTCGGACAGCCGGTAGACGGTGATGACGTTGAAGCAGCGCTCGAACACGGGCAGGAAGGCCAGAAACAGCAGCACGGAGATGGCGGTCGCCCCCACCGCGATGGCGCAGTCGATGAGATTTTCGTACAGGGCGATGCCGAACACCCCCTGATAGAGGCAGAGCAGCACGCCGGCGGGAATGCCCACGAAAACGGCCAACAGCACCACTTTAACGCGGCGGTAGCTGTAGCCGATGAAGGAGCCCATCAGGGTGCAGTTGAACACGCCCAGCAGCAGGCCGGCCGTCTCGGTCATGCCCTCCAGCTGGAGGCCGGACAGCAGGTAGTCGTGCAGAAAGGTGGTCAGGGTGAGGAAGAGCCCCCCGGCCACCCCCACCCGCTTGCTCACGGTCAGGCAGAGCAGCAGGGTGAACAGGGCGTAGGGCCGGCAGTAGACTCCCGCCAGATCGCCGAAGCACAGGTTGATCAGAAAACAGAAGACCAGCGCAACGCTGATCAGCAGCATCTGCTTGCGGCTTTTAATCACCGTGGGCTGGGTGAACCGCAGGTAGATGAAGTACAGCGCATAAAAGAAGAAGAGAGTCAGCCCCATGTAGACCATGGTCAGAGGCTCCTCCATCATGTACTGCCGGTACATCTCCCGATCCATCAGGTAGAGGTTGGAGACGATGCACCCGAAGCAGAGCAGAAAGCCGACCACGATGGTGGCCGCCACCCGCACCGCCTCCCTCTTGCCGATGGGCGTGTTGGAGAAGGTGTTTCTCATGTAAAATTATCTCCCCTTGTTTGCGGCCTCCCGTTCGTAGGCCTTGATGATGTTCTGCACCAGCTCGTGCCGGACGACGTCCCGCTCGCTCAGCCGGATGATCTTGATGTCCTTGACCCCCTCCAGGATCCGCATGGCCTGCCTCAGGCCGCTGGACTTGCCCTCGGGCAGGTCGATCTGGGTGATGTCGCCGTTGACGATCATTTTGCTCCCCTCCCCGATGCGGGTGAGGAACATCTTCATCTGCTCGGGGGTGGTGTTCTGGGCCTCGTCCAGAATGATGAAGGCGTTGGAGAGGGTGCGCCCCCGCATGTAGGCCAGCGGGGCCACCTCGATGACCTGGCGCTCCATCAGTTTCTGGTAGGACTCCGCCCCGAACATCTCGCCCAGGGCGTCGTAGAGGGGGCGCAGGTAGGGATCCACCTTGTCCTGCAGGTCCCCGGGCAGAAAGCCCAGCTTTTCCCCCGCCTCCACGGCCGGCCGGGTGAGGATGATCTTTTCCACTTCCTTGTTCTTGTAGGCCGCGGCCGCCATGGCCACCGCCAGATAGGTCTTGCCCGTTCCCGCCGGGCCCACGCCGATGACGATGGAATTTTCGGCGATGGCGGTCACGTACTTTTTCTGGCCGCCGGTCTTGCAGCGGACCGGCTTTCCGCGGGCGGTCACGGCCACCACCCCGCTCAGGATCTCCCCGATCTCCTCCTCCTTGCCCTCCCGGACCAGGTCGCACACAAAGCGGATCTCCCGGGAGGTGAAGGCCTCCTTCTGGGGGGCTTGTCCGGCCAGGGCTTCGATGGCCCGGCGGCACAGCTCCGCGTTTTCCTCGGGGCCGGAGATCTCCACCCGGCCGTCGATCAGGCCGATGTTCACCCCGAATTCCTCGGTCAGAATGTCCAGATTTTTGTCGTAGAGCCCGAACACCTTCATCAGGCTGTCCATGCTGTTCACTTCCACTGTCATCTCAAATGAGTGCTCCAAAGCAATTTTTCCTAAGGTCAACACCTATGGCCGCTGACGGCTTTTTTGAATGTTGCCTTCATCTTTCCTTCCCTTTCCCAAAGATCTCCCCGAGATCCGTCCGAAGATTCTCGGCCCCCGGTAAGCGGGCAAAAAGTCCGACGGCGCACGATTTTCCTGCGGTGTTACCAAAAAAAAATGATTTTTTAACGTTTTGTCACAGAGTCTGCGGGGGCGTCAGCAGGCTGAAACGAACCGTGGCCGTCACCCGGATCAGCTTGCCGCCCTCGGTGTCCAGGACCTCGGTGCTGAAGTTCAGGATCTCCCCTCTTTGTCCGGCCTCCTCGGCCGCCCGGGCCTCCGCTTCCTCGATCAGCACCTTTTTGACTTTTTCGAAGTCCTCGCAGACCTCGGCATAGGCGATCTCGTGGAAGGTCACCCGGCACAGCCGCACGGGCAGCAGCAGATCGGGAAACAGCCAGCTTTCGCTGACCGTCCGCTCGCAGAACAAAAACTCTTCGGGCTGGGAGATTGGCGTGCGGGGAAAGGTCATGCCGAACAGAGAGAGATAGCTCCCCGAGACCTGCCTGCCCGTCCGGTATGGCTGAAAAGAGCGGCCGTTGAACACTTCCTCGTGGACCACCTCGGCCACTCCGTAGACCTCGCCGGCCGCGCCCACCTCGTCAAAGCTCTGATCGGGGCGGTACAGCCTGCCCTCGATGAGCACCTGCCCGGCCTCGACCCGGTCCCCGGGCTTGACGGCGGCCGTTCCGGAGTAGACCACCACCCCGCTGACCACGCCGTCCGCGGCGGCCAGCAGATCCCCCGCCTCGTTGCGGAGGACGGCCTGCTGCTCCCGCTCGGCCACCACCACCCGGACCGCCGTGCCCCGGCGGCTCAGGGTGACCAGAGAGATCTCCTCGAAGGCCGAAGTCAGGGCCCTCTGCACGCCGTCGGCGTCAAAATTGCAGGGGGCGCCCACGGAGATCCCGGCCTCGGCCAGCGCCTCGTTGAAGGCGGCCGCATCCACCCGTTCCAATCCCTCCACCTGCACCGACCAGATGCGGCCGGAGAGCAGGAACAGGGCCAGCAGACAGACCAGCGTGCCCGCCAGCAGTCCCCAGCGGGCCGCGGCCCTTCGGAAAAAGGGACGGGCGCCGCCTTCGCGAATGATTGTTATATTATAGCACGATTTATCGAATAATGCAACCAGCTTGCCCCGATTGCAGCCAACTTTCACCTCCAGAACGCGCAAAGAGGTCTTTTTTGCCCGCAAAACGGGGATCCCGGCCCGCCAGAGCGCCTTCAGCGCCCGGTCCAGATTCAGCCCCTCCAGCCGGGCTTCGGTCCATTCTTTCATGCTGCTTTCTCCGAATTTAAATATTATTGAATGATTTGATATAATAATCCAAAATGAAAGCGTTCCTGTGCCCTGATATACAGACTCAAAAAGGAAGAAAAGGCCCCTTCGCAGCCTCCTTTTGAAAATGACACGGCCCGGCAGTCTCCCTTCCCGATCAGAGCAGCCGAAGCCCGAGGATGCGGCCGCAGACGGTCATCTCTCCCCGGGCCAGCTCCTTCAGAAAGAGCCCTTCGCCCTCGATCTCCACCCGCCGTTTGCCGCAACGGATGCGGACGGCCTCCGGCGCGTAGGCCTCCAGCGCGGTCGCCCCCTCCACAAAGACTGCGCCGTCTCCCATCAGTACGCAGCGAAACCCGACCGCGCTCTCTAAGCCGCACTCTTCCAGGATCGTCCGAAACAGACCGCTCATGGCTTCCTCCTCCTTTCAGTCCTCCCTCTAGTTTATGCCATTTCCGGCGGGGGTATGAAAGAGCACGCCAAAGCAAAAGGTCTTTCGCCTCAGCGAAAGACCTCTCATACATTTTATTCCTTCTCCTTTTCCCACATGTCTGGCCGGACCTGCTTTCAGATCGGTCTATCTGACTTTGATCGTCAAATGCTCTTCAAACCCGAACCTGTCCCATAATTGATGGACGATCAAAACCTTTTTCAGCTTCCATTTGTAGACAATCCGCTCTTGATGAGACCTATACCAAAGCTCTTTGATCAGGCATTTGTTCGACGGTCTTCCCAAAAGCGATTCCAGGATTCTCTCTCTTTCGTAAAAGCTCCCACCGATTTCTTCAAAAGAGGGAGCGTACATCTTGCTCTTTGAACACAGATACAGCTCCTTCAATTTCGATCGAAAGGAAAAGACAACGCTTTGAACAAAGGGCAAACCTTCTGCCTCTGCCTCCAGCAAATAGACACCGTTTCCCTGGTCCTGCACACTATCCCCGCATATCTTCAGAAAATTGGCTTCCGCAAGGTCCCAAGGTAAAAAACGGCGGGTCTTTTCAATGACAATCCGAAATCTGTAATGGCATTCATGCCCCGCTCCCTGCAAGGGACACTGATCCCCCGCTCTTTCCGAATCTATTCTAGCATAATTCTGGCCCCTTGTCAAGAGTTCGGATCGGCAGTTGGCCAGATGTGTAAGGACAGATCCTTTTATCATAAAGCCACTTGAATCGTGATGCCGAGAACGAATTTTTCCCCGGACCTTCCGAGCAGACACAGCTGTTCAATCGCCTTTCAAGATATGAAAACTTAAATTTTCTGACTAATAAATTATTATTGAATATATTTATATATCGATTTTACCCTCTTCAGATGCGTAAAGCACCTTCCCAGGCATAAAGCGGGAGGCCCGGGCATAGAGTAAATCAAATCCCACAAAAGGAGAAGCGCTGATGAAACTGACTCAATTTCTGGACAAGCCTGTGCTCGGGCTGTACGAGGCCGAGGAGGGCGGCCGCGTTTCGGGCGCGGTGTTCGACAAACGCCTGAAAAAGCTGAAATTCCTGTTGGTCGCCCGCGGTCCGGAAGAAGCCAGACTGCCTCTTTCGGCCGTGGCCGCCGTGGGACCGGACGCCGTGCTGGTGCGCAATCTCTCCCTGCTGACGCCGACCGCGGAGCCTTCCAACTGTCCGGTGAACGCCGCCCTGTACGACACCGAGGGGCGCTCGCTGGGCCGGGTCTCCGAAGCCGTGCTGGACGAGCGTCGGCAGACCCTTTTTTTGGAGGCCGGGGACACAAAGTACCTGCCCGAACAGGTCCTGTCCGGCGGGCGGGACGCCGTGCTGGTCTGCCTGAACGGCCCGGTCCGCCGCCCCTCGCCCCCGCGCAAAGGGCCGAGGGCCTCGGCGCCTTCCGGACGCGCTGCAAATGCCGGCAGCCGGAACATCGGAAAGGACGATCGGGAAAGGGCCGGTAACGGAGATGAGAGGCCCCTCCGCGCCGAACAGACCGAAATTGAAACCGCCGAAGGGGCCGGAAGGGCAGATTTTTTCATGGCGGATGCCGGCCATGCCGGAAGGGCCGGCGGCGGACCGGACGGACATGCCGACCATATCGGAAGGGCCGGCGGCGGACCGGACGGACACGCCGGCCTCGACGGCTCCCTCGCACATTCGGAATTTTTTGCCTTTCCCGATATGCCGGCGGAGCGGGGAACTTCGGGCGATTCGGATCTGTCCCCCGTCCCGACCGGAACGGAGGCCGGAATGCACGGGGAGCGGGAGAGGGCTTCAGCGCCTTTCGATCCCGGTCCGATTTCGGAGGAAAATCAGCTTTGGAGGGATGAAGACGGGAGATCAGGCGCAAGATCCGCCCTTTTACAGAGTACTATGCAGGCGCAGACAACGGCGAATGACAGGAGAATACTCTCAAATTCCGCCCTTTTGCATAGTACTATGCAGGCGCGGACGGCGCCGGAGGGCGGGGAAAGCCTGCGCGCCGACGAGGACTGGGGCGGCGTGGTGGTCGTCCGTCCCCCCTACACCATCTACGCCGACTTTTCCTATCTGCTGGGCCGTAAAGCCTCCGCCCGGGTGATCGGGCCGGACGGCGAGATCCTGCTGGAGGCCGGACAAAAGGTCACCCCGGCGGCGCTGGCGGCCTGCAAGCGGTGCGGGCGGCTGCTTCATCTGGCCAAGAGCTGCGCCCTGCACACCCTGGGGCCGGGCGCATGAAGGAAGCTTTCGATCCTCTGCCCCGCGGGCGGGAGAACAGACCAAAAAGAGCGCAGAAGGCGGGCGGCGCACCGGCGGACGGACGAAGACAGACGGCTTTTGCCCCGACCAGCCTTCCGGACACCCCGACTGCCCGCTCGTTCGGGCGGGCGGACAAAAGCGCCGACGATCCCGGGGCCGGCCCGACGTCTGCCCCGCCCGAGCGGAAAAAGGGCCGGCCGTTTTTTAAGCCAGCAGCAGGAACTGACGCGCGGACTTTTGGGGCCAAGCTGTCCAGGATCCTGGCCCTTGCGGGCCTGACCCTGCTTCTGGTCCTCCTTCTGCTGTCGCCCGACCGCTACGGGGAGAGCGTGCTGGCCGGGGCGCGGATGTTCTGCCTCTCGGTCATGCCCTCCCTCTTCCCCTTTTTCGTGATCACCAGGCTGCTGACCGCGCTGGGGGCGGGCGATCTGCTCCGCCGGCCCCTGAAAAAGCCCATGGAAAAGCTGTTCGGCCTCCCCCCGCAGGCCGGCACGGTGTTCGCCCTCTCCGCCCTGTCCGGCTACCCGGTGGGGGCCAAGCTCACCGCCGAGCTCTGCCTGGCGGGCGGGATCACCCCGGAGAAGGCCAAAAAAATGAGCAGTTTCTGCTCCACCTCCGGGCCGCTGTTCGTGGTGGGCTCGGTGGGCGCGGCCATGTTCGCCAGCCGCAGGACGGGCTGGCTTCTGCTGCTTTGCCATCTGGCCGGCGCCCTGCTGTGCGGACTCCTCTTCTGCCGGCGGAAGGACCGCACCCTCTCCGACACCTCCCGGCCGCCCCGGCCGATCCCGCCGGACCTTCTGGGCGAGAGCGTCTACGATTCGGTGCTGTCCGTTTTCAAGGTGGGCGGCTTTATTACCCTGTTCTACACCCTGGCGGACATGCTGGTGCTCTCCGGCCTTTTGAGTCCGGTCTTTGCCCTGACCGACCGCCTGAGCGGACTTTGGGCCCTGCCGCCGGAACTGCTGCGCGGCTTTTTGCTGGGGCTTTTGGAGATGACCCGGGGCTGTCTGGAGCTGGGGCGGACGGCCTCCCCTCTGGCCCCGGTCATGGCCGCCTTTTTGATCTCCTTCGGCGGGGTCTCCATCAACATGCAGGCCCTCTCTTTTTTGAAAAAGTGCAACATAAAAGCGCGCACCTTCTTCTTCCGGAAGACGGTACACGCTTTCCTGAGCGCCCTGCTGGCGATCCCTCTCTTTCTGCTGCTCTAGTTCCCCTTCCGGCGGGTGAGCCGCTGGATGTCCGGGATGATGCAGTCGGGCACAAATCCCTTCAGCTCCCCCCCGTAGTTGATCAGCTCCCGGGTGAGCGAGGAGGAGATGTGCAGATGGTCGGTGACTGTGGGCAGAAAGAGCATCTCCAGCCCGGGGTTGATGGCGTGGTTGGCGGTGAAATACAGCATTTCGTAGTCGAAATCCGAGGAATTCCTCAAGCCCCGGATGACCACCCGCACGCCGTGCTCGGCGCAGTAGTCGTTCAGCAGCCCCCCGTAGGTCTCCACCCGGACCCGGGGCAGGCCGCCCACGCTCTTTTGGGCCATGGCCAGGCGGTCGGACAGATCGAACATGCACTTTTTCTGGGGGTTGACCAAAAACAGCAGCACGACCTCCTCGAACAACCGGGAGGCCCGCTCCACCATGTCCACATGGCCCAGGGTGATGGGATCGAAGGTCCCGGGGATCACACAGCGCTTTTCCATGTTACACTCCTTTTTTTGTACGGCGAGCCGTCAGTCCGGCCGGGACAGTCCGTAAAAGTCCAGCCCCGTCCGCCCGTAGCGGCGGCGGCTGAGCAGCGCAAAGCCGGGCATTTCCCTCGGCGGCCGGGAAGCCTCGTACTCCCGGCAGAGCTGTCCCCCCTCCGCCAGCAGTCCCTCGTCCAGAATGAGGGCCGCGGCCCGTTCCCCGTCCTCGCCCTCGTAGGGAGGATCCAGAAAGATGAGGTCGAACTGCCTCCCCTTCAGCCGGGCCAGGCAGGAGAGGGCCTCCCCTTCCAGCACCTCGGCCTCCAGACGGCAGGCGGCCAGATTTTTGCGGATCACCGAAACGGCCTCCCGACTCCTGTCGCAGAAGACCGCGCTTTGGGCCCCCCGGGAGAGGGCCTCGATGCCGGTGGCGCCGCTGCCCGCGAACAGGTCCAGAAAGCGGCTGTCGGGCAGCCGGAACTGCCAGATGTTGAACAGGGCCTCCCGCACCCCGCTGCGGGTGGGACGGGTGTCCGTGCCCTCGGGGGTGAGCAGGTTTTTGCCCCGCAGCCGCCCGGCGATAACCTTTACCACAGCTTGTCCCCGTGGGTGAGCTTTTTGTACTGCTCGTGCAGGCGGATGCCCTTGATCTGATAGCCCAGTCCCGTCAGCAGGGACAGAAAGACCGCCCCGTAGAGCATGGCCCAGGGGTTGGTGGTCTGGAAGATGGTGTAAAGGGGGACGTAAAACACCCCGTAGACCACCCGAAGCAGGGTCTCCGCGCCGTTTGGCCCCCAGACATAGCGCTCCCCGTCGATGATGACGTAGTCCTCATTCCCCTCGGTCTCGGCCATGGCCGCCACGGAGGCGCTTTCGCCGGAGGAAGAAGAGGAAGAGGACTCCTCCTCCACCTTGTACAGCACCTGCCCCACCGAGGCGCCGATGATGACCAGAATGATCAGGGGTACCGCGGCCAGAAGACCGGCGGCATAGCCCCGCCACACCCGGTAGCCCTGCATTTTCTTGACCGGATCGGCCTCGTCACCGTTCCGCTCCCGGACGTGCGCGTTCTTCAGCACGTTGAAGTCCGTACTCGCCGAGGAGGAGGCCATGACGTAGATGAACAGGCCGCAGCACCCCAGAAAGACCAGGTCCACGATGATGGCCAGGGCCATGTTGACGCTGTTCAGCGCGACCAGGATCAGCGAGAACAGCGAGATGATGAACACGAACAGAAAGACGACGCCCGCCAGCTTGAACAGGGGCAGCTGTCCCTTTAAAAAGTTCTTCATGATGATGTGTTTTCCTCTTCCGCGCCGAAAGGCGCGTTTTTTGTCTTCCCATATTCCCGCGATCGCCCGAAGCCCAGGTCAGACGAACGGACCTCGCCGCTTACAGCGAGGCGCCCTTCGGCAGGGGGCAAAGGCCGGAGCGGTTGTTGAGGTTGGTCAACAGCTCGTAGACGATGGTCCCGGCAAGGTCGGCGTTCCGCTGCAGGGAGAGCTCCGGCCGGGAGGGCGCGTACAGCACGGCCCTGTCCCCCGGCCTTGCGCCCGCCCCGGTGGCGTCCGCCGTCAGCAGATCCATGCACACCCGCCCCACGACCGGGCAGAGCTTTCCGTTGATCTCCGCCTGCCCCAGGTTGGACAGCGCCCGGGGGTAGCCGTCCGCATAGCCGGCCGAGATCACGCACAGCTCGGTCTCCCGTTCGGTGCAAAAAGTGCGGCCGTAGCCCACGGTCTCCCCCGCCGGAACAGTCCTGACGCAGACCACCCCGGCCTCGAAGCGGAGGCAGGGCCGGACGGGCAGGGCGGTGCCGTAGCCGTAGAGGGCCAGCCCGCAGCGGACCATGCCGAAGGCCTTTTGGGGGTCGCCGGCAAAGCTCGTGGCCGCCGCGTGGCATAAAATCCCGGGGAAACGGGGCCTGAACAGCCCTTCCGCCTCCGCAAATCTGCGGGCGTTCTGGGCCGAAAAGGCGGGATCGTCGTCGCAGAAGTGGGTCATCAGGCCCTCGACCTGCAGAAAAGGCTCTGCCGCAAGCAGGTCGGCGGCCCGCCGCCAGTCCTCCTTCCGCCAAAGTCCCAGCCGGTGCATGCCGCAGTCGACGGCAAGGTGCACCTTCAGCCGTCTGCCCGCCCGTCCGGCCTCCCGGGCCAGCCGGGGGATGTCCGGAAGTCCGGCCGCCACCACCGAGATCTCCGCCCCGGCCAGCTTTCCGATCTCCCCGTCGGGCGGGGAGAGCAGCAGCACCGGGCTTTTCGTGGCCGAGCGGCAGGAAAGGGCCTCCTCCGGCGTGGCGACCGCAAACCAGTCGGCCTCCCCTTCGAGGGCCTGAACGGCCGGGATCAGGCCGTGGCCGTAGGCGTTGGCTTTGACCACCGCGCAAAAGCGGCAGCCTCGGGGGAGCCCCGCCTTTAAGACGGCGGCATTTCGGCGAAGCTGCGCATAGTCCACCACCCGGGCGTTGCGCACACGGATCCGCCTCCCTGCGGAGGGAAAATTACAGCAGGCTGTCAATCAGCTTGACCTTGCACGACTGCAAGATCCTGACGGCGGCCTCCGCGTCCTCCACTTTCATCAATATGATGGCGGTCCCCTCTTTGGTGCGCGCGTAGGAGTAGAGATACTCGATGCTCATCTCCTCGCGCTCGAAGATGGCCAGGATGTCCCGCAGGCCTCCCGGCTCGTCGGCCACCTCCACGGCGATCAGTTTGGTGATGGAAACGGTAAAGCCGGCCTCCTTGAGCACCTCCACCGCCCGCTCGTTCTCCCGGGTGATGGCCCGCAGGATGCCGTAGTCCTTGGTGTCCGCGATGGACAGGGTCAGAAGGTCGATCTTGTTTTCGGCCAGCACGGTGGTCAGCTGAAAAAGTCTTCCCGGTTTGTTCTCGATAAATACCGACAGTTGGTTCAGCATGGTTTTTTCTCCCTTGATCAGTAAGTTCTGCGGTCGTTGATCCGCTTTGCCTTGCCCTCGGAGCGGGGAATGGTGTTGGGCCCGACCAGACGGACGGTGGCCGTCACCCCCAGCATGGAGTAGAGCATGGATTCGATCTTCTGCTTGAGCTTTTCGATGTTCCGCACCTCGTCCGAGAAGATCTCCTCGGTCATTTCGACCTCGATCTCCATGACGTCGGTGTTGTTGACGCGGTCGACGTTGATCTGATAGTGCGGCTCGATGCCCCCCGCCCGGATCAGCACGGTCTCGATCTGGCTGGGGAAGACGTTGACGCCCCGGATGATCAGCATGTCGTCGGAGCGGCCGAACACCTTGTTCATGCGCACCGTGGTCCGGCCGCAGGCGCAGGGCTCGGCGTTTAAAGAAGTGATGTCCCGGGTGCGGTAGCGGATGAGGGGCTGCCCGGTCTTGGTGATGGTGGTAAAGACCAGCTCCCCCGTCTGCCCGTAGGGCAGGGGCTCCAGGGTGTCGGGGTCCACGATCTCGGGGATGAAGTGGTCCTCCTGAATGTGGGAGCCGGCCTTGCAGCCGCACTCCATGGCCACCCCCGGCCCCGAGATCTCGGACAGGCCGTAGATGTCCAGGGCGGTGATGTTCAGCTTTTTTTCGATCTCCCCCCGCATGGCCTCGGACCAGGGCTCGGCCCCGAACAGCCCCCCGCGCAGCTCGAATTCGGCCATGTCCAGCCCCATTTTGCGGATCTCGTCGGCGATGTACAGGGCGTAGGAGGGGGTGCAGCACAGGTGCGTGACCCCGAAATCCTTCATCAGGGTGATCTGCCGCAGGGTGTTCCCGCTGGAGGTCGGGACCACCGCCGCCCCCAGCCGCTCGGCGCCGTAGTGCGCCCCCAGCCCCCCGGTGAACAGGCCGTAGCCGTAGGAGACCTGCACGGTGCTGGAACGGTCGATGCCCGCCATGGCCATGGAGCGGGCCATGCAGGCGGTCCAGACATCCAGATCGTTCTGGGTGTAGCCCACCACCGTCAGCTTGCCCGTGGTCCCCGAGGAGGCGTGGATGCGCACGATGTCCTCCTTGGGGGAGGCGAACATCCCGAAGGGATAGTTTGCCCGCAGGTCCTGCTTGGTGGTGAAGGGCAGCTTGTGCAGGTCCTCCACCGAGCGAATGTCCTCGGGACGGAGCTTTTTTTCCTCCATCTTGGCCCGATAGACCGGCACGTTGTCGTAGACCAGCCGGACCGTCTTTTGCAGCCGCTCGGACTGCAGGGCGGCAAGTTCGCCCCGGCTGAGCGTTTCGGTTTTGTCCAGAATGTATCCCGTCATCTTTCCCCTTCCTTGAGGCCTTTCGATACGGCCCCGAACGAGCGATATTTTGTCTTATTATACCATATTTCTTCGTCAGGGGCAAGTAAAAGCCCTTTCAAATCGGACAATCCGCTCCCTTCCGCGGGTTTTTCCCGCCCCTGTCCCCCCTTTATTCGATCTTTTTTCTTCCCTCAGGCAAAAGAAAAGGCCCTCCCGCGGGAGGGCCGGACAAAAAAACGGTTCAGTCGTTGTTGAGGTGGAAGAGCTTGACCGAATTTTCCACCGTCTTTTCCTTGGCCTGCTGGCCGTACTTGTCCACGTCCAGCACGTTTTTGGGCCCGTGGTGGAGGCAGAGCGCCCCGTTCAGGCACCCCCCTTCGCAGGCCATGCCCTCGAAGAAGTTGGCCGCAGCCTTGCCCAGCTTCAGCTTGAGCAGGTTGGCCCGGCACTCGTCGATGCCGTTCATGGCGATGGGCTGGATGCCCTCCACGCCGTAGGCCTTGGCCACGTCCACGATGCCCTGCGCCACGCCGCCGGACTTGGCGAAGATGCGGCCGTAGAAGGAAGCGTTGTCCAGCGCGGTGTCCGACAGAGAACCCACGTCGATGTCCCGGGCGTCCAGGAAGGCCTGAAGCTCCTCGAAGGAGATGACGCTGTCGATGGCGCCCCCCGTCTTTTCCATTTTATACTCCAGCTTTTTGCTCGAGCAGGGGCCGATGAAGATGACCTTGGCGGTGGGGTCGGACTTTTTGATCAGCTGGGCGGCCTGCACCATGGGCGAAAGGGTGTGGGAGACGTAGGGCACCAGCTCGGGGAAGTTTTTCTCCACGAACATCACGAAGGAGGGGCAGCAGGAGGTGGTCATGCACCCCTTTTCCTTGAACTCCTGGGCCTCCTTGTAGAGGGTGATGTCGGCGCCCAGGGCGGCCTCGACCACCTGGTGGAAGCCCAGCT
>CALVJY010000012.1 GCA_944332455.1 uncultured Clostridia bacterium
CAGCGGCACCAAGCAAGGAACACGACACTGGCCAAGGGCCCTGCTCGTGTTCCTTTTGCTTTTGCCTCGTCCGGGCCTCCGAAATCGTGACGCGATCGGGCCCCGGCCAACGATCGCTGTTCCGCCGCCCGCCATGCGGGCGGGCTTACGCCCCCTGGCCAGCGGCACCAAGCAAGGAACACGACACCGGCTTTATGCCCTGCTCGTGTTCCTTTTGCTTTTGCCTTGGCTTGTTTAAAAAACAGGGTTCTGGAATTCCCGCTCGGTCCATGCAACTTGATTTTGCAAGGAAATTGTGATATAATGAATGTGACAATGGCTTAGGGGACGATCTTATGGGACTGTTTCATGTTTTCAGGAAGAAGAAAGTTCAACTGACGGAAGAACAGCTGAAATGGAACAAAATGTGGGAATTGTGGACAGAAGGGCAGGCCAATCCGCCCTATGCGGAACTGATGACCTATCAGAGTGAGGTCAACAACGGCGGACATGTGCAATATTTTGACAACCTGGAAAACAGAGGGGACTTGCAAAAGGAGATGTCGGTCTTGAAAACCATTTTGCCGTCAAAGCTTGTGGAAGTCCTTGAAGAAGCGCATCGGGCCTATCTGGTCTCAGAGGAAGACGAGGAAGGGGCGGAAGAAATTTTGAGCCGGTGTGACGAGTTGTTCTATGAAAACGAGCAAGAGATCAATCGCATATTGGAAGGTTACGCTGCCAAAATGGAACTGTGATCATCTGACAGTCAGGATCCAATTTGAAATTAAAGAGTGTAAGGAATCATCACGGATATGATCTTATATCTTACCAGGAAGACATTTGAACGCTACAAACTGGATCCGCCGGAGAACAGCCTTTTTCCCGTAAAAGAGATCACGGCGGCGGTAAAGGAGCGGGAGCAGGGGATCGGCTTGCTCGAATGGGGAGGGAAGCTGTTCTATTTTGACAGAAGAAAATGTATTCAATTTTCGAACTTTGCCTCAAAATTTACCGTGTTTCTCTTCGATGCCAAGGTGGAAAAATTGCCGTTTTTGGGTGAGGCCATCTTTATGTATTTGTTTGACTTTTACCAGGGCAACAAAGAGATGACAAAATTGTTAAAGAGACTGGCGGACGAGCATCCCTTTGCCGTCATCGACAGGCTGAAAGACAAAAAGGCCATTGCCACCCTCAACCGGACGCAGTTGGATTTTGCTTTGGACGGTTACAAATTTTATAAATTTATCGAAAATAATGTGCTGCAAACAAAAAAGATAAACAAGCTTGTGAATACTGACTGGCTTTTTACGCAAAGGGTCGAAAATCAATCCGGGCCGGAGTATTTTTACAGCGGTGAAAAATTTGAACAACTTCTGAAAGAGTATTATGCAAAATTGCCGTAGCAAAAAAGCCGAACATCATTCGGCTTTTTTGCTTTGAGAGACACTATGAGCTGACCTCAGCATCCTGCAAGGGTATAACACATTTTTTCATCCTTGGCGAGGGGAGTGAAAAATGGCTGCTTCTTTGCGAGGATCGTTAAGGCAACGTTCCGTTGCTGCTTTACAGGTCATCCACCACAATCAAGTCCTTGTTTTCGAGTGAAAACTCGGTTACCGGTTCGGCCGTTTCAAAATAACTGTAGTTGTAGATATCCTGTTCTACCCCGTCTATTGTGATCGAGTCGTAATAGTACAAAAGTTCGTCTTGCAGAATATATCGGAAGAAAAAGTTGTAGTAACGGTCTTCTCCCTGAAAAGCGGCCAGATTGCCCACAACGGCGCCGTCCCGGAGCATGACGGGGGAATAGTCGAATTCCACCGCCTTGTTCAGGGGGCCGAATTTCCGGACGGGACAAATGTCGATGATGACTTCTCCGATTTTCTCGTTGTTCTCGACCATATCGTAATTGATGCAGTAAAAATCATATTCGTCGGTCCGGATCACGGGATTATCTGCCAGAACAGGCCCCGCAGCCCCCGTTGAGGTAAACCGATAACCAAGCGAAAAAATGATGATGAAGGCGATCAGAAGACAAACGATCAGTCCGCCCAAGACGATCGCTGAAATTTTGAGTGCACGCTTTTCCATGTGGACTCCCTCAAGTTTGAACTAAGTCTTATTATATCACATTATATTATAACAAAAATTTTTTACCAAATGTTTTGAAGTCAAAACATCGATCAGATCCCGAGGCCTTAAAGTAATAACGATAGTCTGAAGGTGAGTTCCCCGGACAATTATCTGTTGAAGCCATAATTTTGGGAGAGGGGAAAGGCTTGCCCTAAGGCAATGAAAAGGGGGAAAGAAAAGGTCCGGATCCAAAGAGAGCGGAAAATCGGAAAAATCTCCCTGAAATCGTCTGTCAAAGAGGAGGACGGAAAAAACTTCAGATCAGAGCGGGGCAGGCGCGTCCGACCCCAAAGGGACCTGGATCTGATAATTCCACTGCAAAATGCCGGAAAGCACCACCATGGCCAGGGAAAACGGGGGAGGAGCGCTGAGGGCTTCGGCCGCGGCGAGCAGCTCTCCGGTCACCCGTTCGCGATCCGCTTCCGTGCAGTCGGCGCAGAGGTATTTCCCGGCCGGCAGCCGGATCAGCCCCTCGGTCTTTTGCCAGCGCGTGCAGACGGCGAACAGGCGGGAACTTCCCGCCGCCGTGTAGACGCCGGCGGCGTCCTCGAAGGAAAAGGCATCTCGATTCTCCTCGCCGACCTGCGCGTAAAAATGGCGGAGGTAGTTCCACAAGTTGTCGACCGAAGGCTGGCTCAGGTCCTTCGACAGCAGAATGACGCGGGCCGGAAAAGTTCGCTCCGTCTGTTTCGTCTGCGGAGTCCGACTGGCTTTGCTCTCGTAAAAAGTCCTGGCCCGCCGGATCCTGTCCTTGGCCTCGTAAAGCTCGGCGATCTTCCGGTCGGCCTTTTGCTCGGCCCCGGCCAGAAAGGCCGCGATCCGCTCCATGTCGTCGAAGGCCAGCACCCGCCCGATCTCCTCGAGGGAGAGATCCATGCATTGCAGCGCCCGGATCGTGTGCAGCCGGACGATCTCCTGTTCGGAATAGTAGCGGTATCCCGTCCATTCATCCGTCTTGCGGGGGTGGACCAGGCCGATCCGGTCATAGTGTCGGAGGGTCTCTGTCGTCATGCCGGCCAATTCGGCCGCTTTGCCGATCGAAAAAAATTTTTCCATCAGCCCCCAAATCTCCTTGACTTTTGTGTTACACAAAGGTTTATACTGATTATAACATGAAAGATGCCATTCTGTCAAACCTGAACAAGGAGGTAACTGAACATGAAAAAATTCACCGGCATTTTCGTATTCGGACTCTGCGCAGCCCTGCTTCTGACCTTTGGGGGCTGTGCGGACGATCAGGTCTTTGAGCAAGGAGACTACACGGCGGATCCGTCGGTAACCGGCCTGGTCCTCAATGTTCAGGACCGGGAGATCGAGATCGTAAAGTCGGAGGGCAGCCAGATCCTGTTGGCCTACTACGAAAGTCAGCAGGAGTACTATGACTTTTCGGTCGCGGACGGCGTGCTGACCGTCACGTATGTGACCGACAAGGGTTGGACGGACTACATCGGGTCCAAACCGGACGCACAGTACCGCAGGATCCGCATCGAGGTCCCCGCCGATCTTCTGACCGATCTGGACGTTTCGACCACAAACGAAAAAATTTCCCTGCAAGGCGTGTCGGCCTCGGGCAGCATCACCCTGAGCAGCAACGGGGGAGATCTGGCTCTTGAGACGGTCGCCGCCGGGAAAGACCTGACTTTGACCGCCAAGAACGGCAGTATTTCGCTGAACGGCGTGTCGGCTTCGGGGACCATGGCCCTGAACAGCGACGGAGGAGATCTGAATCTCGATGCCGTCGACGCGGGGGAGGGACTGAATCTGACCGCCAAGAACGGCAGCATTTCGGGCAGCGTCCTGGGTAGCTGGGATGACTTCGCGATCACCTGCGAGGTCAAAAAGGGAGACACCAATCTCCCCGAACAAAAACCCGGCGGAGAAAAATTCCTGAATGTGTCCTGCAACAACGGCGACGTCGATCTCGAACTGGTCCAGGCCTGACAAGATGCCGGCTCATGCGTTCGGCAGGGCCTTTTGGCAGAGGTGCGGCCCGATCTTACCGAGGCTGCCGGCGAATTTGCCAAGATCTGATCTGAACAGGGCCTGCCGGCCAAGGTCCGGACCCAAGGCCGGAGGGAGGATCTGCCGGGCGCAATTGCCCAAGCGTAACGAGAAAGTCAAAAAGGCGGGCGCGGATCTGTTCCGCGCCCGTCCGGCTTTTTCGATGATGACAAATTGATGGAACGTCAGGCCTTTGCGCCGGCAGCAATACCGGAAAAATCTTTCCGCAGCGGAGAGGCGGTCAGGTCCGGGAGCCTGGCTGTCAGCGGCCGTTCCGGCCGGGGCAGGTCTCCGGCTTCCGGAAAAAGCTTCATTCTGAATTTCCGATTTTCTTCCAGATGTCCGGCCAAAGCAAAGTGTTCGGGCGCAAAGGCGACCATCCTGCCCGCCCGGCCGACCCCGTTCTGCTCTTCCGCAGACAGCCAGAAGAGATTCTTGGCAAAAAAGACCCGGCGCTCACTCGGCCGGGACAAAGTTCAGGGTCAGGCCGCCTTTGGTCAGGTTCATGGTTCCCTGCTGCGAGCCGTCGGCAAAGGTCGTCAGTCCGTTGGTCAGGTATCCCGTTTCGCCGTCGCTGAACTGAACTTCAAAGATCTCCGACCCCTTGCTGTCGATCAGGCGGTAGGTCCCGTTCCAGCTCTCACTGCCGACCTCCACCCACAGGGCGCCGTTCTCAAAGCGGCAGGAGACGGCCAAAACTTCGGCTTCCGGGAAGGAGGAGGCGAGATCCTGCGAGCAGGCCACAACGGCCCCGCCCTCGCCCTGCATGGTCTCGAATTGCCAGGCCGTGGTCTCCAGCGGCAGGCAATTTGCCGCGCAGCCCGAGACAAAAACTGCCGCCGCTAAGACGGGCAGAAGAAAAAATCGTCTCATTAGTTCTCCTTCCATTCCGCGGTTTCCGCGGCGTGATCTTTTTTATATATAAACCGTTTTTCCGGCCTCAATCAAAAAAAGATTCCCAAAAGCTCCCAAAACTGTTTGACTTTTGGAAGGGAATGACCTATAATAGAAAGGCTGGATTCGAAACGGGTCCCGAAGATCGGTTTTCGTCCCGTTCGATCTTTCAAACAATCCATTATGCGCCTTTAGCTCAATTGGATAGAGCGTTGGTCTACGGAACCAAAGGTTAGGGATTCGAGCTCCTTAAGGCGCGCCAAAAACGGTCAGGATCAGACGATCTTGGCCGCTTTTATGTTTTTAGCAAAATCTGTATGCAAGGCGGTTGAAAAACTTTTCAGTATATGCTATAATATTTTTGAAAAGATCAGAAATTATCCGATCTGAAAATTGCACCGTGTAAATTGTGCGAGGGCGGATAATGCCTTGCCTGCATGAAAAAAGATTCGTGCATTTACACGAACGACGATTTTCATATCCTCTACGACAAAATTGCGCAGGCAGACGGTTTGATCTTGGGCTCTCCCGTTTACGGTGCGGATATCACGGCAAAAATGAAGATCTTTCTTGACCGCCTCAGCATTGCGAGCATGAACAATCCGAAAGTTTTAAGACGAAAACCTGCGGCGGGCGTTGTCGCCGTGCGCAGGGGCGGCGGTATTGCCGCCGTGGACAGCCTGAATCATTTTATGTTGTTCAAGAAATGCTCGTGGTCGGTTCTACCTATTGGAACATGGTTTACGGGAAGGACATAGGCGACGTTCTGAGCGATGACGAAGGCCTTGCAAATATGCGCAACATCGGCGAAAATTTGGCATGGCTCTTGAACAAGCTTCATGCATAACGGAATGACAAAATTTGAATTTTTCTCCGGGAATGAATGAAGGGAGGTTTGTATGAAAAAGTATTTGCTTTCGCTGCCGGTGCTGCTCTTTCCCTACCTCGTCCTGGCGGCGCTGGTCTGCCTTTACACCGGCTTTCTGATGGAGGAGATCTTTCAAAGCAACGGCTTTCTGCTCATCGGAGCGGTGCTGCTGTGCGCGGTCGCCGCGGCCGGCTTTGCGGCCGTCGTCTGCGGCTGCGCCCTGGCCAAGAGGACTTCCGGGCAGGAGATGGCCCGGCTGAACATGGTGATCAAACTCTGTCAGATCCCGGCCTATCTGATAATTTTTGCGCTGGGTCTCTTTTGCCTGATCTCGATCTGGGGCATCCTGCTGACTTTGATCCTGGCGGCGGTGGACTGCTTTACCATCGCCATGACCGGGCTGATCGGTTCGGTATCGGCCTTCCGCAGCTACCGGGAGCGCAAATTGGCGAAGGGCGCCGCGGTGAGGGCTGCGATCTGTCAGTTCATCTTCTGCGTGGACGTATTCGCCTGCGTCAAGCTCTACCTGGACGCCCGCAAGGCCCCGGCTTACGGGCAGGCGTCGTAAGCTCTTAACGCCCTCAGCGGCGCATCGCGGCTTGAATGGCTGTGATGGCCCCGAGACTGCAAATGAAGGGAACGCCGAAGCGCACCGTTCGGTATTTTTGACAGGAGTTGAGCAGTGGGCAGAGGATTGACAGAGGCCGAAGACCCGGGATGCTTTTCAGAAAAGAGGGGAACGCCTGATCGGGCAATGCCGTCCGGCGGTTTAACATTTGCCGAACAGACGGCCAAAAGAATCTGCGGCAGCCTGATCGGCGGAGGTAGGCCATGAGCAAAGCCATCTTTTTGGGGGTCAAAACGCCCCTGCAACAGAGCTTTTTCCCGGCGCAGGAGATCTATTCGGACCTGCGCTATCCCGATTCTCTCTACGCTACGGAGGGAGTCTTTTTCGGGGAGCCGAGCGCGATCGCCAAGCGAAGGGTGGAGGCGGTCCCCGATCTTACGTGGTACGAAGTCATGGGCATGGTCGCCCCTTTCGCGTGCAAAAGCGGGGTGAGGGAGGTCCTGCCGGACTTTTACGAGGCTGCCCTGCAGGTCAGCGAGTGGTTTATCCGCTTTCTGAAGGAGCGGGCCGCCGAGGGGGAGGTCTGCCTGTTGCAGCTGAGGCTGGGCGACCCTGCCGACAAGAAGATCAGGACCGATCGGCTCCCGCTGTCAAAGCTAAAGCCCGTCGACTTTGAACTGCCCTTTGACGCCGCCCTGTGGCTGACCTGAGGAGGGGGGAGATTTTATGGTGACTTCGGTCATGAAGGAGAGGCTGGACGCGCCAGTCGAAAGGGTCTGGCGGGCGGTGACCGCGGTGGAAGAGTACGCCGTCTGGCGGAGCGATCTGAACAAAGCCGAATGGCTGAGCGGGGACTGTTTTGCCGAGTACGGCCGGAACGGGCAGACCCTGTTTCGGGTCACGCTGACACAGCCTCTTGCGCGCTGGGAATTTGAGCTGGAAAACCCGCTCCTCAAGGGGAACTGGAGGGGAGATTTTGAGGCCGAAGGAGAGGGGACTCTGCTGACTTTTACCGAGAATGTTCAGGTCAAAAAGGGGTGGCTGAGGCCCTTTGTCAAGGGGGCTCTCAGACGGCAGCAGAAGCGGTTCATGGAGGATCTGAAGCGCTTTCTGGAACTTTGATTGGTCCGGAAAGTGAAAAATATGCGAAAATAAATGATTTTTGAATCTTTTCAGATCACCAGAAATCAGAGGCACGGACCGAAGAAGAACGGCTCACATAACAAAATTCCGGATCATTTTTAGCTCGGACCATGCTTTTGTCTGGTCCGAGTTTTTTTGATTTGGTGAAAGTCGTATCGTTCCGGGATCCCGTCAGCCGATTATCTTTCCTTTGCTGTTGCCACAGGCGCTTTGCGCGCCTACGCACTGCTCTTTTCCTTTTCCGACCGTCCTGCGACTGTCTTTTTTTCGTCATTCCGGAACAATGCAGGATCCAAAAGGCGGCCGGGGCGGAGTATGATTTCACCGAGCCCGGCGCATATTAAAAGGGCTGAAGCGCTCTTGTCTTTTCCGATCGGGCTTTGCCTTTCGGGTTTGATAAAAGAGGGAATCTGAAGCTAAAAAATGATTATTGAATGTTTTTATAAGGAGAAAAATGGCCTATTCCTTTAAAGGTGCGCTGACCTTCGGCATGGTCTATGTGCCCGTGGTGCTGCAAACTGCCGTCCGGCGCAACGACGTTTCCTTCCGCCTGCTGGACAAAAAGACCATGAGCCCGATCAAGTATAAAAAGACCTGTGTGGACTGCGGAGATCGGGAAGTCAAGGCCGAGGACATCGTCAAGGGCTACCGCTACGGGGAGGATCAGTACGTCCTGTTCGAGGACAAGGACTTTGAAAAGCTGAAGTCCGAAAAGGACAAAAACATCACCATCGAGGCCTTTGTCGGGCTGGATGAGATCGATCCCATCTACTACGACAAGCCCTACTTCGTGCTGCCGGACGGCGGGGAAAAGGCCTTCGCGCTGTTGGTCAACGCCATGGAGCGGGAGCGCAAGGTGGGCATTGCCCGGGCCGTGTTCAACAATCGGGAGACCCTTTTGGCCATCCGGGTCCGGGAGGGGCGGATGATTTTGAACACCCTCTTTTTTGCGGAGGAGATACGGGAGGTTCCGGGGGAGAGAACGGGGACGAGCGGGGAAAAGGAGCTGGACATGGCGGCTTCCCTCATCGAGAACATGACCGAACCCTTCGAGCCGAAAAAGTACAAAGACGAGTACGCCGAAAAAGTGCGGGCGGCCGTCGAGGCCAAGATCGCCGGAAAGCAGATCCGCTCGGTCAAAAAGCAGGCGGGCCCGGCCGTGCTGGATCTGATGGAGGCCCTGAGGCAGAGCCTGGCCATGACCGCCGCGCCCAAGGCAAAACCCGCGCCCAAGCGCGCCGCCCGGTCGGAGAAAAAGCGGGCATGACCGTTTTTTGTCTGCGTTCACAGTATATAAAAACGTTCAATAATCAAATATTTCAAAGATTTAAAGAGGAAAACAGACCGCTGAAAAAAACTTGAAAAAAGTGCCTCAAAACGCTTGTACTTTAATCCTTGAAAGTGCTAAAATAGATACAGTATCACAACGGAAGGTGATTGAAATGTATCAATCCAAGTTTGCAAACAGAGAGCTGGATCTTCTGTTCGACGCCGTGCTCAGTCTGAAAAACAAGGAAGAGTGCTATCGGTTTTTTGAGGATCTCTGCACGGTCAACGAACTGACCAGCCTTTCCCAGCGGCTGGAAGTGGCCAGGCTGCTGTACGAGAAAAAGACCTATGCGGAGATCGGGGCGCTGACCACGGCCTCCACCGCCACCATCAGCCGGATCAACCGGAGCCTGGAGTACGGGGCGGACGGCTATCCCATCGTGTTTGAGCGGCTGAAGGCCAGGGAGGCCGCCGAGGATCCGGAAGAGGAGCGGAAAGAGGTTTAATGTCTGTCGATCTGACCAAGCTGAACGAGGCCCAAAGGGAAGCAGTGCTGCTGACCGAGGGCCCCGTGCTTTTAATCGCCGGCGCCGGGAGCGGCAAGACCCGGGTGCTGACCCACCGCATCGCCTACATCGTGGAAAAGCGGCTGGCCTTTCCCTCCCAGATTTTGGCCATTACCTTCACCAACAAGGCGGCCGCCGAGATGAAGGAGCGGCTTTACGACATGCTGACCGACGACGTGGGGGAGATGTGGATCTCCACCATTCACAGCATGTGTGTGCGGATGCTCCGCCGCTTTGCCGAAAAGGTGGGCTTTCTGAAGTCCTTTTCCATCTACTCCGAGGTCGACAAGGACCGCGTGCTCAAGCGGGTTCTGGACGACATGGGGCTGGACGCCGATCATCTGAAGGACTACAAGTGGCACATCGCCAACGCCAAGAACAACAACCTTTCCCCCGATCAGTACCGGGAGGAGTTGGGCAAGGACGTGACCGAGGCCTGCCGGGTGTACGCCCGCTACGACGCCGAACTCAAAAAGTCCAACGCCATGGACTTTGACGACCTGCTCATCTATGCCTACCGGCTGCTCTGCCGGGACGAGGAGGCCCGGGAGTACTACCAGAACAAATTCCGCTACATACACGTGGACGAGTTCCAGGACACCAACGTCATCCAGTACGAGCTGATCCGGATCCTGGGCGCCAAGTGGAACAACGTGTTTGCGGTGGGGGATGACGATCAGTCCATCTATGCCTTCCGGGGGGCGGTGGTGGAGAACGTCTTCCGCTTCCAGCGGGAGTTTTCCGGCTGCCGGGTCTTAAAGCTGGAACAGAACTACCGATCCACGCAGAAGATCCTGGACGTGGCCAATCTGGTCATCTCCAAAAACGCGGGACGGATGTCCAAAAAGCTCTGGACCCGAAACGAGGGCGGAACGCCCGTGGTCATCCGGGCCCTGCAGGACGAGGCCGGCGAGGCCGCCTATGCCGTGCACGAGATCAACCGGCTGGTCCGGGAGGAGGGCTTCCGCTACTCCGACTGCGCCGTGCTGATGCGGGTCAACGCCCTCTCCCGCTCCTTCGAGCAGGAGTGCCTGAAGTACGGCATCTCCACCCGGGTGTACGGCGGTTTCAAGTTCTTCGAGCGCAAGGAGATCAAGGACGCCGTGTCCTACCTGCGCCTGCTGTGCAACCCCTTCGACGAGGAATCCCTGCTGCGGGTCATCAACACCCCCAAGCGGGGCTTAGGCGCCGGCGCCGTGGACAAGCTGCGGGCCTTTGCCGCGGAGCGGGGAGAGAGCCTGTTCGACGCTCTGCTCTCGGCCGAGCAGTCCGCCCTGCCCAGGAGCGTGCTGACCAAACTGCTGGCCTTCAAGGATCTGGTCATGGAACTGCTGACCCAGGTGCAGCTGCAGAAGGTGGAGGACTTTGTGCCATATCTTCTCGAGCGCACGGGCATCCGCGGCATGTATGCGGACGGCAGCGAGGACAGCATCAACAAAAACCTCAACCTGGACGAGTTCATCGCCTCGGTCAAGAGCTTTGCCGACGCCAATCCCGGCGCCGGGCTGGAGGAGTATGTGGAGTCCGTCACCCTGATCTCCGATCTCGAGCAGGAGGACGAGGGGCCGGTCGACGCGGTCTCCATCGCCACCGTGCACGGAGTCAAGGGGCTGGAATTCCGGGCGGTGTTCGTGGCCGGCCTGGAGGACGGCATTTTTCCCATCTCCCGGGCCAAGCTGGTCCAGAGCGAAATGGAGGAGGAGCGCCGCCTGATGTACGTGGCCGTGACCCGGGCCAAGGAACGGCTCTATCTCACCCGGGCCCGCAGCCGCTTTATGTACGGTGAACGCTCCTACGCCGCCGAGTCCCCCTTCTTCAAGGAAGTGCGGACGGCCCTGGGGGCGGAGGACGAGCCCTCTTTCGGCGGGTCACCCGCCGGATACCGGTCCTCTTACGGCTCGGCCTACTCCTCGCCGTATGCGGCGACGGCGGGCGGAACTTCGGCCCCAAAACCCGCTCAGACTGTTGAAAATGTGAGAAAAACGCCGGAAAAAAAGGATTTTGAAAAATTTCAGCCCGGCGTACGGGTCCGGCACCCCAAGTTTGGAGAGGGCACGATCATCAGGACCGAGCGGGGGGACGGGAACGTCTACGCAGACATCGCCTTTCCCGGGATCGGGGTCAAGACCCTGTCTCTGAATTTTGCACCCCTTACCCTGATCTGAAACACCGAGGTCGCTTTTTATGGAGATGAAACAGCTGGTTGACCTGCTCAACCGCTACGCCTACGAGTACTATGTGCTGGACGCTCCCACGGTCTCCGACGGGGAGTACGACAAGCTCTACGATCAGCTGAAAGAGCTGGAGGAAAAGACCGGCACCGTGCTGCCGAACTCGCCCACCCGCCGGGTGGGGGGAGAGCCCATCGCCGCCTTCGAGCAGGTCCGGCACCGCCGCAGACTGTACTCGCTGGACAAGGCCCAGAGCTTTGCGGAGCTGGAAGCCTGGGAGCAGCGGGCCAGAAAGATCACGGAGGACCTCCGCTACCATGTGGAGTACAAGTTCGACGGCCTGACCATCGTGCTGACCTACCGGAACGGCCGATTTGAACAGGCCGCCACCCGGGGAAACGGCACGGTGGGGGAAGACGTCACCGAACAGGTGCTGACCATCAAAACTTTTCCGCTGGAGATCGCTTACCGGGGAGAGCTGGAGGTGCAGGGGGAGGCCATCATGCGTCTTTCCGTGCTGGAGCGCTACAACAAGACGGCCGCCGAGCCTCTGAAAAACGCCCGGAATGCCGCGGCCGGCGCCGTGCGCAATCTTGATCCCAAGGTCACGGCCTCCCGGAATCTGGACATCATCTTTTACGCCGTCAACTACATCGAGGACGAATCGCTGATCCGCAGCCAGAGCGAGAGCATCCGCTTTTTAAAGGAACACCGCTTCAAGACCAGCCCCTACGACTGCCTGTGCGACAGCCTGCAGGAAGTGGAGGAGGAGATCCGCAGGATCGAGGTCCGGCGAAATAAGCTGGACTTTCTGATCGACGGCGCGGTGGTCAAGGTGGACGACTACGCGGCCCGGGAAAAGCTGGGCTACACCGAAAAATTTCCCCGCTTCGCGGTGGCCTACAAGTTCGAGGCCGAGGAAGTGACCACCCTGCTGAACGAGGTGATCTGGCAGGTCGGCCGGACGGGCAAGCTGACCCCGCTGGGACTGCTGGAGCCCGTGGAACTGGCCGGGGCCACGGTCCGGCGGGCCACGCTGAACAACTACGGCGACCTGCTCCGCAAGAAGATCGAGATCCCCTCCCGGGTGCTGGTGCGGCGATCCAACGATGTCATTCCCGAGATCCTGGGAGTGTCCGAGCGGTTTGAGCACAGCCGTCCCGTGCCCAAGCCCGAGCGCTGCCCGGAGTGCGGCAGCCCCCTGGTCGAGGTCGGCGCCCACCTGTTCTGCCCCAACGCGGGGGACTGTCCGCCGCAGATCGTGGGCAGGCTGGCCCACTTCGCCGGGCGGGACGCCATGGACATCGAGGGCTTTTCCGAAAAGACCGCCCTGTTGCTCTACCGCGAGCTGGGCGTCAAGGAGGCCTGGCAGCTGTACGGCCTGACCAAAAAGGACCTGATGAAGCTGGACGGCGTACAGGAGAAAAAGGCCGAAAACCTGCTGACCTCGCTGGAGCGTTCCAAGCATTGCAGGGCGGAGGATTTCGTCTTCGCGCTCGGGATCCCAAACGTGGGCAAAAAGACCGCCAGAGATCTGATCCGGCATTTCGGTTCGCTCGAAGCCCTGCGCAGCGCCGATGAAAAGACGCTGACCGCCATCGACGAGGTGGGAGAGGTCATCGCCCAGAGCGTCTGCCGCTACTTTGCCGATCCCCGCGCCGCCGAAAATCTGGACAAACTGCTGGCCTGCGGCATGGTCTTCGAGGAAGCCGCCGCCCCCCGGCAGGGCGCTTTTGCGGGGGAGAAGGTCGTGCTGACCGGCGCCCTTTCCTCCATGACCCGGGGAAAGGCTGCCGAGCGCATCGAGGCCGAGGGGGGCGAGGTGCAGTCCTCGGTCACCAAGGCCACCACCCTGGTGGTCTTCGGCGAGGAGGCCGGGAGCAAGTTGGACAAGGCCAGAAAGCTGGGCATCCCCCTGGCGGACGAGGCCGAATTTCTCCGGCGGCTGGGCCTTTGAAGGCGAAAGTCAAGGACTTGTTTTACTGTATAAAAACATTCAATAATAATTAAAAATGCAAAAATCAAAAAGGACGTTCTGCGTCCTTTTTGCATGTCAAGATTTGGGGGGCTTTTTCAGGAGGTGCGTTCAGCCGCTGTTTTCTGCCGGGATCACAATTTTAAGGACGTTCTGCGTCCTTTTTGCATGTCAAGGTTTTTTTTGGGGGGCTTTTTCAGGAGGTGCGTTCAGTCGCTGTTTTCTGCCGGGATCACAATTTTTTTCAGTCGCCGGAGCGCGTGAAAGGCAAACGGAAATGCGGCGATGGCATGGTTTGGACAATCGGGCGAAAACGGTTGACAAATCACAGAAAGGTGTGATAGTATTTTTAAAGAAACACGAGTTTTTATTTTAAAACAGAGCCGAAGTCCGGTACGTACCGGGCAGGGAGGAGAGCAACGTGAAATCCTATCACACCGAAGAAGACTGCTTTTTGCTGAAGGATCCCGAAACCGGGAAGCCCTGGGAAAACCTGCTGTGGAACCGCCGTCATTTCATTCTGAGTCTGACGCATACCGGGGGGAGTTTTTGCCGCTTTCTGGACGAGGACGCCGATCAGATCGTGCTCAACACGCCCGGCCGGAACTTTGTCTACGTCCGGGACGACGAGAGCGGAGTTTTTTTTAATCCCGGCATCGCGCCCGCCTGCGCGGAGGCCGAGCATTACTTTTGCGAGCACGGCATGAACCATTCCGAGGTGGGCTGCGAGGTCGGAGGGATCGCCGCTGCTCAGGCCTTTGCGGTGGCCGAGGAAGAGCTGTTCGGCATCTGGCGGGTACAGGTGGAAAACAGGAGCAAAAGACCCCGAAAGCTGAGCGTGTTTGCGGCTCTCTCCTTCTGCCTGGAAGGTTTTCCTCAGCCGGCCTACTACAATGCGGGCACGACCACGGTCACCCGTTTCAGTTCCAAAACCAGCGCGATCGTCTGCGAAAATTTCAATCCCTATGCCGCCAAGTTCAGCCGTCCCAGCGGCTTTTTGCTCCCGTCTGAGCCGCCGGCCTCCTTCGAGGGGAACTGGGAAAAATTTTTGGGCACGCTGGGCAGTGCGGCCAATCCGCGCGAGGTCCGGGAGGGCAGACTGTCCTGTTCCGAGGCCACCGTGCGGGAGCGGGGCGGAGTCCTGCAGCATGTGCTGACGCTGGCCCCTGGAGAGAGCCGGACGCTGTGGTATCTGATGGGCTTCATCAAAGATCTGGCCGAGCTGGAAGCCTCGGCGGCCTCCTTTCTGAAGATCGCCGAACAGACTTTCGAGGGGATCCGGGAAAAGGGAAGGGCCCGATTCGGTTCGCTGCGGACGGCTACGCCCGAACCCCGCATCGACCGCATCATGAATTTTTGGGCGGCCAAACAGGTCTCCTACTGTACCATCGGCAAAAAAGCGGTGAGGGACAACGCTCAGCTGTGCATGGGGCTGCTAAACTTTGATCTGCCCTATGCCGCCCGGGTCATCGAGGAGTGCGCGGCGCATCAGTACGCCGACGGCCACGCCGTTCTGCTGTGGTACCCCTACCTGGAAAAAAACGTCTACTCCGACCCTTCGTTCTGGCTGATCGCCGGGGTTTGCGAATACCTGAAGGAAAGCGGGGAATTCGGCTTTCTGGACAAAAAGATCCCCTATCTGGACGGGGGCGAGGACACCGTCTACGGTCACCTGAAGCGGGCGGCGGAGTGGTATCTGCGCCCGGACGGCCTGGGGCCGCACGGTCTGCCCCTCATCTGTCACGCCGATTGGAACGACGCCCTGAACATTCCGGACGAGAGGGCCGAATCCGTGCTGACGGCCATGTTCGTGCTCTATGGGTTTGGCGAACTGGCCGAACTTGCGGAGCGGCTGGGAGATCTGCCCTTTGCAGCCCGTCTGAAGAAGGCGAAAAAAGATCTGACCGAAACCGTCAATCGTACGGCCTTCAACGGCGATTACTATGTGCGGGCCTTTTCCAAGTTCGGCACGGTGGGGGACAAGGGGCAGCCCGGCGGGGCCATCTACGTCAATCCCCAGGCATGGGCGATCCTGGCCGGGATCGTACCGAAAGACCGGCTGCCGAAGGTGCTGGCGGCCATGGACGGCATGGAGACCGAGGAAGGGGTACCTCTGTGCGCGCCGCCCTATCCGGTCTATGACGAGCGCGTGGGCCGGATGAGCGGCATGCTGCCCGGGGTCTACGAGAACGGCGGCATCTACAACCACGCCGGCTGCTTCAAGGTCATGGCCGACTGCGAACTGGGTCGGGGAGACCGGGCGCTGGCTACCTTGCTGAAGATCATCCCCGACGGCCCCCGCAATCCCAGCAGCAGGACCACCTGCGAACCCTATGTGTTCACCAACTGTTACCTCAAACACCCTGCCGTGGACATGATGGTGGGCTCGGCCTGGCAGACCGGGACCTCAGCCTGGGGACTGAGATGCTTCTACGAGGGGATCCTGGGCCTGCGGCGAAGCTACGAGGGCCTGCGGATCCGTCCCTGTCTGCCCTCCTCCTGGCGGGAAGTCCAGGCCCGGCGGGTCTTCCGCGGCGACCGGCTCAACATTCGCTACCGGCGCGGCGACCGGGTCGAAAGACCGACGCTGACCGCAGACGGAAAAGTGCTGGAGGGCGATCTGCTCCCGGTGTTCGGCGACGGCCGGGAACACGAAATTTTGGTCGAACTGCCGGAAACGGATTGATTTTCCGATCGGCGGCGGGAGGGCCCAAAAGGCCGCCGCGCCCCGCTCCAGGGGAGAGCGAGCGCCGAAGCCGGTGAAGGAGATTTTTGAAAAACTCAGATCAAGAATGAAAAATAAATAAATTATTTTCACAAAATAATCGATTTTTTTCAAAAGTCTTGAATAAATTTTACCTTTCAAAGATAAATTTACCCCTCTCTTTTTAAGATAAAAATCCAAAAATTTTCTGAAAAAATTTTTCAAAACCCTATTGACAAATGTTTCGGAATGTGTTATGATAGAAATGTGGCTTAGAAACACGTGTTTCTGAATCCGTCTTAGAGTCTGCCTTCCCGCGTATGAATGGGCGGCTTGCGGAGTCCGGGGCGGAGGAGGAAAAATCGAGAGGTGACATATGAAAAAAGGGACGGAGAAGATCGTCCGCGCCTGGACAATCCTGCTGATCTGCCTGACGCTGATCCTTGGCGCGGCCGGCTGTGCGCAGCCGAGGCCCGACTCTCCGGAGACGTCGATCCCCCCGGAGTCGTCGACAGATCCTGAACCGGAGGAGACCGTTGTGGTGCCAGCAAAGACCAAAAGTATCACAAGTTTAAGCGCGACGGACGCCCTGGGGCGGAGCTTTTCGCCGGTGTCCTCGCTGATCGAGGAGCGGCAGGTAGGCATTTTCTACTTCCTGTGGATCGGGGAGCACAACAGCACCGGGGCGTCCTCGGACGGCCGCACGCTGGACATTTCCAAGATGTCGGTGGACGAGCTCAAATCCGGCTCGGACGTCGGCCGCCACCACTACTGGGGCGAGCCGCTGTACGGCTACTACCGTTCGGACGATCCCTGGGTGTTCGGCAAGCATCTGGAGCTTCTGACCCTGGCGGGGGTGGACTATCTGGTGTTTGACTACACCAACTCCAACTATGATTCGGGCAAGGTGGTCAACTACTACAAGGACGTGACCGACCAGATCTTCCCGGTCGCCTTAAAAATGCAGGCCGAGGGCTGGGACATCCCGAAATTCGTGTTCATGCTGAACGCCTCGGCCGACAAGACGGTCAAACAGCTCTACGAGGATTATTACCAGAATCCCGACTACGACAGCCTGTGGTACCGCGCGCCGGACGGGCTGAGCGAAAACAAAAATCCCGAGGGCAAGCCCTGGGTGATCTGCGGGGACGCCGTACAGTTTCTGGAGGCGGACATCCGCGACTATTTCCACATCAAGCAGACCCAGTGGCCCAACGAGGCGCCCTCCACCGACGGGGTGTGGGACTTCCGCTACAAGGACAACGGCTTTCCCTGGATGAGCTGGGAGCGCACCAAAAACGGGACCCGCAAGCAGTACAGCCACAACGGCATCATGTCGGTCTCCATTTCCCAGCATCTTTCGGGGGCGTTCAGCGATCCCGTGCTGCAGGGGGGCTACAATTCCTGCTATGGCCGGGGCTGGTCCTCGCTGGACAACAACGGGTCGGGCGGCAACAGCAAGGAGCGTGTGGCCGCCGGCACCAACTTCCAGGAGCAGTGGGACTATGCCCTTTCCCAGGCGAGGGAGGGCAAGGTCAACAACATCTTTGTGACCGGGTGGAACGAATGGGTGGCCCAAAAACAGCCCGCGGGGAACGGCCGCCCCAACAGCTACTTTGTCGATCTTTACGACGCCGAATTTTCCCGAGACGCCGAGATGACCGCCGGAGAGCTGGGGGACAATTTTTACCTTCAGCTCTGCCGCAACATCCGGGCGTTCAAAGGCCTCCCAGCCGCATCCTCCTCCCTCAGGCTCGTCCGAAAGACCATCGATCTTGAGGGCGGCCTGGGGCAGTGGGAGGAAGTCCAGGCCTTCGCCGATCCCGAAGGAGACACGGCCGCCCGCGATCACGCCTCCTCCAACGCCACGCTGCCCAACCTGGTCAACGATACCGGCCGCAACGACATCGTGCAGACCCAGGTCGTGCGGGACGAGCAAAACCTTACCTTTTTGATCACCTGCGCCGGGGAGATCACCCCCTGCGAGGCCGGAGACAAGACCTGGATGAACCTTTTCCTGGGCTTCGGCGAGGGAGGGTGGAACAACTTCCAGTTCGTGGTCAACCGCACCGTGAACGGAAACACCGCGCTGATCGAGCGGCTGAACGGGGAGGGCGAGGCCGTCTCCACGGCCGGAAAGGCCGAGATCCGGGTCAGCGGAAATCACCTGATTGTGCAGATCCCGTTAAAAGCGCTGGGCGTTTCCGACGACTTCACCCTGAATTTCAAGGTCAGCGACCATGTGACCGACTATGCCGACATCCTCAGCTACTACGTGGACGGCGATTCCGCCCCCATCGGCCGGCTGAGCTACACTGCAAAGGGCTGATCCGACGCCGGGCAGGCAAGTTTTAAACGGAGCAGAAAAGCGGAACAAAACCGTGGGCAGATGTTCCCGGGCGAATACGAAAGTTTTGGATAAAAGTTAAGAAGGAAGGGAAATGATATAGCGATCCGCGCAGGCCGAACGGCAAGGCCTGCGCGGGGCGGAGGTGGAAGCTTCTGCCCGATAAAAATCTTTTTCTCAAAACCGTTCAAAAAAGGCGGGGCTGTATTCGCCGGGGCAGACGGCTTGAAAAGCCTCAGGCCGGGTCCGGCCTCGGGGAATACAGAGCGGGATCCGCTCAAATCCACAAAACGTCCGCTCTTTTTCAAGAGCGGGAGGGCAGAAGGGGTCCCTTCTGCAAAGACCACTCCCGGCAAGGGAGCAAACGCGAATGAGAAGACCCAAGGCCGGCAAAAGTCCGGCCGCGGGCTGACTCATAAAGAAAACAGGAGGAATCAAGATGAAAACTCGCAGCAAACTTGCGGTAAGTCTCGTGCTGGGACTTGCCATGATCCTGTCGGTGTTCTGCGCCGGCGTCGCGCTGGCCGAGACTCCGGTCGGTGGCCAGGCTACCGCGGACGCTTCCAGCTTTGACAGCAACGGCTGGTTCACGCAGACCGCCTACAACGCCATGGAGGACAAGACCAACGTCCTAATCGAAGGGACCCTGGCCGGTCAGCCGGGCGACGGCTATCTGGGCTATCATGCACCCGAGGCCCTCGGCGGCTACACCGGGATCGCCGGCTTTGCCAACGGAAAATTTGTCAACAACAAGCAGCTTTCCGTGGCCGACGGCGTGTCCTTCGAGATCGCCATCCAGCCCTCTGCGGCGGCCGGAAGCCATCAACTCCGCGGCATCCACTTTGTGGATTCTGAGGCCGTTTCCGGTTACCTTGGCCTGAAGGAGACCAACACCGTGTTCGGCCTGTACTTCGACGAGTACGGCCAGAAAGCCCAGATCTATGTCAACGGGCAGCAGCAGACCCTGATCAACGACGCCAAGGAGATCGAGGTCAATCCTTCGATCAAGACCATCTGGACGGGCGCCCCCAACTGCGCTTCCAACTTCGTTAACGTGGAATTCGGGGCCGAATCCGTCAAAGTCTACGTCAACAACGCCCTGATCGCCGATCTGACCGGTATCACCGCCTCCACTTTTGACTCCGGCAAGGTGCAGCTGGTCTATGATCCCTGGGGCGGCGGCGGAGAGCCCTGGGTCTTCTTCAGCGCCTTCAATCCCTTCACCGTGATCAAGTCCTCGGTGCCCGCCGACGGCATCAAGATCCCCGCGATGTCTGAGAACCTCACCGTGGAACTGACCAAGGAGATCTCCGTCATTTCCCTGATCAACGGCGAGGAGACCATCGCCCTCGAAAAGGACACCGATTATACCGTGGACGGCTTCGAGGTCACCATTTTCAGCACGGTGCTGACCGAAAAGCCCGTCAACTACTTTGATTCCAACATCAGCTTTGTCTTTACCTCGGCCGAGGAAGAGCCCCGCACCACCTCGCTGGCTGTGGCCACCCGCTACTATGACCCGCCGGTCTACACCCAGGGCGGCGTGCTGGAAGTGGCCGAGGATCTGACCGAGGACGCCAGCTTTGAGGTCACCTACGAGAACGACGAAACCTACACCCTGACCGCCAACGGCGCGGCCGTGGATGCTTCCAACTACACCGCGACCTGGGCGGCCGGCAAGATCGCCGTCACCCTGAAGGCCGACTACCTGAACGGCCTGACCCAAGGCGCCTACACCTTCACCCTGAACACGCTGTCCGGCTCGGTGAACTACGTGGTCTACCGCAAGACCATGCCCAACAGCTGGATCACCATCGGCAACGGCACTACCTCGGACGAGAGCGAGGTGAGCGCCGTCGCCGATGAGGCCGGCTCCACCACGCTGAACATCGGATTCCTGGGCAACGCCTACTACTCCGAGAAGATCGACGTGCGCAAGACCATCTACATCGAGATGAATATGAATAAAGTCATCTCCGATGTCCATGAGCACGGGTGGTTCGCCATCGGTCTGACCAACGACGTCACCAAAGTCGGAAGCCTGAACGAGGGCAACTCCGACGACCGCCTGACCTTCCTCTACGGACACGCCAAGGGCGAGTTCCAGTGCCTGTCCATCCTCCCCAATGCGGTCTTCAAGCCCGAATTCGTCAATCAGAACGGCCCGCAGCTGTTTGCCCTCAGCTTTGCCGAGGCGGACGAGAACGGGGAGACCGTGGAAGGACAGACCACCAAGCTCTACTTCAACGGAGAGCTGGTCTTCGAGACCGATGAGCGCAACCAGGCCGACTTTAAAAACGGCGCCTACCTGGGCCTGTTCTCGGCCATTGACGTTCTGAACATCACCACCCGCACCGATCCCACTTCGCCCGCGGCCAACACCCTGGGTCTGGAGTACGATCTGGGCACGAACGCCGACATCACGGTGCCCCTGTACAACACCACCGCGGTGACCGCCGTGCGCTACGGCGACACCACCCTGACTTCGGAGCAGTTCAGCTTTGACGGCAGCAAACTGACCGTCAAGGGCAGCTTCCTGTCCACTGTGGTCTATGACGACATCATGGAACTGGTGGCGGTCTGCGACGGCGGCGTGGAAGTGACCGTCCCCGTCAAAGTCAACGTGGCCATCGATCCCGAGACCTCCTTTGTGGCCTATGCGGGTGAAAACGGCGCCGTGTTCAACGACTTCGCGGACAAGACCGTCACCCAGGTCATCAACACCGCGACCTCGGTGGCGCTGACCGGCGAAGAGTACACCTTTGCCGACGGCGTGCTGACCATCAGCAAATCTTACCTCACCGAAAAGGGCACCTACGGCTTTGCCGTGCTGGCCGACGGAGAACTTTACTTCGCCATGGCCGTCAATCAGACCTATTCGGCGGACGGCATCGCCAACCTGCTGGGCAGCGAGGACGCCTCGGTGACCGACGGCGTGCTGACCGTGGAAGGGGAGAGCAGCTATCTCTACAAAGATCTGGTCGACCTCACCGCCGGGGCTGAATACACGCTGAACATCACCAACCTGAACGGCCTGTACAATTCCGGTCTGACCGGTTCGGTGGACGCCTATGTGGCCCTGACCTTCTTCGACATGTACTCCGGCAACACCGTCAGCGTCAAGTTCTACCAGAATTCCACCACCGCCGGCGTGCAGCCCACCTACATCGAGGTCAATCTCCGCGACCGGAACGGAAACCCGGTTTACTACAACAATACCGCGATCAGCGATTCGACCAGCTTCTTTGACTTCAACGTCATCGGCGAACACAAGATCAAGCTGTCGGCCGAGAGCGGACTTCTGACAGTTGAGATCGACGGGCAGGTCATTTACCTCGATCTCGGAGACACCGAAATGACCCAGCTGCAGCTGGGCGTGACCGCTACGGCGGACATCGACGGCAACAAGAATGCCTGCACCTTTGCCAAGGCGGCCGAGGAAGTGCAGGAGCCCTCCGGATGCCAGAGGGGCTGCGGCAACTCTGTGACCGGCGGCATGGCGCTGTCCGTGGCCGTTCTGGCCCTCGCCGCGGCAGGAATCATCCTGTTCAAAGCAAAAAAAGCCTGACCTTTTAACACAAGACGCGATCAAGCGGACGGGGGAGACCCCGTCCGCCGGATCGGAAGGAAACTTTCATGAGAAACCTCTCAAAACAACTCCGTCCGCTCTGGATCATCCTGACTGCCGTCGCCCTGTGCGGCGCGGTCGCCTTTGCCGTGCTGACCGCTGTGGCCGCCCGTGCCGGAAAGGGGAGCAGTCCCTTTCCGGTGGAGCTGCCCGCCGGCGTGACGGTTGCGGCCGAAGGAGATCTGACCGTGGCGGCTGCCGGCGCGGACAACACGATCTCGCTGTTTTCCAAGGAGAGCGGCGAAGTCCTCTGGACCGCCCAGCGTCCCATTTCCCAGGAGGATGCCCGTCCCAGTCGGATCCGCGATCTGGCCGTGCGGGGAGATTGGGTCTACGCCGCTTTCGAAAATCGCGAGATCTGCCGCTTTGCGGCGGAGGGAGGGGAACTGCTGGGGGTCTATGCCGCCGCGATGCCGCCCCAGAGACTGGTGTTCGGGGGCGAAGGGACCTCGGTCCTGGCGGTTTCCTGCGCCAATCAGCGGGGAAAGGAAGTCGTCCTGCTGGATACGGCCTTTTCCGGCTCGCTCAGCTACGAGGATGAATCCGTGCCCAGATTGAATGCCGCGAACTATGCGGTAGGCAGCGGGGTCAACGGCATCTGGATCCAGTCGGATCAGGCCATCTGGATCGCAGACGAGACCACCATGGTCACCCGCTTTACCAAGGCCGGCGTGGCCGCGGACGGCAGCGGAGAGCGCGAGACTTTTACCGGTCTTCCCGGCTCGCTGGCCGCTTTCTGCGCGGTGGAGGACGGCTTTGTCGGGATCGATCTCAAGGGCGATTTCTATCGCATGGACGACTCTTTCAAAGTGCGTTCTTCGGCCTCGCTGGGGGTGGGATCGCTGACTTCGGCCCGCCAACAGGGCAGCTCTTTTTACGGGCTGACCTCGGACGGCCGCCTGATCGGGGCGGACGCCGACGGCCTGCGCTTTTCGATCTCGCTGAACGGCGCCGGCCTTGCCATGGTCTCCGAAGCGGGGTTCGGCCTTTCCGACGCCGGCGGATTCCGCTACATCGGGAATGACCTGGCCGTGCAGATGGCGTCTTATGGCGGCAAATTGGCGCTGTTCGCCGTGCTGCTGGCCGTTTTTGTCCTCTTTCTGGCCTACGCCGCCCTGAACGTCTGGAGACCTCTCGGACAAAAGGTCAATCACGGCTTCGCGATCTTCGGCAAAGCGCTCTGCAAGCATCGCTTCGCCTACCTGGGACTGCTGCCCGCCTTTGCTTTGCTGGCCGTCTTTTACTATTGGCCCATTCTGCGGGGCTTCGCGCTCTCCTTTTTCGATTCCAACGGCGCGACCTCGACCTTTGTGGGGTTTGAAAACTTTGCCGCTGTGCTGCGGAACACCGCTTTCTGGCGTTCGACCGGCAATATGTTCGTTCTGCTGGCGACCGACCTGTTCAAGGCTCTGGTTCCGCCCCTGCTGTTTGCCGAGTTCATCCTGGCCGTCCGCAGCAAGCGCTTTTCCTTTGCGGTGCGCGCCCTGCTGTTCATTCCCGGCATCCTGCCCGGGGTGGCGGGGACTCTGGTCTGGGTCAACGGCGTCTTCGGCCGGGATTCCTACGGGCTGCTGAACTCCATCTGTTCGCTGTTCGTGCCCGGTTTTACCAGGGTCTGGATCGGCCCCAATCTCGAGGCCAGTTCGCTGATCTCCATCATCATGTTTGCCTTTCCCTGGGTGGGATCCTATCTGATCTTCTACGGCGGCGTGTCGGCCATTTCCAACTCGCTGTTCGAGGCTGCCGACCTGGACGGCTGCAGCTGGGTGCGGAGGATGGTGACCATTGACCTGCCTCTGATCGCGCCCCAGCTCAAGTACATCTTCATCACTTCCTTCATCGCCTCGGTCCAGGACTATGGCCGGCTGTTCATCACCGATCAGGCCACCGGTCACGGACTGAAGATCCCGGCGCTGATCATCTACGAATCTCTGTACGGCAACAGCGAGCCTAATTACGGCCTTTCCAGCGCCATGAGCATGTTCCTGTTTGCCTTCCTGCTGATTGCGACCGTCCTCAATTTCCGGGCGCAATCCAAATCGGACTGAGGAGGACGCATGATGGAACACAATCAAGCTGTCGTGGCCGGACGCGCCCGCCGTCCGAGAAAACGGGGGATCAAGGGACCGGTCGCCCAGACGATTCTGATCGCTTATCTGGTGCTGATGACCTTTCTGACCCTGCTTCCCGTCATCATCACCCTGCTGCTCTCCTTAAAGAGCGAGCAGGACATCTCGCTGGGCAGTCTGTGGTCGCTTCCCACTTCCATCCAGTGGGCCAACTATTCCTCGGCCATCCGTGAAGTGCTGCCCAACATGGGGATCACCCTGCTGATCGACCTGGTATCGGTCTTCTGCATGGTCATGATCTCCACCTTTTCGGCCTACATCTTTGTGCGAAAGCGCTTTCCCGGCCGGAATCTGCTGTTTTACCTGATCATTCTGCCCATGCTGGTCCCCGGCGTGGTCTCGCTGACCCCGCAGTACCTGCAGATCATCGAATTCAACCTGCTGGGGAACTGGTTCGCGCTGATCCTGCCCTACATTGCCGGCAATCAGATCGCCTCCATTTTCCTCTTCCGGACCTTCATGGGGCAGCAGCCGGACGATCTGTACGAGGCCGCAGAGATCGACGGTGCGGGCAGCTTCCGGATGTATTTTTCCATCTGCCTGCCCCTGACTTTCGGCATCATCATGGTGCAGTCCATCGCCATTTTTTCGGCCATTTACAACGATTATCTGTGGCCGCTGATGATCTTCATGAACAACCGCGAGCACGGTACGCTGATGCCCATTTTGCAGGAACTGACCGTCCGCGCGGGGGAGACCATTTTGGACAACGGCCTCAAGGCCGGCCGGGGCGCGGGCTACGCCCTCTATCTGGTCAGCGGCATCCCGCTGGTCGTCACCACCATCATCGGATTGAAGTTCTTCATCGACGGAGAGTTCGCCTCCGGCATGAAGCTGTAAAAAACTTCAAAATATTCTGAAAAAGGAGTTGCTTATGCGTATCTTCAGAAAAGGCGCTGTGGCGCTGCTGGCTCTCTTGCTGTTGATCGGCTGCTTTGCCTGCGGCGGAGACCCGGGCGACAATTCGAGCAAGGATCCCTCCGGCGAGACCGGCGCTTTGCAGACCATCACCATCAATTTGCCCATCGATTCGGACAGCGAGGCTGCCTTCCGCAACGTGGCCAATGTCTACACTTCCATGAAACAGGAGGAAGGAGTCCGGGTCCGGGTGGACATCGTCACCAATCAGGATCCCGTGGGCTACACCACCGCCATGAACGGCCTGCTTCAGTATCCCGACCGTCAGAAGGGCGACATCATCCAGGCCAACGTGGTCACGCAGTACTTCGGATCCGGCAGGCTGGTGGACTTTACGCCCTACCTCAACCAGCCCAATCCCTACAGCGAAAACAAGATCTGGGCCACCACCCTGCGCGAGGACGCCTACCGCGCCGACGACAAGACCCAGCAGATCTTCAACCTCTCCATGGAGGGCAACGCCTTCATCGCCTTCTACAACAAGGACACTTTCGAGCAGTACGGCCTGTCTGCTCCCACCACCTGGGAGGAGCTGATCAACGCGCTCGAGACCCTGAAAAAGAACGGCTACGACGCCCCGCTCGGCCTCAACTTCGACGACGCCGGTCTGGACGGAAACAACTTCAACTGGGTCTCCAAGATGTACATGGACCAGTACTTCCGCGATATGATCGACGTGGGACACTCGCAGTCCTCCGACTACAGCTTCATTCCCGAGCTGGACGCCGACTGGGATTTTGATCCCGCCGATCCCACCAACGACGCCCGCAACGGCTACACCTACAACTTCACCCGTGTGGTCAACGCCTACTTCAAGGATGGCAGCACTTTTAACACCACTTCCGCCCGCTATGCCGACATGATGGCGAACATGAAGACTCTGGCTTCCTACTCCTCCTCGGCCCGCGACAACACCGCCGTCCGTCAGCAGTTCCAGAACGACGCCATTGTGATGGCCGGCGCGGGAGACGACGTCAAGTATCCCAAAAAAGACCGCGTGGCCGTCATGCTGCTCCGTCTGGACTACCTCACCGACCATCAGATGTCCCTGGGCGGCGCCCTGGGAATGGGCAGCGGCGTGATCCCGGTGGATCAGATGAGCGACATGATCGGCTGGTTCGATCTGCCCGCCATGCCGCAGCACGACGGGGAAGGCTCGCCCTATGCGGACAACCTCCGCACGCTGGGCGGACCCGATCACCATCCGCTGGCGCTGGTCAACCGCGACCCCGAACACAATGCGCTTTGCATCGACTTTTTGCAGTTCCTCTTCTCGGAGCAGGGCTTCGACGCCTACTACCAGTACTACGCCAACCGCGGCAAGGTCTGCCCCATGCAGGTCTACCTGAAGGACTACGAACTTCCCGATGCGGTCAAACTCGAGGGGATCCCCACCTATGACGGCGACTGCTCCACCAATCCCTACACCCTGTTCGCGGGCAACTACACCGAGAACACCGGCGTCATGGCCCCGAACGGCAACGTTCAGGACCTGATCAACGCCCAGATCAAGGCCTATCTGCTGGCGGATTCCGGGGCGGAATGGTCGACTTACGGGCAGAATATCTTCGAGATCATGAAGGCCGGCTTCACCGACTATGCCGAATGGCGGGAGCTCAAGCACACCGATCTGGAATGGTATGTCTCGGCCGACGTCAACTTTGCCGAAGATCCCATGCAGTAAAATTCAAAATGCGCGGCAATGACGGATTTGATCCGTCCGCTGCGACAAGAAGGGCAGGAGCGGAGAGGAAGACCTCTCCGCCTCCTGTCGTATTCGGAGGAGATCATGAAAGGAAAACTGAAAGCGCTGTCCGCGGCGACCGCTCTGCTGATGCTGGGCGCCGGGCTGTTCGGCTGCGGGGGAGAGCCTCCGGCCGAGCAGGAGGACTTTACCGGCGGATTTTTGAACACATCGGCCACAGACGACTACGGCCGGAGCTTTGACCCGGTCTCGGGTTATGAAGAGCAGAAATACGTGGGTATTTTCTACTTTCTGTGGAACGGCGCGGACAAGAGCGACATCAAGGATGTGTCTGAAAACTACGAAAAAAATCATACCGTCATGTCCGAGCTGCTGATCGACCCCGCGCTGGGCGGAACGCAGCTGCAAAATGCCTTCCATTACTGGGGCAAACCGCTCTATGACTACTACTGCGCGGATGATCACTGGGTCATCCGCAAGCACATTGAGTTGTTTGTGCACGCCGGCTTGGACTTCATCGCCTTCGATACCTCCAATGCGAGGATCTACGACAACGCGGCCCATGCCGTGCTGGAAGTGCTGCTGGAATATCAGCAGGAGGGCTTCGACGTGCCCGAGGTGATGTTCATGACTCCGGTCAATGACGCCGACTCGCAGACCACGGTCCGACAGATCTACAACACCTTCTATGCCTCCGGGGTCTACGACAGCCTCTGGTTCCGTGGCAACCGCGACAAGCCCTGGATCATCGGTACTCAGACGGGTGACGCCGTCGTCGATTCCGCGTTCTATTTCAAAAAGCCGCAATGGCCCAACGCTCAGATCGAAAGTTCCCGCTTCCCCTGGATGGACTGGAACTATCCGCAGGACACCTACACCGACCTTCAGGTCGGCAATATCATGAGCGTCTCCGTGGCTCAGCACACCGGCCTGATGGGCAAGTCAAACGGCGTCTATGCCGATTTCAGCGATTCCGGCCTCTTCGCCCCGGAAAACCGGGCGGAACTGGCGGCCAACGGATTCGACGACTATTCGGAGGACTACATCGAAAGCGTCTACAACGCCAACTGGGGAAGAGGATTTGACCGCGAGACCCAGACCAACAGCCGGGAAGGGGCGCTGCGGGCCGACAACTTCGAGTCCCAGTGGAAGACCGTGCTCGATCTGGAAGCCGACGGGGATCAAAGAAACGACATCGATCTGGTCTTTGTCACCGGATGGAACGAGTGGATCGCTCAGAAACAGGCCAACAGCAGCATTCTGGGAGGAGATTACGGCCACTTTGTGGATCTGTTCAACATGGAGTTCTCCCGCGACATCGAGATGACGGCCGAGTATCTGGACACCTTCTATCTCTCTCTGGTCCGCAATGTCCGCGCCTACAAGGGGACGGGGGAAGGAAGCGTTTTTGAGGAGGGGAAAAACCTTTCCGGCCTTCTGGACGGTTCCTCCGACTGGTCGGAGGCTCAGGCTGTCTACCGGGATTTTTCGGGGGAGACCCTCCCCAGGGCTGCTATGGATGCGACCGGCCTTCGCCCGTTGGACAACAACACCGGCCGCAACGACATCCGGGAGATCCGGGTGATGAGCGATGCGCAGAACCTCTATTTCCGCATCCGGACGGAGGCGGACATTACGGCGCACGAGGCCGGGGATACCCGCTGGATGAATCTTTACCTGGGCGTTCAGGGCGCACAGAACGGCTGGCAGGGGCTTCAGTACGTGATCAACCGCGAGCCCGGGGCTTTGGACTCTGCCGGGAAGGGAAGTACCTCGATCCACCGGATCGATGGGAAAGGCTTCCAGAACGCGGGGACCTGCGAGATGACAGTGGACGGCAATACCCTGTATCTGTCGGTGCCGAAATCGCTGCTGGGGCTGACTTCCGGCTACACCCTGACCTTCAAAGTCGCGGACAATTTGCAAAAAGATTTTGACGTTGCCGAATTTTATGTCAACGGAGATGTTGCGCCGATCGGAAGAATGTGCTATAATTATACTGTAAGATAATTTGATTTTACAGAGGTTATTATGAAGCGTCCGATCAACCGGAACGACGTCGCCAGGCTGGCAGGCGTCGCGCCCTCTACCGTCTCCAATGTGATCAACGGCACCAAATTTGTCAGCGACGAGATCAAGCAGCGGGTGCAAAAAGCCATCGAGGAACTGGACTACCAGCCCAACCTGCTGGCGCGCAGCTTCAAGATGAATTCCACCCGGCAGATCTCGGTGCTGGTCCGCAGCCTCGGAAACTTCAACGAGATCTACACGGGGATGTACGAAGCGGCCTCGGCCGCCGGCTATTCGCTGTCCACCATCATCGCCAACGACGAAAAACGCAATTACTATCAGGACTGCTATGCGCATCGGGTAGAGGGGGTCATCAATCTGTCGCCTTTCTTCTGCGACCCGAAGGAGTACGCCAAGATGACCGAGCACAACATGGCCTTTGTCAATCCCGCGCCCGGCATCGGCGGCTTTGAAGTCAGCATGAACTATGTCAATGCGGTGGAGGCCTTTGTCGAAGAGCTCACCCGGCGCGGAAAGACCAAAATCGCCCTGTTGGCCGACGCCATCCGCGCCGACATCGAACCGGATACCCGCCTGATCGCTCTGCGCTACTTTCTGGAGAAAAAGGGTCTGAAATTCGATGAATCCCTGCTTTGCTGCGCTCAGGAAGGCTCCGTCGTCCCGGAGGCCACCGAGTTCGGTTATCGGGCGACCGCGCATTTGCTCGAGGCCCGGCCGGACGTCGAGGCGCTGTTCTGCATGAACGACTACATTGCTCTGGGCGCCTACAAATGCTTGAACGAGCGGGGGATCCCGATCCCGGACCGGATCTCCGTGTGCGGTTGCGACAACGATGTGATGAGCGGCTACATGTTTCCTGCTCTGTCCACCATGAGCGTGGACAAAGCGGATTTCGGTCGTCAATGCGTCAGGAGCATTCTCTGCCAGCTGAAGGGGGAGCCAGGCGAACGAAGGATCATTCTGTATGCCTCCTACATTCCCAGGCAGTCCGTCTGAGAAAAGCTCTTTCCCGGATCAGTTTGCAAAAAGCCCTCTTCCGAACGGAAGAGGGCTTTTTCTGTTTCCTGACGAAAAACTTCCGGGCATCGAAGCGCCGATAAAAAGCCGAGGCAAAAATTTTCCGGGGTATTGCCGGTGGGAAGTTCCCTGACAGAGCCGAGGGGTGGGTTCCGGCTGTGGAGACAAAGCTTTTCAGTCGGTATTTTTTGGCGTATGGCAGCTACTTTCCTGCATAGTACTATGAAAAATCATTGGTTTGCATAGTACTATGCAAGAAATTTCTCTCAAAACAGCCTGGCTTGTGTGCAACGGACAATGCGTTCATACCAGAGGAGTATTCGTTCAGCAAATCCAACCTAAAACGGGTGTTTTTATGCGAATGTTACGCAAAGAGAACAGAGCGCCTTCTGCTCGATGAAGCCTCCTTGGAATGGGCGGCCTGTCGGCTTGCGGTTTTGTTCCGGGAGAAAGGAAGGCAAATCGAAGAAACGGAAAGCAGACAAACCAAAAACCGCAGGCAAGCAGAGGTAGGCAAGTTGACAGAGAAATGTTAATGGGCAAAGCAGTCAATTTCTCTGAGGGAAAGGCTTTCTGAGGGGCAAACGGAGGGCGGATCCCATGAGATCCGCCCTCCGTTTGGCTGTAAAAAATTGTTCAATATGATTTAATTGCTGGCATTTTATTTGTGAATAGAAGAAAGGATCCAGATCAGGCAGCACAAGACGACTTCGATCGGTCGCTTTTGGGGAGGCTTAGTTCCTCATGAAGTGCCTTTCCCAAAGAGGAAAATGGAGTTCGCTTTATCAAATGAAGTTCACTTCCCAAAGAGGTTTTATTCCAGCACGGCCTTGATACGGCGAACGCCGGCGGAGGAGGACTGTTCCTTGACGATCCGGAAATGTCCCAGCGAGGAAAGGTTTTTGGCGTGGGGGCCGCCGCAGATCTCGCAGCTGAAGCGTCCCATGGTGTACACCTTGACCCGCTCGCCGTACTTGGACTCGAACAGGCCGATGGCCCCCTTTTTCTTGGCCTCTTCCACGCTCATCTCCTCGCAGGTGACCTCGGCGCCCTCGGCGATGGCCTCATTGACCAGCCGCTCCACTTCCCGGACCTCCTCCTCGGTCATGGGGCGGCCGAAGGAGAAGTCAAAGCGCAGACGCTCCGCCGTGATGTTGGATCCCTTCTGCTTGACCTCGTCGCCCAGCACCTTGCGGAGCATGGCCTGCAGCAGATGGGTGGCGGTGTGCAGCTTGGCCGTCTGCTCGGAGGCATCGGCCAGTCCGCCCTTGAAGCGCTGTTCGCTTCCCGCGTGGGATTTTTGCTGATGTTCGGCAAAGGCTTTGGCGAAGCCCTCCTCGTCCACGGTCAGGCCCCGCTCCTTGGCCAGCTCGACCGTCATCTCGATGGGGAAGCCGAAAGTGTCGTAAAGGCGGAAGGCCGTCTTGCCGTCGATAAAGGTCCCATCCAGGGAGGAGGCGATCTTTTCAAACTCCTTCAGGCCCATGGAGACCGTCTTGATGAAGCGCTCTTCCTCCTTGTTGATCTCGTCCAGCACGCGGTCGCGGTTGTGGACCATTTCGGGATAGACCTCGGCATATTTTTGGATGTAGCTGTCCGCGATGAGGGAAAGGCTGCCCCGGCGGAGGCCGATCTGCCGGCCGTAGCGGACGGCCCGGCGGATCAGGCGGCGCAAAACATAGCCCTGGTCCACGTTGGAGGGGGTCACGCCCCGGTCGTCGCCGATGATGAAGGCCGCCGTGCGGACATGGTCGGCGATGATGCGGAAGGCCTTGGTGACGGCCTCGCTCTCGCCGTAGGTCTTGCCGGAGTACTCGGCGATCAGGGCCAGGGCCTCGGTAAACAGATCGGTGTCATAGACAGATTTGACGTCGTTCAGGATGCAGATGGTGCGCTCCAGCCCCATGCCGGTGTCCACATTCTTCTGCTTCAGGGGCTCAAAAGTCCCCTCCGCCGTCTTGTTGTACTGCATAAAGACGTCGTTCCAGATCTCGATGTACTTTCCGCAGTCGCAGGCGGGGGAGCACTCCTCGCAACACTTGGGCTTGCCGGTGTCGATGAACATCTCGGTGTCCGGACCGCAGGGGCCGGTCTGGCCGGCGGGTCCCCACCAGTTGTTCTTTTTGGGCAGGTAAAAGATCCGCTCCTTGGGCAGGCCGCATGCCTCCCAGAGCTTGGCGCTCTCCTCGTCGCGGGGGGCGTCCTCGTCGCCGGCAAACACCGAGACGGCCAGATGATCGACGTCGATGCCGAGATATTCGGGAGAGGTCAAAAACTCAAAGGACCAGGCAATGGCCTCCTTCTTGAAGTAGTCGCCCAGGCTCCAGTTGCCCAGCATCTCAAAAAAGGTGCAGTGCGTGGCGTCGCCCACCTCGTCGATGTCTCCGGTGCGGACGCACTTCTGCACGTCGGTCAGGCGGGTGCCGTTGGGGTGCTTTTCGCCCAGCAGGTAGGGGACCAGCGGGTGCATGCCGGCCGTCGTGAACAGCACGGTGGGATCGTTTTCGGGGATCAGCGAGGCGCTGTGGATGACGGCGTGGCCGCGCGCCTGAAAGAACTTGAGGTAAAGCTCGCGCAGTTGCGAGGAGTTCAACTTTCTCATGTCGGAATGCTCCAAGGCTTTTTGTTCACTATTATACCACAGTTCCGGAAAAAAAGGAATTCGTTCAGGGGGAAAATTTGAAAAATTTCCCCGTTTTTGTTGTTTCAAATCGAAAAGTCTGCTATACTAGAAAGACAGAGCGGATCAGCGGGGGCCTTTTGCCCTCAAACCCTTTGAGACAGCGAGGCCGGGCCCTGCCTTTGTTCTTCTGATCCCGCGGGGGAAAAGAGCGGCAAAAGCGAAGGAATTTTCGGGAACAGCGCAGAGGAAGCCTTCAATCCGCTTGCTGCTGTAAAGCATGGCTGAAAAACCTGTCAGAAGTTTTGAAAGCCTGCCGGAAAGTCTGCCAAAGCCGCCGGGCGCACGGTCGAAGTGTGATGACGGAAGCCTTTCTGCCAAAGCTCTCCGTGGCTAATATTCCGTGACTCGTGATTAATTTCTTAAAATTAATATAAAGTATATATATTATATATTAAAGGGGATTATTCTTTATGGAATTGCTGATACCTTCCCGGCTCACGCCGGCCGAGGGAGAAAAAGTGGTGCGGCAGTACGACTGCTTCGGCATCATGTCGGAGGAGCGGGTGGAACCCGGATGTCTCTGCGTCACCAACAAGCGGGTGATCTTCTGCCTGGAGACCGGCGTCAAGCGGAATTCCTCCCGGCTGCTGACCGAGGTCCCGCTGGATCAGGTGGCCGGCATCCAGTTTTTTGAGGGCAAGACCTATGCCAAGACCTCCTTTTCCCGGTGGGCCTATCTGCTGATGGGGCTGATCCTGACTTTGCTGGCGCTGTTCTGGTTCGGGACGGCCAGCCTGGAGATCTTTTCTGCGGTCCCGAAATGGCTGGCGCCCACCCTGTTCGGGGTCTGTTTCGTCATCGTCATCGCGGTGGTCCTGCTCGGCCGGCGGATCAAGGGGTATTCCACCTTTTTCCGGATCCAGACCAAGGACGGCGGAAGTCTGGTCTCCTTCTCGGGGAACCAGGCGGCCCCCTCCTTTGAGCTCACCCTCTACGAGCGTGAGAACGTCGAACTGGCCAAGCTGGCGGCTCAGCTGGGCGCCATGCTGATCGACCTGAAGGAGCTGGGCGACGAGGGAGTGGCCAAGTGGCAGATCACCTATCCGGCCGAACCGGCAGCAGAGGGGAAGCGGAAAAAGGACAAAAAAAATCAGGAAAGCAAAGAGGAAGAGGAAGAAAAATATTCCGAGCTGGAATAACAGGGGGTTATCAACAGTATTTTCTTCTTTCATCCGTCAAAATTTTTCGGATCCGTCTTTTTCAAGGTGGAAAAGTAAGGATTCGGTGTATACGAAAAGGGACTCCGACGAGATCGGAGTCCCTTTTCGTATGGAAAAAATCGGAGGAAAACGAATTAAGGCAGCACCGCACGAAGATTGTGTGTGGATTGCGCAGTCAGATTTTTCGCCAATTCGTCCAAAATCGACGCAGGAATACTGAACGTATTTCAAGGAGATTTTGGGCCAAGTGGCGGAAAACCAAGCAAGGCGTACAAAGCCGTCAGGCGGTCTTTGGGAGGGGTTGCCTTAAAGCAGGCTGTCTAAGGACATCATCAGCAGAAAGCCGACGGTCAGCCCCAGCGTGGCAAAGTTTTTGTCGAGCTCTCCGGCTTCCGGGATGAGCTCCCGGACAGTAGTGATGATCATGGCGCCGGCCGACAGGGAGAGCAAAAAGGGGAGCAGCCCGTGCATCGAGAGGGCCAGAAAAAATCCGACGATCCCGAACAGGGGTTCGGCCAACCCCGAAAGGCTTCCCAACAGGAAGGCCTTTTTTTTGCTGAGTCCGGCCGAATAGAGGGGCAGGGAGACTGCGGCCCCCTCCGGAAAATTCTGAAGGGCGACGGAGACCGCCAGGGCCATGGCCCCGGTCAGAGAGGCCGGATCTCCGGACAGGCTGGCGCCGAAGGCCACCCCCATGCACAGCCCTTCCGGAATGTTGTGGATGGTGACGGCAAAGGTGACCAAAGAGGCGCTCCGGATGCTGCCCAGCCTGTTTTTTCCCCTTTCCGTCTGACGCTGCAGGAACCAGTCGCCGAGCATGATGATCCCGCCGCCCAGGCAGAAGCCGAGCGCCACGAAAAGGAGGTATTCGGTCAGATCCCGCGTGCCCTCGATGGCGGGCAGCAGCATGGACCAGACCGAGGAGGCGATCATGACGCCGCCGCCGAACCCCAGCAGGGCGGCCATCAGGCGGGGGCCGATCTTTCCGAAAAAAATAACGGTAAATGCTCCGAGAGAGGTAACAAGAAAGGCAATACCCGTAAAAAGCAGGGTAAGAAGAAAAGTCGATTGCTCCATGGCTTCTCCTGTGGATCCGGTGTTTCTCTGGTAAACATGAGGGTCCGGCGGAAGACGGTTCCTTCCATTTTATGCCCGGACGGGGGCGAACGGTTCCAGGACCCAAAGCAGAACAGCCCCTCCTGCCGGTTTCGGATTCCCACATTTGAGTGAAGCGGGAGGGCAACCTCGGCTGGCTCTCGGCAGAGGCCCCCGTCAAAATCCGAAAGAAACTTTGAGGAGCGGCGAAGAACGCCCTGTCTTTTGAGAGGCGGATGTCTCGAATCGTTTCGGTGAGGGAGGCTCACCCTGTAAAATCAGTCTGAAAGGATTCCGCCGTACGGAAAGAAGCGTATGACGAATTTTCCTTCAGACGGAGGGATAGATCCCGGCCCCGGTGCAGACCGGCGGGGGAAGGGGGATGGCGGCGTACTTTTTCCGGGTGGCGTCTCCGCCCCGGATGTGCCGTTCCGAGAGGTTGTCGTCCAGGATCTTCCGCACCCGGGCGTAGAGGTCGGGATCGACCTCCCGCAGGCGCTCGCTGCAGTCCTTGTGGACGGTGCTCTTGGAAATGCCGAATTCGGCAGCCGCCGCCCGCACGGTGGCATGGGTGCGATCGATGTACGCGGCGATCTCCGAGACGCGCTCGGCAATGCTCTGATTCATGAAAATACCCCCTTGCAGTTGACAGCTCTATTCTATGAGCCCACCTGTCGGATTATGACGAAACCGGGGGCAGCGGGGAGGAGGGGCAGCAGGCGCAAGATCCCCGCAAAAGTCCCGGAGGCCCTGCCTTTGGCCTGCTTGCTTCAAGCCGGCCCTCCCTTAACTTCGGCCAAGGCGAGAGGGGAGGAATGCCGCTTCTCTCCGGCCCGAAATCTCCCCGCGGAAGACTGCGGCGGGTCGGGCGTCCGGGACCCTCCGTTCAGTCTCTGCGGCCGAGCGGTAGCGTCTCTGTTTTTATAAGAACATTTGTTCTTAAATATATCCCTAAAATATAAACAAATGTTTGAAAGTAGGCAAAAACGGCCCTCAAAAACCCCCTCGGTGGGCAGCCAAACCTAAAAAATTTAAAAAAGTGAAAAAAAGTGGGTAAAAGTGGTTGCAAATGGTCAGGAAATATGTTATACTAAATCTACCATCAAGGTGAGGGAGACTCGGCGTTGTTAATCGGAACCTACAACAACAAAATCGACGAGAAAGGCCGTCTGCGGATGCCGCCCAAGCTCAAGGAAGAGCTGGGGCCCGGGTACTATGTGACCCGGGGGGACAGCAACTGCCTTTACGCGATGAGCAGGGACCGGTTTCAGGCTTTGTCACAGAAGCTGGACGCCATCACGCTGACCGACCCCGTGGCGCAGAAGTTCAAGCGCCAGTTCTACTCCACCGTGTTAGCCGTGGAGGAGGACAATCAGGGAAGGTTTTTGCTGAGTCCGACCCTGCGGGCGCTGGCCGGGATCACCAAGGAAGTGGTCATCATCGGCGCCGGCGACCGGGTGGAGATCTGGAGCGAGGAGCGCTGGAAGGAGTACAACGAATCCGGCGACTTCGACAGCTTCATGAGCGAACTGGCCAAGTATGAGATCTGAGTCCGCTTTTTCACACGTTCCCGTCCTGCTGGAAGAGTGCCTGACCGGCCTGGACCTCCGGGAGGGGAAGACCTACGTGGACTGCACGCTGGGCGGAGGCGGTCACAGCCTGGAGATCCTCCGGCGCACGAAGACCGCAAAGCTGATCGGCGTCGACAAGGACGAGGATGCGCTGCGGGCGGCAGGGGAGAGACTGAAGGAGTTTTCCGATCGGATCACCCTGATCCGGCGCGATTTCAAGGAAACCGAAGCCATTTTGCAGGAGGCCGGCGTCTGCAAGGTCGACGGCGTGCTGATGGATCTGGGGGTCTCCAGCTTCCAGCTGGACTGCTTCGAACGGGGGTTTTCCTACCGGGCGGAGGAGGCGCCGCTGGATATGCGGATGGACCGCAGGCAGGCCCTGACCGCAGAGATCGTGGTCAACACCTATGACCGGCAGCAGCTGATCCGGGTGCTGCGGGAGTACGGCGAGGAAAAATTCGCCCCCCGCATCGCGGACTTCATCCTGAGGGAGAGGGAGGAAAAGCCCATCCGCACCTGCGGAGAGCTGGTCGACCTCATCTACCGGGCCATCCCGGCCCCGGCCAGGAGGACGGGCGGACACCCCGCCAAGCGCACCTTCATGGCCCTGCGGATCGAAGTCAACGGGGAGCTTGCCAACCTGAAGGAAGCGGTCCGGAATTGGACCATGGCCCTCAACGAGGGGGGGAGGATCTGCGTGATCACCTTTCACTCGCTGGAAGACCGCATCGTCAAACACCTGTTCAAAGAGCTGGAATCCGACTGCGTCTGTCCCCCCGGCATGCCGGTCTGCAGATGCGACAAGATGCAAGAGATCGAGATCCTCACCAAACGCCCCGTCGAGCCGGGAGCGGAGGAAAAAGAGCAAAATCCGCGGGCCGAGAGCGCCAAGCTCCGGATCGCAAAAAAAGTTCTGCCGAGGAAAAGAGGGCAGAAAACGGAATAAATCCACAGGAGAGCGCGTATCATGTTACCGACCAAGTTGAGAGAAGAAGAGAGCACTCTGTCCGGACGGAGAGATTTTATCCCCGCCGACCTGAACTACCCCGCTTTTGAAGAGACCGACTATGAAAATCAGGTCCGTCAGGCCGCCAAGGACCGCCTGATGACCGGAGAGCGCACCGACGACGTCTACACGGCCAAGGACTATGCCGACGTCAGTCCCGACTTGCTGCCGACGCAGGCCACGCTGCGCGCCCTCAACCGCAAGCCCGCCGAGGGCTTCGAGCGGATAAGCAGAAAGCAGGAAAAGGTCATGGCGACCGTCTCCGGCAAGGGCAAGGCCGTCATCGCGGTCTATGTCGTGGCCGTGGTGGCCCTCTTTCTGATCGTCATCTTCAACGCCATCGCCATCGCCAACCTCAACGTGTCGACCGGCGCGCTGGAGGAGGCCGTGGCCCTTCGTGCGGATGAAGTGGCGGGACTGAACGAGGAACTGGCCTCCGTCACGGACGGCGGCGTGCTGCTTGACAAGGCGCAGGATCTGGGCATGGTGAGCAACGGCTCGGCCATCGCCGTCTCGGGTCCGGGTGTGGTTTCGGGCGCCGAAGAGACCGCTTTTTCCTCCAACTGGTTCGACTGGATTCTGGATCTGTTCGGAAACAGCTACGGAGGATAATGTCTTCCTCCGGAAGGAGGAAACATGAGAAAATTCACCCTTCACGCTCTGTCGAAAAGGTTACTGGCATTTCTGTTTGCCGTAGCCTTTCTTTTTTTGGCTCTGTTCGGCCGTCTGTTCTACCTGCAGGTCATCGCCGGAAAGGAGCTGCAGACCCGGGCGCTGGAGCAGTGGGTGCGGGATCTGCCGATCACCCCGGCCAGGGGAAAAATTCTGGACGCCAACGGCGAGCTGCTGGCCGGGAACACCACGGTCTACGCCGTCTATGTCCGGCCCAAGGCGGTGACCGAGCCGCAGCGCACGGCGGAATTTCTCTCCCGGACGCTGGATCTCGACCCGGAGGCCCTGCTCCAAAAGATCCGGAACCGCGGCGTCTCCGAATACACCCTGAAAAGACAGGTGGACAAGGAGACCGCCGATCTGATCATCGCCGAAGACCTCGACGGCGTCTATCTCTCCATGGACAACCTGCGGGTGTATCCGGAGGGGGATCTGCTCTCCCAGGTGCTGGGGTTTGTGTCGGTGGACAGCGTGGGGCAGGCCGGGCTGGAACAGTACTATGATGAATATCTGAAGGGGATCGAAGGGGAGATCCTGACCCAGGCCGATCTCCAGGGCGTGGAGATCCCGGGCAGCAGCACGCTGTACCGGCCCGCGCTGCCCGGCCTGGACCTGACCCTGACCGTGGACGCCGAGATCCAGCGGATCGCCGAAAACGTCATGGAGCAGGCCTGGCGCATCCACAACCCCAAGGGGGCCAGGGCCATCGTCATGGATCCCAAGACCGGGGCGGTGCTGGCCATGGTCAACAAGCCGTCGCTGGATCTGAACGATCTGCCCCGGGACGACCTTGCCCTGCTGAACAGCCGTTCCCGCAACTCGTTGGTCATCGACATCTACGAGCCGGGCTCCACCTTCAAGATCTTTACGGCCGCCGCCGATCTGGAGGAATACCGCAAGGGGAACCCCAAGGCTTTCTCGGCCGAGCACATCTTCGGGGATTCCCGCACCCGGGTGGTGGACGGACAGACCATCCGCTGCTGGGACGGCCACACCAACGGAAGACACTCCCATCAGAATCTGCAGGCGGCCCTGAACAACAGCTGCAATCCCATCTTCGTGGACCTGGCGCTGGCGCTGGGGACCGAGACCTTCTATGATTACATCCGGGCCTTCGGCTTCGGAAAGCCCACGGGCATCGACTATCCGGGGGAGCAGGGCGGCCTGCTGCTGGACGAAAGCCTGGTCAAAAACTGCGACCTGGCCCGCATCGGCTTCGGGCAGACCATCGCCATGACCCCGCTGCAGCTGATCGCCGGAGTCTCGGCCGTCGTCAACGGCGGCACCTACTGCAAGCCCTACCTGCTCTCGGAGATCCGCTCGGCGGACGGGACCCTGGTCAAGCGGATCTATCCTTCGGCGGGGAGCCGGGTCATCTCCGAGGAGACCAGCGCGCAGATGCGCCGGATGCTGGAAGAAGTGGTCACCTCGGGAAGCGGCAAACAGGCCTACATCGAGGGCTATCGGGTGGGAGGCAAGACCGGGACCGCCCAAAAGTACGAAAACGGCGTCATCGCCGAGGGCAAATACGTCTCTTCCTTCATCGGCTTTTTCCCGGCGGACGATCCTCAGTACATCGCCCTGATCATCATGGACGAGCCGGAGGGGCAGCACTACGGCAGCATCGTGGCCGCGCCCTATGCCAAACTCATCTTTGAGCAGATCATCGCCGCCAAGGACCTGAAACCGAGTTTATAAGACAATTTCACCGTTAAAAATTATTTTTGAAAAAATCAATATTTTAAATGAAAGTCAAATTTTTAAGGCAGCACCTCACGAAGATTGTGAGCGTCCGCCGTCAGATTTTTCGTCAATTCGTCCAAAATCGACGCAGGAATACTGGATGTATTTCAAGGAGATTTTGGGCCAAGTGGCGGAAAACCAAGCAAGGCGGCACAAAGCCGTCAGGCGTTCTTTGTGCGGGGATGCCTTAATTTGGATCACAGGGATTGCTTTTGTTATCCTGATTTAGAGAACTTTTTTAAACGGCGCTCCGAAATTCGGAGCGCCGTTTAAACGATCAATTCCGGATCGAGTTCGCTAAAAGGCGGGAGGGGATTTATCGAACAGCTCCTTCGTTTGACGCCCTCTTTGAAAAATACACCGTTCGGCGGCTTAAAAAGGTCGAAAACGCTACAGCAGAGAAGTTCTGTGCTATAATAAAACAAACGTTGCAGAACAAAAGTTTTAAATAGAGCCGAAAAATGTCTTAAGGCAACACTGCAAGAAGGCGCCGCCGTCAGGCCGCCCTTGAGTGGTGCCGCCGCTCCCTTTCCGAAAAAGGGGCCGGGCTTTTGTTCAAGACCATGAAAAATCAAGCGGAAAGGAGAAAAAATGCCGCCAAAAGCAAAGTTTTCCAGAGAGGAGATCGTGCAGGCCGGCCTTGCGATCGTCCGGGAGGAGGGGCTTTCGGGGCTGACCGCCCGGGCCCTGGGGGCCAGGCTGGGCAGTTCCGCCCGCCCCGTCTTTACCGTGTTTTCCGGCATGGAGGAGGTGGAATCCGCCGTGATCGCCGCCGTCCGGGCCGTCTATTCCGCCTACGTCCGGGAGGGGATGGCCGAAGCGGTCCCCTTCCGGGGGGTGGGCAAGCAGTACATCCGCTTTGCGGTGCGGGAACCCCGGCTCTTTCAGCTGCTGTTCATGCAAGAAGCAGAGGGCGACCTGAAGGGGATCCTCCCCGCGATCGAGGAGCACTATGCCGAGATCCTGCAGAGCGTGCGGGACAGCTACGGGGTGGACGGGGAGACGGCCGAGGGCCTTTACCGCCATCTGTGGATCTACACCCACGGCATCGCCGCCCTCTGCGCGACCGGGACCTGTCGGTTTACCGAGGCGGAGATCGTGCGGATGATGGGCGAGGTGATGGCCGGCCTGCTGCGGCTGCATCGGCCGAAAACAGCCGGAGAGGCCTCCCGGGCGTCCGCGGAGGAAAGCGGGGAGACAGCCCGGGCGCCGGCGGGCAGCGGACAGGAAACGGCCCGAAACGGGTCGAAAAACGATGGAAGAAAGGAGGAAGCGCCATGATCAGTCTGCGAGGCGTGACGAAGTCCTACGGCAGGGGGGCCGGCCTGACCCGGGTCCTGAAGGGGGTGGATCTGGAGATCCCCGACGGCAGTTTTTCGGTCATTTTAGGGGCCTCGGGATCGGGCAAGACCACCCTGCTGAACGTCATGTCCGGCCTGGAGCGTCCGGATGAGGGCAGCGTTCGGGTGGACGGGCAGGAACTTTCCGGCCTTACCGACCGCGAACTGACCGCCTTCCGGAAGCGGACGGTGGGTTTTGTCTTTCAGCAGTACTATCTGCTCCCCGATCTGACGGTGGAAAAGAATGTGCGCATGGGGGCGGACCTGGCCGGGAACCCGGATTTTTCAGGGATCCTCGAGTCCGTGGGATTGGGCGACAAGCGGAAAAAATACCCCGGCGAGCTTTCGGGCGGGGAGCAGCAGCGGGTCTCCATTGCCCGGGCCCTGGCCAAGCGGCCCCAAGTGCTGTTCGCCGACGAGCCTACCGGGGCTCTGGACGAGCAGACCGGCCGTCAGGTCCTAGATGTCATGGCCCGGATGCGGCAGAAGCTGGGCCTTACCGTGGTCATGGTCACCCATAATCAAAACATCGCGCAGATGGCCGACCGGGTGATCACCATGAACAGCGGGAAGATCCTCGGCCAGGCCGAGGGCGGGAGCAAGTCGGCCTTCGAGATCGGGTGGTGAGAGCATGTTCATTCGCGGGAAAGATCTGATCAAACTGGCTGCCATCGCCGTCGTGACCTGCTGCGCGGTGTTTGTCTGCACGCTGTTTCTCAACTACATGCAGGACCTGGCCGACGTCGGGGGAGAGATCGCCTCGGAAGCCGGGCGGATCCTCTACGAGGCCCAGATGTCCATGGGAAAGGTGACCTGCGCCGTCACGGGCGGCTGTCTGGTCCTGACCTCGGCCGTGCTGCTGGCCTTCTATGTCAAAAACTACGTCGATGCGCACGGCCGGGAGCTGGGCGTCCTCAAGGCCCTGGGCATGTCGGAGTGGCGGATCGCGGCAGCGTTCTGGGTGTTCGGCCTGAGCGTGCTGGCCGGCTGCCTGCTCGGCTTTGTGCTGGCCTTTGCCTACATGCCACGATTCTACGCCGTTCAGAACGCCGACGGCCTGTTTCCCGACATGGCGGTCCGCCTGCACCCCGGCCTGATCTGGTGGGAGATCCTCCTGCCGTCGCTGTGCTTTGCCGGGCTGGCCGTGTTCTGCGCCGCCCGGAAGCTCCGGCGCCCAGCTCTGGAGCTGCTGCGGGGAAAGCAGGAGATCTCTTTCCGTCCGGCCGCCTCCGGGGATCTGCCCTTTTTAAAGGATCTCCGGCGGCAGACCCTTCGTCGGAAAAAGGTCCTCGCCTTTTTGGTGACCTTTTCGGCCTTCTGCTTTTCGGCCATGACCCAGATGTCCCTGTCGATGTTCGATCTGGCCAGCGCCACGTTTGCCTGGATGATCCTGGCCATCGGCCTCATCCTGGCCTTTGTCACCCTGATGCTCTCCCTGAGCAGCGTGGTCAGGGCCAACGCCGGGACCATCGCCATGATGCGGGCCTTCGGCTACCCGGATTCCGCCTGTTCGTCCGCCGTGCTGGGCGGCTACCGCCCGCTGAGCTGGATCGGCTTTGCGGTGGGCACGATCTACCAGTACGGACTGCTGAAACTTGTGATGACGTTTGTCTTTGCCGGGGTGGAGGGAATGCCCGCCTACTCCTTCAACTTTTGGGCGCTGGCCCTTTCCCTGGTCCTCTTTGCGGCGGTCTATGAGCTCATCCTGTACCGCTTTTCCCAAAAGCTGAACGCCCTGCCGCTTCGGGCCGTCATGATCTGAAAGACGGGATAATCTGAAATTTGCAAAGAATCGCGTCAAAAAATAATTTTTGAACAAATTGATATGTAAAAAAGAGACCCTTATCCATTTGAACAGCCCGACAAGATCCCGCCGATCCGTCGGGCTGTTCTGAATTATGCGGGAAATCGGAGGGAATAACATTGACTTTTTGCCCGAAATGCGATACAATAGGGGAGAAAAAAACCAAGGATCCACCAAGATGAAAAAGTTTTTTACTTCCGAAAGCGTGACCGAAGGACATCCGGACAAGATCTGCGATCAGATCTCGGACGCCATTTTAGACGAATTGCTGGCGCAGGATCCCCATTCCCGGGTGGCCTGCGAGACCTGCTGCACCACCGGCCTGGTCCTGGTCATGGGGGAGATCACCACCTCCGGCTATGCCGACATCCCGGCCATCGTCCGCAAGACTCTGAAGGAGATCGGCTACACCCGGGCCAAGTACGGCCTGGACGCCGAGACCTGCGGGGTGATCACCTCCATCCACGAGCAGAGCCCGGACATCGCCATGGGCGTGGACGTGGGCGGCGCCGGCGATCAGGGCATGATGTTCGGCTATGCCTGCAACGAGACCGAGGAGCTCATGCCGTTGCCCATCTCGCTGGCCCACAAGCTGACCCGGCGGCTGACCGAACTCCGCAAGAGCGGGGCGCTGGAATACCTCCGCCCGGACGGAAAGAGCCAGGTCACCGTGGAGTACGGGGAGGACGGCCGCCCGGTCCGGGTGGACACCGTGGTCCTCTCGGCCCAGCATTCGGCCTCGGTGGAACAGGAGCAACTCCGCCGGGATCTCACCGAACAGGTCATCCGCGCAGTCATTCCCGCCGGATGGCTGGATGAGCGCACCAAAATGTACATCAATCCCACCGGCCGCTTCGAGGTGGGCGGGCCCCAGGGCGATTCCGGCCTGACCGGCCGCAAGATCATCGTGGACACCTACGGCGGCTACTGCCCGCACGGGGGCGGCTGCTTCTCGGGCAAGGATCCCACCAAAGTGGACCGTTCGGCCTCCTACATGGCCCGCTACATCTGCAAGAATGTGGTAAAAGCCGGCCTGTGCGACCGCTGCGAGCTGCAGGTGGCCTATGCCATCGGCGTGGCAAAGCCGGTCTCGCTCTACGTCAACACCTTCGGCACGGCGAAGATCCCGGAGGAAAAGATCTCCGACCTGATCGCCCGCGAATTCGACCTGACGCCGGACGGCATCATCCGCACGCTGGACCTTTGCCGGCCCATCTACCGGCAGACCGCGGCCTACGGCCACTTCGGCCGGGAGGAATTCCCCTGGGAGCGGACCGACCGGGCCGACGCGCTCCGCAAATACCTGGGCTGATGCCCGGCCGGACGTCTGAAGCTCGGATTTGGAGCGCCCGGTCTGCATCTGAGGGCGCGGAAAAGTCCGGAGTTCAAGGGGATTGGAGAGTAACTGTTTGTTCAATAATCATTTTTTTGGCTGAAATTTTAAAAAATTCAGCCGTCGGAAGGACCGGATGAAACTTTCGGGGAGCATCGAACACATCGTCTACCGCAGCGAGGAAACCGGCTACACCGTGGCGGTGGTGGACGTCGAGGGAAAGCCAACCACTTGCGTTGGCTCTTTTCCTATGCTCTCCGAAGGGGAATGGCTGGAGGCCGAGGGGGAATTTACCGAGAGCAAGTACGGCACCCAGTTCAAGGTCTCCCGCTTCCGGCTGAAGCCCCCCGACAACGAGGACGGCATCGCCCGCTTTCTGGCCTCCGGCCTGATCCGGGGGGTGGGCGAGGCCACGGCTTCGGCCATCGTCTCCAGGTTCGGCAAAGAGGCCCTGGACGTCATCGAGTTTTCGCCCGCCCGCCTGGCCGAGATCCGGGGGATCTCCGAACGCAAGGCGCTGGAGATCTCCGAAAACTTCAAGAGCGTCCGCAACGTTTCGGCCTCGGTGATCTATCTCCAGCAGTACGGCGTGACGGCGGCGATGGCCCTCCGCATCGTCAAGGTCTACCGCGAGCGGACCGAGGAGCTGGTCGGCAAAAATCCCTACCGCCTCATCGAGGACGTGGACGGCATCGGCTTTCTGACCGCCGACCGCATCGCCCGGGAGATGGGGGTGGGTCGGGACAGCGACTTCCGCCTCCGGGCGGGCCTTCTGCACTGCATGCAGGAGCTGACCCAGAATTCGGGCAGCACCTTCTGCCGGGAGTCCGAGCTGATCCGCTCCGCCCGCTCTCTGCTGGACCTGCCGGCCGAGGGATTTGAGGCGCGCTGCCAGAGCCAGATCCGCCAATTGCTGCTGGACCGCAAGCTGACGGCCTGGACGGAGGAGGGGGAGCCCTGCGTGGCGCTGACCCTGTATTACAAGATCGAAAAGAGCCTGGCCGCCCGCCTGCTCAATCTGGAGGCGGAGTTCCGCCACCCCATCGCCGACTGCGAGGGGGAGATCGCGCACTACGAAAAGATCAACGGCATCGCCCTGCACGAGGGGCAGAAGGAGGCCGTGCGGGCCGCCCTGGAGCACGGCGTCTCGGTGATCACGGGCGGACCGGGGACGGGCAAGACCACCATCGTCCGCTGCGTTCTGCACCTGCTCCGGGAAAACGGCCTGAAAGCGGTGCTCTGCGCGCCCACCGGCCGGGCGGCCAAGCGGCTGGCCGAGTCCACCGGGGAGGAGGCCGCCACCATCCACCGCCTGCTGGATCTGGATTTCAAGGACGGGAGGGGCTTTTTCACCTTCAACGAACAGACCCGGCTGCCGGCCGACGCCGTCATCGTGGACGAGGTCTCCATGGTGGACTGCGCCCTGATGAACAGCCTGGCCAGCGCGGTGCGGCCGGGCAGACGCCTCATTCTGGTGGGGGACAAGGATCAGCTGCCCTCGGTCTCGCCCGGAAACGTGCTGGCGGACATCATCGCCAGCGGAGAGTTTTCGGTGACCCAGCTCACCCACATCTACCGCCAGTCGGCCACCAGCCAGATCGCGGCCAACGCCCACCGCATCAACCGGGGAGAGTTCCCCCTGTTCGCGGGCCGGGATTCGGATTTTCTGCTCTGCGAGCGGGAGGATCCCGGACAGATCCTGGCCGAGCTGGAGAGCATGTGCTGCACCCGGATTCCCCGGTACCTGGGGACCGATCCCACCGAGATCCAGGTGCTGGCCCCCATGAAGCGGGGGCTTCTGGGGGTGGAAAACCTCAACCGCAGGCTGCAAAAACTCCTCAACCCGCCCCTGACCGGCAAGGCCGAGCTCTCCGAGGGGAATCAGGTCTTCCGGGTGGGGGATAAAGTCATGCAGACCGTCAATAATTACAACATGGAGTGGGAACGCTCCGGCGAGGGCGCCTTCACCGAGCGGGGCAGCGGGGTGTTCAACGGGGACATCGGCCTGGTGGAGGAGGTCGATCAGCCCACCGGCAGCCTGACCGTCCGCTTCGACGACGGCCGGCTCTGCCGCTGCTCGGCGGTGGACCTGCCCGATCTCACCCTGTCCTACGCCATCAGCATCCACAAGAGCCAGGGCTGCGAATTCGACGCCGCCGTCATCCCGGTGACCTCCGGCCCGCCCGCCCTGTTCAACCGGAATCTGCTCTACACCGCCGTCACCCGGGCCAAAAAGCTGGTGGTGCTCATCGGATCCAGGGCCGCCATCGCCCGCATGATCGCCAACAACTACATCGAAAAGCGGAACACCATGCTGACGGGGCTGTTGCGGAGCGAAAAGGAAAAGCGGAAGGCGCTGGCGGGGGACGAAGATGAATGAGAAGCAGGGGACAAATGGGACCGAGAAGGGCAAAAGCCGGAGCGAACGACTCAAAAAATGCCTCAAAAGGGGCATGATCGTTCTGCAGGAGACCTTTTTCCCGACGGACTACGTCTGCGAACTCTGCCGGAGGGAAAAACCCTCGGACGGCTGTCCGGTCTGCCTCCGCTGCCGGGAGGATCTGCCCTTCCTGAAGGAAAACTACTGCCACCGCTGCGGGGCCTACGTCGGCGACGAGTCCGACTTTTGCAACAACTGCGCCGAGCACACCCCGCTGTTCACCCAGGGCGCCTCGGTCTTTTCCTACGAGGGCGGGGCCAAAAGGCTGCTCCTCAAGTATAAGGAGGGCAGGGGCCGCTATCTGGCGGACTGGTTTGCGGAACTTCTGATCGAGCGGGCCGGGGAAATGGGCTGGTCGGCCGACTGTTTGACCTATGTGCCCATGACGGCCAAAAAGCGGCGGAGGCGGGGCTTCAATCAGGCCGAGGTCCTGGCCAGAAAGATGGGGGAAAGGACCGGGCTGCCCGTTCTGCCCCTGCTGGAAAAGGTCAAGGATCCTCCGCACGCCCAGAAGGAGCTGTCCAAGGAGGAGCGGCTGGAAAACCTCAAGGGCTGTTTTGTCTGCCCGGCCGGGGAGAGCCTGAAGGGGATGCGCATCCTGCTGATCGACGACGTCAAGACCACCGGCGCCACGGCCGAGGAGTGCGCCCGGGTGCTGTTTAAAAAGCGGGCGGCCGAGGTTTTGCTGCTTACGCTGTGCTCGACCCGGCCCAAAATTACCTGGGAAGAGCCCGAGGAAGGCGAAAAACCCGAAAACGCCCCCTAAAATGATTTACAGAAAGGCAAAAATAGTGTAAAATAAATAGGATATTATTGTGGAAAAGTCGGGCGCTTTCAGGAGCCTGATTTTTTCTGAGAACAGAGAGGTTTTTTATGGGTTTCTTTTCATTCCTCCGGGGGGCGGACAATCGCCGCAACATCAAGCAGGTGACCAAGATCGCCCAGCAGGTGGACGCGCTCGCCGATCGCTATGCCGCCATGTCCGACGAGGAGCTCAAGGCGCTGACGCCAAAGTTTAAGGAGCGCTACCGGCAGGGGGAGACGCTGGATCAGCTGCTGCCCGAGGCCTACGCGGCCGTCCGGGAGGCCAGCGCCCGGGTGCTGAACATGCGGCACTTTTTCGTCCAGATCATCGGCGGCATCGTCCTGCACCAGGGACGGGTGGCCGAGATGCGCACCGGCGAGGGCAAGACGCTGGTGGCCACTCTGCCGGCCTACCTCAACGCGCTGACCGGCGAGGGCGTGCACATCGTCACCGTCAACGACTACCTGGCCAAGCGCGACGCCGAGTGGATGGGCAAGCTCTACCGCTTCATGGGCCTGACGGTGGGCGTGGTGGTCCCCGGCATGGAGAACCCCGACAAAGTGGCGGCCTACAACTGCGACATCACCTACGGGACCAACAACGAGCTGGGCTTTGATTACCTGCGGGACAACATGGTCATCCGCAAAAAGGACCGGGTGCAGCGCGCCCTGAAGTTCGCCATCGTGGACGAGGTGGACTCCATCCTGGTCGACGAGGCCCGGACCCCGCTGATCATCTCCGGCCACAGCGGAAAATCTTCGGAGATGTACGTCACCGCCAATCGCTTCGTCCGCACCCTGAAGGCCGACGAGGACTTTACGGTGGACGAAAAGGACAAGGCCGTCCGCATCACCGATGAGGGCAGCTTCAAGGCCGAACGCTTCTTCAACATCGAAAATTTCTCGGACATCGAAAACGCAGACCTAGCCCACTACATCCAGCAGGCCCTCAAGGCCAACTACATCATGAAGCGGGATCAGGACTACATCGTCAACGACGGCGAGATCATCATCGTGGACGAGTTCACCGGCCGTCTGATGATCGGCCGGCGGTACAGCGACGGACTGCACCAGGCCATCGAGGCCAAGGAGGGCGTGCGCATCCAGGGGGAAAACAAGACCCTGGCCACCATCACCTTCCAGAACTACTTCCGCCTTTATAACAAGCTCTCCGGTATGACCGGTACGGCCAAGACCGAGGAGGACGAGTTCAACAAGATCTACGGGCTGGACGTCGTGGTCATCCCCACCAACAAGGAGATGATCCGGGTCGATGAAAACGACGCCATCTACAAGACCCGGGAAGGCAAACTGCGGGCGGTCATCCGCGACATCAAGGCCAGCCACGAAAAGGGTCAGCCCGTGCTGGTGGGCACCCTGACGGTGGAAAAATCCGAAGAGCTCTCCAAAATGCTCAAGCGGGAAAAGATCTCCCACAACGTGCTGAACGCCAAGAATCACCAGCTGGAGGCCGAGATCGTGGCCCAGGCCGGCAAATTCGGGGCGGTGACCATCGCCACCAACATGGCCGGCCGCGGCACCGACATCCTGCTGGGCGGCAACCCCGAGTACATGGCCAAGCAAAAGCTCCGCCAGCAGGGGGTGGAGGAGGAGCTGATCTCCGCCGCCACCGCCTTCCATACCAACCTGACTCCCGAACAGCAGGCGGTCAAGGAGGAGTACGAGAAGCTTTACGACGAGTTCAAAAAGGAGACCGACCGGGAAAAGGAAAAGGTCATCGCGGTGGGCGGCCTGCGCATCATCGGCACCGAGCGGCACGACGCCCGACGCATCGACAACCAGCTTCGCGGCCGCGCCGGCCGTCAGGGCGACCCCGGCTCCAGCATCTTCTACATCTCCCTGGAGGACGATCTGGCCCGCTTCTTCGGCGGGGAGACCCTCACCCGGGCCTTCAACTTCCTGAAGGTGGGTGAGGACGACGAGATCTCCAACGGCATGATCACCCGTTCCATCGAGGCGGCCCAGCGCCGGGTGGAGGGCCGGAACTTCTCGGTCCGCAAGCACGTGCTGGAATATGACGACGTCATGAACAAGCAGCGCGAGATCATGTACGCCGAGCGCAACAAGGTGCTGAACAACGAGAGCGTGCACGGCGAGGTGCTGCGGATGTTCCCCGGCGTGGTGGACGAGGTCATCTCCGAATCCATCGAGCGGGGCTCTTCCGGCGAGAACTGGGACATCGACAAGCTCAACAAAAATCTGGAGATCCGCTGCCTGCCCGTCGGCAGTCAATTCGTCACCCGGCAGATGGCCGTCAATCTGGACGAGGCCGCCTTCGAGCAGAAGGTCAACGACGAGGTGGCCCGCTGCTACGAGGAAAAGATCGAGCGCTACCGCGAGATGGGCATCGACTTCTACGAGGTCGAGCGGGTCATCCTGCTCAAGATCGTGGATCAGAAGTGGATCGACCACATCGACGCCATGGACCAGCTGCGGCGGGGGATCAGCCTGCGGGCCTACGGGCAGCAGGATCCCGTCATCGCCTACAAAAAAGAGGGCTTCGAGATGTTCGACTACATGACCGCCCGCATCCAGGAGGACACGGCCAAGACCCTGCTGAAGATCGAGATCAAGAAGGTCCCCGAGGTCCGCTCCCAGATGCCCGCCAAAATGGTCACCAACGAGCCGAGCGCGCCGGTCAAGACCTCCAGAAAGCCCGGACCCAACGATCCCTGCCCCTGCGGCAGCGGCCTCAAGTACAAAAAGTGCTGCGGCCGGCAGTAAAATCCGGAAAGGCCCGGTACTTGTGGACCTGCCGTCCGCCTTCCGGGCTTAATCTGAAATCATGCAAAAATAATTTTTGATCCGGGAAAGGCGGGAATTTTTCCTCTTTTCCCGGGGACTTCTCTCTCCGCAAGGGAGCAAATTTCAACAAAAAGGATGTGATGTAAAGTGGTTCATGCCGAGGAATACAGAGCCAAACTGAACGAGCTGAAACAAACTTTATTAAAGTGCGGTGAGTCACTTTGACCTCGCCAACTTGAAGACCGAGTTGGAGCAAGTCAAAGAGCAGCTCTCCCTGCCCGAAGTGTGGCAGGATCTGAACAAATCCAAGACCCTGAACCAGCGGGTCAAATCGCTGGAAAACACCATCGGCGAATGTGAAGATCTGAGCCGCCGCATCGAGGACACCGGCGTTTTGGTCGAACTCGGCGAGGAGGCCGGGGACGAAAGCCTGACCGAGGAGGTGCTGGCCGAACTTGCCGAGTGCGAGAAGGAGGTGGAAAAGCTCCGCCTCCGCACCCTGCTGAAGGGCAAGTACGACGCCTGCAACGCCATCATCACCATTCACCCCGGGGCGGGCGGCACCGAGGCCCAGGACTGGGCCGAAATGCTCTACCGCATGTACACCCGCTACTGCGAGCGCAGCGGATTCGAGGTGGAAGTGCTGGACTACCAGGAGGGGGACGAGGCCGGCATCAAGAGCGTGACCTTCGAGGCCAACGGGGAAAACGCCTACGGCTATCTGAAGGCCGAAAAGGGGGTGCACCGGCTGGTGCGCATCTCGCCTTTTGACGCCAACAGCCGGCGGCAGACCTCCTTTGCCTCGGTGGAAGTCATGCCCGAGATCGAGAACGACGAGAACATCGAGATCCGCCCGGAGGACCTGAAGGTGGACACCTACCGCAGCTCGGGCGCGGGCGGGCAGCACGTCAACAAGACCGAGTCCGCCGTCCGCATCACCCACATTCCCACCGGGATCATCGTCCAGTGCCAGAACGAGCGCAGCCAGATCCAGAACCGCGAGCGCTGCATGAAGATGCTGGTCTCCAAGCTCATCGAAAAACGGGAGCGGGAGCAGATGGAGCAGATCCAGTCCATCCAGGGCAACCTGAAAAAGATCGAGTGGGGAAGCCAGATCCGCAGCTATGTCTTTCACCCCTACAACCTGGTCAAGGATCACCGGACGGGGTACGAGACCGGCAACGTCGCCGCCGTCATGGACGGGGATCTGGACGGCTTCATCTCGGACTATCTGAGCAAATCCTGATGGATCGGCAAGCCTTCGAGGCCCTGCGGGCCAAGCCGGAGCCGGTCATTCTGGCCATCGAGAGTTCCTGCGACGAGACCAGCGCGGCCGTCGTGGCCGGACGGACGGTAAAAAGTCTGGCCATCAGTTCCCAGATCGAGATCCACCGCCGCTTCGGCGGGGTGGTGCCCGAAGTGGCCAGCCGCAACCACACCCTGGCGGTCAACGACGTCACCGAGCAGGCCCTGAAAGAGGCTAACCTCGGCTTTTTCGATCTGGACGCCGTGGCCGTCACCTACGGCGCCGGACTGGCCGGGGCCCTGCTGGTGGGGGTGACCTATGCCAAGACGGTGGCCATGGCCCTGGATATCCCCCTGATCGCGGTTGACCACATCAAGGGCCATGTGGCCGCGAACTATCTCCATTCCGACCTTACGCCCCCCTTTGTCTGTCTGATCGTCAGCGGGGGGCACACCGTGCTGTGCGAAGTCCGGGACTATGACGACTTCCGCCTGCTTGGCACCACGCTGGACGACGCCGCGGGGGAGGCCTTCGACAAGGTGGCCCGCTGTCTCGGCCTGCCCTATCCCGGCGGACCCGAGATCGACCGTCTGGCCAGGGAGGGGAAGCCCTCTTTTGCCCTGCCGCGGATGCTGAAGCAGGAGCATGACCTCAATTTTTCCTACAGCGGACTGAAGACCGCGGTCATCAATTTGCTGCACACCGCGCAGCAGCGGGGCGAGGAAGTCAACAAGGCAGACCTCTGCGCCTCCTTTCAGGCCGCCGCGCTGGACGTGCTGGTGGAAAAGTCCATGCAGGCCTGCCGCCGCACCGGGCTGAAAAAGCTGGCCGTGGCCGGCGGGGTCTCCGCCAATTCCTACCTGCGGGAGCATCTGCGCGCCGCCGCCGCGAAAGCGGGGGTCCGGCTGTTTATCCCGCCGGCACTTTACTGCACGGACAACGCCGCCATGATCGGGGCCGAGGCCGGCTGCCTGCTCGCCAAGGGGCAGGGGCTGGCGGACGAGACGCTGACCGCTCAGCCCTCGCTGAGGCTCCGGTTTGGAGAAAATACATGAAAAAAATGATTTTTGAACAAGAGAAGACGGCAAAAAAGCTGTCTTTTTCTGTCAGAGGGGCTTTATGAAGGCCCTGATTCTGACCGTGACTTCGGGACAGGGGCACAATGCGGTGGCCAAAGCCACGGCCAGCCTGCTCGAGGAGCGGGGGGTGGAGACCGAGGTGCTGGATCTTTACCGCGGGCGCCGAAAGTTCTGGGCCTGGGTCTTCAACGACGCCTATTTTCTCGCTCTGAAGCTGGCCATGCCGCTGGCCAATTTTGTCTACCACAGGGGACAGCTCCGCCGTTACGACAGGCGGGAGAAAAATTTCCTCATGGATCTGGCCCGGATGGACGCGGCTTTTCTGAAGGAGAAGCTGGAAAGTTCCCGGCCCGATCTGGTGGTCTGCACCCACGTGCTGCCGGCCGCCATCCTGGACCTGCTGAAGGGCAGTCTGCCCGAGCGGATGGTCACGGGCGGGATCGTCACCGACTACGGGGTGCATCCCTATTGGGAATGCGCCATCCGCAATGACTTTTGCATTCTGCCGGCCGAGGAACTGATCCCGGACATGGAAAAGCGGGGGTGGAAGCGGGAACAGCTCTTTGTTTTCCCGGTGCCCGTCCGTCCCGCCTTTTACGAGCCTGCCGACAGAGAGCAGCTGCGCGAAAAGCTGGGGCTGGATGAGCGCCCCGTGCTGCTGCTCATGGGCGGGGGCGAGGGATCCTGCAACAGCAAAAAAATGATCCGCAGGCTGCTGCGCACGGAAACGGACTTTCAGATCGTCAACATCTGCGGCCGCAATCGGAAGATGAAGGAAAAGATCGATCGCCTGTTGGCCCGCAGGTCGCTCCGGAAAAAGGTGATCAACCTCGGCTTTACGGACAACGTGGCCGAATGGATGGGGGCTGCGGACCTGTACCTGGGCAAGGTGGGGATGATTTCCTCCACCGAGGCCGTCTGCCGGGATCTGCCCATGGTCGCCGTCCGCCGGTTGGCCTGGCAGGAGCAGGAAAACGCGGCCTACCTTGCGTCCAAGGGTGGCCTTTGCCGGAGCGAAAAGCGGGGAGACGAGATCCGTCTGACCGAGGAGATTTTGGGCGATCCCGCCCGCCTGCGGAAGATGCGGGAATGTCAGCAAAAATTGAACCGGCCAAAGCTGAGGGAGGCGCTGGGGGATTTCCTGGTCTCCCGCATCCGGGGAGGCGAGCATGAAGAAACTTAAGATCGGCCTGTTTATCGATTCCTTTTTCCCCATGGTGGACGGCGTGGTCATGGTGGTGGACAACTATGCCCGCCGCCTTTGTCAGTCTGCCGAGGTGACGGTGTTTGCGCCCGGCTCCAAGCAGAAGGGGTTTGACGATTCGGTCTTTCCCTACCGGGTGGTGCGCAGCAAGATTCTCAAAGTGCCCAAGCTGGACTATGTGCTGCCCTGTCCGGGACTGGACCGGAAGTTCAAAAGGGCGATGGAGGAGGCCGACCTGGACATCGTCCACCTTCACTCTCCGGCCACCATCGGCCGGGCGGGGCTGGCTCATGCCAGAAGACACAACATCCCCGTCGTCGCCCACATGCACAGCCAGTTCAAACGGGACTTCAGCGCAGTCGTCAGCTGGAAATGGTTTGTCAGCCTGATGATGAAGTATGCCATGAAGATCTACAACCGCTGCGACGTCTGCTGGGCGGTCAACGGCGAGATCGCCAGGCTGCTCTACGAGGACTACGGCTGCAAAGTCAAGCCGACGGTCCAGCGCAACGCCACCGAAATGCTCCCTCTGGAAGATCCCCAAAAGGCCCGGGCGCTGGACGAGCGCTACGGCATCCTCCCCGGGGAAAAGGTCTTTCTGTTCGTGGGCCGGCTGGTGCTGGTCAAGGGCATCCTCTTTTTGGCGGACGCCCTCAAAGTCCTGAAAGACCGAGGCCTGAAGTTCAGAATGTTTTTCGTGGGTTCCGGGCAGGAGGGGGAGATCCGCCTCCGCAAAAGGCTGGAGGAGCTGGAGCTGTCCGAGTGCATCCTGACCGGGTCGGTCTCGGATCGGGAGGAGCTGCGGCTGTTCTATGCCAGGGCCGACCTCTTCCTGTTCCCCTCGCTGTATGACGCCAACTCCATCGTGCAGATCGAAGCCGCCTCGCAAAGGACCCCCGCCGTCTTTCTGGAGGGGGCGGCCACGGCCAGCACGGTGACCGCCGACCGCAACGGCTACCTGGCCCCCAACGACCCCGCCGCCTTTGCCGACAAGATCCTTGCCGTGCTGCCCAACGAGCTGGATCGGCTGACGCCGGAGGAGGCCGAAAAAAAACGGACGGCCTTCGAGTCCGTCCGGGAGCACGCCTTCCGCGAGCTTTACCTCACCTGGGATCAGCTGGCCGAAAAAGTGCTGAAAGATTACGAGAAGATCGTGGCGGACTACCGGGCAGAGCACGGCGAAAAGAGGTAAGTCCGGGGCAGGGGCCGAAAGATAAACCGGCCCGGGCCTGTCGGCGCCCCTTTCAGGGATACCGCTGTGTCTGCCGGTCTCCGGTCGGAACGGGCAGCGGCATTGAAGAACTTTGCCGGGCGATTAAAAGATTTCAGAAGAGAGATCCTCTTGCGAAAAAGCGCACAGTTCTATTGAAAGCAAAGAGAGTAAAAAAAGACAGGCCTCCGAAAGAAGCCTGTCTTTGCTTTTTAATCCTGATCCGGACGGTCGTTCTTCTTTTCGTCCTCGGGCAGATCGTTCAAATAAGTCCGGGTGTTGCCCAGGTAGGCCCCGAAGCCCAGGGAGAAAGGTTCCCGCTTTTTGGGGCGGGGGGGACGGTCGCCCCGGTCTCTCCGATCTCCTCTTTCTCCGCGATCCCGGCGATCCCGGCGGTCTCTGCGGTCCCGGCCGTTCCGGTCGCCTCTGTCGCCGCGGTCTCTGCGATCCCGTCCGTCCCGGCGGCCGCGGTCCCGGCGGTCCCGGCGATCCTCACGTTCACCCTCGGGGGGCGCGACGTAGCCCTTGGGCACGATGACGATGTAGCGGTTGGGCTCGGCGCCCTCGCTCACGGTGTCCACCTCCTCGTTGGGCTGCAGGGCGGAGTGGATGATGCGGCGCTCTGCCGGATTCATGGGCTCCAGGCGGACCTTTCTGCCCGTCCGGACGGCCTTGTCGGCCAGCTTGCGGGCCAGATTCTTCAGGATCTCCTCCCGCTTGGCGCGGTAGTTCTCGCAGTCCAGCGTCAGCCTGCGGTAGCCCTTGCCCTCCTCGTTGAGGATGAGGGAGGCCAGATACTGCACGGAATCCAGCACGTCCCCGCGGTAGCCGATCAGCGGGCCGGTGTGTTCGCCCTTGATGTTGATCAGCACTTCGGCCTCCTGCTCGGTCATCTCCATTTCGCAGGGGACGGCCATCAGGTCGGCCAACTTGCGCACGAAAGCCAGCGCCTCATCTGCGCGGGAGGGCTTTTTTTCAATGTTGACGCGGGCCTTTTTGAGGAATCCGCCCTGGTCGATGACTGTGACGATGGCCTGATCCGCGGTCAGTCCCATTTCCTTCAGGCCGAGTTCCGTGGCGGCCTCCACCGTCTTTTCCTTGAATTCCATATTTCTCCTCCGGCCAACCTCGTTGGCTCAATTTTTTCTGCGATAACCTGCCGCGGCCTCCCGGTCCTTCTTTTCAAACTGCTTTGTCAGGATCTTGCCGACCAGCCAGTTGATGAACAGCGAGCTGAGCAGGGACAAGATGGAGTTGCAGACGATGTAGATGGTGAATGCCGCCGTGTAGCTGATGGCGAAAAAGACCATCAGAATGGGGAAGACGTACATCATGACCTTCATCATGCCCATGCCGGTGTTCATGGAGGGATCCCCGGTGTTCTGCGGGGGCTGAAGCTTTTGCATGATGAACTGGGAAAGGAAGGAGAACACCATGGCCAGCACCGGTAAAATGAACAGGCCGTTCCGGCCCTCGTATTCGGCCCGGATGGGCTCGAACAGGGCGTTGTAGGCCGCTTTCGCCTGATCACCATCCGTGGCGTCGATGGTCAGCCCTCCAATCGAGTACTGTCCGTTGGCAAATTCCTGGTAAGTGGGGATGGCGTCCGCCCAGAAGATGTCCGGCCGCCAGGGATTTTTGACCCACAGCCAGCTGGAGTTGAACTCCTGGTAGGTCTCGATCAGAATGCGGCTGACCGTCTCGGTCTCCGTGATCTCGGATTGGGTCAGGCCCTCGTATTCGGCCTTGACCTCGCCGGACTCGGTAAAAACTTCGGTGTTGTAGGCGGTGGCCATGGTGGTGTAAAGCTCGGCGTTGTTGAAGGTGGCGAAACTGTTCAGTCCGGCCAGCACGAAGAAGAAAAAGATGATGGTCACCAGGGAGGGGAGACAGGCCCCCGCCATGGAGTAGCCCTCTTTTTTCATGCGGGCCATCATTTTCTGCTGGTAAAGGGTCTTGTCGCCCTTGCACTGGCGCTCCAGCCGGGCAAGTTCGGGGGCCAGGCGCTCCTGGATGATGGTGTTTTTCTTCATGCTCTTGCGGGAGATGAAGTCCAGGGGGAAGGTCACCAATTTCAAAAGTACGGTGAACAGAACCATGGTCCAGCCGATGTTTCCGATGCCGCTGTTGATCCAGTTGAACACCGCGCCGATCCAATGCAGATCGGTTTGTCCGGGAGCCAGCAGGGGCATCTTTTCCGCGGCCATGGAGGCCGTGGACAGCAGGCCGGTCAAAAAGTTCATAACACCCATTTAATGTCTCCTTTAAAGTTGTCGGGTACGGGGTCGAAGCCGCCGCGGGAGAAGGGATTGCAGCGCAGGATCCGCCAAAGGCCCATCAGGCCCCCGCGGATCACCCCGAAACGGGTGATGGCCACCAGGGTGTACTCCGAACAGGTCGGCGTAAACCGGCAGTTGGCGCGAAGGGAGGGGGAGATCCACTTCTGATACCCGCGGATCAAAAGTACACAGAGCTTTTTCATGAGCGGTCTCCGGCTGCGGGGAGCAGCACGCCGGCCTTTTTGAACAGGTAGCGAAGATCCCGCCGGACGTCCGCAAACGAACACTCGGTCAGGGCCGGCCGGGCAATGACCACAAAGTGGAAGTCGGGGGAGAGCCGGGGGATCTCCTGACGGAAGGCCTCCTTCATCCGGCGCTTGCAGCGGTTGCGGACCACGCTCTTCCCGATCTTTTTGCTGACCGAAAACCCCACCTTCAGCCGGTGATCCCGGTTTTTGGCGAAGATCAGGATCATGCTCCTGCAGGCGGCGCTTTTGCCCTTTTTGTACACAAACTCGAAGTGTGCGTTTTTTCTCAGACGATAGACGGCTTGCACGGCGCCTCCGCAGGAAGGGGGAAATAAACAAAAGACCGTATGCTTTTTTCGACATTACGTCCACAAAAGACATACGGCTCGTCTAATGGAAGCAAGAGACCCAAAAACGTCTCCGGTGTTGCGCGTTTTATCTGCTGAGCTGCTTTCTGCCCTTGTTGCGCCGTCTCTTCAGCACGTTCCGGCCGGACTTGGTCCGCATTCTCTTGCGAAAGCCGTGCACCTTGCTTCTCTGTCTCTTCTTCGGCTGATAGGTCCTTTTCATGTGACGTTCCTCTCTTTGCTAACGATTGCATGGTTCCGGTCTGCCTCGGCGGAAAAGCGGGCCTGTCCGCCGCCGGTCATTTCATCTTCGAAAGTTCATGCTTAAAGATTATACTAAATTTTTTTACCTTCTGTCAACAAATTCGGGGGCAATTTTACAATTTCACGGAGAAGTTCTTGGCGGAAAGCCCTCACTTTTGCAAAGGGGGCCGAAAGGGTTTGATTTTTTGGGGCAAATGGGTTATAATGACAGGGTAGAAAAGCGGAGATCGGACCGCTCTTCCGGGAAGCGGGGGGCCGGTCTGAAAAGGGAGTTCAAGAAGAGGTACGCTGCACGCCATGAGATTTATCGGAAAGACCATTCAGTTTTTACGGCAGAACTTTTTTTATCTGCTCTTTTTCAACGCGGTGCCGGTCTGTATGCTGGCCGCGGTCAACGTCATGCCGACCGATGCGGAGAGCAATGTGCTGGGCTGGTCGCTGACCGCGCTGATTTTGGACGCCTTCCGCGGACAGACCTTCGAGGGCGGGATGTTCGAAAGCCTGACCCTGATCTTCAAGCCGCTGTCCTGGTTCCGGGTGCTCAGCCTGTTCGTGCTGGTGCTGGCGCTGGCGCTGACCCTGTCGTACTGCGACCGGAAAATGCGGGTGGGGATCTCTAGCCTGCAAAAGCCCTTCCTCAAGCTGAACGAGACCATCCTGATCTCGCTGCTGTTCCTGTTTCTGCTGGTGGCGGTCTACGAACTGGTGGCCTTTGTGTTCTGCAGCATGGCCGATCTGGCCCTCGCGCAGATCGCCGACGGGGTCTGGCGGGGGATCGCGGCCCTTTTGTGCGTGCTGCTGGTCATGATCGTCTACTCGCTGTGGCCCACCCTTCTGGTCACTTTTCCTGCCAACAACCTCATTCTGGGGTACTCGGTCAAGGAGGCCTTTTCGGTCAGCGTCAAGAGCGCCCAGGGACACTTTTTCCGCATCTGGTTCGGCCTGGTCTTTCCGGTGCTCATCTGCCTGCCCTTTCTGACGCTGTCCGGCCTGCTGCCCGATTACCTGTTTTTCTTCCGGCTGTTCGTCTACATCGTCTGCTACCTGTTTTTTATCACCTACTGGGAGTGTTTCTTCATGGTCTCCTATTTCGAGATCTCCGGCCGGGAACGGGCGGATCTGAAGCGGATCATTCCCTACGGGCTGTAAAAAAAGGAGGGATCCCATGATCGTCCTGAACGCGTTCAAACTGCTGTTTTCCAATTTCGGCCTGATGTGGCGGCTGCTTTTGTACTATCTGATCGTCACCGCCATCGCCGCCGCCTTTTTTATGGGGGTGATCTATCCTCAGATCTCGGACCTGCTGACCCAGGTGGCCGGCACCCAGGTCTTTGAAAATTTCAAGGTGCTGATCGGGAATCTGGTCACGATGTCTCCGGATCTGATGCAGAGCTCGGAGACTTTCCGGGTCAGCCTGGGGGCGGCCGCCGACGTCATCGCGCAGAACAGCGGCAGCCTGATCCTGCCCCTGATCCTGGTCGGGGTGATGATCATTCTGGTCCGGTTTCTGTACGGGCTGGGCGATTATCCCGCCTTCCGCATCCTGAACGGCAGCCTGAAGGAGCGGGCGCGTTATCCCTTCTGGGGCACGTTGATCACCAATCTGCCCAAGAGCATGCTGACCTCGCTGTGCGTCATGCTGATCACTCTGCCCACGGACATTCTCTTTTGTCTCCTGATTTATTGGCTGGCAGGGTGGAGCGTTTCCGTCTTCGGTATCTTCGCCCTCTTTGTGGTGGCCGGGGTGGCCATCCTGCTGTTCAGCGTGCGCGAGACCTTTCTGGCCTCCTGGCGTCCGCTGATCGCGTCCGAGAACAAAAATCCGGTCCGGGCCTTCGGCGAAAGCCTGTCCCTGTGCGGAAAATCCTTCTTCTTTGTCTTTTCCCAGCAGGTCATCCTGCTCTTCCTGCTCATTCTGCTCAACCTCATCTCGGCCTTTTTCACCTGCGGCGCGGGCATCCTGCTCTCGCTGCCGGCCTCGCTGGAGATCTCCTTCCTCTTCCAGATCCTGATGCTGTTCGCCTTCCGGCACAGCCGGTTTTACGTGGACAGCCAGAACGTCGGCCGCATGACGGTGGAAAAGGCATCCTACGACATCGACGAGATGATCCTGGAGGAAAAGGAGAAGGATTCCGAGGAGAACAAATTCTGATTTTAAAATTTTTTCCCAATGGAAACAATAAAAACCCCCGCCCGGTTGTATTATAGGAAAAAGCATCGAGAGGTAAAAAGCAGCGTGACAAGGAGAGCGGTTCAATGGATCATCCCGATCCTGATCGGGATGTTCTGCATCGGGGGAATGACGGGGTGCGGGGGCATGACCGACGTGGCGTTCGGCAACTCCGCCAAGTTTTCCTACTTTCCCGCCCTCTACAACATCGACCCGGGCAGGGAAAGCAGCCGGCTCAGCGTGAACGTGAACGGCGAAAACTACTACTTCTACACCCCCGAAGAGGAGCCGGGCGGCATTTACAGGCAAACGGCGGAGGGGCCGGCTCTGATCTATGCCACCGAGACCCTTTCGGCCATCGTCTCGGACGGACAGTCGCTCTACTTTTCCTGCGCCTCCGATCCCGACGGGGCGGTGTACGACACCATCGTCAGGACCGACCTTTCCGGCCGCGAGCTGCAGAGCACCCGGAGCGCGCACCACACCGCCCGCCTGCTGCTGACCGAGGACGGCCTGTTTGCGCTGGCTCACTTTTTGAGCAGCGCCGGATCCTACAACGGCGTCAACGAGAGCAATTTCTACTTTTTCCCGGGGGCCGATCTTGCGGCCGAACCGGTCAACCTGCTGGAGGCTGGGATCGAGTACACTTCGGTCAAAAACACCTCGGACGCCGATTCGGCGGTGGATTTTTACTTTGCCAGGGTGGGGGGTACCGTCTTTTCCTACCTCGATCACAATTCCTTCGAGATCTTCGATCTCTCGACCGGCCACTACGTCAGCGCCACCGACGTCTACTATCCCACCATCTGGCGGGAGGAAAACGGGACCCTGACCGGTTACCGGATCTCCTTTGAGACCGGCGGCAATCTGATCCGCATCCGGGAGGACGGCGTGACCGAGATCCCGGTGCCCGAGGAGGTCGCCGCCGCCCAGCGCTACACCCACGCCGTTCCGGCCGGCGATCGGATCCTGATGTTCAACAGCGTCAACTATTTCGGCAGCCGCAAGCGCCAGGATACCAACTTTATCCTGGCCTACGACCTGGAGAGCGGGACCTATGAAAAGCTGGCCGACCTTCCGGCCGAATGGCTGATCCTGATGGCGGATCCCGAGGGCTACGTGATCTACACCGGCGAGAGCGGGGAAGTGCGGCAATACGCCTACGGATCGGACGAAGCGCTCAAGAGCCAGGGCGGCTTTTCGGACTATTGCTACGGCATGGAGCGCTGCGGCGACCTTCTGCTGTTCTATGACAGCGACGACTTCAATTACAGGACGCTAGAGCGGATCAACTTCCGGGTCCTGTTCGAAATGGTCTGAAAGAGCGGATCGGCCCCTCCTTCGGGAGGGGCTTTTTGCTGCCCTTTTCCCGCATTTCGGCGCCCTGTCTTTCCAGTCCGTCAGGTTGTCTTTCCCGCCCGTAGGAGAGTACTCTGCTTTTCCGGGCTTTGTGAAGGAGAGTACTCTGCTCTTTTGGGCGTTTTTATAGTATTATATAACATTATCCGGAACATACGGACGTAACATTTCCGGAACATACGGACGGGGCCGCGGCCTCGGAGAGATCGGTGTTTTTAAAGTATGATATGGCCTTTCCGGACCTGTCCGGCTGAAAACCTTCTAAGACCGGCCCTCCCGGCATAAACTAGGAGGGAGAAAGGGAGGTGGCTTTGATGCGGGAATTGCGGGAACGGAATCTGCCGGCGCTGTATGTCGACGAGGACGAGTGGATCCGGCTGCGCTGCCGGCTGATCGAGGAGGCCGAGGAGGAAGAGGAGGAGGCCCTGCCTGTCTTCCGGACCTTTGCGCGGCCGGAGGAGAAAAAGAGGTCGTTTTGGAAGCATCTGCTCCTTCAGACCGCGGTCTCTGCGGCGCTGGTTTTGACCCTGCTCGGGCTGCGAAGCTGGATGCCCGAGGTCTGCGGCGAGGTGCAGGACGTCCTTTCGCAGGACTTTTCGCCCGAAGTTGAGGAGGGCATCGAGGAGGTCATCGCCGGATTCCATGGCTAAGCTGAAGTTCAGCCTTTCGCCTCTGTTCGTCCTGGCGGCCCTGGCCGTGCTCCTGTTCGGGAACAGCCTGATCTTCCTCAGCTACCTGGGGACGGTCCTGCTGCACGAGTACGCCCACTTTCTGTGCGCCCTCCGGTTCGGCCTGCGCATGGACGAGGTCCGGCTCTATCCCTTCGGGGCGGTGCTCTACGGGCAGACCGCCCGCTTAAAGCCTCAGGAGGAGATCCTGGTGGCCCTGGCCGGCCCCGGGCTCAACGCCGCCCTGGCCCTGATCTTTACGGCGCTGTGGTGGATGGTGCCCGAGCTTTACCCCCTGACCGACAGCGTGGTCATGGCCAACCTCTCCATGGCGGTGTGCAATCTGCTCCCGGTCTATCCGCTGGACGGCGGGCGGGTGGTCCTGAATCTGCTGCTGCTCAAATTTCCCAAAAAGAAAGCCCTTCGGACGCTGAACGTCCTCACCTGGGCGGTGGCCGGGCTCAGCCTGGGGCTTTATCTGCTCTCCCCGTTTTTCACCTTCGCCCCGGCGCTGGGAGTGTTCGCCCTGCTGCTCTCCTGGTCGGCCCTGTTCGGCGGGGGCGGTTCGGGCGTGCGCCCCTTCCGGGCCCTGTCCGCCCGCCGGCTGAGACAGGGCGTCCGGGTCCGCCGCCTGGCCGTCTCGGGGGAGAGCACCCTCTTCGAGGTCCTGCGCGGGCTCTCCCCGCACGAATACGCCGAAGTCGTGGTGCTGGACGCCGGGCAAAAGCCTGTGGCCCTGCTCTCGCACGCCAGGCTGGTCGAGATGACCGAAAGCTGCGATCTGCACCGCCCGCTCGCCGAACTCCTTTCCGGGGAGGCCGGGTTTTCGCCCCCGATCTAGGTGTTTCCGCCGGGTTCTGTTCAACTCCCGGCCCGATTTACTTTACTTATTCGTGGAAATGTTATATAATACTATAAAAACGCCCGGAAAAGCAGAGTACTCTCTCCTGACGGGCGGGAAAGACAAGGCAGAAAACTCATGAAAAAATTTGCGAGAATCTTCCTGTTCCTCCTGCTGGCCTTCACGCTGTGCCTCGGCGCCTTCGGGTGCTCCGAAAGCTACACCCTGCCCGAGGGCGCTTCCAGCAGCATCAACGTGTTCACCCGCTTTTCCACGGCGGCCGGAGACGCCGTCCGCTTCGAGGTGCTGGAGATCTACAACCGGGCCGGACAGCCGGAGGCCCGGGTCAACGTGACCTACGAAAAGACGCTGAGCGATTCGACGACCGAGCAGGAAGCCGAGCAGACCCTCCGCGACAAGGTCCGGACCGAAAACATTTCGGCCGTCACCGAGGAAAGCTACAACGACAACGTCCGCCTGTTCGAGGTGGAGTCGCTGCGCTTCGAGCGCCGGGAGAACGATCGGACGGTCATGGTCACCACCATCCGCTACGACGCCCTGACCATGCTCTCTTCCAGCTACTACCGCCTGGTGCAGGCCTCCCGCTTTACGGACACCGACATCGGCAACCGTTTCCGCGACAGGGACAACAACATCGTCAGTGTGATCAATGCGGAGGCGGACAACCTTTATGTCCTGACCCTGCGCTACTACAACGACAGCGCGGTCTATCAGTTCGACGACTGCACCATTGCGGGCTACTATTCCGAGGGCGCGGAGCTGGATCAGTTCACCGATTCCTCCATCTCCTTTGACAGCCTGTCCAGCTACCTCTATCTGGCGGTGGCGCAGAACGGCTTCCCCTGGACGACGGTCGCCATCATCGCGGCCGCCGCGGTGGCCGTGGCCCTTTTGGTGGCGGTCGTGCTCAAGCTGACCGCCCCTTCCCGGAAGAACCGGTAAAACAGAGGAAGAACCATGATCCCCAAGCGAATCCTGGACCATGTCAGCAAACCCGCCCGCTACCTGGGCGGGGAATACCACACACCTTCGATGGACAAGCCGGATGCCCTGAAGGTGTGCTTGTGTTTTCCGGACCTTTACGAGGTCGGGATGAGCAATCTGGGCCTGCGGATCCTGTACCACCTGCTCAACGAGCGGCCGGAGTTCGCCGCGGAGCGCTGCTTTGCGCCCTGGACGGACATGCAGGCCGCCCTGCGGGAGAACGGACTGCCCCTCTGCTCGCTGGAGACCGGCCGGGCCCTGAAGGATTTCGAGGTCGTGGGCTTTTCCGTTCAGTACGAGCTGTGCTACACCAACATCCTCATGATGCTGGAGCTGGGGGGGATCCCGCTGCTTGCGGCCGAGCGGGGGGAGGCCTTTCCGCCCGTCATCGCCGGCGGCCCCTGCGCCCTGAACTGTGAGCCCGTCGCCGACTTTTTCGACCTGTTCATGATCGGGGACGGGGAAGAGGCCCTGCCCGCCGTGCTGTCCTGCTACCGGGAGACGAAGGCGGCGGGGGGCAGCAAGGCCGATTTTCTGGAGCGGGCGGCCGGGATCTCCGGGGTCTACGTGCCCGCCTTTGTCCGCCCCAAGTATGACGAGGGGGGAGCTTTGACCGGATTCGACTGCAAATTTCCGGTGGAAAAGGCGGTGGTCCGGGACTTTGACAAGGCCTATTTTCCCACCGATCCCATCGTCCCCAGCATGGAGATCGTGCACAACCGGGGGGTGGTGGAGCTCTTCCGGGGATGCTCGCGGGGGTGCCGCTTCTGCCAGGCAGGCTTTACCTACCGCCCCATCCGGGAGCGCTCGCCCCAGACCCTGGCGGACCAGTGCGAAAAGCTGATCCGCAGCACCGGCTTTGACGAGATCAGCCTGAATTCGCTCTCCACGGGGGACTATCCGGGCTTAAAGGAACTGCTGCCGAAGCTCCGGGCGCTTCAGGAAAAGTATCAGGTCAGCTTCGCCCTGCCCTCGCTGCGGGCGGACAGCTTCGAGGGAGAGTTCGCCGACTTCGCCCGCAAGAGCTCGCTGACCTTTGCCCCCGAGGCCGGCACCCAGCGCCTGCGGGACGTCATCAACAAGGATATCACCGAGGAGGACGTCGAGCGCTGCCTGACCCAGGCCTTTTCCCTCGGCTACTCCACGGTCAAGCTCTACTTCATGCTGGGCCTGCCCACCGAGACCGAAGAGGATCTGCGGGGGATCGCCGCCATCGTGGCGCGGGCCCGCGAACTCTTTTTCAAACACCGCGCCACCAAAAAGGAGCTGAAGATCTCGGTCTCGGTCTCCACCTTCGTGCCCAAGCCCTTCACGCCCTTCCAGTGGGAGGCTCAGAATACCCGGGAGGAGGTCTCCCGCAAGCAGGACCTGCTGTGCGACCTGCTCCGCCAGCGGGGGGTCAGCCTGTCCTGGAGCGATTTCGAGACCTCGCAGCTGGAGGCCGTCTTTGCACGCGGAGACCGGAAATTGTCCGGCGTCATCGCGGCCGCCTACCGCAAGGGCTGCGTGTTCGACGGCTGGAGCGAGTGCTTCCGGCCCGGGCTGTGGGCGGAGGCCTTCGCCGAGTGCGGACTGCGCCCGGAGGACTACACCGGGGCCCGGGCCCACGACGAAGTTTTCCCCTGGGATTTCTTCGACAGCCGGGTCAAAAAGTCCTACCTGGCGGGAGAGCGGGACAAGGCTTTTGAGGAAAAGGTGACCCGGGACTGCCGGCTGGGCTGTCACGGGTGCGGCGCCTCCGCCCGGGGAGAGTGCGAGATCGCCGGTCATCCCCGCAAGTCGGTGGAGAAGTCCCTATGCTGATCTCAGGCCCGGCTGCAAAGAGGCTGCTTTCTTCGGAGAAAACCTTATGCTGATCTTCAAGTTTACCAAGACGGGCGGGGTGGCCTACCTGTCCCACCTCGACCTGCTGCGGACCTTTACCCGCATCTTCCGGCGGGCCGGCATCCGCGTGGCCTTTTCCGAGGGCTTTCATCCCCACATGAAGCTCTTCTTCGCCCCGCCGCTCTCGGTGGGCACCGAGTCGGTGGGGGAGTACTGCGTGGCCGACACCGCCGAAGAGCCCAGGGCCTTTTTGCAAAAGTTCAACGCCTGCTCCATGCCCGATCTTCAATGTCTGGCCTGCGCTGCCCTCGAAAAAAAGATCAATCTGGCGGCAGAGACCCGCGCGGCGGTCTACGAAGCCGAGTTTTCGGGCTGCCGGGTCCGGGAGGCTGCCGAGGAGATCCTGGCCTCGGCGACCTACGAGATCGAGTTCACCGCCAAGGGGAAGCCGGCCCGGAAGGAGGTGCGGCAGCAGATCTTTTCTCTCCGCGCCGAGGGGGACCGGCTGGAGATGACGCTGGCCTGCGGGGAGCCGAACCTGCGGGCGGACCGCCTCTGCGAGAACATCGCCGCGTCGTACGGAGGCGAACTGACCCGGTTGACACGAACCGATCTGCTGTTCGGCCCGCCCGAAAACCTGCAAAGTTTTTCAGTCTTTCTGCATCCCGAAAGCCCCAGATAAGCGGGATCTGAGCCAAACGGCAGAACAGGGCCGGAAGGCGGAGCCGCGGCTGTCTGCCGAGGCCTCCGAACGCCCGACTGCAGGCGGGGGATCGCCAAAAGGGAACAGTCTCCGCCGAGCCGGCCGTCATGCCCGGCTTTGTCATTGCCTCATGGAGAGGGAGAGCAAAACGGACCTGCAAGATGCAGATCCGGCCTCCGGAACGGAACAAACCCATACCTAAAAGTTCTAAGATCATCGGATGGAAAAGAATCTCATTATCAGCGCCGTGCACGGCCGCAAGCGGGTGGCCCTCTGCGAAAACGGCGAATTGGTGGAATTTCACATCGAGCGCGACTTCGGTCAGAAGATCGTGGGCAACATCTACAAGGGGCAGATCGTCAACGTGCTGTCCGGGATGCAGGCCGCCTTTGTCAACATCGGCCTCAACCGGAACGCCTTCCTGTACACCGGCGACATCATGGTGGCCCAGGAGGACGTCGAGGGCAGCGGGATCGAAAAGGAGCACCCCATCAACTACCGGGCCGGAGACGTGGTCATGATCCAGGTGGTCAAGGAACAGATCGGCACCAAGGGCGCCCGGGTGACCACCGACATCACCCTGCCCGGAAGACTTCTGGTCCTGATGCCCTCGGTCAACTATGTCGGCGTCTCCAAAAAGATCACCGACGAGGCCCTGCGGGAAAAACTGCACGCCTTCGTGCAGGAGAACAAACCCGAGGGCATGGGCTTTGTGGTCCGAACGGCGGCCGCCACGGCCACCGAGGCCGAGATCCGGGCGGACATCGAGCTGCTGACGCAGACCTGGGAAAACATTCTCCTGCGCTACGAGCAGACCGAGATCGCCCAGACGGTCTACGAGGACGGAGACCTGATCTTCCGCACCCTGCGGGACATCTACAAGGAAGACATCGACCACATCTACATCAACGACGCCAAAATTTTCCGGGAGGTGGACGCCACCGTCCGCCGCCTGACCCCCCAGAAGAAGGGAGTGGCCGTGCTCTACGAGGAGCAGGAGGAGATCTTCGAGAAGTTCGGTCTGATGGACCAGATCGACCAGCTGCTCTCCCGCAAGGTCTGGCTGAAGAACGGGGCCTATCTGATCATCGACCGCACCGAGGCCCTGACCATCGTGGACGTCAACACCGGGAAGTACGTGGGCAGCAGCAACCTGGAGGAGACTGTCTTTACCACCAACATCCTGGCCGCACGGGAGATCGCCAAACAGCTCCGCCTGCGCAACGTGGGGGGGATCATCATCTGCGACTTCATCGACATGGTCACCGAGGAGCACCGCGACGCCGTGCTGAGCGAACTCAAACAGTGGCTGGCCAAGGACCGTATCCGCACCACGCTGGTGGGCATGACCGGGCTCGGGCTGGTGGAGATCACCCGGAAGAAGACCCACAACGAGATCTCCTCGGTCCTGCTGCAGCCCTGTCCGTACTGCGAGGGCGACGGGGAGATCCACTCCTGCGACTACCTCAGCTTCAAGATCCGCGCCGCTCTGCTCCGGCTCTTCCTCGACGAGGGCATCAACGGCGCCCTGATCACCCTGCATCCCACCCTCTACGACTACCTGATGCGGACGCACTACTTCGAAGACCTGCTGGAGGAGCAGTGGGCGGGTAAGCGGGTCTATGTGCTGACCGACCCCCTGGTGCACATGGAATCCTTCGAGATCCAGCCCATGCAGGGGCAGATCTTTGACCTGCCGGACTCGGCAAAGCTGCTGTGCTGACCGCAAAGCGGGCGGCAAGGCTGGCTCTCCTGACCGCGCTGGCCCTGCTGGCCTTTCTCCTTGAGGGGCTGTTCCCGCCCCTCATTCCGGCTCTGCCCTACGTCAAGCTGGGCCTTTCCAACGTCTTTGTGCTGCTCTGCCTGCTGGCCAGGGGGCCGGGGGAGGCCGCCGTGCTGGTCGCGGCCAAATGCCTGCTGGGCAGCCTGTTTTCGGGGGTGTTCAGTCTGGCGTTCTCCCTGCCGGCCGGGCTGCTCTCCCTGGCGGTCATGACCCTGCTGTTCCGTCTCCTTTTTCCGCGCTGCTCGGCCTGCGGGCTCAGCATGGCGGGGGCCGTAGTCCACAATCTGACTCAGCTGGGCGTCTATGCCGTCATGGCGGGAAGCGCGGACATCTTTGCGCTGACGCCGGCCGTCCTGCTGGTCAGCCTGCCCGCCGGCCTTCTGGTGGGGCTGATCGTGTTTTTTTGCGGAAAGATCTTACCCCCTCGGATCTGGTCGGACGACAGATCTTAAAAACTTTCATATGGGGAAAGGCCTGTTTGCATGTTTTGCCGGCGGTCCTTTCGTTTTCTGTTCACTGAGATAAAGCCCCGGGCAAAAGCCGGGGCTTTTCGGTTGTCCCCGCCTGCGGTCCCCTGTTCGGCCAGCCCATAATGAATGGTTCTGCGGGAAAATTGGGGACCCAGGAAAGACCGGCAAGAAAGGGACAGAACACTTTCCGGATAAATAAATTTCAGAAAAAAATTTTGAAAAAGTATTGACAGCGCAGCGTTTCTGTGATACAATAAGAGCGGATGTGAACTCGGGTACACATCCGCTCTTTTGCAGATCCGGGCAAATTTTTTCAAGATCAGGGAGATCCATGATGCGTACTTTCCGGAAAAAGTGGGGCCGCCTGGCGGTCTGTCTGCTGGCGGTCCTGGCCCTGCTGACGGGCGCGGCCGGGTGCGGAGAGCCGGGGGAGGAGAGCAGCCAGACTCTTCCGCCCGTGGACTTTACGGTGACGGTGGAGGAGGGAAAGGATCCCGTCATCCTCCAGCTGAGCGATCCTCAGTTCATCGATCTGGCGCGGGCCGAGGAGATGTGCTACCGCTACATGCGGGAGACCATTCAGGCTGTCTCGCCCGACCTCATCCTGGTCACCGGCGATCTGATCTACGGCCACATGGACGACGACGGCAGCATTTTTGAGGATTTTATCCGCTTTATGGAGGGCTTCGGCATCCCCTGGGCGCCCATTTTCGGCAATCATGACGCCGAGTGCGAAATGGGCGCGGACTGGATGTGCGAGCGGCTGGAGGAGGCCGAGCACTGCCTGTTTTTGCAGCGCACGCTGACCGGGAATGGCAACTATTCGGTGGGGATCGTGCAGGGCGGCGCGCTCAGGCGGGTCTTTTTCATGCTGGATACCAACGGGTGCAGCATGGCCAGTTCGGCCTCGCTGGCCAACGGACACACCGGCATGGGCATGGGCATCGAGCCGGACCAGATGCGTTGGTTCGTCCAGCAGGGACAGGAGATCCTGGAGGCCTCGCCGCAGACCAAAGTTTCCTTCTGCATCCACATTCCCATGGCCGTCTTTGCCGAGGCGCTGGAGGAAAAGTACGGTTTTACCGGGAGCGGAACGCTGAACATCGACGCGCTGGCCGAGGGAGAACCCGGCGATTTCGGCTACGTCGGAGAGGCCGTCACGGGCTGGGACTCGGCCGGGATCGTCTGGAACGCCATGAAGTCCCTGGGGGCGGATTCGGTGTTTGCCGGGCACTGCCACACCAACAGCGCCAGCCTGGTCTACGAGGGCGTGCGCCTGCAGTTCGGGCAGAAATCCAGCACCTACGACAGTTTTAACAGCGTGACTTCGGAGGGGCAGATCGTCCCGGGCACGGTCAACGGGACCCCGCTGGTCGGCGGCACGGTCATCCCGCTCTCGGCGGAGGACGGCAGTCTGCTTCAGCCCTATCTTTACCTGTGCGGAGGGGCCGGCGACCTGATCGCCTGATCGTCGGATTTTCCCGGCCGGACTGTGAAAAGTTCTGCTGCGGAAGTATGATCCTGGCCGGGAAGAAACATCCTATTGATGAACGCGACCCGGCGGGGCCTCCTTGGGCGGGATCACATTTGCCGGATCCGGCCTGAAATCGACGGGCCTTGCGCGCAGCGGGCCTCCTTTCAGAGGGGCTTTTCGGGACCCGGTTTGCGCCCTGTGCGGGGCTGAAGATCCCTCTCGGGGCGTTCAAACGAAAAATTTTTCAAAAAATTTACAAAAACCCTATTGACAAGCGGCCGTTTTCGTGGTATGATGTATGTAGAGGGATGTGTACTCGGGTACATATACCGCGGGACCGGGCCGGACAGCCGCGGGGGAAATCGATGGAACATTATCAGGAAAAACAAGAGTACATACTGCCGGTCAGGATCCTGGCGGGCGAGCAGGTCGAAGGAGAAGGGGAACTGCTGCGTTTCCGCTCGGACATCGCCTCCTTTTGTTGCGAGCATCCCTGCCGGATCCGTCCGGGCGGCTGGGTGCTGCTGGACTTCGGAAGGGAATACCAGGGGGGCGTAAAGCTGGTGGCCCAGGACATGATGGGCAAAAAGAACGCCCGGGTCCGCATCCGGTTCGGCGAGTCTGCCATGGAGTGCTGTAGCGAGTTGGGGCAGAAGGGTTCCACCAACGACCACTCGGTGCGGGACGAGACCCTGCTCCTGCCCTGGGCGGGCTGTCTGGAGTACGGCATGACCGGTTACCGCTTCATCCGCGTGGACAATGCTCATGTACGGTAAAGAAGCAAGCAACCGAAAACAATAGATAGACCGCCAGCACTACACTATTCCGAACCA
>CALVJY010000013.1 GCA_944332455.1 uncultured Clostridia bacterium
TTTTTCAAAAGACAAAATAAGAAATCCGGGGCAAAAAGAGGCCTTTACGCGGGGTCGCTCTGGCCCTGCGCGTCCAGCCAGCGCAAGATGCTCTGCGCCGCCTTTTTGCCCGCGCCCATGGCCAGGATCACGGTGGCGGCCCCGGTGACCGCGTCCCCGCCCGCAAACACGCCGGGCAGCGAGGTAGCCAGATCGTCGTCCACCTCCAAGGTCCCCTTCGGGGTGACCGCAAGGTCGAGACAGCCCTCCTTCAGCATGGGATTGGGCACGGTGCCGAGGCTGACGATCAGCATGTCGCAGGGGATCTCGAATTCGCTCCCCGGAACCGGGACCGGCCGGCGGCGCCCCGAGGCGTCCGGCTCGCCCAGCTCCATGCGGATGCAGCGGACGGCCTCCACATGGTCACGGCCCAGCACCTCCACGGGGTTGGACAGCAGGCAGAAGACCACCCCCTCCTCCTCGGCATGGCGGACCTCCTCCCGGCGGGCGGGCATCTCCTCCCGGCCCCGGCGATAGACCACGGTGACCCGCTCGGCCCCCATGCGGACGGCGGTGCGGGCGGCGTCCATGGCCACGTTGCCGGCCCCCACCACGATCACCTGCTTTCCCCGCTGCACGGGGGTCACGGCGTCGGGCAGATAGGCCTTCATCAGATTGATCCGGGTCAGGTACTCGTTGGCCGAGCACACGCCGTTCAGGTTCTCGCCGGGGATGTTGAGGAACATGGGAAGCCCCGCCCCCGTCCCCAGAAAGACGGCGTCGAAGTCCCGGCGCAGCTGCTCCAGCGTGACCGTCTTGCCGGCCACGGTGTTCAGTCTGAAGGTCACGCCCAGATCGGTCAGCCCCTCGATCTCCCGCTGCACCAGATCCTTGGGCAGCCGGAACTCGGGGATGCCGTAGACCAGCACCCCGCCGGGGCGGTGCAGATTTTCAAACACCGTGACCGCCGTTCCGGCCTTGGCCAGGTCGGCGGCGCAGGTCAGCCCGGCCGGCCCGCTGCCCACCACCGCTACTTTTCGGCCGTTGGGCTTTTGGGTCGCCTCCTTCGGGTTTCCCCCGTGGTCGGCGGCATAGCGCTCCAGGGTGCCGATGGCCACCGGCCCCTCCATCCGGCCCCGGACGCAGAGGGCCTCGCACTGATGCTCCTGGGGACAGACCCGCCCGCAGACGGCGGGCAGGTTGTTGGTCTGCTTGATGACCGAAAGGGCGCCTTCGGCGTCCCCCTCCTTCAGTTTGCGGATGAATCCGGGGATGTCCACGCCCACCGGACAGCCCCGGCGGCAGGGCGCGTTTTTGCAGTTCAGACAGCGGTCGGCCTCCAGCCTGGCCCGGGCGGGGTCAAAGCCCCCGGAGACCTCCGAAAAAGTGGTCCTGCGGAGTTCAAGCTCAAGCTCGAGGGGATGCTGACGTTCCATTTTTGGCATAAAAAGACCTCCTGGTCCGAAAAGGCCCCGCGGCGGGGCAAAATGCGTCTGGCGGCGACGGTTTTCAGCCTGACATCGGAATCACCGACGATATGGATAAGTTTCCTGCAAAGAGCCGTTTCCCGGCCGAATTCAGGTCTTAGGAGATTTTGGGGCCGAAAGAGATGCCGTAAGCAGTCTTGTGGGCGCCTTAAATTTTCCCCTCTTTCAGCCGGCAGTAGTGGGCCTGTTCCTGCTCCCGGTACATTCCGGAGCGGTTGATCGCCTCCTCGAAGTCCACCTGATGCCCGTCGAATTCGGGGCCGTGCACGCAGGCATAGCGCACCTGTCCGCCCACGGTCAGCCGGCAGCCGCCGCACATGCCGGTGCCGTCCACCATGATGGAATTCATGGACACGATGGTCCTGAGCCCGAAGGGCCGGGTGACCTCGCAGACCGCCCGCATCATGGGCAGCGGGCCCACCGCAAAGACCACGTCGTAGGGGCTGTCCGGACGGGAGATCAGTTCCCGGACCACGTCGGTGACAAAGCCCTTGCGGCCGGAACTGCCGTCGTCGGTGATCAGAAAGAGCGACCCCGCCTGCCGGCGGAACTCCTCCTCGTACATCAGCAGAGACTTGTTCCGGGCCCCCACCACGACGTCGGCGGGCTTTCCGATCTCCCGCAGATGCTTGGCCTGGGGAAAGATGACCGCGGTGCCGATGCCCCCGCCCACCAGCAGCACCCGGGAATAGCCGTCCAGGTCGGTGGCGTTGCCCAGGGGCGCCGTGAAATCGTGCACGAAGTCTCCCTCGTTCAGGGCGGCCAGGCGGGCGGTGGAATAGCCCACGGTCTGGACCAGCAGGGTGATGCTTCCCCTCTCCCGGTCCATGTCGCAGATGGTGAAGGGGACGCGCTCCCCCTCCTCGTCCACCCGCAGGATGACAAACTGCCCCGGCCGGGCATTGCGCACGGCCTCCGGGGCCTCGATCTCCAGCTCGACCACGTTTTCGGCCAGCCATCTCTTTTTCAGGATCCGATTCATAAAAAACTCCGGCCCGCCCTTGAGCGGGATCTTTTTTTGTCAGGACTTCCCCGTTGGGGACCTCCGCCTCCTCTTCCGAAGGCTTTCGCTTCTTCAAAGAGACTTTCGCTTCCAAAGGTTTCGTAAAGGGCGCGCTCCGGCGGCCCCCAACTGAAAATTTTTTTCTTCCTCGTAAAAAGCTAAGCCCCCTTCGGCGGGCTTCCCGTTTCCGAAGCCCTCCCGGCGAAGGCTTCCGCGCCCGCCTCAACCCCCGGGGCGCTTCCCTCTCTCTCCGGAAGCGCTGATCTGCTTCCCGGCTTTTTCAGCCTTTGGTCTCGCCCTGCTCTTCCCGGTACCGGCGGCACCAGGGCGAAAGGGTGCATCGGTCGCAGGCCGGGCGCTGGGACTTGCAGACCAGCCGTCCGTGCCAGATCAGCCAGTGATGGGCCCGGCTCCAATCCGACTTCGGAATGGCGGCCTGCAGCTGTTTTTCGCAGGTCAGCACGTCCTTGGCGTCGGCCAGCCCCAGGCGGTTGCTCACCCGGAACACGTGGGTGTCCACGGCGATGGCGTCCCCGCCGAAGGCCACCGAAAAGACCACGTTGGCGGTCTTGCGCCCCACGCCGGGCAGGGTCTGCAGCAGGTCCCAGTCGGCCGGGACCTCGCCGTTGAACTTTTCGCACAGGGCCTGCGCGGTCTCCTTCAGGTGTTTGGCCTTGTGGTGGTAGAACCCGCAGGGATAGATGATCTGCTCCAGCTCCTCCAGCGGCATGTCGGCGATGGCCTTGGGGGTGTCCGCTTTGGCAAAGAGCACCTCGGTGACCTGATTGACCCGCACGTCGGTGCACTGGGCGGACAGGATGACCGCCACTAAAAGCTCGAAGGGCGTCCGGTAGGTCAGCTGGGGTCTGGCGTTGGGGTACAGCCGCTCCAGCTCCTTTAAGATCTTTTGCTTGTCGTCTTCCATTTCGGTCTCCTCCCCGGCTCTTATGGCGGGGCTTCTTCCGGATCCTCCGCGGCAGGCGTTGATATCAATGGACCGGTATCAGAATGATAGTCCTTTTCCGCGTCCTCCGCGGCAGGCGTTCCGGCCCGCTCCCGCTGCGGCAGGTTTGAATTGGCGTCAAAACAGGGATCAAAACTGTATTATAGTATATCACAATCCCGCTTCGTTTTGCAAGAAAATCGCCGCGTTCCCCTCCAAAGAATACCGAAGCGGCGGTATAAGCCGGCATTATGAGCAAATCCTTTGCCGGAGCCCGTTCGCTCCGGGAAGGCCCGGCCGCCCTTTCCGGGCCGGCAGAGACGAAAAAATCGGTCAAGGCGTAAAATGTAGTAGACAAATTTCCGAAAATGGTGTAAAATGGGGATAGAGTTCCGCGTTGAGGCGGAAAATTCCAAGGAGAGCTTTTTTCAATGGAAGGCGACCCCGGCAGTACGACCGCATTTTTGACATTCCGGAAAATTCCACAGCACTAGGGCGCAAAGATCGGCGCTTCCTTTTGGTGCGGAATTTTTCCGCGCCGTTTTTTTTGTCCGGAGTCCGGCTCCGGAAAGGAGGTGCCCATGATCACTTACACCATGGCCGACGCGGACGGCGTCCGCAATCTGGACCAGCCCGAGAAGCAGTGCTGGATCCACCTGGTCAACCCCTCGGACAGCGAGGTGGCGCAGATCTCCGAGCTGACCGGCGTGCCCGATCTCATGCTGAAATCCGCCCTGGACGAGGAGGAATCCGCCCACATCGACCGCGAGGACGACAACCTGCTGGTGGTGGTGGACGTTCCCTCCGTCGAGGAGGAAAACGACAACTTCGTCTACACCACCATGCCCATGGGCTTTGTGCTCAGCCCGGATTACACGGTGACCATTTCCCTGCGGGAGACCACCCTTCTGACCGACTTTATGAACCAGCGGGTCAAGGGGTTTTCCACCCGGAATCCCTTGCGCTTTCTGCTTCAGGTCCTGTACCGGAACGCCACCAAATTTTTGCAGCACCTCCGCCAGATCGACCGCTCCTCTCACCGCCTTCAGGCCGAGCTGCACCGCTCCATGAAGAACAAGGAGCTGATCCTGCTGCTGGAGCTGGAAAAATCGCTGGTCTACTTTTCGACTTCCCTTCGGGCCAACAAGGTGGTCATCGAAAAGATCTCCCGCTTCGAATCCATCAAGTCCGACAGCGACGAGCGGGATCTTCTGGACGATCTGGTCATCGAAAACGAGCAGGCCATCGAGATGTGTAACATCTACCGGGACATTCTGTCGGGGACCATGGACGCCTTTGCCTCCATCATCTCCAACAACGTCAACCTGGTCATGAAGATCCTGACGGTGATCACCATCATCCTGACCATCCCCTCCCTGATCGCCGCCCTGTGGGGCATGAACGTCCCTGTCCCCTTCGGAGACAACCCCCTGGGTTTTCTGATCGTCATCGGGATCACCCTGGTCATCACGGTCCCCGTGGCCTGGCTGCTCATCCGTCTGACCAACCGGCTGCGGAGCAATCCCCCCAGGGAGCGCAAACGGAAGGACTGACCGACTGTTTAACAAGCCTCGGGACGGACAAAAAAAGTCTTATTAAAATCTAAGGAAGTCATGATGGTTCTGAAAGAATTTATCTGCCGCGACTGCGGCCACGTGTTCGAGGAATTCAGCAAAGCCGATCAAAATCCCCCCTGCCCCGCCTGCGGCAGCGCTCGGGTGGACGTCCATCTGAGCGGCAAGGTCTACGGCGGGCTGGGCAAGTGCTCGGAATGTTCGGGCAACTGCAGCTGCTGTTCGGGCTGCCACCACTGATTCAACGGGTTTACATGGAAACCCCCGCCGCCTTCTTGAAAAAGAAGGCGGCGGGGGTTTTTGTTATGTAACGCGCCCAGGCGGCAGCGTCGGGTGCCACAGGCATCTTGCAAGTACGCCCACTCCCTGCTAACTGAGAAATTTGATTGATTTATCCTGCAATAAGTTTTATGTCGATATGTTTGCCTTCGGCAAACTCGATATATGGCCTGACGGCCATTCGATATGCGGCCCTTCGTGCCGCTCGATATGTGCCGCTTCGCGCCACGTTGTGGACAGACCACATAACAGAGAACTTTTTATATTCGTTTTGATTGTCTTTTCTTCTCGAAGTCTATCCTCGCACCGGGCTTTTGATCTCGTCGCGCCAACGCCGGGCGTGTACCGGCGTTGGACTCAATCGAAAATTTACGGTGAGTAAATTTCCGGGTGGAAAAGAGTGAATCAAAAACGCGAAGCGGTTTTGAGAGAGAAAAACCGCTGCCGAGCTTTCCTACAGAAAACCTGTTGCAGGGAAAATACAAGTTTTTCCTTTCTGTCAGAGTGGGCGTATTGCCTGGCGGCGCTGCCGCCCGGTTTGTCTTTCAAGTCCGGCCAAAATTCGCCATAGGCGAATTTTGCGTCTGGCCGGAAGCGAAGTGTTTTCGCAAAAGTCCGGACCTGCGCCGGACTTTTGCACATTCGCATTTTTGCGGTGAGTAAAAATGCGGGCGGAAAGGGGTGAATCAAAAGGCATCGCCTTTTGAGAGGGGAAAAACGTTGCAGAGCGGAACAAAAAAAACGGAGACCAAAAGGAATTTCGGTCTCCGAAAAGAGTTTTCAGGTTCTGCTTTTTTGCTCGCGAACAACGGCTGTCCCCTCAAGTCCGGCCGAAATTCCGCACAGCGGAATTTCGCGCTTGGCCGGAAAAAAGTTTTCGCAAAACGGCGGACATGCGCCGCCGTTTTGCGCAATCGAAAATTTACGGTGAGTAAATTTTCGGGTGGAAAGGGGTGAATCAAAAGGCATCGCCTTTTGAGAGGGGAAAAACGTTGCAGAGCGGAACAAAAAAAACGGAGACCAAAAGGAATTTCGGTCTCCGAATATTATGCGGTTTATTTTAAAACTTAAACACTGTTGCAGGAGAAGAGGAAAGCTCCCTCTCTCCAATGGAGTGGGCGTATTGCCCGGCGGCGCTGCCGCCTTGTCCCCTCAAGTCCGACCGATTTTGCCGCAGGCAAAATCGCGTTTGGTCGGAATTTTTATTCGATGGCCTTCAAACTCTCGTTCATGTCGATGCCCACGATCTTGCGGCGGAGAATGATGGTGACAAGCCCGGTGAAGAGCAGCACCACCACAGGGGCGGCCAGCCAGATGAACCAGGAGACCCCGGCCAGCGAGCCGATGTTCATGATGCGGAACAGCAGCTGCATCAGAAAGACGCCCACGGGATAGCCGAAGATGATGCCCACGATGGTGTTGATGTAGACCTCGCGGTAGATGTAGCCGGTGACCTCCCCGTCAAAATAGCCCAGCACCATCAGGGTGGCGATCTCGCGGTTGCGCTCGCTGACGTTGATGTTGGTCAGGGTGTAGATGACGATCATGGTCAGAAGCCCGGCAAAGACGACGATGACCGAGGACAGGCCGATCAGGGCGGGCGATCCGAAATCCTGGAAGAGGCAGAGATCCAGAAGGGCCAGCCCCGCCAGCACCAGGCCCATGGAGAAGGCCACCGAGATCACGGTCATGGCGAACCGGGTGCCGTAGCGCAGCACGTTGCGCATGGTGGATTTGTACTTGAAGGACAGCCGGTTCCAGATGATCCTGATGCGCTCCAGAAAGACCTTTTTGCCGGCCTTGGGGGGCTTGGGACGGAGCAGGTCGGCGGGCGTCTCCCGCATCAGCTTGCCGCCCGCGATGGCCGTGGCCGCCAGCATGGCCACGAAGATGATGACGAAGGCCCCGGCAAAGTAGATCGACTCGATGACCCCGGTCATGGGCGGCATGACGTAGCTGTAGTTGAAAACTTCATAGATAAAGGCGGTCAGCCCCACCCCCACGAAGTAGGAGGCAAAGCCCCCGACCGCAGTCCCCAGCACGGCGAACAGCAGATACTTGCCGATGATGCGGGTGCCGGTATAGCCCAGGGTGCGCAGGCAGGCGATCTGACCCCGCTCCTCCTCCAGAAGCCTGGTCATGCTGGAGAGCACCACCAGCGCGGTGACGAAGATGAAGGCGACGGCCAGCACCAGGCCGATGGCCATGACCCGATTGGCGTATTCGTGCAGGGACTTAAAGGAAAAGTTGTCCCGCAGGGTGATGAACTCGGCCCCCTCCCCCAGCAGTTCGGACAGGGCGGCCTGTTCGGCCTCGACCTCGGACTCATAGGCCCCGGAAAAGGCCTTAAACAGCTCCCGGTCGGCAAAGGCGAGGTAAAGATCGCCGGTGTCCGGCAGCAAAAGGTCCGAAGCCGAAGCCTCGATGCCGGCCAAAGCGAGCAGACTTTCCACGGTCTCATCCGAAGCGTCTTCGCCCACGATCTTCCGGACCAGATCGCCGTAAGAGGGGATGACGTCGGCGGAAAAGTAAAAGATGTAGTCCAGCGTGTTCAGCTCGTCCAGGGCGTTGGCCACGTCGGGGATCTCCGCGCCCTCCTCCTGAATGTAGCTGGGTTCGCCCTCCAGGTCAAAGGCGATGGGGCTCTGCACGATGCCGGCCGAAGTGACTTCAATCGGATCCAGGTACTGTTCCATCATGTTCAGCTGCGACTCGTCCAGGGTCTGTCCCCCCTGCTCGGCCAGCTGCTTTAAGATCTCGGCGAAATCGAGGGTAAAGGTCGCCCCCTCCTCCAAACGCCCCATGGTGTTGTTGGCGTCGGCGGAGAGGAACTGGGTCTCGGCGTCCAGCCCGGACAGATCCAAGGTGACATAGGTCTTGACGCCGTCCTCGTCCTCCTCGACGGCGGTGGGCACATTGACCGTCCAGTTTGAGAAGTCCAGAAAGTACAGCCGGACCGTGCTTTGGGTGCCGTTGACGGGAAGATCGACGTCCACCGACATGCCGACGTTGACGTTGTTTTCCCCGTAGCGGGTGCGGACGGCCTCGATCTGCTCCTGGGTGAAGCCCTCGGCGGCCGTGCTCTTGACGATGAAATCGCTGACGTTCTGGGTCTGGTAGTACTCGGTGAGCGAGCGGTTGATGACTTCGGCCGAGGATCCCACGCCCGACGTCAGCCCCACGCTGACCGTCACAATGAAGATGATGGACAAAAAGCGCATCAGATGTTTTTTGAACATCCGCGCAAAAGTTTTGGCAAAGGTCTTCATACTACCACTCGATCTCCTCAATGGGCAGAGGGTGCTCGTTGCGATCGATCTGCTCGATCTGCCCGTTCTTGATGTGGATGACCTTGTCGGCCATGTCCTTGAGGGCGGCGTTGTGGGTGACCACGATGACCAGTTTGCCCCGCTCCCGGGCGACCTCGTGCAGCAGCTTTAGGACCTTCTTTCCGGTCTGATAATCCAGAGCGCCGGTGGGCTCGTCGCACAGCAGCAGTTTGGGGTTTTTGGCGATGGCCCGGGCAATGGAGACCCGCTGCTGCTCGCCGCCCGAAAGCTGGGCGGGGAAGTTGTTCAGCCGTTCCTTCAGGCCGACCTCCTCCAGCACTTCGGCGGGCTTGAGATGATCTTTGCAGATCTCCACCGCGATCTCCACGTTTTCGAGGGCGGTCAGGTTGGGCATGAGATTGTAGAACTGGAACACGAAGCCCACGGCATCCCGGCGGTACCGGCACAGCCCTTTTTTGTCCAGCTTGGTCACGTCCTGCCCGTTCAGCAGGATCTTGCCCGAAGTGGCGCTGTCCATGCCGCCCAGCAGATTCAAAAGCGTGGTCTTGCCCGCGCCGGAACTGCCGAGCACCACCACGAACTCTCCGTTTTCCAGGTCGAACGTGACGTCCTTGAGCGCCTCCACGGCGACCGAGCCGGTCCGGTAGGTCTTGCCTACTCCCTCCAACGACAGATAACTCATAATCGCTTTACCTCTTGAATGACTTCCTTCCCCCATCCGGCCGGCCATCCGGTTTCTCGGACAAGTTCATCCGGTTTCCCGGACAATATATTATATTTATAACACTTCAGTGTCAACGCATTATTGTCTCTCTGTGAAAATTTCATGAAAAATTTTCTTTCCCGCCGGCCTTCCCCTTCGGGCTGCCATCTCCCCGCCCCAAAATCTTTTCATTTTTTTCAAATTCCGACAAAAAGAGCCCGCCCCTTGCGGACGGACTCCCGTCTTTTCTTCTTTCGTTCCAGATCAATTTATGACGGCCGGCCCGCGATCCGTGACGCGGGCGATGGCCAAAGATCCGGAGAGGATCAGACTTCCTCCTCCAGGGCGGCGAACAGTTTGCCGCAGGACCAGTCGCTGAGCTCTTCCAGCGTCAGGCCGGGATGCCTGCGCTGCACTTCCTTCATCAGGTCCAGCTTGGCGGGCGAGACGCCGTAGGATTCGGCCTCCTGCGAGGCCTCCGCGCCGCTGTCGAAGTCCTTTTCGACCACCACCGCCAGGGAGGCGCCGAAGGAGAGGTTGCTGACCGTCTCGTTCTGGTTGAGCAGGTCGTTGAGTTCGGCCTCGAAGGCCTTGTCCTCGGACTGCACCGAGACCATCAGCACGCTGTCGTAGCTCTGGGTCCCGACCTCGTCGAAGTACTTGTTTTCGTTCTTGCTCATGGACTGGAGGACCAGAAGGGAGATGACCTCCTCGATGTCCTTGTCCTCGAAGTTGACCGCCCGCAGCGTGGGCTCCCCCTCGCCGTAGACCTTGACGGAGGTCACCTTCAGGTCCCGGTCCACACCCAGGCAGATGGTCTCGTCCATGTCCAGCGCGACCACGGCGGCCGGGCGGGCCGGCAGCAAAAGCAAAGCGGCCGCCAGCAGGCAGACCATGAAGGCCGCCGCAGCCGATGCCAGCTTCAGGGCAAAGTGGGGACGGCGGACCGGCTCCGCCGGCAGGGGCGAAAAGACCCGTTCGTCCGCCTTGGCCTTTCCCAGCACGTCGGGCAGACGGGCCTCCATCCGCTGCCTGATCTCTTCTTTGATTTCTTTTCTCGTCATAATTTGATCCTCGAGATCCGGCGGGAGCAACGCTCCGCGCCCTTGCTTTTCTTAAGGTCCGGCAAAGCCGAAGCCCGGCCTTCCCCCTTTATCTCATCCGCGAAGCCACTGGCTCCGCCATCTAATCTGCGAAGCCACCGGCTCCGCCTTTTTCCGTTTCCAAGTTCAGTCCTTTCCCTTTCCGTCCCGGCCCGCGGCCTTTTTCAGCTTGCCCAGGGCGCGGTTGTACAGCCACAGCACCGTGCCCAGGGGCTTTCCCAAAAGCTCGGCGATCTCCCGGTGGCGGTAGCCGCCGTAGACCTTCAGAAGCAGCACCTTGCGCTCGTCCTCCTGCAGGATCTCCAGCAGTTTTTCCAGCTCGTCCCGCTGCTCGGCCCGGACGTTCGGGTCGGAAGTGCCGTACAGATACTCGTTTTCCCCCGCGTCCACCGAGAGTTCCCGCCCCCGCTTTTTGAGGGTGTTCAGGCAGACGTTCCGGCTGATGGCCCCAAGGTAGGCCTGGGGGCTGGAGCCGAACTTGTAGTGGTCCACGCTCTGCACGAAACGGACATAGGTTTCCTGCATGGCGTCCTCGGCCGCCGCCTGGTCCTTGAGCAGGGCATAGGCCACGGCAAAGACCCCCCGGCTGGTTTCGCGGTACAGGGGATCCAGGGCGTCCTTGTCCCCCTCCTTCAGCCGCCTGATGCAGTTTTCCAGTTCCGCGTTGGTCATGCTTTCCGGCCCTGTTCTGTGATAACAGTATCATACCACATTTTGGGACGGCTTGCAAGCCAAACGCAGAAAAAAACCAAACTTTCCCGTTTTTTGCCCCGTCGGGGCGCCCCTTGAGGAAAACTTCCGGATTTTCCCTACTACTATACAATCGGGCCGCCCGTTTTATTGGCGGCCCGAGGCTTCAGATCTCATTTTTTTGGGGACTTTTTCCCATTCGTTTTCCCCCGGCAGGCCGTCTGCTTCCCCTCGGCCCGGCGTATGCGGCTCTCCCGGGCCTCGCCGATCCGGCATGGCAATCCCTCCCCGGGTCCTGCCTGTCCGGCGTTGGCAGGTCCGCCCTCCTCCGGCCCGATATTTTGCAGGCTCCCTCCTCCGATCCGTAACTTCGCAAAACCGAAAACCTCGGCCCGGCGCCGGCGAGATCGTCCGCCCCTTCGATCCGACATCAGTACGCGCTTTCCGGCCCGATATTAAGTCCGAAAACCCTCCTCCGATCCGCAACGCCGCAAAACCGAAAACCTCCGGTCCGGCGTTGGCTTTGGCCTTTTACGCCTCTGTCTTTCCGGCGCGCAGGAGTTCTTTTTTGCGGTCGCTCCAGCTTTTCAGCAGCGCCCGCAGGGCCTCCTCCTCCCCCCGCCGAAGATGGCCCTCCAGCTCGGCCAGCCTTTCCCGCAGGCCGGCCAGCTCGGCCAGCAGATTTTCCCGGTTCTCCGCGAACAGCTGGCTCCACAGGGCGGGATCCATCTCGGCCACCCGGGTGAAGTCCTCGTAGCTTCCCCCGGTAAAGCCCGCCGCCAAATCGGCCATGGGGCTTTGGACGTAGGCTCCCGAGACCGCGTGGCACAGCTGGGAAGTGAAGGCGATGATGCGGTCGTGTTCGGCCGGAGAGGACAACGCCACCCGGCCGAAGCCGACCTCCGCCGCCAGATCGGTCAGGACCTTGACGGCCTTTGGCGGGGTGTTCGGGGTGGGCGTCAGGATCAGGCTGGCCCCCTCGAAAAGGTCGGCCGAGGCGTTGGCAAAGCCTCCCTTCTCCTTCCCGGCCATGGGATGGCAGCCCAGAAAGGCGGTCCGGGGATGCAGGGCGGCCTCGCCGGCGGCCACGATCTTTTCCTTGACCCCGCACAGGTCGGCGACCAGGCTCCCTTCGGCGAACCGGGGGGCCTGCTCCTGCAGAAAGGTCAGGGCGGCCCGGGGCGGGAGGGCGATCAGGGAAAGTTCGGCCCGGTCCAGGCGGTCTGGGGAGATGATCTCGTCGACCGCCCCAAAGGAAATGGCGGCCCGGACGGTCTCCGGGTCGGCGTCCAGCCCCAAGACCGTGTGCGAGGTCCTTTTTTTGAGGGCCAGGGCAAAGGAGCCGCCGATCAGCCCCAGCCCCGCGACGGCGATCTTCATGACTCCTTCTCCTCGTAGCAGCCCAGAAAGCGCCAGTCTGCGCAGCACAGGGGGAGGCGCTTCAAAAGCGCCCGCATCCCCTCCTCCCGCAGGCTGCCCTCCAGATCGAAGTAGAACAGGAACTCGAAGGGGCGCTCGGGCAGGGGGCGGGACTCCAGCTTGCACAGGTTGATGCCGCAGGAGGCGATCAGCTCCAGGATCAGGCAGAGCTGTCCCCTTTTGTGGGGCAGGGTGAGGGCCAGACTGACCCGGTCGGCCCGGGGCGTGGTCAGGGGCCGGGCGGCAATCAGGATGAAGCGGGTAAAGTTGCGGGACTGATCGGTCACCCCGTGCCGCAGGATCTCCAGCCCGTTGGCGGCCGCGGCCTCCTCGGAGGCCAGCACAGCCAGATCCCGCTCTCCCCGCTCGGCCACCTGCCGGGCGGCCAGGGCGGTGTTGGGGGCGGTCAGGGTCTCCCACCCCCTCCCGGAGAGGAAATCCCGGCACTGTCGGAGGGCCTGCTCGTGCGAGATCACCCGGCGGACCTCCTCGATCTTGGTCCCGGGCAGGGCGGCCAGGCAGTGGGAGACGGCCAGACGGACGCCCCCCGCGATGTAGCACCCGTGCCGGCGGAGCAGGTCGTAGACCTCGTTGACCGTGCCGGCCGTGGAGTTTTCCAGCGGCAGCACGCCGAAGGGGGCTTCGCCCCCCGAGACAGCCTCGAACACCTGGGAAAAGCGGGGAAAAAAGCGGATGTCCGGACGGTTGAGCAGCTGCCCGGCCGCCCGCTGGGACCAGGCTCCCTCCCGCCCCTGACAGGCGCAGACCAGCCCCGGCGCCCGGTCGTCGAAGGCAACAAGTTCGGGCAGGGCGACCTCCGGGCTCAGGTCCCGGCGCTGGCGGAGCTTGGAGAGCCGGAAGATCTCCTGATACAGGGCCGAAATTTCCCAGCCGTCCTCGCCCGCCGAAGCGGTCAGGCGGTCCAAAATGGCGGCCTCCCGGTCGCCGTGCTCCACCGCGGTCCCGCTTTCGGCCTTGACGGCGGCCACCTGATCCACCAGCGCCAGCCGCTGGAGGTAGAGCGCCGACAGCCGATCGTCCACGGCGTCGATCTGTTCCCGCAAAATTTTAAGGTCCATGTTCTCTCTCCGATCGTTCAAAAGTATTTTTTTCGGCCGTTCCGCCGACTCCTTTGCCCGCGTCAGGCAGGGAGCGGCCGGCCGTCAGCCGGAAAAACCGCTCCCGGCGGCCCGACAGAGGCGGCCGAAAGGCTGTTAAAGCCGGGCGTGCAGAGCCGTCAGGCAGGTGTGTGTTGCCTTAAGGCAGCACCGCACGAAGATTGTGAGCGGATTGCGCAGTCAGATTTTTCGTCAATTCGTCCAAAATCGACGCAGGAATACTGAACCGTATTTCAAGGAGATTTTGGGCCAAGTGGCGGAAAACCAAGCAAGGCGTACACAAAGCCGCAGGCGGTCTTTGTGCGGGGGTGACTCAAATCCCCAACAGGCAGAGGTCCAGAAGGACGGCGGCGGCCACGGCCTCGACCACCGGCACCGCCCGGACGGCCACGCAGGGATCGTGCCGTCCCCGGACCCGGAAGCAAACTTCCTTCGGCCCGGAAAGGTCTACGCTTTGCTGTTCGGCGGCAATGGAGGGGGTGGGCTTGAAGGCCGCCCGGAAGATCAGCGGGCAGCCGGAGGTGATCCCTCCCAGCACTCCGCCGTGGCGGTTGCCCCCAAGGGCCGCCTCGCCCTCCCTCAGCACAAAGGGGTCGTTGTGGGCGGAGCCCCGCATCCCGGCGGCGGCAAAGCCCCGGCCGAATTCCACCCCCTTGACGGCGGGGATGCCGAACAGGGCGGCCGACAGCAGGCTCTCCGCCGAGCCGAACCAGGGCCCGCCCAGGCCGGCGGGCAGGCCCACGGCCGCGCACTCCACCACCCCGCCCAGGCTGTCCCCCTCGGCCTTGGCCGCCTCGATCTCCGCCCGCATGGCGGCTTCAGCCTTTTGGCTCCGGACGGGAAAGGCCGGAAGCAGCCGGAATTCCTCCGGCCCGGGAAAGTCCGAAAAGGGCAGATCTTCCGCGCGGCCCGCCCGCAGCAGATGGGCGCCCAGAACGATCCCCCGTTCGGCCAGGGCCTGCCGGCAGAGGGCGCCGGCAAAGGTGAGGGGGGCGGTCAGCCGGGCCGAAAAATGCCCCCCGCCTCGCAGTTCGGCCGCCTCGCCGAACTTTTTCCGGGCGGCAAAGTCGGCGTGGCCGGGACGGAGCACCCGGGAAAGCTCCTCATAGTCCGCCGAGCGACAGTCGGTGTTGCGGATGATCCCCGCGATGGGTGCGCCGGTGGTCACCCCCTCCTTCAGGCCGGAGAGGATCTCGACCTCGTCGGCCTCCTTCCGGGCCGTGGCCGTGGGGTCCCGGCCGGGCGCCCGCCGATCCATCATGGCCCGCAGGGCCTCAAAGTCCACCTTCATGCCGGCGGGGAAGCCGTCGATCACCGCCCCCACGCAGGGGCCGTGGGATTCCCCGAACAGGGAAATTCTGAGTTTTTGTCCGAATTCAGACGACATCGCAGCGTCCTCCCAAGGCGCGGAATTTTTCAAAAAAGTCGGGATAGCTCTTGGCCACGGCCTCGGCGTCCGTGACCGTGACCGGTCCTTCGGCCCGGGTGGCGGCCAGGGCGGCGGCCATGACCAGGCGGTGATCCCCCCTGCCGTCGGCATTTCCGCCCCTCAGCCCCCCGCCGAACACGCGCAGGCTGTCCGGGCCGGCCTCGGCCCGTCCCCCCAGATCCCGGATGAGCGCCTCGGTGCCGGCCAGGCGGTCGGACTCCTTCAGCTTCAGCCGGGACAGTCCCGAAAAGCGGCTCTCGCTCTCGGCAAAGGCCGCCGTCAGGGCCAGGGCGGGGACCAGATCGGGGATCTCCTCGCAGTCGGCCTCGATGCCCCTCAGCCGCCCGCCGGAGATCTTCACAGAGTCTGGCCCGAACTCCGCCTTCGCCCCCATTTCGGCCAGCAGCGCCGCCATCCGGCGGTCCCCCTGCCGGCTGTCCGTGCGCAGGCCCCGGACGGTCACCGGGCCGCCCAAAGCCCCCGCCGCCAGAAAGAAGGCCGCCCCCGACCAGTCTCCCTCGACCGGGAAGCGCGCAGCCTCTGCCCGCTGTCCGCCGGGGACCGACCAGCCCTCTTCCTCCGCCCGGACGCGGACGCCGAAGCGGGCCAGCACCTCCAGCGTCATGTCCACATAGCCGGCCGATCTCAGGGGGGAAGTCAGCCGGATGGCGCTCTCCCCCGGGAGCCGGGGCAGGGCGAACAGCAGCCCGGTGACGAACTGGGAGGAGATATCCCCCGGCAGTTCGTACCGCCCGGGACGCAGCCTCCCGGAGATCGCACAGATGCACCCGGGTCTTTGTTCGAAGCGGACGCCGTGGGCCTCCAGGGCGGCTTTGAGGGGCTCAAACGGGCGCTCCGGCAGCCGTCCACGGCCGCGGAAGGCGGTCTCCGCCCCCAGAGAGGCCGCCGCGGGGAGCAGAAAGCGGAAGGTAGAGCCGCTCTCCCCGCAGTCGATCTCCGCCCGCGCCGGCGGGGGGCCGGGCGTCAGGATCAGGCGGGTCCCGTCCCCCTCGGTCCGGCAGCCGAGCGCCCGCAGGCCGGCCAGGGTGGCGGCCACGTCCTCGCAGTCTCCCAAGTTTTCAAGTTCGACCGGTCCCGCCGCCAAAGATGCGGCCATCAGGGCGCGGTGGGCCTCCGACTTGGAGGGCGGGGCCGGCAGTTCCCCCCGCAGCAGGCCCGGATGGATCAGGGCCTTCATGCCAGCTCCTCCCGGTCGAACTCCTGCAAAAAGCCGTGGCCGATGCGGGAGATCAGGGCCAGGGTGAAGCGGTCCCCCCGCCGCTTTTTGTCCGAGGCGGCGGCCGCGAACAGCTTTTCCCGGCTCTCGGGGAAGGAGGTCGGCATCCCGAAGGAGGAGAGCATGGCCTCTATCTTTGCGGCGGTGCCCGGCTCGGTCAGTCCCTTTTCCTCCGAAAAGCGGGTGATCAGCACCATGCCGATCCCCACGGCCGCCCCGTGCGGCAGGGTAAAATCGCTCTCCTTCTCGATGGCGTGGCCCAGGGTGTGGCCGAAATTGAGGAGCTGCCGCAGCCCCCCGTCCAGAAGGTCGGCCTCCACCACCTCCTGCTTGATGCAGAGGCAGTCGAAGACGATCTGGGAGAGTTCCTCCCGCCAATCCGGGCGGCTCAGCCGCTCAAAGAGCGCCTCCGAGGCGATGCAGCCGTACTTGACGATCTCCCCCAGGCCGTTCTGCCACTCCGCTTCGGGCAGGGTGTCCAGAAAGCCGAGGTCCGCCCACACCGCCCTGGGCTGGGCAAAGCATCCGGCCAGATTTTTGCCCTGGGGCAGGTTGACCCCGGTCTTGCCCCCCACCGCCGCGTCCACCATGGCGAGCAGGGTGGTGGGCAGGTTGTAGCAGGCCACCCCCCGCAAAAAGGTGGCGGCCGCAAATCCCGCAACGTCGCTGACGATCCCTCCGCCCGCGGCCAGCACCGCGTCCGACCGGGTAAGGCCGCTGCGGGCCAGAAAGTCCCAGATCTCCTCCAGCGTGCGGGGGGTCTTGTGCGCCTCCCCAGGCTCGAAGGCGAACAGCAGCTCGGGCAGGCCGGCCTTTTTCAGTTCCTCCCGCCAGCGGCCGCCGTACAGTTTTTCCAGATTGCGGTCGGTCACCACGGCCACCTTCCGGTGGCGGGCGGCCAGCAGGCCGAAGTCGGCCGGGCCGAAGATCACCTCGCTGGGCGGATCGGTGCGGATCTCCAATCTCATACCCTTTCCTCCTCCGCCCCGAACGAGGTCACCAGCGCCCGCAGGGCGGTGATCTTTTTCATGAGGGCGGCAAACTGCCCGCAGTCCAGGGACTGCGCCCCGTCGCAGAGGGCCTTCTGGGGCTGGTTGTGCACCTCGATCATCAGGCCGTCCGCCCCCGCGGCCACCGCGGCCAGGGCCAACGGCTCGACCAGGGCGGAATGGCCGCTGGCGTGGCTGGGGTCCACCACCACGGGCAGATGGGTCAGCTTTTTGAGCACCGGCACGGCCGAGATGTCCAGGGTGTTGCGGGTGGAAGTTTCGAAGGTGCGGATGCCCCGCTCGCACAAAATGACGTTGGGATTGCCCCCGGCCATGATGTACTCGGCGCTCATCAGAAGCTCCTCCAGCGAGTTGGCCAGGCCGCGCTTTAAGAGCACGGGTTTGCTCTGTTTGCCCAGCTCCCGCAGCAGGGCAAAGTTCTGCATGTTGCGGGCCCCCACCTGAATGATGTCCACGTCATGGAAGAGCTCGAGGTCGGAGGCGCTCATGATCTCGGTGACGATGGGCATTTTGCACATCTGCCCGGCCTCGGTCAGGTATTCGATGCCCTCGGCCTTCAGCCCCTGAAAGGCATAGGGCGAGGTGCGGGGCTTGAAGGCGCCCCCCCGCAGCAGACGGGCGCCGGCGGCCTGGACCTCCCGGGCGATGCCGCACATCTGCTCCTCGCTCTCCACCGAGCAGGGGCCGGCGATGACCTGGAAGTTTCCCCCGCCCAGCCGGACGCCCCCGGCCTCCACCACGGTGTCCTCCCGGTGGAATTTGCGGTTGGCCCGCTTGTAGGGCTCCTGGATGCGCTTGACGTCCTCGACCACCGGAAAGGTCTTGACGGTGTCGATATCCAGGACCGAAGTGTCCCCCACCAGGCCCAGAATGGTCTTTTGGGTGCCCTCGGTGGCCTGCACGCTGATGTTCCGCTGCTCGATCCAGTCGATCAGCTCCTGTACCTGGGGATTTTTTCTGGTCCCCTTGACGACGATGACCATAACTTTTACCTCCGTCCCCCGTTGCCCTCGCTTTTTAAGTCCTCTTTTTCCGCCCCCTCCAGACGGAGCGCCAGCGCCTCGACGGCCAGCAGGTAGCCGTCCGCCCCGAATCCCGAGATGCTCCCCGCACAGACCGGGGCGATCACCGAGACCCGGCGGAAGTCCTCCCGGGCAAAGATGTTGGAAAGGTGGACTTCCACCACCGGCACCTGAACGGCCGCGATGGCGTCCCGGAGGGCCACGGAGTAGTGCGTGTAGCCCCCGGCGTTCAGGATGACGCCGTCAAAGGCCCCGTCCGCGGCCTGGATGCGGTCGATCAGCTCCCCCTCGTGATTGGTCTGGTAAAACTCGCACGAAAGCCCCCGCTCCCAGGCATAAGCGGCCACCCGGTCGCAGATCTTCGGCAGCGTCTGTCCGCCGTAGACGTCCGGCTCCCGCTTTCCGAGCAGGTTCAGATTGGGTCCGTTCAGTACCAGCAGTTTTCGGTTCATCTCAGGTTCTCCTTTTTTCGGGGTAGAATTTTCGGGATAAAAAAAATCGGCGCTCCTTACAGAAACGCCGATCGCTCACAGGGATAAAAACGGATCTCACATAAGGGCTATTTTTGTATGGGAAAACCGGCCGTTCCAAAATAAAAGAACGAGCCGCTAAAGCCAAAATAAAAGCCCTTTGCGAAAAACTGTTTCATCTGTCAGACTCCCCAACGGAAGTTTTCTTCAATTTTAAACTATTCTTCCCCCTCTTGTCAATCGTTTTTCAGTCGTTTTGCAAAAATTCCCGGATCTTTTTGATCCGTTCCCCCGAATAGACCTCGGAGACCACCAGATCGGCGCACTTCAGATAGACGGCCCGACGCTTTTTGTAGAGGGCCGCAAGCTCCTCCTTGCTGTTGATGCGGGCCACCGGCCGGTTCTGGTCCCCGGCGATGCGGCCGTAGCAGGTCTCGAACGGCAAATCCAGAAAGATCTTGACGCAGTTTTTCAGGGCGGCCCGGCACTTGGGACGGGTCATCATGCCCCCGCCCGCCGACAGCACCGCCCCGTTCTGCCTGGCAAAATCGGCGCAGAGCTTTTGTTCGGCCTCCCGGAAGTACTCCTCCCCCTTGTGGGCGAAGATCTCGGGGATGCTGGCATTTTCCCGGGCGGCGATCATCTCGTCGGCCTCCCAGACCGGCAGTTTCAGTTTTTTGGCCAGGCGGACGGCAAGGTAGGACTTGCCCGCCCCCATGAAGCCGTAAAGAACGATGTTTTTCATGCGGAAAAGTGCGCTCCCATAAATTCATTGCAGTCCCGGATCACCGTCCGGATCTGCTCGGGGGAAAATTCGGCCCCGTACCAGATCTCATGCGCCTTGACGGCCTGGAAGACCAGCATGGGCATGCCGGTCAGGCAGGGTTTTCCCGCCTGCTCGCACAGTCTGGAAAGCAGGGTATGCTCGGGATTGTAGACGGCGTCGAAGACCCGGTCGGTCCGGGCGATCAGTTCCTCGCCGGCCGGGCTTTGAGCGGTCTTGGGAAACATGCCGACCGGGGTGGCGTTGATCATCAGATCAAAATGCCCCTCGGCCCGGTCCAGGGTGGTCAGGCAAAAATCCCGGCCGCTGCGGGCGCGCAGCTCCCCGGCGGCGGCCTCGGCCTGTCTGTCCCCCGGCAGCACGGTCACGGTCAGATCGGCCCCGGCGTCCAGGCACTCCCGGGCAAAGGTCCGGCCCACGCCGCCCAGCCCCAGCAGCAGGGTGCGGCCGTCTGTTTTGGCCCCCAGCATCTCCAGGGACTTCAAAAATCCGTAGGCGTCGGTGTTAAAGCCCACCTTCTTGGCCCCGCAGCGGACCACGTTGACCGACTGGTATTTGGCCGCGGAAGCGTCCAGCTCGTCCAGACAGGGGATGATCTCCACCTTGTGCGGCATGGTGACGTTGAACCCGTCCAGCGCGAACAGCTCCCCGATCCGCCGCCCGATCTCCTCGGCCGGCCAGTCCAGCTTCTGATACTCCGCCTTTCTCCCGGCAAGCTCGAACAGTCTGCCGTGCAAAAAAGGCGACATGCTGTGCCCGATGCGATGGCCCAAAACCGCGTAACGCTCCATTTCGGCTCCCCGCGCCCCTTCAAAGGCGCTGTGTGAAAAGATATTTATTTTATTATAGCACATTCCGGACGGCCCGACAAGTGTTTTGAGGGAAATGTTTTGGCGCTTTCGGAAGGACGCCCTTCCTTTGCCGCCCGGCGGACCTTCAGGGAAAGGCTTCGGATCTTTCAGGAGGTCCTCCCCGGCCCGTTTATCCCGCTTCAAAGATCAGAGAGCCTCAAAAGAGCAGAGCGCCCGTCCGCATGGGACAGGCGCTCCTGTTTGTTCGGATTTTTCAGCCCTCGGCAATGGCCTGCTTCAAGGCGTCCTTGCGGGCCTGCAGGGCGGCCTTGGCGGCGGCGATGTCGGCGGCATGGGCGGCCTCGAACTCGGCAAAGAAGTTATCCTTGGCCTGGTTGGCCTTGTCCTCGATCTCCTGCGCCTTCTCGTTCAGTTCGGTCTTGATCTCCTCGGGCAGAGTTTCCCGGAAGTCGACCAGAGCCTGCTGTCCCTTTTCCAGCGCGGCCACAGCCACGTCGATGGCGGAATTAGCCAGATCTCCGGCCGTACTCAGGGCGGCTTCGGCGAGCTCCACCGCCGTTTCTTTGGCTTTCAGGGCGGCCTCGGCCATCAGTCTGGTCGCCTCGTCGGTGATCTGCGCGGCGGCCGCACGGTCCTCGATCAGCTCGTTTTTCTTGGCGGCCAGTTCGGCCAGAGCCTTCTGGTAGGCGCTCTCGGAATCGATCAGATTGTTGTAGCGGGCCTGTTCCACGGCCTTGATCAGATCCTGATAGGCAGCCAGCAGTTTGTCGTAGCCCTCCTTAAAGGTCTGGTAGGCCGAGTCGGCGGCGTCGATGACCTTGGCGGTCTCCTCGTACTCGGTGAGGGCGAACTTGTAGTTCTTCATCTGGTAATAGGCGTCCTCGAGGGCCTGACCGAACAGGTCGGCGGTCTCCAGCCGGCAGAGGCTGATGACCCGGCACAGCTGCGGGATGCTCATGCCGTTCAGCTCGTCCACGGTGTACTCGGTGCCCATGGTCTGGGCCAGGGCCACCAGAGCCTCCTTGGTCATGGCCTCGCCCTGCTCCACCACGCCGTCGATATCCAGTGCCTCGAATTTGGCCTCCACGGCGGCCTCGACCTGGTTGTAGATCTCTTCGATGCGGTCGGTGTCGGCGGTGACCGAGATCTCCACGGTGTTGGGGCTGACGGTCAGGCTGCCCTTGACCAGATAGCCGGTCTCGGTGGCGATCTGCACCACCAGCTGAGCGGCCTCCTCGGCGGTCTTGCCCACGAAGGCCTCGCCCACGATCAGCATTTCGCCCTCATCGTTGAGGCCGGCCACGCTGACCACCTTGTTGTCCTTGTCCAGCGTGAACTCCACACTGGGGTTGATGTTCACGGTCATCAGGGTCTCAGCCTCGGCAGGCTCTCCGCAGCCCACAAAGGCGGCTGCTGCCGACATCAGCATGACCATGACCACGGCCAGCGAACAAAGTGTCTTTTTCATGATGTTTTCCTCCTTGACGGGACTTTTTCAGGGACCCCCATCGGGATCCCCGTCCCTGTTTCGCTCATTAAACACTTCAGCAAGCCCTTTTATTGAATGGTCCGAAAATTTTTTCAAATTTTTTCCACCCCTCCCGGAACACATCGGGACAACCCCTGTTTCCCGCAGCCTTTCATCAAGGCCCCTTTAAACACGAAAAGCCCCGGAAGCGATGCTTCCGGGGCAATTTCCGATCTTACTTCCGGATCTCCAGCGTGACGGCGTTCAGGCCGAAGGGGACGATCTGGTAATCGGGCGTAAAGTAGGGCGAGTTCCCGTCCTGCCAGGTGCCCAGCAGGGTAAAGTTGAAGGGCGAGACGGCCAGGGGTTCGGGATCCGGCTTGAAGTGATGGGGGCCGAAGGTGTTGCGGAGGCTGGACTTCAGGGTCAGCTCCAGCGTGTTTCTGCCCCGGACGAGGAAGGGCGTGATCTCCATCCGCTCGTTCAGCACAAAGGTCCCGGCCGGCCGGCCGTTGACTTTCAGATCCGCGGTCATGAAGCGCCCGCTCAGACGGAGGAAGGCTCTCCCCCCTTCGAAGTCGGTCTCGCCGGCAAAGCGCATCTTCCCCCCGAAGTAGGGATAGCCCTGCTCCTGGATGTCGGTGACGCCCACCTTTCCCCCGGCCGGCCGCAGGCAGCGGTCCCGGTCCACGGTGAAGTCTCCCCGCAGGTACATGGGTTCGATCTCGGTCTGGTAGGTCAGGCAGTTCCGGAGGCTCTCGGTGGCCATGGGGTCGTAGAGGATGAAATTCAGATCGTCCGCCTGCACGTAGTCCAGCTCCCGGACGATGAAGTTCTCCCCCGGGACGGGGACAAATTCGCCCTCCACGAACAGCAGGTCGAAGTCGCTCTTCTTCAGTTCCAGCGGCCTGCCGTTGACCGTGATCTGACCCTGCGCCTTCTCGGCCCGCAGGGTCAGCTTTTCCACCCCCTCGCCGCAGGTAAAGGCATAGCGCACCCAGAGTTTTCCGCGGTATTCGGCCTTGATCAGCTCCTCCGAGGCGGCGTAGACGTACCGCGGCGGGCCGAAAGTTTTGCCGTCCTTGGAATAGGTGATGAGATCCAAAGTCAGGTTGTTGGGGTCGTGCGCGGTCATGACGAAGCGGTCGGTCAGATCGGTCTCGGCGGCTTCCGTAAGATCGGGCTCCCCGCCCGCGGCCGGTCCCTTTTCGAGCAGTACGGCCAGCTCGTAGCGGTCCAGCGCCAGCTCCCGGCCGACGGGGGCCTCGGTCAGCCCCTCCAGATCCAGGCGGACGTAATCCTTTTTCAGGCCGATCCGGCAGGGATCCCCGGTGTTGAGGGCCAGCACCAGCTTTCCCTCCTCCCGGAAGTTGACCAGCACCTGTCCGGGCTTTTCCACCGGGCAGTCAAAGCCCGCACACAGCCGCTCGTAGGAGAGATTGCCTTTCAGCCCGGCAAATTCCTTCATGCCGTCGGCCACTTTGGGATCCCCGCCCAGCAGGCAAAGCCTGCCGCCGGCCCGGACAAATTCCCGCAAGAGCTCGGCCGTTTTGGGGGCCACGGCCTCCATCTCGGGGACCAGCACCGTGTCGTAGGCGCAATGGCCCACCTTCAGGGTCTTCCCCTCCACCCTGCCGAGATGCTCAAGAACGGTCTCGTCCAGGTACTGATGCGGAATGCTCCGGTCGGTCAGATCCCGGACCAGATCGTCAAAGCGGCCCTCGACGTCGCGGACGCTCTCGGCGTCCTTTTGGCGGTCATAGTGCAGCCAGATGTCCCGCATGGGATGGAGAACGCCCACGCCGGACTGTTCCCGGGTGCTGCCGACGAGGCAGCCAAGCCTGGCAAAGTAGTCGTTGAAGACCTTGTAGTCCTCCCACCAGACCATGTGGTGAGAAAAGCAGGGCGGATGATCCAGCTTGCCCTGGCCGGCCAGCGAGTAGCTGGTCAGGTGCTGGCACATACGGTTGACCCCGTAGATATATTGAAACTGGGCGATGTTCTTGAGTTCCCTGGGGGTGGCGTCCCAGCCGCTGCACCCGAAGGTCTCGGTCAGGATGAAGGGTTTGCCGGTCTGGGCGGCCACGCTGGCCACCTGCTTGGGCGAGATCTCGCAGTCGATCCCCCGGGCCAGCCAGTCGATGCCCGGCATATGCTCGACCTCGTAGCTGGGCATGGCGCCCGCGCCCCCCCACATCTGGGTGTAAAGTCGGTTTTCCTCCACGCTGTGCCCGGTCAGCTGGCAGCCGTGCGCGGTGCACCAGTCGTAGAGCCGCTTGTAGTAATTTTCGGTGTACAGCCGGTTCAGCTGGGCATAGTAGCGGTAGCGGAAGGTCCGGGAGGCCTCGTCGTCCCGGAACAGATAGACCAGGCCGTCCAGCACGTCCTCGCCGTAACGTTCCCGGAAGGCCGGGACCAGCATGCGGGTGTAGGGCGTCTCGTAGCGGTAGTACTGCGGCTCGTCCGTGAAGAAGCCGCGCAGGGTCTTGCCGAACTGATCGCCAAAGCGGGCGTAGTACTTTTCGTGGGTCTCCGCGATGAAGGCCGAGACCACGTCGGGATTTAAGATGTCGGTGTTGGCAGGGCTGGTATGCAGGTAAACGCAGTGATATTCCCCGGCCCCTTCCCCCTCCTTCAGCCGGCGGGCGTTCCCCTTTTCGTCCAGGGCATAGACGGCCAGGGCCTCGGGATCGAAGGCATCCCGGATCTCATAGCGCAGAAACTGGGCCCGGAACTCGGGGTTTTCCAGCAGTTTGCCCCCCACAAAGCCGGAGGGCCAGCCGTTCTCGTCGTAGATCCACAGTTCCATGTCCAGCCGGCCGGCGGCCTCCAGACAGGCGGCCATGCAGGCGAACCAGTCCTCGGAGAGGTACTCGGTGCGCAGGCCGAGGCGGGCGTGCAGGACGGCGCCGCCGATGCCGGCGGCCTTCATCTCCTCGAGCTGGCGGACCAGCTCCTCCTTGTCCAGCAGATTGTTCCAGCTCCAGAACGGGATGCTCCGGTACTTGTCCGTCTCCGGAGATCTCAGCAGCTGCAAAAGATCTTTCATGGGACCTCCTCCCACAGTGGTTTTGTCCCAATTATACCACATTCCCCCCGCCTTGTAAAGGTTTTCGAAAGCCCGGACAAAAAAAACCTTCCGCCCCGGCTCGGGAGGAAGGTCATCTTGAAGATCATGCCGGATTTTTTGGGCTCGGTCAGACCCCGCGGGGCTGACTGTCTGAGGGCGCCGGCTCTTCCCCGGCCGGCTCCTTTTCCCTTTGGAAAGAAGTGGCAAAGCGCATCAGAAAGCGGGAGCGGCGGACGGCCAGACAGAGGGGGATCCCCAGCCCGTACACCCAGACGCTCTGGGTCAAAAGGGTGGACAGCGCCATGGTCCAATACCCCGTTGCGCCCCCGGAAAACATCCAGATCAGGGGCAGGCCCAGGGCGTTCAGCACCACCGGGAAGAGGCCGCCGATCAGGGGCTTTCTGACCAGCCGGGTCAGGACGGCTGCGACCAGGGTGATGACCGCCCCCAGGATGACGTCCATGGCGGTGGCCCCGGTCAGCAGGTTGGCCAGCAGACAGCCGACGGCAAGTCCCGGTACGGCCTCCACAAAAAAAACGGGCAGAAGCGTGAGCGCTTCGGCCGGGCGGACGTTGATGAAGTAGTCGGAGGCCAGTCCGCCCAGGGGAACGGTGAGCGCCACATAGAGCGCCGCGATGAGCGCGGAGAGGGCCAGCTGCTTCAGGGTGAATTTTTTCATGAAAAAATACCTCGGTTTTTTGATTTTGCAGGGTGAGCCGACACCTGCAGGAGATCCCTTCCGGCGGAAGGGGCCTGCCGTTCTTTATTTTAGCAGAAGTGTTTGCTTTTTGCAAGCGTTTGGAGTATAATAGGGACAAATATTTTTTGTTGAGGCGACGCCGCACGGAGCCGCGGTCTTTCCCATTCGTCTGCGACTTCCGGGAAGGTCCTGCCGAGGGGCAGGCGGGCTGGGCCGTCAGGCGGTCTCTGCGGGGCGCCCCGGGAGTTTTTCATGAAATTTCAGCAGCAGTTGGAACAGTGCCTGACTTCGGGCGGGGTCTTTCTGACCTCGGGCGGAGAGGGCGAGCGCAACGTCATGACCATGGGCTGGGGCATGACCGGAGTGATGTGGGGAAAGCCCGTCTTTCTGGCCCCCGTCCGCACCACCCGCCACACCTTTGACCTCATCCAGAAGACCGGCTGCTATGCCGTCTGCATCCCCAAGTCCGACCGCAAAAAGGAGCTGGCCGTCTGCGGGAGCAAGAGCGGCCGGGACACCGACAAATTTGCCCTGACCGGCTTAAAGGCCCTCCCCTGCCGGCAGATCGACGCGCCCGCCGTCGCGGACTGTCTGGTGATCGAGTGCAAAGTGGCCTACCAGACCACCCTGGAAAAGAGCGCCCTGCCCGCCGACATCCGGGAGCGGTGGTATCAGAAAAACGACCTCCACACCCTGATGATCGGGGAGATCGTGGACGAATACGAACTGTGATGTGCCCGGCTTTTTCCGCCCAGACTCCCTCGCCGAAAAATCTTCTGTTTGATCTGGACGGCACGCTGACCGACCCCTACGAGGGCATCTCCAGATCCGTCATTTCCGCGCTGGCCGCCTTCGGGATCCCCGAACCCGACCGGGCCGCGCTTTCGGCCTTCATCGGCCCGCCGCTGATCGACTCCTTCATGGAATTTTACGGCTTCAGCCGGGCCGACGCGGAGAGGGCGGTCAAGATCTACCGCGCCTATTTTTCGGACAAGGGGCTGTTTGAAAACGAGGTCTACCCCGGGATCCCGGAGGCCCTGGAGGCCCTGAAAAGGGCGGGAAAAAAGCTGTATGTGGCCACCGCCAAGCCCGAGGTCTTTGCCGGACGCATCCTGGACCGCTTCGGGCTGTCTCCCTTTTTCGAGGGACTGACGGGCGCCACCTTGGACGGCAGCCGCTCCCGCAAGGACGAAGTCATCCGCTGCGCGCTGGACGCCTTTTCCCTTTCCCCGGCCGACTCGGTGATGATCGGGGACCGGAAGCACGACATCCTGGGCGCCAAAGCCCACGGCCTTTTTTCGGTGGGGGTGCTGTACGGCTACGGCAGCCGGGCCGAACTGGAGGCCGCCGGCGCCGACCGCCTGGCCGAAAACCCGGCCGATCTTGTGAACATTCTGCGCTGAGGCCCTGATCGCTTTTCCCGGCCCCGGCCCGGTCTTTGAACATGACAAAGGGAACGGATCCCCCGCGGGATCCGTTCCCTTTTTGTTACAGTATGATCGATTTGATCGATCATCAACATTTGACCGGCCCAAACAGTTTTCCGCCTCTGTCTTTCAGCAGAAAATGCCGTTGTTCAGTCGAAGGCAGGCAGGCCTTGAACTCCCCCGCCGTCTTTCGGGAGCGATAGGAAAGAAGCTGCCCGTCCTTCTCTTTCACAGGTAGGCCTCCAGCATGTTGTTGATCTCCAGCGTGTCGGCCACGGTGACGATGCCCTCCGGGCGCTGGCCGATCTTTCCGTCCCGGGTCAGCACCACGGCCAGCAGCTTTTTGTTGCGCTCGAACAGTTCCAGCACGGCGGTGACGTCCGTCCCCGTGTCGCAGACCGCAAAACTTCTGCCCATGTCCCGGCGGCAGAGCTCCTCCACCGGGCGGGACAGAAAGGCTTCGGCCTCCACCCCCCGAGCCAAAGCCACGGCCAGCCCCTCCACGATGAGCTTGGGATAGATCATGCCCACCAGCTTCCCCTGCTCGGTGACCGGAAAATTGGAAAATCCGGTCCGCTCGATCTTCATGACGGCCTCCTTCAAGGCGGTGCCGACGTCCAGGCAGAGGGGGCGCTTGGCCACCGTCTCCATGCAGAGCGGCGGGCGCTGCAGAAGCTCGGCGATGTGCTCGAAGTCCTCCACGACGTCGAGGTGGGGCTCGGCGATGATCTCCTCCCGGTCGCCGCCGTGCACGATGGCGTTGCGCAGCCGGGCATAGTCCTGCAATTTGGCCGAGACCGCCGCCACCGCCGGCGAGAGTTTGGCGCACCGCCGCACCGCCTCCGAAAAGCCGACGTGCAGCTCGATCCCGTACTTTTTGCGCAAAAAAGCGTCGGTGACGTTGTAGGCCCGGATGAACCTTCTGGCCGGCCCGGTGTCCGGCCGCTCTTTTCTTTGCCCTTCCCTTTGGTCTGCTCCGCTCATGCCCGCGTCCTCCTGTGATTTTTTCTATTATACCATGCAAAAGTCCGTCTGTCAAGGCGCCGGCAGACAATTTTTTCCCTCTCCGCTTCTTCCGGGCCGCTCTTTTGGCAGAGAGTTCCGGCCTCGGCGCCGTTTGCCGTCCGATCCGGCTGCCTCTGCCTAGAAGAAAGCCCCCGAGAAGGCGTTCTCGGGGGCTTTCGAAGGTCTTTGATTTGCCGGGCGCCTTACTTGGAGATGGCGTTGACCGGGCAGTTGTCGGCGCAGGCGCCGCACTCGATGCACTCGTCGGGGTTGATCTCGTAGTGATCGGCCCCTTCCTTGATGCAGGACACCGGGCAGTTCTCGGCGCAGGAGCCGCAGGAAATGCACTCGTCGCTGATCTTATAGGCCATGGGTAAATCCTCCTAAACTGTTTTCCTTTATTTTAGCACAATTCCGGAATTTGTTCAAGTGTTTTGAGGGGTCGGCTCAATTTTTTCCTCTTTGCCGGCCTCCTCCCCGCCGCCCATCCGGTCGGCCAGTCCGCTCCAGCGGTCGCCGCCCCGGGTCTGGGGCTGGGCCTCCGCCTTGGGCGGTTCTCCCCCGGCGCGGCCGATAAAGCCGCCGTGGAACTCTGTCTTTTCTGCCTTGGGTTCCGCGAACTTCTCCCGCCTGGGTTCGCTCTGCCCGGAGCCCTCGGCGCGGCCGATAAAGCCGCCGTGAAACTCCGTCTTCTCCGCCTTGGATTCCGCAGCCTTCTCCCTCCTGGGTTCGCTCTGTCCGGATCCCTCGGCGCGGCCGATAAAGCCGCCGTGGAACTCTGTCCTCTCCGACTTGGGTTCCGCAGGCTTTTCCCGTCTGGGTTCGCTCTGTCCGGATCCCTCGGCGCGGCCGATGAAGCCGCCGTGAAACTCCGTCTTCTCCGCCTTGGGTTCCGCAGTCTTCTCCCGCCTGGGTTCGCTCTGTCCGGATCCCTCGGCGCGGCCGATAAAGCCGCCGTGGAACTCCGTCTTTTCTACCTTGGGTTCCGCAGCCTTCTCCCGCCTGGGTTCGCTCTGTCCGGATCCCTCGGCGCGGCCGATAAAGCCGCCGCGGAACTCCGTCTTCTCCGCCTTGGGTTCCGCAGTCTTCTCCCGCCTGGGTTCGCTCTGCCCGGAGCCCTCGGCGCGGCCGATGAAGCCGCCGTGAAACTCCGTCCTATCCGTCTTGGGTTCCGCAGCCTTCTCCCTCCTGGGTTCGTTCGGCCTGTTTCCCTCGTGACGGGCGCCCTGGGCCTCGGTCCGCTGGCGGCCCTCCCGGGGACGGTCGTCCTTCCGCTCGGGGCGGGGCTTTTTGCCCTCCCGCTCTCTGCGGCGGCCCTCCTCCGGCCTTTTGCGCTCCTGCTCCCGCCGGGGCTTCTGGGGCTCCGGCCTTTCGCCGGACTCCTCCGGCTCGTCCAGCAGGGCCCGCAGCTCCTCGTCGTGCTCCTCCTCCTGACGGGCGGCCTCCTCGGCCATCGCCCGCTTTCCCTTGAGGTCGGCGGCGGGGTACTCCTTGAACTCGAACAGGCCGCCCTCCTTTTCCAGCTTGACCCGGCCCGTCATTTTGAGCAGGTTGACCGAGACCATCCGGCCCTTGCCGTCCGGGGTCTGGACTTCCGCTCCCACGGGGGGGATCTGCTTGGCGGAGACCGCATAGTGCTCGTTTTCATAGGCCAGGCAGCACATCAGCCGGCCGCACAGCCCGGAGATCTTGCCGGGATTTAAGGACAGGCCCTGGGTCTTGGCCATTTTGATGGACACCCTGGTAAAGTCCGCCAGATGGGAGGCGCAGCAGCAGGGCCGGCCGCAGGGGCCCAGGCCTCCCTTCATTTTGGTCTCGTCCCGGATGCCGATCTGCCGCAGTTCGATGCGGATGCGGAAATGCGCGGCCAGATCCTTGACCAGCTCCCGGAAGTCCACCCGGTTGTCCGAAGTGAAATAGAAGATGACCTTGGCGCCGTCGAAGGTGAACTCGGCGTCCACCAGTTTCATGTCCAGATTGTGGCGGGCCACCCGCTCCCTGGCGGCCTTCATGGCCTCCGGCCGCCTGGCCCGGTTGCGCTCCAGCTGGGCATAGTCCCGCCCGTCGGCCTTGCGGATGACCCGCTTGAGGGGCTGGGGGACGTTTTTGTCCTCCACCTCCTTGGGGGGCACGGCGATCCTGCCGAACTCCACCCCCCGGGCGGTCTCCACGATGACGCCGTCCCCGAACTCGTAGGACTGCTCGTCGGGCTCGAAATAGTAGATCTTTCCCACCGGCCGGAACCGGACTCCGATGATTGTTTGCATAGACACTTCCTCCGTCCGTCAGCTGCGCCCCCGGACCAGGGCAAAGAGCAGGGCGTCGGCCGTGTAGGCAAAGCCCGCGTTGTAGGTCAGCCGCTTCCTGCAATCCTTGATCACCCGGATGATCTCGGCGAGGGCGGCGTTGGAAAACTGCTTTTTCCACCGGTTCTGCTCGGCGGTCAGCCCCTTGATCTGGCCTTCCGCCCCGCAGTGTTCCTTCAGGGCGTCGGACAGGAGCAGGGAAAGGATGTCGCACAGGGGAAGAAAATCCTCCTTCCGGGCGGCCAGCTCCCCCGAAAAATAGGCGGCGTCCTCCACCTTTCGGCAGCGGTTGAGCAGGGTGAGGGCCAGCTCGAACAGCTCCCGCCCCCGCCCCTCCGCCAGCTTTCTGACCTCGGAGGGGCTGCCCTGGCCAAGGGCCGCGAACAGTTCGGCCTCCTCCGGGCGGCAGACCGCCCGGGCAAAGGGGAGCAGCTGCTCGGCCGAAAATGGAGGGATCTCCAGCCTCCTCACCCGGGAGCGCACGGTGGGCAGCAGCGCGTCCTCCCGGGCGGCCCCCAGAAAGAGATGGCAGTCGCCCGGAGGCTCCTCCAGGGTCTTTAAGAACTTGTTCTGGCAGGTCAGGTTCATGGAGTCCGCGCCCTTTAAGAGCAGGAACTTTTTCTCCCCCTCGGTGGGCCGGCGGTAGATCTCGGCGATCAAAGCCTCCATGCCCTCGGCCGTGTACTTGCCCCCCTCGGGGAAGGACAGAACGTCGGGGTGGATCCCCGCCAGGATGCGGCGGCAGGTGGCGCATTTTTGGCAGCCGCCCTCCGGGCAGAGGGCCCTGGCCGCGCCCAGCAACATGATCGCCTCCGCGCTGACCTCGTCCCCCGCGAACAGATAGGCATGCCCCAGCCGCCCCCCTCCGATGTCGGAGGAGAGCACGGCAAAGGCCGGTGTGCGTTCGATGAGGGAAAAAATGGGGTCCATGGTGCGCTCCCTCCCGCCCGCGATGGCGGGGTTCCGGCCTAAGGGCCTGTCAGTACTTTTCGAAGCGTTCGATGTCCAGCACAAAGACGCTGGCGCCCCCCAGCTGGACTTCGGAGGGCATGCCGGTGGCCACCTGCGTGGCGCCGGCGATCAGGTCGGTGTTGGCGGCCACCGCGTACTTTTTGGTCTTGCAGTTGTCCCGGATGACCGCCAGGGCCTCCTCCAGCCGCTCGTTGCGTACGCCGCTTAGGATGGTGGTGTTTTTGGTCCTTAAAAAGCCGCCCGTGGTGGCCATGCGGGTGACCGAGAATCCCTTTTTGATCAGCTGGTCGATGACCGCCTTTCCGTCGTCCCCGGACAATACCGCCATGATGAGTTTCATATCCTTCCCCTTCCGGAGCCGCTCAAGACTCCGCGTTTATTTTTCAAATGATCGGGCCGCCCGACGGGACCGTTTTCAGGCCGACGGCCCGGCGCTTTTCGGCCCTCTTCCTCCTCTCTCCGTCCCTACCCGATCCTGGACCGATCGCAGGGCCGAAGGCTAGATCAGTCCCCGCGCCCGCAGCAGGGTCAGCACCTTTTCGTGGGTCTGCTGCTTGCTGCCCGAGGCGTCCACCCGCACAAAGCGCTCGGGATCCCGTTCGGCCAAAAGCAGGTAGCCCTGGTAGACCTTTTTGTGGAAGTCGGCGCCCAGCATCTCCAGCCGGTCCCCCTCGTCCCGTCCCCCCTTGCGGGCAAAGGCGGACGTGGGGTCGAGGTCTAAAAAGATCGTCAGTTCGGGGGTGTATTCCCCCACCGAGAGGCGGTTCAGCTCGTCGATCCAGGCCCGCCCCAGCCCCTTGGCAAAGCCCTGGTAGGCATAGGTGCTGTCCGTGTAGCGGTCGCAGATGACCAGTTTGCCCGCCTTCAGGGCGGGAATGATGATCTCGTGCAGGTGCTGGGCCCGGGCGGCCGCATACAGCAGGGCCTCGCAGGGGTCGCACATCTCGGCGTTTCCGGCGTCCAGAATGACCGCCCGGATCTTTTCGGCCAGCCGGGAACCGCCCGGCTCCCGGGTCAGCACAAAGTCCTTTTTTTCCCCTTCCAGATATTCCCGAAGGAGGCGGATCTGCGTGCTCTTGCCCACGCCCTCGCATCCCTCAAAGGTCACAAACCCTTTCATGTTCCGATTCCTCCGGCCAAAGATCCCGGCCGTATCGCGTCCGGAAACCCCGGATCCCGTTTTCTCTTTTAAAAGCGCGGCGGCTCCCGTCCTTCGGCGGCCTTTCCGATCTTCCGTTCGCCGCGCCGCATTCAGGACTTTGACTCAACTTCGACCCTTCACCAAACACGCTTTTCGGGGACCGTCGCCCCTGCCCCGATGATGGCCATGTCCTTGAAAAGTTCCGGAAGGGTCAGTCTTCCCTTCGCACGGGGACGGCCTCCGGGGTTCCCCCGAACAGGCGGCCGGCGTTGCGCAGCAGGTATTCCACCCGGGGCCGGTCGAACCGCTCTCCCCGCAGCAGGACGGGGCGGCCGGGGGGGTACAGACCCACGTTGCAGGCAGCCGCCCTTCCTTCGCAATCGGCCAGGGGGACAAATTCCCGCCCGAAATCGCGGTCCAGAAAGGCGAAGGCCTTCTCCGGCCGCCCGGAGGGGGGCGGAAGGGCCTCCCGTACTTTCCGGAAGGGGCCGAATCCCCGCAGGGCGGCAGACAGCCTGTTCAGGTCCTCCTCCCCGTCGCAGACCGAGAGCAGAAAGAGAACTTCCTCCCCCGAGAGGATCTCGGGAGTGAGGCCGGCCTGCGAAAAACAGCGCCGGACCTCGGCCTCCTCCAGCCCGTAGGGGGTGAGGTCAAAGCGAAGTTTGGTAAAGTCCTCGTTTTGTTCCGGCCTCAGCGGCCAGAAGGGCTGCTCCCGCTCCCGCCAGCGCAACAGGGCGGCCAGCCGGATCCCCCCCTCCCGCTCCATGAAGTCCCGGGCATAGTCCAGGGAGGCCAGGATGGGATAGGAGGGGCTGGTGGTGTGCAGAAGTTTCCGAAATTCCCGGGCTTCCTCGGCCCAGGCCGCCCGGCCCAGCAGCAGGGAGGCCTGGTTGAGGGCGGGCAGGGTCTTGTGGGCGGACACCGCCCACAGGTCGGCGATCCCGGCAGCTCCGGCGGGCAGACGGTCGCAAAAGCCCAGGTGCGCCCCGTGGGCCTGATCGCACAGGGCCAAAAGTCCGCACGCTCTTGCCGCCCGCAGCATGGCCGGGGCCTCCCCCATCCGCCCCTCGTAGTCGGGCGCGGTCACCAACAGGGCGGCCGCCTTTCCGGCCTTTTTTTGCACGCCCTCGGCGGTGCACTCCTCCGCCTCCAGCACCACGGGCTCCGCCCCGAACAGTTCGCAGGCCGCAAAGGCCGAGCGGTGGGAGGCTCGGGGCAGCAGCAGCGGCCCCCGGCGGGCGGCCATGCCCACCATGATCTGCACGGCCAGCGTGGTGCCGCCGGTCAGAAAGAGGCAGAACTCCCCGCAAAAAGCGGAGGCGGCCAGTTCCTCGGCCTCGGCGATGCAGCCTTTCTCGTCCAGCAGGTCGTCCGAAAAGGGAAGCTCGGTGATGTCCCATGCCGCCCCCGGAAAGGTCCGGCAGAAGTCCGGCGAGGCCTTGTGCCCGGGCATGTGGAAGCGCCCGCGGCAGGGCTGATAGCCCTTCAGCATGTCGATCAGGGGGGTCCCCCGGCTCCGTTCCTTCATCAGTCGGCCTGGAAGTAGTCGATGAGGTAGCGCAGCACCCCGAAGGCTTCGTAGAAGTAGGGGGCGTTCATGCCGGAAAAATCGATGACGGCGGCCGCAAACTGGTAGACCCGCTCGTCCTCCTCCTCATCGGCGTCGGCGGGGAGGGCCAGAAAGCGGGCGCGCAGCTCGGCCATCATGGGCTCCATGCTGATGCCCCAGATCTTTTCCTCCTCGACCTCCATGGGTTCTTCCTCGGACCCGGATTCCTCGAGGTACTGGTTGTAGACCGTCCCCCGGGCGTAGCGGAAGGCATAGGCGGGGTTTTGGGTCAGCCAGTCGTTCAGCCAGACCAGATTTTCCACATACCGGGTCCGGCGGGCGTTCTCCTCCTCCACCGCGCCGGGCAGCTCCTCCTCGGAGAAGGTCCTGCCCACATAGCTCTGGAAGAGCCCCAGGCTTTCGGGGTCGTTCGGATCCACCTGCCGCAGGTCGGCGGGCAGGTCATATTCGTTCCCGGAAGCCTGATAGTTTGCGATCTCCCCGAGCAGATCGCCCAGACAGTACATGAAGCTGGTCGTGCTGCCCCGGTCGATGTAGGAGGTCACGTAGTAGTAGCTGGAAAAAAACACGTCCCCCTCCCCGGCGGCCAGGCGGGTGGAAAAGACCTGCTGGTAGTTGGAGTCGTCCAGGTTGAAGCTCTGGGCGTAGACCTCCAGCACCTTGTCCGAAAGGTAGGGGCCTCCCTCGTCCCGGGAGCCGGCCAGATCCTCGGAGAGCTGGTCCAGGTAGGTGCTGTAGAAGGTGTTCCCCACAAAGTAGAGATCCATCTGTTCCCCCTTGGTCAGCCCCCTGGAGGCCATGGTGAAGATCAGCGAGAGCAGGAAGATGATGCCCGCCAGAAGGGCGACATACTTCATCCAGTCGTAGCTGATGTGTTCGTTGAGTCGGGCTTTGGTGATCTTTGCGTCCATGCCTGGATCCTTGAAAAGTTATTCCCCGAAAGTTCCTCACTTTTTGAGGGGCTTCATGGTCGGGAAGAGAATGACTTCCCGGATGGAGTAGCTGTCGGTCAGCAGCATGACCAGACGGTCCACGCCGATGCCCAGCCCGCCCGTGGGCGGCATGCCGTACTCCAGCGCGGTCACGAAGTCCTCGTCCATCATCTGGGCCTCCTCGTCGCCGGCCGCGCGCAGGGCGGCCTGCCGGACAAAGCGCTCCCGCTGGTCGATGGGGTCGTTCAGCTCGGAGTAGGCGTTGCCGAACTCCCGCCCGGTGATGAAGAACTCGAACCGCTCGGTCAGCCGGGGATCGCTCTTCTTCCGCTTGGCCAGGGGGGAGACCTCGATGGGGTAATCGGTCACGAAGGTGGGCTGGACCAGCTTGTCCTCGACCAGCTGGTCAAAGGCCAGATACAGCAGTTCTCCCCAGCTCCTGCCCTTTTCGACCTCCAGCCCCTTTTCCTTCAAAGCGACCTCGGCCTGCTCGGCCGACAGGGCGGAAAAGTCCAGCCCCGCAAAGGTCCTGACGGCCTCCTCCATGGTCAGGCGGGCGAAGGGGGGCTTTAAGCAGACCGGCGTGCCCTGGTAGGTGATGTCGTAGCTGCCCACCACCTTTTCGCACAGGTAATCGAACAGGTCCTCCACCAGCTTCATGATGTCGCGGTAGTCGGCGTAGGCCTGGTAGAGCTCGAACATGGTGAACTCGGGGTTGTGCTTGATGTCCATGCCCTCGTTGCGGAACATCCGCCCCAGCTCGTAGACCTTTTCGAATCCCCCCACGATCAGCCGCTTTAAGTACAGCTCGGGGGCGATGCGCAGGTACATGTCGATGTCCAGGGTGTTGTGGTGGGTGATGAAGGGCCGGGCGGCGGCCCCCCCCGCCAGGGTGCCCAGGATGGGGGTCTCCACCTCGATGAAGCCCTTCTGATTGAGGCAGTCCCGGATGGCGGTGATGATCTTGGATCGCATCTCGAAGGTGGCCTTGACCTCGGGATTGGCGATGAGGTCGACGTAGCGCTGGCGGAAGCGGGTGTCGTTGTCCTTCAGGCCGTGGAACTTCTCGGGCAGGGGCAGCAGGGACTTAGAGAGCAGCTTCAGCCGCCGGACGTGCACCGAGACCTCCCCGGTGCGGGTCTTGAACACAAAGCCCTCGGCCCCCACGATGTCCCCGATGTCTAGGTCCTTGAAGGCCTGGTAGTCCACCCCCTCCTCGTCCGAGCGGACGTAGAGCTGGATCTGCCCCGCCCCGTCCAGGATGTGACAGAACGAGGCCTTGCCCATCAGGCGGCGGGAGAGGATGCGGCCGGCCACGGCCACCTCCCTGCCCTCCAGGGCCTCGAAGTCGGCCAAAATCTGCGAGGAAAGGTGGGTGCGGTCAAAGCGGACCTCCCAGAAGGGATTTTGCCCCGCCTCGTTCAGGGCGGCCAGCTTTTCCCGCCGGACGCGCAGGATCTCGTTCAAATCCTCGTTCTGAGGCAGATTCTTGTTTTCTTCCATAGCCGCCCCTTTACTGCTGGATGTCCAGAATCTTGAATTTGAGCAGGCCGCCCGGGGTCTCCACGCTGACGGTGGCCCCCTTCTTCTTGCCCAGCAGGGCCTTTCCGACCGGGGACTCGTTGCTGATCAGGTTTTTCTCGAGGTCGGCCTCGGTGGTGCCCACGATGCGGTACTCCAGCTCCACCTTGTCCTCGTAGTCATAGATGCGCACCTGCTTGCCCACCGTGACCGCGTTGGTGTCGGCGGACTCCTCGATGATGACGGCCGAGCGGAGGGTGTTTTCGATCTCGAGGATCTCCCCCTCGATCATGGCCTGCTCCTCCTTGGCGGCGTCGTACTCCGCGTTTTCGGAGATGTCCCCGAATTCCCGGGCGACCTTGATCTTTTCGGCCACCTCGCGGCGCTTGACCACTTTCAGCTCTTCCAGCTTTTTCTCCAGGTCCTCTTTGCCGGCCTGGGTCAGATAGATGTTGTTTTCTGCCATATTTTTGCTCCTCTTCCGAAGTCTTGATTTATGGAAGGCGGCCCGCTGCCGGGCCGTCCGAGGCGGGAGGTCCCGCCGTTTGGGGTTCCTTCTATTTTACCACGTTTGCGGGGGCTTTGTCAATCCTTCCGCCCCTCACTTTTGGTAGATGATCCGTTTGCAGTTGTCGCACTCGATGTAGCCCTGGTTTTTCAGCCGGCCCATCTCGTTCAGGGACAGCTCTGTGTTGCACCCCCCGCACATGTTGCCGTTCAGGGGGACCAGCACGGGAAAGATCTTGTCGTTGCGGACGGCCTGGTAGCGCTCCAAAATCTTTTTGTCCACGCCCTTGGCGATGCCGGCCATCTTCTCCTTGACCGCCTTGATCTCCCCGGCCTTGGCCGCCTTCAGCTCGTCGTACTTTTTCTTGTTCTTGGTGTACTCTTCCTTGGCCGCGCCGAACTTCTGGCGGTAGGCCACAAAGTTCTTGGCGGTCTCCTCCATCTGCTGGGAGATCACGGTCAGCTCGTGCTCGGTCTTTTTCAGGGTGTCGTTCAGCTGCTGGATCTTTTTGTTCAGGTAGCTCAGCTCGTCCTCGTCCTCCTTGGACTCCTTCATCAGGGCTTCATACTCCTCGGACATCTGCACGCACTCGGCCAGCGTGTGCTGCAAATTCTGAAATTTGACCAGCAGATCGCCCGCCTTCTTGTCGGTCTTGGCGATGACTTCCTCCCCCTCGAGGAGAAAGCTCTTGGCCGCGGCGGCCCGCTTGCGCTCCTCGGAGTTCTGAAGCTCGTTCTCGATCCGGCGCAGGACCCCGTCCTGCTGCTGATAGTCCAAAATGTTCTGATCCATATTTACCTCCGTTCGCCCCCGCACAGAAGGTGCGGACAGCGCTCTTGTTGACTTTTTAAAAAGGTTACCTTTGCGCCCCCTTCCCCGGCCAGCGCGTTCAGCCGCTCGGTCCAGGTCTGCACAAAGGTCTGCTCGGCGTGGTAGTGGTCGATCTCGAAGACCGCCAGATCTTCCCGGACGGCCTCCAGAAAGACGTGGTGGGCGAAATCGCCGGACACAAAGCCGTCCGCCCCGGCCTCCAGGCAAAGATGCACAAATTCCAGGCTCCCGCCCCCGCCGTTGAGCACGGCCACCCGGCTGACCTGCCCTTCGCAGGCGGACCGGCGGACGGGGCAGCCGAAGGCCGCCGAGAGCTGTTCGGCGTAGGATCCGGCCGGCATGGGGCCGACCTCGCCCAGGTACAGAAAGCCGCCGTCCTCCAGCTGTTTCAGGGGACGGGCCTCCCGCAGGCCGCACTGCCCGGCGAACCAGGCGTTCAGCCCCTGCGGGGCGGCGTCCAGCGAGAGGTGGGCGGAGTACACCGTCAGCCCCATGCGCACCGCCCGCTGCAGCAGCCTGCCGCCGGCCGAGCGGTCGTTCAGCGTTTTGACCCCGCGGTAGATGGCGGGATGATGGGTCAGGATCATGCCCGCCCCCAGCGCTTCGGCCTCGTCCAGCACGGGATCGGAGAGGTCCAGGCAGACCAGGACGGTCCCGGTCTCCCCCGAGCCGCCCAGAATGAGCCCGGTGTTGTCGTAGCTGCCGTCCGCCTGCTGCCAGAGTTGGCTGTAGCGGGGGGGCGAGAGGGTCTCGACGATCGAGAGGATCTGTTCTATGTAAGCCATGTTCGGACCTCGCAGAGGGCGGACAGCTCGGCCCGCAGTCGTAAATTGCCGGGCGCCCGCCGGATGTCGTTTCGCAGTTTTTGTTCCCGGGCGTCCAGAAAGGCGGAAAGCTCGGGGGTGTTTTCGGTGTGGCGGCCGAACCACAGTTCGGCCTCGGAGAGGGTCTGTTCTCCCGCCCGGGCGGCGAACATCTGGTAGAACCGGCGGCCCTCCCTCGCCACCCGCTCCCGGGTGATCTCGAAGCCGTTTCCGGTCAGAAACAGGCGGAGTTCCCGGGCGTTTTTCATGGGCTGGAGGACCAGCACGGCCGAGCGGGCCGGGGCGGGATCGGCCTTCAGGATGCGGATGATCTCCTGCCCGCCCATGCCGGCGATGACGATGGCGTCGGCCGGACGGGAGAGCCCCTTCAGGCCGTCGGCCGCCGCGAAGTCGGCCGAAAGCCCCCGCCTTCGGAAGAGGTCTTTTGCCTTTTCCAGACTGGGCGCCGAGAGGTCGGTGACCGCAACGCCCCGGCAGATGCCGTTTTCCAGCAAAAAGGCGGGCAGCAGGCCGTGATCGGAGCCGATGTCGGCGGCATACCCGCAGGGCGGGACCAGCCCGGCCAGGGCGGCCAGCCGGGGAGAGAGCTTCATCAGTTTTTGAGCTTTTTGCTCCGGGAGGGATGGCGGAGCTTGCGCAGGGCCTTGGACTCGATCTGCCGGATGCGCTCCCGGGTGACGTTGAATTCCTTGCCCACCTCCTCCAAAGTCCTGGGCCGGCCGTCGTCCAGACCGTAGCGCAGGCGGAGCACCTTTTCCTCGCGGGGGGTCAGGGTGCTGAGCACTTCCAGCAGGTTTTCCCGGACCAGCGAGCCCTCCACGGCCTCGTCGGGGGCCACGGCGTTCTCGTCCTTGATGATGGAGCCCACGGTGGAGTCCTCCTCCTCGCCGATGGGGGTCTCCAGGGGGACGGGATCCTGGGCGTAGCGGAGGATCCGGGCCAGCTGGGCCTCGGTGATGTTCATGCGGTAGGCGATCTCAGAGGGGGTGGGCTCCCGGCCGTACTCCTGCAGCAGCTCCCGCGAGACCCGGATCTGGCGGTTGATGTTTTCCACCATATGTACCGGGATGCGGATGGTGCGGGACTGGTCGGCGATGGCCCTGGTGATGGCCTGACGGATCCACCAGGTCGCGTAAGTTGAAAATTTGAAGCCCTTGGTGTGGTCGAATTTTTCCACCGCCTTCATCAGGCCCAGGTTGCCCTCCTGGATGAGGTCCAGAAGCTGCATCCCCCGCCCCATGTAGCGCTTGGCGATGGAGACCACCAGCCGCAGGTTGGCCTCGGACAGCCGGCGCTTGGCCTCCTCGTCCCCCTGGGTGGCGTCCTTGGCCAGCTCGATCTCCTCGTCCGGCCCCAGAAGGGGGACCGACCCGATCTGCTTGAGGTAGAGCTTGACCGAGTCCTCGATGTTGATCTCGGAGATCAGCTGATCCCAAAGGGCGGGGTCCTCGTCCGCCCGGGCGGCGATCCGCACCCCGTTGTCGGCCAGGGTCCGGTAGACCCCGTCCATCTGCTCGGGGGAAAGGTCCACCTTTTCCAGGATGTCGAACAGCTCGTCCCCGCTGATCTGATTTTTCTGCTTCCGGCAGTGTTCCAGAAGGTTTGCAAGGGTCTCTTTGAATTTTTGTTCGGTGACTGCCATGTTTACTCTCTCCGTTAAAACCCCTCTGGGTTCATTTGTATTTCTTCAGTTTCCGCATCAGGTCGCCCATCTGCGCCGCCAGCTTTTTCCGCTCCTGCAGATCCTCCTCCCGCTCGAACCGGGAGGCCACCGCCGCCATGTCCCGCTCCAGGCTGGCGGCGGCAAAGCCCCGGAGCGCCTCGTCGCAGTAGCGGTCGGCCTCGGCCGGATCCGAAAAGCTCTGGTCCGCCGAGAGGATGGCCGAAACTTCGTCGTGGGCCTCGGGGGGCACACATTCGTAGGCCATGGAGGGCATGGGATTTCTCTCCTCGTCCCAGCATTCCTTCAGGTAGTCGGCCAGCGCGCCGTAACAGGGATCGCCGAGGCCGGGCAGCAGGGACAGATCGTCCGGATCCCCCCCGCCCTTGAGCAGCCGGCAGAGGATCATGCGGACGGCCCGGGTCTCCATCCCCCCCTCCTTCACGGTCTCCCGCGGGGGGGCCGCCGGCGGCGGCTGGGTCCCGGCCGCCCGGACGTTCTCGAGGTCGCGGGTCAGGGCCTCCAGCGTAAAGCCGGTCTCCTTGCGCATCAGCTTCAGGCAGTCCTCCTGCTCGGTGCGGGAGGGCAGCTCGGCGATCAGCTTGACCGCCTCGTAGGCATATTTCCGCCTCCCCTCCGTGTTATTTACAGGATAGGCGGATTTTAAACTTAATAATTTAAAATCTATGAGCGGGATCGCAGAATCCAGACATTTTTGGTAGGCTTCCGGCCCTCCGTCCCGGATGACCTCGTCGGGATCCCGGCCCTCGGGCAGGCGGACCACCCGGACGGTGATGCCCACGCTGCTCAAGATGTCCAGCCCCCGCAAGGTGGCCTTCTGTCCGGCGGCGTCCCCGTCGTAGGAGATGTACACGACGTCGCACATCCGCTTGATCAGGCGGGCCTGGTCCTTGGTCAGCGAGGTCCCCATGCTGGCCATGACGTTGTCGAACCCGGCCTGCCACAGGGCCACGGTGTCCATGTAGCCCTCCACGATGACGGCCGCGGACAGCCCCTTTTCCTGCCGGGTCTTTTTGACCAGATGGACGCCGTAAAGGGTCTTGCGCTTGTTGAAAAGTTCGGTGTCCGAGGTGTTTTTGTACTTGGCAAAGTCGGTCTTGCCCAGCACCCGCCCCCCGAAGGCGATGACCTCCCCGAAGGCGTTGACGATGGGAAAGATCAGCCGTCCGGCCAGATTGTCGAACAGATAGCCGTTCTTTTCCCCCACGGCCCCCGAGGCCAGCATCTCCTCCCTGGAATACCCCTTCTGCCGGAGGTATTCGGGCAGGCTTCCGGTATCCGGCGAAAAGCCCAGGGCGAACTTTTTCACCGTCTCTCCGTCCACCCCCCGCCTCTCCAGGTAGGCGCGGGCCTCGGCCCCGGCCGGCCGGCGCAGGCAGGTGAAGTAGAAGTTCGCGGCGTCCTTGACCAGATTGAGGAGGCGGTCCTTTTTCCGCTTTTCCTCCTCGATGCGGGCGGCGTCCCGGCCCCGGAACTCGGGCATCTTCATCCCGGCCTGCTCGCACAGCAGCCCCACTGCGCCCAGAAAGTCCACGGACTCCATCTCCTCCACGAATTTGATGACGTCCCCCGACACCCCGCACCCGAAACAGTGGTAGAACTGACTTTCGGGATTGACCGAAAAGGAGGGGGTCTTTTCGTGATGGAAGGGGCAGCTGCCCCAGTAGTTCCGCCCCTTCTTTTCCAGGGGGAGATATTTTGAAATGACCTGCACGATGTCGCAGCGGGACTTCAGATCCTCCAAAAACGTCGTGCCGAATCCGTTGTGATATGTCATAGCGCCCCCTTTTTCACCCTGTTATGTTCTGTAAAAAAAACATTCTCATTCGCACGCTCTGCCTCCTGTGTTCCTGAAAGGGGCGGAAAGCTTGTCCGTCCCAAATCCGGCCGTCCGCCGCCGGCAGACCGCTTTCTCCTCCGGGCCGCTTACAGCGATTCCAGATTCCAGCTGGAGGGGATGAAGTACTTCTGAAAGACGTGGATGGCGTAGCGGTCGGACATGCTGGAGATGTAGTCGCAGACCACCTGCCGCAGCGGCCACTTTTCGGCCAGCTGCCGATAGAATTCCGGAAGCTCCCCGGGGTGTTCGGTCAAAAAGCCGAACAGGACCGAGAGCATCCGGTCGGAGCGGACCTCCTCTGTTCTGGCCCGCTCGTCGGCATAGACCCGTTTGAACAGAAAATCCCGCATGGCGTAGGTGGCCCGGAAGACCTCCTTTTCCATGCGGACGTCGGGCTGGCCCAGACTTTCGGTCACCACCGCCATGATCATGCGGTTGATGCGCTCCCGGTTGGTCCGGCCGAGGATCTCCACCAGATCTTCGGGCAGGTCCTCGTCCCGCAGCAGCCCGGCCCGCCGGGCGTCGTCGATGTCGTGGTTGATGTAGGCGATCTTGTCGGCCAGACAGACCACCTTGCCCTCCAGCGTGGCCGGATGCCCGCCGGTCTGATGGTTGACGATGCCGTCCCGGACCTCGAAGGTCAGATTCAGCCCCTTTCCCTCGTTTTCCAGCACGTCGACCACCCGCAGGGACTGCCTGCTGTGCTCGAACTCTCCCCCGGTCAGCCGCTTCAGGGTGCGCTCCCCGGCGTGACCGAAGGGGGTGTGTCCCAGGTCGTGCCCCAGGGCGATGGCCTCGGTCAGATCCTCATTCAAAGAAAGCGCCCGGGCGATGGACCGCCCGATCTGGCTGACGTCCAGGGTGTGGGTCAGCCGGGTGCGGTAGTGGTCGCCCTCGGGCGAGAGAAAGACCTGGGTCTTGTTCTTGAGCCGCCGGAAGGACTTGCTGTGGATGATGCGGTCCCGGTCGCGCTGAAAGTCGGTGCGCATGGGACAGGGCTCCTCCCAGGTCTCCCTTCCCCGGGTCTTTTCGGAAAAACAGGCATAGGGACTTAAAAAAAGCCTCTCCTTCTGGTAGGTGGCGCTGACGATCGGTCTCGGATCCATCTGATTCCTCCCCGGCAGACGTGAATAAGGCAACCCGCAGGACCCGCCGGACCCCGGCCCGGTCCCTGGGACAAGATTCCTTCCGCCGCTGTCCGGCTCTCCGTCCGGGCAAAACCCGAAACAGGGCCGGCCCCCCGCAGCCCCTCACCGGGACTTTCCTCACCGTAAACAAAAAAGCGGGGCAGATGCCGACCCAAATTCCTTTGACATTATTTTAAATTCGACACGACCGCCGAAAATCCTTTTTTACGGCGGGCTTTTTCCCTTTCTTTTTCTTGGATTTTGTGAATGAAAAGCACCTTACGAACGAAAAAACGGGAGACCGGAAAAAGAACTTTCCGGTCTCCCTCTGTCTTGTCTGTCGGTTTTTTTCGGCTCAGCGCCCTTCCGCGGCTCAAAGCACGGTAATAAAATCCGGGATCGTTTCCGACGCCCGGACGGACTTTCGGCCGCATCCGGCGATCGGCCAGCTTCCGAAGCCCCGGACAGCTTTGCGGCAATTGAGCCTTCCGAAGAACGCATTGCCGGTCAGTCGGGCTTCGGACTTCTGGCCCGCATTTTCAGAAAAACGGGAGGCCGAAAAAAATAACTTTTCCGGTCTCCCGCTGTCTTGTCTGTCAGTTTTTTCGGCTCAGCGCCCTTCCCGGCCCTTGCCCTTCCACCGGAAGAGCACGGCGGTAAAGGGGCGCTCCAGCCAGACGTTCAGCTTTCCCTTTCCGGCCTCCCATCGGACGGGTTCGGGGGGGAAGAGCTGTTCCACCGTCCCCTCGCCGACGGGAAGACTGAAGTTCTCCTCCCCCTGGAGCCGCCAGAAGTAGAGGAGCTTTTCCTCTCCCCGCTCATCCGCAAGGGCCATGGCCTCCCACCCCCGCTCGGACAGCGGCGAAAAGCCCATGAGCTCGGGATAGGCCGTCCGCACGAATCCGGCCAGATTTTTGGCCAGGGCCACGCCGGCGGCGACCAGCTTCAGGCCCTCCTCGGAGAGCAGATCCAAGCGGCCGCTGAGATAGGGGGTGCCGGCCAGCGCCGAGACGAAGTTGAAGGCGATGAGATCTTTTTCCTCCGTCCCCGCGTTAAGATCCCGGCCCGAACAGTGCACGGGGTGCGGCATGCACCAGATGCCCAGCTGTTCGGGGAGGACGTTCATCAGGCTGCCCTTGACGATGGAGGGGTACAGCCGGTAGTCGTCCTGGTCCGAGACGCTCTGCAGGGCGAAATGATTGAGCATCTGTCCGTCCGAGCGCATGGCGCCGGAGCCGCAGTTTTCCACCACGAGGTCGGGATAGCGGCGGTAGAGCGATTCAAAAAACTCGAAGAAGGCCCGGAAATTCTCCTGCATCCGGAAGGCCTCCTCTCCCCGGGCCGAGTAGCTGTCGTTGTAGTCGTTCTTGATGACCCGCACCCCCATCCGCAGCAGGGCCTCGATCTTTTCGGTCAGATAGGTCCGGACCTTGGGATTGGTGAAATTGAAGAACTTCCGGGCCTTTCCGCCGACCTTGACGCCACGGCTGCAGACGAACCAGTCCGCGGGGAAGCGTTCTGCCACTTCACTGTTGCAGACCTCGATCTCGAACCAGACGCCGGGCACCAGGCCCATCTCCCGGATCTTCCGGAAGAACCCGCCAAGGCCCTCTTCGAAGCGGTCGGAATCCGTCCCCCACTCCCCGAGGTGGAGGGACCAGTCCTCTCCCCTGCGGGCGAACCAGCCCGAATCCATGACGTAGGCGTCGGCTCCGACCTTGGCGGCCAGGGCGGCCAGGCTCAGGCAGGTCTGGCTGTCGGGATCCGCCCACAGGCAGTTCATGTAGTCGTTGAAGATGAGGAGGGGCCGGCCCGACCGTCTCCGGCGACGGCGGCGGGCCCTGGTGATGGCGCGCAGGGCCTGATCGGGGCCGCCCTCCGCCGCCCCGTAGAGGCAGTCCGCCGACGTGTAGCTCTCCCCCGGGCGCAGCGCGTGGCAGAACCCCAGCGTGCGGTCCTCGGCGCTGCCGGACAGCAGGGTCAGGCAGCCCTCCTCCTTCCACCAGTTCCGCCGCAGGCCCAGATTCATCATCCAGCTTCCGGTCGGCTCCAGCTCGCAGAAAAAGGTCCGCTTCCGCCTTTTGTCCCGCAGCATGAGGTGGGGAAAGAAGCGGGAAGTGGTCTGACTGGACAGTCCGGCGATTTCGAAAGAAGCCGTCGGCGGCGGTCCGCCGCAGTCGAACAGGCCGACCTCCTCCGGCCGGACGACGTGCCACTGCCCCTCCCCGTACCAGGTCTGCGTGCAGTACAGCAGCTCGAAATCCTGCTGATCCAGCGGGGCCCGATAGGAAAACAGGGGCAGAAAGCAGGAGAGCATGGTCAGCTCGACGGTCTTCTGGCCGACGTTTTTGATGTGGACGCGCTGGCGGAAGACCCCTTCGGCCTCGAATTCAATCTCGACCGCGGCCTCCAGCCCCTCGTCCTCCGAGAAATACAGCAGCCTGGCCCCCTCCCGCGTCATCTCGATCCCCTGCGGGATCATCCCCTCGCTTCCCCGGTAGGCTCCGGTCATGGCGGCGTTGAAGCCTGGCTCGCCGTCCGCCGTAGCATAGGCAAAGGGCAGCACACCCTCCGCCGTCTCGTACACCAGACCGGCGATCCCCTTCAAAAGGGCGCCCTTGTTGCAGTCCTGCAGATCCAATTCGGCTCCGTAACGTAATTTCATGTCGCTTAAAAAGAGGCGGAAAGCCGCTGGCTTTCCGCCTCACCCTCCTTGGCTGTTCTCAAGTTCAGTTTTGTTCCTTCTTCCGGAGGATCAGCACGGCGGCGGCCGCGCTCAGGACCAGTCCGGGCAGCACGGCCTGCCCCACCGAAGAGGAGCATCCGCCGGCGCAGCCGGGCTCGTCGGTGGTCTGACCGGGATCCTCCTCCCACAGCAGCATGACCACGAAGTTGTAGAGCTGACGGGTCTCCTTGCCCGAGACGTCCGTGGCAATGTACTCCACCACATAGGTGCCGATGGTGTCGCCCGTAAAGGAGAGCTCGTTCAGCACCGAGGTGTTGCCGCGGGGATCGGTGACCGTGACGACCAGCGAGACTTCCAGGCCGCTGTCATCGGTCAGCGTGGGGCTGGGCAGGGTGATGACCGAATCCTTTTTGACCTCGAACTTGTTGGGGCGGTCCCCCTGGCGGTAGTCGGAGAAGGCGTCCTCGGCGAAGGTCATTTCGGGGGCTTCGGTGTCCTCCTCGATGACCCGGACAGTCACCGTGGTTTCGGTCAGGGCCTCGGCCGCGTTCTCGGCCGTGATCGTCAGTTCGTAGGAGCCGAGCTCGCTCATCGTCGCCGTCCAGGCCGACACGCCGTCCACTTCCTCTTCGGCCATGGCGATTTCACCGCCGTCGGGGCCCTTCAGGGTCAGCGAGACCGAGGGCATCCAGTCAAAGATGTCGTAGATCGTGTGGGTGGGGATGACCAGCTTCTCGCCCTGGATCAGCACCGTGGGGATGCCGACCTCGTCCACGATGGGCGCGGGATAGGTGAACTCGCCGCCCTCGTTGGCGAAGGAGAATCCGTTCAGCTCGGTCATCAGGAAGCTGCCGTAGGTCCCGGCCGTGTTGATGCCGTATTTGCCCTGAGGCACGTCCCGTCCGATCAGCTGGAAGGTGGTGGGCGTGCTGCCCTCCTTGCCGATCGAGACCGTCTTGTCGTAGGGGTTGTAGGTGATGACCACCGTCACGTCGGGATCCAGTTCGCCCGCAACGTCAAAGTTGAAGCCCAGCGGCACGTTGGCCTGCAGGATGTTCTGCGTTCCCTTGTCCCCGTCCTTGAAGGTGAAGACCGAAACATAGGCGGGGAAGGAGCCCATGGTGCCGGCATTGCTGAAGGCGAACAGGTTGACCCAGACGCCGTCCTTGCCGTCGGTGAAGTCGATCCAGACCTGCTTGTTGATGGTCTCGTTGCCCTGGGCGGCGACCAGGTTGCACAGCTTGACCTTGACCGTACTGACGCCGGCGACCTCGTAATGGCCGGTACCGTAGACCAGTTCGCCGGGGAGATCCTCCCGGGAGCTGAACATCAAACCCTCATCGGTCACCGAGTAGGTGCCGTTGGTGGAGGTGTAGAGCTCATCCAGGCTGCCGATCAGGGAGGAACGGTATTCCACCGTCCGGTAGGCCGTCAGCGTCGTTCCCTCAAAACTGAGTTCATAGCGGAAGGTGTAAAGGCCGTACTCCGGCAGCGTGACCGAATAGGTCCCCTCCGTTCCCTCCAGGGTCTGCCACTCCTCCTCCCCGTCCGCGCGATAAGCGAGGGTGAAGACGGCGTCCTCGAATCCGCCGTAATCGATGACCGGCGTGACGGAAAGGTCGGCCTCAAAAGTGGTGTCAACCAGACCGAAATCGGTGAACTCGGGGTCCACGGGGTCGGGCTCGGTGGGATTTTCCACCACGAAGGAGTACTGATTGATGCGGCGCAGGTAGATGCCGCCAAGCTGGACCTCGATGGGATCCACGCGCAGGGTGCCCTTGGGGATGTCTCCGTCTAAGGGCAGAGTATTGACGGTTCCGGGCATGCCGACCTCCACGGTCTGCGCCACCGAATCGTACTTAAGATAGAACACGGTTTGGAGCGCCTGCACGGAATCGAAATCATAGTGCAGATAGTAATTCTCGTAATGGTACTGCGAACTGCCGCTTACCGTGATGTTGATGTGCATCATGTAGGTGTTGCCGTTCTTGTACAGGAAGGGCTGCAGGGCTATTTTGTGCCCGTCGGCATCCTCCACCCGGAAGATGACCGACTTCATGACGGTCAGGGGGATGGAGGGATCGTAGGTCCACAGATTCTGATAGGACCACTCAAAGATCAGGGTGTCCTGGTAGCTGTCGGCCGGGTTGGTGAAGGCCTGGGCATAGGCGATGCTGGTGGTGTCATTGTTGGACAGCAGGATGCCGCCGTTGCGGTAGGCGATCCGGGCGTCGCTCTCCTCGGTAAAGATGTCCTGGCGGTCGGTGTAGCTGACCTCATAGTCTCCGTAGTTGATGGCGAAATTCTGGTCGTTGACCCGCTCCAGCACGATACCGCCATACTCGACCAGCAGCTGAAAGCGCATCTCGCCGGTGGGCAGGGCCGAAGTGTCGGCCTCCGTCCCGTCCGCCTTCTTGGTCAGATCCACCGTGATCAGCTGGTCGCCGTTGTAGAACTTGACCCGCTGCTTTTCGGCCTCGTAGCGGATGCGGAAAGCAGTGTTCTCGTAGTCCTTGCACTCCCAGAGCAGGTTATGGTTCTGGGCGAAGTACTGTCCCGTCCCCTCTTCGCCGGTGAACACCTCGGTGTGCAGGACGTACTGCGCGGTCTCGGCGTCGTCCGAGTTGCAGTAGACGAACATCTTGATCTTCAGCTGGACCGAGGGATCCTGATCGTTGTGGATGACAAAGTAGGTGTTCTTGCGGGAGGCGGTCACCGCCGGCTGCAGGCCGTTATAGCGGTAGACAAACTCCACGGTGTCGGCAAAGGTGTAGGACTCGTTGACCATGGCCAGCTTGACATCGGCTCCGGGGACCTCTCCGTCCGAGATCACGATGCCGCCGTCCTCATAGGCCACCGTTGCGGTGTTGCCGGGGTTGGTCATGAAGTCTTTTTTCAGATTGGGCGTCGCCTCGAAGGGCTCCTCAATGTCGGGCGCGGCAAAGCCCTGTCCGTTGATGGCGGTGATGATGATGCCGCCATAGGTGTTCATCAGGGCGGGCAGGATCTCCCCCGCGGGCAGCTGAGCCGTGTGTTGGTAATCGCTGCCGTCGGCGGCCTTGGTCAGATCAAAGTTCTTGACGATCGTGCCATAGGAGACCGAGGCGGTCAGTTCGGCGCCGTTGTAGGTGATGGTGATGGGCGTCGTTGCTGCCGCTCCGAAGTCAAAGCCATCCAGCACGAAGTTATCCGCCATCATATTCTGATCCTGGATGTTGATGTTGACGCGGAGCTGCGGGGTCCCTTCATCGTTCACCACGATGACGTTAAACCAGATCGTTTTGGACGATCCCGACTCGTTCAGGAAAAAGTAGCTGTCCTTTCTTGCGCCCTGACCGGGGATCCCGTTCAGCAAGAAGGTGATGGAAAAGGGATCGGACGAGAAGGAATGGAGTCCCGCCGCGTTGGTCCACTGCTGATTGCCGTTGGTGCTGTCGCCATCGCCGATCTGGATGGACCCGTCCTCGCGGTAGGTGATGGCGGCCGAGGCCTGTTGGAAGATCTCATTGGCCGGGATCCCCCCGTCCTGGGCCATGGCGGTGCTCACCGAGAGCGCCAGGCACACAGCCATTGCCAGGCTTAAAAAAGCCGTCAAGAAGCGTTTTTTCATATTTTCCTCCTTTTTCAGACAGAGCCGGGGAGTCCGGCTCCGCCCGTTTTTCGGTTCAGCCCTTGACGCTGCCGAGCACGATGCCGTTGACAAAGTACTTCTGCAGGAAGGGATAGGCCGCCATGATGGGCAGCATGGTGATGAAGATCTGCGCCGACGAGACCGAGGTCCCGCCCAGCTTTTCCAGGGCTTCGGCCTGGCTCATGCTGCCGGAGACCAGGGTCTGCAGCATGTCGTAGAGCATGGTCTGCAGGGGGTAGTTCATACTGGTGGCGGAATAGAGCTTGCCGTCGAACCAGCTGTTCCAGTGACCCACAAAGGCATAGAGCACGATGGTGGCCAGCACCGGCGTGGACAAGGGCAGCACGATCCGGAGCAGTACCCCGAAGTAGTCGCAGCCGTCCACCTTGGCGGCCTCCTCGATCTCCCTGGGGAGCTGGCGGAAAAAGTTCATCATCAGCAGGGCGTAGTAGGTGTTGACCGCCCCCGGAATGATGTAGACCCAAAGCGTGTCGTAGAGCTTGAGCTGCTTCATCAGCAGGAAGGTGGGGACCATGCCGCCGCTGAAGAACATGGTGAACACGATGACGGCCAGAAAGAAGGGTCTCCCCTTGAATTCCTTTTTGTCCTTGGACATGGGGAAGGCCAGCAGAATGTTGACGAACACGGTCAGGGTCACCCCGCCCAGCACCCGGAGCACCGAGTTCTTGACGGTGATGAAGAACATCTGGTTCTGGAAGACGTATTCGTAGGCCGCAAAGGTAAAGCCCTTGGGCCACAGGCCCACCAGGCCGGCGTCCGAAAAGGTCCGCTGAGACAGCGACAGGGCCAGAATGTGAACCATGGGCAGCACGCAGCAGGCGGCTACCAGCCACAAAAAGAGGTAGTTGAAGTACTTGAATACCTTGTAGGCGGCAGATTCCCGCCTCTTGGCCAAAGTCGATTTTTTCGATGTCGCAGCCATTTCAGAACACCCTGTAATCCGTGACTTTTGTGCACACCACATTGACCGTGACGATCAGTATGGCGCTGATGACGCCCTTGAACAGCCCGATGGCCGTGGACAGCTCCTCCTGGTTTTGCAGGATCCCCATCTTGTAGACGATGGTGTCGATGATCTCCGCCCGGTCATAGACCAGGGGGTTGTAGAGCACCAGGATCTGCTCGAAACCGGCGTTCAGCACGTTGCCCAGGTTCAGGATTCCCACCAGCATGACGATGGGCATGATGCCCGGCAGCGTAACGTGAACGGTCTGCTTGAAGCGGCCGGCGCCGTCGATCTCGGCGGCCTCGTAAAGCCCCTTGTCGATGCCGGTCAGCGAGGCCAGATAGACCACGGTGGAAAAGCCGAAGCCCTTCCACAGGTCCGAGGCCACGATCATGGTCACGAACTGTCCGCCGTCGGTGAAGATGTTCAGATCGATGCCGATCTGCCTAAGCGGCACGGTCAGGCTGCCCTGGCTGCCGAACAGCTGAAAGATGATGTTGCCCAGCACCACCCAGGACAGAAAGTAGGGCAGGTAGATCATAGTTTGGATGCTGCGCTTCTGCCACTTGGAGTGGACTTCGTTCAGCATCAGGGAGATGATGATGGGGATGGGAAAGCCGATAAAGACCTTCAGCGAGGCGATCAGCAGCGTGTTGCCCATGATGTTCCAGATGTCCGGGATCAGGAACATTTCCCGGAACCACTTCAGCCCTCCCCAGGGCGACCCCCAGATCCCCAGCCGGACATAGTAATTTTCCACAAAGGCCAGCCGGATGCCGGCCATGGGGACGTAGCAGAACAGGATGATCAGCCCGATGGGCAGGATCATCATGACGTAAAGCTGCCATTCGCTGGTCCTGAAGTATCTCTTTTTTTTGCGGGGCGAGGCGGCGGCCGTCTCGGCTTTGACCCTCAGATTTTCCATAGATGTTTCTCCCTTCCGATCGGTTCGGGAGGGGCGGGATCCGCCCCTCCTCCCCTGCCCTCTCAGGCCCAGGTGTCGCGGTAGTAGGTGTTCAGCTCGTCCAGAATGGCCTGGATGCCCAGCTCGCGGTGGTTCTGCACAAAGTTGTCAAACTGCTCCTGGGTGATGGGGGTATCCTGGGTCATGAATTGCATCATGGTGGTCTCCTGGTAATTGGAGACCACGGCAGCCTTGGCCACCATCTGCTCGGTCGCCGTGCCGTGGTAGCCGCCGTAGTTGATCCGGCCGTCGTACTTCTTGACGATGGGCTCGACCTCGGCGTAGATCTTGTTATACATCCACTGATAATTGTTGCTCACGGGGTCGGGGTCGGCCCTCCAGCCGGTGATGCAGTCGTAGACGAAGTAGGAGGAGGCCATCATGTCCGAAGTGTCCCCCGTCTCGATGGCTTCCAGCACTTCCTGGCTGGAGTAGTAGTTCTTGTCGGGGGCGTCGAAGACCACCGGAGACCATTCCCACATGTCGCCCGCGCAGGACTCGTACTTGGGGTCGGTCATCAGCTCGCCCAGTGCCTTGCTGTAGGGGGCGTTGACGTCGAAGCAGCCCTCCACGATGTGGTTGAGCATGATGAACAGGGCCTCGGGGTTCTGGCACTTGTAGGAGACCACGTAGTAGAGGGTCAGGTTGGGCCGGGAATAGGGCTCCAGGATCTCTCCGTTCTCGTCGTAGAGCACATCCACTTCCCAGTCGGCACCGGAGATCATCTTGACGGTGTCGTTGATCTCCTGCAGGGGCTGCCAGAAGCGGCCGATGTAGATGCCGCATCCGCCGTTTCGGACCACCTGGCTGGCCGTTCCCTGCTCGCTGAAGTAACGAGAGTCATAGATGCCGTCGGCCACCAGTTGGCGCACCGAGTTGAGGGCGTTCAGCATTTCGGGTTTGTGGGTGGAATAGGTCCAATTTTTGTTCTCGTCCTGCTCGTAGTAGGCGTGCGTGGCGCCGAACAGCTGGAACAGGAAGTTGGTGTCGTTGACGTACAGGGGGTAGAGCGCCGTCCTCCAGTTCAGAAGGTCGGGGATCTCCCGCTTGAAGCGATAGGCCAGGTCGATCAGCTCGGTGCTGCTCTTGGGCATCAGCTCCAGGTAGCGGGAGGCATCGCCGAAGTCCTTTTCGGCCAGCGCCTGCAGCCAGTCGGTGCGGATGAACACATAGGGCAGGTAGGAGTACTTGTCGATGAGCATGGGAATGGCGTACAGCTTGTCGCCCTTGTAGGAGGATGCCAGCACGTTGTCGGCCCGGCGCTCCGCCTTTTCCTCCTCGGTCCAGCTGTCGAAGGTGGGATCCATGGTGTTGTACTCCAGGATCTGCTTCAGATGCGGGGAGGCGTACTTTTCATAGTAGGGGGTCAGGTCGCGGAGCATCCCCTGCTCGTATAACTCGTCCAGCATGACCTCGCTGCAGGGGGTGATGTCGGGGAGGTCGTCGTCGTACATGTTGTTCTTGACCTGGGTGGAGATGTCGGTGGAAGAGCCCGAGAATTTGACCTGGAGGTCGGCGTTCAGGGTCTCGTTCCACAGGTCGTACACGGCGTTCATGCCAATGTACTCGTCCCCGAAGTAGGAGTTGGGCTTGTCGACCAGTTGGCCGATGGTCAGGGTGACCGTCTCCTCATAGCGGTGGAAATACCCGTACTCGGGCAGTTCCAGGTCCTCGATCTCCCCCATGCCTCCCCCGCAGCCGGTCAGAACGGCCGTGCAGGACATCAGGCAGAGCAGCAGAACGGAAAGAAAGGTTTTGCGCATCATTTTTCTCCTTTTCATATGAGATTTGAGATTCCGAAAAGGTATACTTTTCGGGAAATCACCTTGGAAAAACAATTTTGAAAGCCGTTTTTGCTTTTTCGCCGATTCCGGTTTGGGATCGGATTTTTTTATGTCTTTTGAAAATTCCGAAAAAGCATAACTTTTTCGGAGGCACCATCGGTGCCGGGAAGGCGCGCCCGTTCCCTGCTTTTACGAGATGCCGGCTTTCAGTCCCGCGACAGGGCTGCAAAACATACCTTGTCAGGAGGCGGCCTCACCTTGAAAAATACGCCCGCTCCCCGCATTTGCAGGAACGGCCCGCCTAGGCAGGAGTGCCATATCCTCAAAACAGCCGGATCAAAGCCATTTTCGGAAAAACTTCTCAGTAGCTGCCAAGCAGGGTGGTGAGAATGGTCTGGGCATACAGCCGGGCCAGAAAGTCATTGGGATGGTTGACGTTGTTCCCGGTCATGTCGTAGTAGCGCTTGTGCCGGAGCAGCTGCCGGTGCTGAGTAGTCACGCAGGCCACTCCCGTCTGCCCGTCCTCCTCGGCCAGGGCCAGGAGCTCGTCCTCGAAGCGGACCTGGTTCCCGTAGAACCCGGACACCTCCTCGTTCGGCAGCATGGTGGAGACCAGCAGGATCTCGCATTCCGGATTTTTCGCCCGCACGGCGGAGATGATTCCGGCGATCTGGCTGCGGTACAGTTCGGGCGACAGGCCGGCATCATTCATGCCGAAGCCCAGCACCAGAAGGTCCGGCGAATGGACGTTGACCGAAGTCTCCACGTTCTGAAGTCCCCAGGCCGTAGTCGTTCCGCCGACCGCCGTGTTGTAAGATTGAATCCTCACGCCGTAGCGGATCTCCAGGAAGCGCCGCACCATGTCCGGCCAGCTTTCGGCCGAGGGCTGGACCCCGATGACCTTGCTGGAGTTGGCGCCCGTGGTGATGGAATCCCCGTAGAACACCATGCTGACCTGTTCTTTGTCAGCCAGCTTTCCCAGGAATCCGGAAAACCTTTCGGCCTGGGGCTCGGGCACCATGTCCTCCCAGCGGGAGGCGTGCCGGTAGGTCACCGCGATCTGCCGGGAACAGAAGGTGTCCCCCTCGCCGAAGACGATGTTATTCTTTCCCGGCACCGTGCAGGGAAAACTGCCGTCCGGAATGGGCAGAGCCGGGTAGTACTCCTCCTCGGTCCAGCAGGGGATCCGGGTCTCCTCGGTCAGGCGGAGCTTTCCGCCCTCGAAGGTGTAATCCCTCCCCTCCTCGTACTCCGTCCTCAGGTCGTAGGAGCGCACCGAGATCAGCTCGGCGTCCTCGTACAGCAGCGGGGCCTCGTCCTCCCTGCCCACGAACATCACCGTCTCGTTGACCACGGTGTCCCCCAGCCAGAAGGGGCGGACGTAGGTCTCCAGATCATAGCGTTCAAAGACGGGCAGGTCGGCCGGCGGCCCGGAACTCTGTTCCCCGGGATCCGCCGGACCGCAGCCCCAGCACAGCAGTCCCATCAGCGGCGCCAGGATCAGCGCCGCAGCTTTCCGGGCCTTCATCAGGCCGCCGCGAAAGCGGGCACCGCGCCCTGGGGCAGCTCGGCCGCATATTCGCTGCGCACGGAGAACTGTGCGGGATCGGTGGACGACAGCAGGGTCACGCCTTTTTCAGAGAGCAGGCGTCCCAGGTCTTCCCGGATGTAGTAGGTCCCGTTCAGCACCGTGCCGGCATACAGACTTTCGATCCCGTCCAGCAGGTCGGGATCGGCCAGCAGCTGGGTGTCGGTCACGAAGCGGACCTGTCTGGCTCCGTCGGTGGAGAGGCGGTTGAATATGGCCTGATAGAGGGCGGTCGCGGCCGTCTTCTGCCAGATGATGTCGGCGGTGTTGATGAGGATGGCCACGGTCGGGTCGGCGGCCTCCCGCAACTCGGCATTGTAGAAATTGGGGACGTACTCAGCCAGCGCCTCGCTGTACTGGGCGATCTCGGCCCCGGTCCAGTTGCAGGTGTTCAGGTACTTGATCCCCTTCATGCCCATGTGCTGGGCTTGGGTCTGATAGGGCCCGAGCGAGGTGTCGCCGGCATTAATCAGGGCCTGAATGGTGGGATGCCACAGGCCGTCGATCTCGGAGGCCAGCTCCAGGCCGTCCCCCATGTCGATGTAGTCCATGGAGAAGTCGTGCGGGAAGCCGGGGCCGTCGTCGGTGTGCAGGATGTCGCAGGCCTGCGAGGCCAGCCAGGGATCCACGATCCCCCTGCGAGTGACCGCCGCCTCGTCCCAGATACAGCCGACCTGCAGGGCGAAGGGCACGCCGGGGGCATTTTCGTGCTGGATGTCCCGGAACAGCCGGCTCATTTTCAGGCACTCGGACTGACGGAACATCTGCCAGTCGAAGTAGAACAGCTCGGACAGTTCGGTTCCCTCGATGGCGTCCAGCTCCTCCGGGGAGGAAAAGCTCCGTCCGGAGACCTGGGTCAGTTCCTCGGCCGTGGGATGCTCGCTCTTCAGGTAGGTCCGGAAGGCCGCGATGGCGGGCTCGCCGTAATCCAGCACTCCGCCGGCGTCGCAGAAGTACTCCAGCTCGCCGTACTGCGAAGTGCGGGCGTGCATCCGGAACAGCCGGTCGCCGTAGCGCTCGTAGACGTGGGCGCTGAAGGCGTCAAAGGCGTCGGTCATGGCCTTCACGGTGTCGGGATCGGAGAGGCTGGGAGAGGCGCCGCGGCCGGAGAATTCATAGATCCGGCCGTCCGGCAGCTTCTGCCATTCGATCTCCTCCGTCCAGGGCAGGCCGATGGACCAGAACATCAGGCTGGTCGACAGGAACAGATCCTCCTCGGCAAAGGCGTCCAAAATAGCGTCGATGTAGCGGAAGCCGTAGTCTCCGCGGGTGTACTCCAGGCGGGTCCAGCGGAAGGTGATGTCCGCCCCGTTGTAGCCCATGGCCTTGATCTGTTTGGCCAGATTGGCGGCGTCCCCCGCCGTGCCGATCTGCCAGTCCCAGAAGGAAAAAGTGACGAATTGCTCGGGCATGGTGACCTCCGGGTTTGAAGAGTTTTCCTCCTCCGAGCTCTCCGAGGCAGGCGTCCCGCAGGCGGCCAGCCCCAGAGCCATCAGAAGCACGAGGAAAACGGCGGCAAGTTTTTTCATAGTTCCTCCTTATCGGGCAGATCGCTGCCCATTGTTCCCTGAAATGATATCACAAGAAATGTTGATTGTCGATTCACTTTTGTTGCCAAATTCCGGCTTCAGGCAAATTTTCTCCCCTCAGCGGACCCGTTTTTTGCCGAGAATCAGGGCCAGCCCCATCGGGATCAGCAGCGCGGCGGGAAGGGCCGCCGTGCCCAGACTGCTCCCGCAGCCCTTGCTCTGGGCGCCGGGTTTGAGGACTTCGAAGGCCTCGGTGTAGTAGATGTAGACGTCCCCGTAGGCCGCGATGACCGACCAGCGGTCCCCCCGGTCCTCGCACAAAAAGACGTTCCCCTTTTCCTCGGTCTCCCCGCCGGCGTAGCGATGGACCAGTACGGGGATCTCATCCCCCGCCGCCAGCGTCTCCCGGACGGTCCCGGGCAGCCCCCGGACGGTCTCGGTCCGGTTGGCCAGCACATCTGCCACGTCGTTGGCAATGCCCGTATAGCCGGCGTCAAAGGCGCTCTGGACCGCGGCGTTGTCGGCGAAGGTCCAGTACCAGCCGATGATGCCCCGGTCGCGCAGGCCGCCTTCGTTGAAGTCCACGCTGGTGTTGGTGTACATCGTGTCCACGGTGGTGTTGAGGGATCCCATCCAGTTCAGGGTCTCGGCCAGCGTGGCGGCCGAGGCCGTGTTGATGTTGGCGGTCGGGATCTGGGGCAGCACCCGCTTCATCTCGTTCAGCATCGAGGTGTTTCCGGAGATCACCACCACCTGATCCAGAAAGTCCTGCTCCTCCAGCTTTTCCTTGAGCACGTTCAGCAGCTGGAAATTGCCGGATTTGATCTCGAAGACCAGCACCACGTCCGTGCCCTTCAGCGCCCCGATGATCTCCTCCAGGGTGGGGATCTCCTCGGGCTCGAACTGGTCCAGGCGGTAAGATTTGACCTCCTCCAGCGTCATGCTCTCGATGGCGCCCTGTCCGTTCGTGGTGGCGTCGATGGTGCTGTTGTGCATGATGACGATCTCGTTGTCCGAGGTCAGGTAGCCGTCCACCTCCACGTGGGTGGCCCCGTTCTCGACGGCCGCCAAAGTGCCGCTGACCGAGTTTTCGTTGCAGATCTTGGGCATGCCCCGGTGCGCCACATTGAAGGGGGCGCGGGCCAGACTGCCCTCCCAGAAGCTCTCCAGCACGTCGTACACGCCGGCAAAGTCCGCGGCCGCCACCCCGTAGGCCCCCGTCGCCACACAGTCGGTCAGGCCGAAGGCGGACTCGTCCTCCGCCATCACCCAGACGGCCTTCAGGCGGGACTGGATGTAGCGCACGTTCTCGGCCGTGGCCAGTTCCCGGGGCAGGAGCACCGCGCCGGCGCGGTTTTCGTGCGCGGTCGCCACGATCTCGGCCGGATCGGTCTGCCGGGTGACCTCCAGGATCGCCCGGCTGCGGATGACGTCGGTCCGCACCTTTTTGATCAGTTCCGGCTGATCGGACAGGACGGCCAGATCCAGCAGATCGGGATCTTCCTGCAGCAGCCGGACGGCGGCCTCGGCGGCCGCCTGATCCTCCAGCTTCAGGACGGGAATGACCTTTCCGCGGAGTTGTTCGTACACTTCCGAAAAGCTCCCCAGCGTCTGCCCTTCCCCGTCCAGCACGTTGCCCTCGCCGTCAAAGCGCAGGATGGCGTTGGAGGGCCGCTCCTCCCCGGTCAGCGAGGAAAGGGTCTCCCCATCCCGGACGTCGCAGACGACGGTGGGCGGGTTGATCATGGGCAGGCTCTCCGGGCGGTAGGTCTCCGCCAGATCGGCCGCGGCAGATGCGGAGCTTTGGCCGAGGACCGGCCCCAGACAGCAGACCGCCAGCAGCAGGCTAAGCAGCAGAAATCTCTTTTTCATGGTTTTTTTCCTCCTTATTTTGTCTACATTTTAGCACAAGGATTGTTGATTGTCGATTCACTTTTGTTGCCAGATTCCGCGCAAGCCTCCCTTTTTTTCGCCCTTTTCCCATAAAAAAGGACGCGATCCTGCCGCGTCCAGATCTCAGAATCATTTCATTTTTACTCCCGTTCTCTCCAGAAAAAGGAAGGATCATGGAAAGATTTTTACAAAAATTTTCCCTCTTCGATGTAAGCGTGGTAGCGCTCCAGCATGCTGTCGATCAGATTGAAGCGCTCGTCCCGGGGGGCCAGCCGCTCGGCCTCCGGCAGCTCGCCGTACTCCTGGGGCGTGACCCCGTAACTCCGCTTGAAGACGGTGAAAAACCAGTTGTAGTTGTCGTAACCCACCTTGGCCGCCACCTCCGCCAGCGTGAACTGACGGCTGCGGATGAGCTCGCCTGCCAGCTTCATTTTCAGCCCCTCGATGTAGTCGCTCGGGGAGAGGTGGATGTACTTCATGAACATCTTGTAGATGTAGGTGCGGTCATAGTTGAGGGCCTCGGCCATATCCGACACCTTGACCTTGGTGGTGTACTTCAGCTGAATGAAGCGGAGCATGGTGAAAAAGCGCTGCTCGTCGGCGTCCTCCTTGGAATACTGCTTGGCGGGGAACTGCTGGGTGATCCAGGCCAGAAACAGATAAAGATGCCCGACGGCCAGCAGATTGGGGGTCCGCTCGGACTGGAAGGAGGTAAAGATGTTGTCCATGTGGGTCTGCACTTCCAGGCTGTCCACCCGGTGCTGAAGGGGCTGCCGGGGAAAGAGGGTGTTCCCGATCAGGGACTCGGCCCGGATCCCGGTGAACCCCACCCACTTGTATTCCCAGGGGTCGCTGCCGTCGGCCTCGTAGTAGGCCATTTCCCGGGGACTGAGGTAGAACAGATCGCCCGGCCCGCACTCGTAGCACTGATCTTCGATGTAGAGCCGGCCCTTCCCGGAAATGACGTAGTGAAAAAAGTGAGCCTGCTTGCGCTCCGGGCCCCAGCAGTGAAAGGGGTCGCACTTTTCGTAGCCGCACTCGAAGACCACCAGATCGATGCCCACGCTGTTGGTCACAAAGCAATCGTAGCTTTCGCTGTGCTCGTAATTGAGTTTTTTCATCCTCGTCCTCCGTCTCCCCTGCGCTTCCCTCTGCGGCCCGGCGCTGCCCGCTCTCGCGGCTCAGAGTACGGTAATAAAGTCCGGGATCACCACTTCCTCGCCCCGGAAAGTCAGGGTCAGGCTGTAGCTGCCGGGCAGGGCCTCCTCGCCCACGTAGAAGTCCCACTCCCGGACGATCTGCTCCCCTCTGTAGAGGTAGATCAGGGCCATGTCGGCAGTCTGCGCCACGATTTCCCGGTTCAAAAAGACCCGGCCGTCCTCCGTGTCCATCCACAGCGTGGGCTCGGCGCCGAGCACCGTGCCGCTGCTCGCCAGGTACAGGTACATCCGCCCCCGATTTTCAACGCAGACCTCCACGGACAGGATTTCTCCCCGCATGACGGAAGTCTGAGGTACGCTTGCGGTCATCTCCAACCGGGGGCCGCCGCATCCCGCACAGAACAGGATGACCAGCAGGGCCGGCAAAATCGCTAATTTTTTCATCTTTCTTCCTCCTTGCCGAGAAAATTGCCTGAAAACGGTCAGGCTTTCAGGCGGCCGATGCCCGACTTTCCGGTCCGTCTGTTCTTATCATAACACATTTTCCGCCCTTTGTCAAGAGAGAATTTTTCCGGGAGCGTTCCCAAAAGCATTAACGAGTTCCCACATCACGTGTTATATTCAAGGGACTCCTATGCAGAAGGAGCCAATCTCTGTTGAAATCCCCCCTTAGCCCTCTCTCTTCCCCAAAAAATTTTCTCTTACACGCCTTTCGGGAACTCCTTTTTCCCGGGGAGTTCCCGGACCGCAGGTTCTTTTAAAAGAAGTCGCAGCAAAAGGGCCGATCTCTGCTCCCCCTTTTCCCCTCGCTTTTGGAAAAAACCTTTTTTTATCCCCCTTTCGGGGCTCCCGTTTTTCTTTCGGGAGTTCCCATTTCCCTTTCAGGAGTTCCCATATTTCTTTCTGGAGTTCCCGTTCTTCCGAAGTCCCTCCAGAAGGCGCGGAAAGGGCAGCAAAAAGGCGGCCGCCGGAAGTTCCGGAGGCCGCCCGTGGGTCGGTGTTTTTAAAAAATCAGTTGAAGTAGGCCCTGGCCACCTGGGCGCAGGAGGCGGCGTCGGCGGTGTAGGCGTCGGCCCCGATCTCGTCGGCGAAGGCCTGGGTGACGGGCGCCCCGCCCACCATGACCTTGACCTGATCGCGCAGGCCGGCCTCGGCGATGGCGTCGATGATCTCCTTCTGGTAGCTCATGGTGGTGGTCAGCAGAGCGGACAGGCAGACCACTTTGGCGTGGGTCTCCTTGATGGCCTCGACCACCTGCTCCTTGGAGACGTCGGTCTTGAGGTCGATGACCTCCAGCCCCGCCCCTTCGAGCATCATTTTGACCAGGTTTTTGCCGATGTCGTGCTGGTCGCCCTTGACGGTGCAGACGATGGCCTTGCCCACCGACTGGACGCCGGAGGCGTTGAGGGCGGGCTTTAAGACTTCCACGCCCATGTTCATGGCGCGGGCGGCGATCAGGACCTCGGGCACGAAGACCTCGTTGTTCTTGAACTTTTCACCCACGATGGACATGCCCTTCAGCAGGCTTTCGTCCAGGATCTGCTTGGCGGGGATGCCCTGATCCAGCGCGGTCTGCACCAGTTCCTTGACTTCCTTGGACTTTCCCCTCTGCATCGAAGTCGAGATCTGTTCCAAAATTTCAGACATAACGTTCACCTCTTCCCGAAATTCACAGGATTTGATATGTACATTCTACCACATTTTTTTCCGTTTGTCAGGACAGATTTTTGCCAAAAAACTGTATTTATTTGCGAAACCGGCTCTTCGGGCCTTTCCGGCCGCCAAAACCGCTCCGCCAAAGCCGAAAAGCGTCCGCCGAAAGGGCTTTTTCAGTTCCCTCCGCCCTCCTTGCCGCCGGCTTTGTTGTCCTCCAGCAGCTTTTGCAGTTCGGCGATGAAGCTGGAGGTGTCCTGGAACTTCCGGTAGACCGAGGCGAAGCGGATGTAGGCCACCTCGTCGATGCCCTTCAGCCCCTCCATGACCATCTCGCCGATCTCGGCCGAGGTGACCTCCTTGCTCAGGGAATTGCTGACCTGCCTGCGGATGCGCTCGGCCAGGGCGTCGATGTCCTTCATGGAGACCGGCCGCTTTTCGCAGGACTTGATGATCCCGTTTTTGACCTTGTTGATGTCGAAAGCCTGGCGGTTGCCGTTGTTCTTGATGACCAGAACGGGGGTGTCCTCGATGGTCTCGTAGGTGGTGAACCGCCGGCCGCAGGCCACGCACTCCCGCCTCCTCCGGATGCTGGCGCCGTCGTCGGTGGACCTGGAATCCAGGACCTTGCTGTCCGGACAGCCGCAGTAGATGCACTTCATGACTTTCCTCCCGGCTTATGTTTGCCCTTTTTGGGGGAAGGTAAACGCCTTCCGCTCTGTTTTTCGCTCTTTCCGGCAGCTCCCCCGGCCCGGCCGATCTTTCCGCTCCGGTCCGGCCGTCCTTTTGGTCCGGAACTCCGCCCGGCTCTTGCCGGTTTCACGGCCTCGCCCGCCCCGGCTTTTCCGATCTTCCGCCTCCTTACCCCGGGGATGATGCAGTCCGGTCCGCTGCCGATCAGATCCTCCCGGCCGATCTCCCGAAGCGCCGCTTCGATGATCGGGCGGTTTTCGGGCTTGCGGTACTGCAGCAGGGCCCGCTGGGTCCGCTTTTCCTCCTCCGTCCGGGGGACAAAGACCTCCTTCCCCGTGAGGGGATCCAGCCCGGTCCAGAACATACAGGTGGAGCGGGTGGAGGGCGTGGGATAAAAGTCCTGGACCTGCAGGGGCATGTAGCGGATGCTCTTTAAGTACCGGGTCAGATCGACGGCGTCCTTCAGGGTGCAGCCCGGGTGCGAGGAGATGAAGTAGGGCACCACGTACTGCTCCTTGCCCAGTTTCCGGGTGGTCTGGGCGTACTTGCGCACAAATTCGGCGTAGAGGCCGAAGTCCGGCTTGTTCATGAGTTGGAGGACGGGGGCGGCGCAGTGCTCGGGGGCCACCTTCAGCTGACCGCTGACGTGGTGCCGGCAGAGCTCCTCCAGAAAGTCCGTCTTTTTGTCGTACAGCACAAAGTCGTAGCGGATGCCGCTGCGGATGAACACCTTTTTGACCCCGGGCAGGGCCCGCACCCGGCGCAGCAGCTCCAAGTACTCGGTGTGGTCGGCCTCCAGATGGGGACAGGGCTTTGCCCCGATGCAGAACCTCCCCCTGCAGGCCCCTTCGGTAAACTGTTTTTTGCAGGCGGGGCTGCGGAAGTTGGCCGAGGGGCCGCCCAGATCGTGTATGTAGCCCTTGAACTCGGGATCCCGGGTCATGGCCTCGGCCTCCCGCAGGACGGATTCCGCACTTCGCTTTTGGACGATGCGGCCCTGGTGGTAGGCGATGGCGCAGAACGAACAGCTCCCGAAACACCCCCGGTGGGAGGTGACGGAAAAGCGGACCTCCTCGACGGCGGGCACGCCCTCGCGGTAGACGGGGTGGGGCTTCCGCTCGTAGGGCAGGTCGTACACCCGGTCCATCTCGGCCTCGGTCATGGGCAGCTGGGCAGGGTTGCAGACCACGTAAAGCCCCTTTTGCTGCTCCTGGATCAGTCCGCTCCCCGTGAAGGGATCGTTGGCCCACAGCTGGCGGGAGAAGGCCTCGGCATAGGCCCGCCTGTCCGAGCGGACCTTTTCAAAGCCCTCCAGCACCTCGTAGGGGCCCTTTTCTCCCCCCAGACAGGCCAGCACCTGCCGGCTGAGGTTTTCGGCCCGGTCGAGGTAGGCCGTCCCCCGGACGTGGCGGATCTTGCGCAGCGGGATCCCCTTTTTCAGGGCCTCGCAGATCTCGGTGAGGGGCTTTTCCCCCATGCCGTAGATCAGCAGGTCGCAGCCCGAATCGACCAGCACCGAGGGCAGGACCTCGTCCTTCCAGTAGTCGTAGTGGGCGAACCGCCGCAGGCTGGCCTCGATGCCGCCGGCCAGCACGGGGACGTCCGGGAACAGCCTCTTCAAGGCCCGGCAGTACACCGTCAGCGCCCGATCCGGGCGTTTTCCGGCCCGGCCGCCCTCGGAGTAGCGGTCGTCGTGCCGCCGCTTTCTGGCCGCCGTGTAGTTGTTGACCATGGAGTCCACAACCCCCGAGGTCACCAAAAACCCGATGTTCGGCCGGCCGAAGCGGGTAAAGTCGGCGTCGTTTTGCGGCTGGGCCAGCATGCCCACCGTAAAGCCCAGGCTTTGGACCAGCCGCCCGATCAGGGCGTGGCCGAAGCTGGGATGGTCGACGTAGGCGTCCCCCGAGACCAACACGAAGTCGGGGGCCTCCCCCCAGGGCCGTATGGGTAAAAATGCCATAGATCCCTCCGCTCAGAAGATCGGGGAGGCCAGGCGCATCAGCCGCTCCTTGAAGCGCTGCCAGAGGCTGCGCTTTCTGACGGCCTCCATGTCGTAAAGGGTGCTCCGCTCGATGTCTGCCTCGTAGATCCCGGCCATCTGCCGGCCGAAGTCGGCGCCGTAGATGAAAGCGGTCAGCTCGAAGTTGAGCTTGAAGCTGCGGATGTCGATGTTGAAGCTGCCCACCGAGGAGATGCCGTCGTCGACCAACAGGGTCTTGCTGTGGATGAAGCCCTCCCACTTGTAGATCTTGCAGCCGGCCTCGGCCAGTTCCGCGGCGTAGCTTAAGGTGCAGTAGTAGACGAACTTTTTGTCCGGCCTGCCGGGGATCATGATGCGCACGTCGATGCCGCTGCGGGCGGCGGACTTGAGGGCCTCCAGAAAGACCTCGTCCGGGATGAGGTAGGGCGTCTGGATCCACACCCGCTTGCGGGCGGAGTAGATGGCCTTGATGTAGCAGCTCTCGATGATGCCCTCGGCCGTGTCCGGGCCGTCGCTGATGATCTGCACGGGCAGCTGTTCGGCCTCCTTCAGGCAGTCGGGATTGAAGGGCTGAGGCTCCTGGTCGCAGCCCTTGGCAAAGTTGAAGTCCTGCATGAAGCGGAGATTGAGCAAAAACACCGACTCGCCCTCCAGCCGCAGGTGGGTGTCCCGCCAGGGCCTGGTCTTTTTCTGCTTGCCCAGATATTCGTCCCCGATGTTGGCCCCGCCCATGTAGCCCACCAGATTGTCGATGACCACGATCTTGCGGTGGAGGCGGTAGTTGACGTTGAGGTTGAAAAAGCGGAGCTTGGAGGGGAAGAACTCCACGATCTCCACCCCCTCGTCCTCCAGCTCGTAGAACCATTCCTTGTACAGGTGGCGTCCCCCCATGGAGTCGTAGACCAGGCGGACGTGCACCCCCTCCCGGGCCTTGTCCAGCAGGGCCTGGCGGAGGCGCTCCCCCGACTCGTCGGGCTGGATGATGTAGTACAGCACGTTGACGAAGCTTTTGGCCTTTTTGATGTCCTCGAACATCTCGTCGTACTGCTCGTTGATGTCGGTGTAGATCCTGACCCGGTTGTACAGGCTGCACAGGCTGCCCTCGAAGGTCAGGTTGTAGCGGATCAGGTCGGCCGACTGTTCGACGTCGGCGGGGAGTTCCTCGGGAAAATGGCTGCGGTCCGAGATCAGGCGGATCTGGTTTTCCATCTCCTTGCAGTAGGTGTTGTCCTTGTAGTACTTGTTCAGGAACTTTTTCTTGCGGCCGAAGCTGGGCCCCTTGCCCAGGAAGATGTAAAAGACCAGACCGACCACAGGCAGGATGACCAGCACGATGCACCACAAAATGGCCGAGGTCTGGCTGCGGCGCTCCACGAACACCACGCCGATGACGGCGAGAAAGTTCAGAAAGTAGGCAAAGATCAGGCCGACCAATCCCCAGTCCACCTGACTTAAGTCCAGAAACATGGCGCTCATGATCTCACCTCCTTTGGCCCTTCCGGCCGGTCCTTCCGTCCGGCCCGGCGGCCTACCTGAAGTAGGCCACGCCGGACTCGAAGATCTTCATGTCGAAATTTCCCTCTACGTTCTGATACAGCCCCCCGCCGATGCGCTCGGCGTGTCCCATCTTGCCCAAAATGCGGCCGTCCGGGGAAAGGATGCCCTCCACGCCCAGCACCGACCCGTTGGGGTTGAAGGGGGAAGTCAGCGTCGGCTCTCCCTTCTCGTCCACATATTGTGTGGCGATCTGGCCGTTTTTAACCAGCTTGTCCAGCAGGTCGGGGGGACAGACGAACCGCCCCTCCCCGTGCGAGACCGGCACGGTGAAGATCTCCCCCGTTTTCACCCCCGAAAACCAGGGGCTCTTCTGGCTGGCCACCCGGATCCGGCAGAGGGTGGAGACGTGCCGCCCGATGTGATTGAAGGTCAGGGTGGGCGAATCCGGCCCCAGCTCGCACACTTTGCCGTAGGGCACCAGCCCCAGCTTGATCAGGGCCTGGAAGCCGTTGCAGATGCCCAGCATCAGGCCGTCCCGCTCCTCCAGCAGCTTTTGCAGGCTGTCCCGAAGGCGGGGGCTGCGGAAGGTGGTGGCGATGAACTTGCCCGAGCCGTCCGGCTCGTCGCCCCCCGAGAACCCGCCCGGGAAAGCGGCGATCTGACAGGTGTCCAGCAATCTGGCCATGGCCTCCGCCGAGGCGTCGATCTCGGCGGCCGAGCGGTTGCGGACCAGAAATTCGCACACTTCGGCCCCCGCCCGGCGGAAGCGCTCGGCGGTGTCGAACTCGCAGTTGGTGCCCGGGAACACCGGGATGAACACCCGGGGCCGGGCGAACTTCGGCCCGCCGTACACCGGCGCGGGGCCGGTAAAGTCGGCGGCCGGGGCCTTCCCCTCGACCTGGCGGGAGGCGGTGGGATAGACCGGCTCCAGCTTGGCGCGGAAGTTCTCCAGGGCCTCCTTCCCGGTCAGGGTGACATTTTCCAGCGTAAAGACCTCTTTTTTCAGGCTCTCGCCCAAAAAGACGGGACAAAATTCCCGCAGGCCCTCGGGGTCTCCGGCGATCAGCAGGTCGCCGAAAGCCGGCTTCAAAAGCTCCTCGGCTGGCAGGGCGAAGGCAAAGCCCAGTCCCTCGCCCAGGCAGGACTTGACGGCGGCGGCGAAGGGACCTCCCTCCTCGCAGACCGCGGCAAAGTCCACCCGTCCCCCCTCGATCTCGGCGTGGAGGGCTTTGAACAGTTTTTTGGCGTAGCCCAGGTCCGGCACCCCATACTCGTCCTTTTTCAGGCAGAGCCGCCAGACCTTGCGGGGCTTTTTCAGCACGTTGGTGATCAGCTTGTCGGTGCTCTGCACCCCCAGCGCAAAGGAGATCAGGGTAGAAGGCACGTCCAGGTCCTCAAAGCTGCCGCTCATGCTGTCCTTGCCCCCGATGGCGCCCAAGTCCAGCTCCAGCTGGGCGTACAGCGCCCCCAAAAGGGCGGAGGCCGGGCATCCCCAGCGTTCGGGATCCCGGTGCAGGCGCTTGAAGTACTCCTGGAAGGTCAGGTAGATCCCCTCGGGGTCCACCCCGGCCGCGGTCAGCTTGGCCACGGACAGCAGCACCGAGTAGACGGCGCCGGTAAAGCAGCTCTCCTCCATCAGATAGGGATCGTAGCCGAAGGCCGCCACCGTGGCGGTGGAGGTGGTGTGACCGGACATGGGGATCTTGGCCGCCATGACCTGGGAGGGGGTCAGCTGCCGCCTGCCCCCGAAGGGCATGAAGACGGTCCCCGCCCCGATGGTGGAGTCGAAGTGCTCCCCCATGCCCTTCTGGGAGCCCACGTTCAGCCGGCCCAGCTCGTACAGGAGGGCGGCCTTCAGCCCCTTTTCCTCCCAGACTTTGGCGGTCTCGGGGAAGATCTTTTCGGCATAGGCGGACACGGGATCGGCAATTCTGGCCTCTGCCCGCTGCTTGACGCCGTTGGTGTTCAGAAAGGCCCGCTCCAGGTCCACGATGGTACGGCCCTTAAAGGTCATGCGCATCCGACCGGTGTCGGTGACCGTGGCCACGGCCACGGCGTTCAGGTTCTCCTCGGCGCAGCAGTCCATAAATTTTTGGGCGTCCGCGGCCCGGACCACCACGGCCATGCGCTCCTGGGATTCGGAGATGGCAAGCTCGGTACCGGTCAGGCCCTTGTACTTTTTGGGGACCTTGTCCAGGTCGATGTCCAGCCCGTCGGCCAGCTCGCCGATGGCCACGCACACCCCGCCCGCGCCGAAGTCGTTGCACCGCCGGATCAGGGTGGTGACCTCCTTTTTGCGGAACAGACGCTGGATCTTGCGCTCGGTCAGGGGGTTGCCCTTCTGGACCTCGGCCCCGCACTCGGCCACCGAGTGGGCGTTGTGGGCCTTGGAGGAGCCGGTCGCCCCCCCGCAGCCGTCCCGGCCGGTGTCCCCGCCCAGCAGAATGACCGCGTCGCCGGGTTCCGGCTCCTCGCGGATGACGTTTTCGGCGGGCGCGGCGGCCACCACGAAGCCGGTCTCCAGCCGCTTGGCCGCGAAGTTGGGATGGTAGACTTCATGCACCTGGCCGGTGGCCAGGCCGATCTGGTTGCCGTAGCTGGAAAACCCGGCCGTGGCGGTCTTGGTGATCACCCGCTGGGGCAGCTTGCCGGGCAGGGTGTCCGAGACCTCCCCCGTGGGATCGGCCGCCCCGGTCACCCGCATGGACTGGTAGACATAAGTCCGCCCCGACAGGGGGTCCCGGATGGCGCCGCCCAGGCAGGTGGCCGCCCCGCCGAAGGGTTCGATCTCGGTGGGGTGGTTGTGGGTCTCGTTCTTGAACATGACGAGATAATCCTTTTCCTCCCCGTCCACGTCGGCCTTGACCTTGATCGAGCAGGCGTTGATCTCCCCGGACTCGTCCAGATCCTTCAAAAGCCCACGCTTTTTGAGGGCCTTGGCCCCGATGGTGGCCAGATCCATCAGGCAGACGTACTTGTCCTTCCGGCCGGCGTACAGCTCCGAGAACAGCTTCTGATAGGTCCGATAGGTCTCGGCGATGCGGGCGTTGGGCGAGTTGATCTCCACCTTCTCCAGCTCGGTCAGGAAGGTGGTGTGCCGGCAGTGATCCGACCAGTAGGTGTCGATGACCTTGAGCTCGGTCTCGAAGGGATCCCGGCCCAGCCCCTTGAAGTAGTCCCGCACAAAGCAGAGGTCCTCCACGCTCATGGCAAAGCCCTGCGCGGCGTGCCAAATGGCGATCTCCTGGTCGGACATTTGGCAAAAGCCCTCGATCACCGGGACGTCGGCCCCCTCGCCCGCGGTGTCGGCCAAAGTCTCCGGCTTTTCCAGCGAAGCCTCCCGGCTCTCCACGGGGTTGATCAGGTAGTTTTTGACCCGCTCGAACTCGGCGTCGGTGACGCCCTCCAGCTTGTACAGGGTGGCGCAGCGCACCAGGGGCCGCGGCTTGAAGGTCAGCAGCTGCACGCACTGGGCGGCCGAATCCGCCCGCTGGTCGTACTGGCCGGGCAGGTACTCCACCGCCAGCAGGTGTTCAGGCCCGAAGGGCAGCTCTTCAAAGATCTGATCGGCCGGCGGCTCCGAAAAGACCACGGTCCTGGCTGCCTCGAAGTCGGCCGGCTCGATGTTCTCCACATCGTAGCGCAGCAGCTGGCGCACCTGTTCGGCCCGGACGCCGAGCACGGCGGCCAGATCGGCCCTGACCTTTTGCGCGGCCACGTCAAAGCCGGGCTTTTTCTCCACGTAAATTCGATAAACCATGTCAACCTCTTGATTTTTTCCGACCAAGCGCGATTTTGCCTGCGGCAAAATCGGTCGGACTTGAAAGACAAACCAC
>CALVJY010000014.1 GCA_944332455.1 uncultured Clostridia bacterium
TGCGCAGACTGTGGAGGAAAAATGAAGATGAATTATATCAACCGCAACGGTAAAGTATATTTGAATTTTAACTGCGGAAATCATGTGCGTTTAGGAAAATCGTATTGCTTTTCGCATTTCATACAGGCGAAAGTTGCACACAATGAAAATCATGCTTACCATGGTCCTGTGGCAATGTATAAAAAGAACGGATTTAAACCTTGCGGTCAAATTGAAGGATGCATGGTTTGCAGAAAAAACCTTTGATTCATGGGAATAGTAGCAACAAATCTTTGAAAGGTTTTGGGAGCAGGAGAAAGAGCGGAAGAAGTCAAATCTTCCGCTCTTTGCATTTTGTATCAAATCAACTTGTGTCAAATCAGCAAGGTCAAGGCTCCATCCAGAAATAATAGGAAGCCAAAGCATCTTCTTTTGTCATCCGAAGTTCAGAATCGACAAAGACTCGCGGCAAATTATGAATTGCCCGGAAAATCCTGACGATCTCCTGCTTGTATCCTTTTCCCTGGTTTAGTAAAGTCAGGAATATTTGATTGGTCGATTCCAGAATCAAATGGCAAATCTGACTTTCTTGCTCTGACAAAATCTCGCATTGGCCAGGAGAATTCAAAACAGCAATCCATTCTTCCAAGGGGCGTCCGCTGCTGAATTTTTGGAGCTTACGGCAGTCTTCTGGAAGATTCAGTTTGACCTGCATACCCATAAAAGATTCAGTCACATTTCTGATCAAAACGGTGTCAAAAAGCATCTGTTCATACAATTTTTTGGACCATCATGTTTTTTGGACCATCATTTTTTCTGAATTGCAAAGGGAAAACAAAATTTCGCCAAATGTATTTTTCTGCATCATTTAAGTCCAAATTTTAATCCCTGATCATGAAACGTCAAAAACTTGATTCAGGAAATTTTATTTTTCTTCGTCCCGGGAACGGATCTCCACCCGGCGGATCTTACCGCTCACGGTCTTGGGCAGTTCGTCCACAAATTCCAGGATGCGGGGATACTTGTAGGGGGCGGTCACTTTTTTGACGTGGTTCTGCAGCTCCTTTTTCAGCGCCTCCGAGGGTTCAAAGCCCCTGGCCAGCACCACGGTGGCCTTGACCACCTGTCCCCGCACGGGGTCGGGCGCGGCCGTAATGGCGCATTCCAGCACCGATGGGTGGGTCAGCAGGGCGCTTTCCACTTCGAAGGGGCCGATGCGATAGCCCGAGCACTTGATGACGTCGTCATTCCGGCCCACAAACCAGTAGTAGCCGTCGCTGTCCCTCCAGGCGGTGTCCCCGGTGGAATACATGTTGTTCGCAAAAGCTTTGGCGTTCAGTTCCGGCGCATCCCGATATCCCTTGAAAAGGCCGCAGGGGCTGTAACGATCGGTCCCGCGCACCATGATGGTCCCCACGATGCCGTCCTCGCAGCTTTGGCCGTTCTCGTCCACGATGTCCAAATCGTACAGGGGAGAGGGCTTTCCGGTGGAGCCGGGCTTGACGGGGAACCAGGGAAAGTTGGCGATCAGAACAGAGGTCTCGCTCTGGCCGAAGCCCTCGCGCACTTCCAGCCCGGTGGCCTCCCGGAAGCGGTAGAACACTTCGGGGTTGAGGGGCTCGCCGGCGATGGCGCAGTGCTTGATGGAGGAAAGGTCGTAGCGGGACAGATCCTCCTTGATGAGAAAGCGGTAGATGGTGGGCGGGGCGCAGAAGGTGGTCAGTTTCAGGGTCTCCATGACTTTCAGCAGGGTCTCAGGCACAAATTTTTCGGTGTCGTGGGCGGCGACGACGGCTCCGCACAGCCATTGTCCGTAGATCTTGCCCCAGCCGAACTTGGCCCAGCCCGAGTCGGAGACGGTCAGGTGCAGCCCGCCGTCCTCCACCTGCTGCCAATATTTTGCGGTCACGATGTGGCCCAGGGGGTAGGAAAAATCGTGCCGGACCATTTTGGGCATCCCGGTGGTGCCCGACGAAAAATAGATCAGCATGGTGTCCGAGGTCCGGATGCTTCCGTCCCGCTCAAAGACCGGGGAGCGGGCGGGCACTTCGGCCCTGAAATCCTCAAAGCCCTCGGCCGGCTCGTCCGAGACCAGGACAAAATGTTCCACGCCGGACAGCTCTTTGCGGGCAAGGCCGACGTGGCGGATGATCTCCGGGTCGTCGGCGATCACGATCATCCGCACCTTGGCGGCCTCGCAGCGGTAAATGATGTCCTTCTCGGTCAGCTGGAAGGTGGCGGGAATGGCCACGGCGCCGATCTTGTGCAGGGCCAGCAGGCAGACCCAGACCTCGGGGCGCTGCTTCAGGATCAAAAGAACCGAATCGCCCTTGCGGACGCCGAGCTCTTTGAACCAGTTGGCCGCCCGGTTGGAGGCCAGACTGAGGTCGGAAAAGGTAAAGTCCCTGCGCTCCAGCCGGTCGTTGATCCAGACCAGGGCCTTTTTCCCGGGATCCAGGGCCGCCCACTCGTCCACGACGTCGTGTGCGAAGTTAAAATGTTCGGGAATGTTGACGGTGTAATGCTGCTTGAAATCCTCGTAGGAGGAAAACTCTGTGCGCGGCAGGTATTTTTCGATCATCGCGTCCTCCGGTCAAAGTCTGGTGCTGGTCTCGTTGATGACGGTCAGAAAACGGGACCTGGGGGAGACCGATTCCTGGCCGTGGGGATGGGTGGGATCGAAGTAGATGCTGTCCCCGGCGTTCAGGACAAAGCGGTGGCCGTCGATCAGGACCGCGATGCTGCCCTCCAGCACAAAGTTGAATTCCTGGCCGCGGTGGGTGACCAGATGGGGCGGCCGCTCCTTCTTTTCCAGGGTGACGATCATGGGCTCCATCTCGCGGTCGATGTAGTTGAAGGCCAGCGAAGTGAACACATACTCCTTGTAGCGCTCCACCGTGGCCCCGTTGCCCTGGCGGACGATGGTGTAGGTCTGCATCTTCGGCCCCTCGCCGGTCAGCAGCACGGTGGGGTCCACGCCAAGCACCGAGGCCACGGCATAGAGGGCGGAGATGGGCATGTCGGCCTCCGCGCGCTCGTAGGCGGCATAGTCGGAGAGGGAAAGGCCGCTTTTTTCGGCTACTTCCTCCCGCGAAAGTTCCAATATTTCCCGCAGTTCGACGATGCGCTCGGAAACCTGCTTCAGCTTGTCGTTCATTCCGGTCACCTCCAGACAGACGAAGGGGGATCCTCCGATTTAAGTCCTATTATACCGTTTTTTCAGAAAAAAGACAATAAAAAACCCCTCAAAATGTTTGACAAACCATATAACAATTGAGTATAATAGCCATAATTTAACCTTCTAAAGACTTGGATGGGGACGCGGAAAAGGGCGTCGGACTGTTTGACAGAGAGCCGCCGGTCGCTGAAAGCGCGGAAACAGTTGTCCTTTTTCATCACCCCGGAGTCGTCCGGCCCAAAGAGTTTTCCGGTAGGCCGGAACGTGTCCTCACGTTACAGGGGAGCATATTAAAGGATATGCGACAGAGCGGCAGAGCTTTTCTGCCATTAGGGTGGTACCGCGGATCGAAACGTTCGTCTCTAGTTGGGGACGGACGTTTTTTGTTTTCGGCCGCCCGCTTGGTTGCAGAAGGAGTGAAACATGGAACTGATCTACCAAAAATTCACGAGGGAACGGCTCTCGCCGGCGGGCGTTCTGGAGGCCGTCGACTTTGACATTCCCAAAGATTTTAACTTCGGCTTTGACGTGGTGGACGCTCTGGCGAAAAAGTGCCCGGAAAAGACGGCGCTTTTGCACCTGGACCGGGAAAGGCGGGAGCGGCGGTTCAGCTTTGCGGAGATCTCGGCCCTCTCCAATCGGGCGGCCAACGCGCTGGCCGGGCTGGGGATCGGAAAGGGAGACGTGGTACTGCTGGTCCTCCGGCGGAACTGGCAGTTCTGGCCGATCATCGTGGCCCTGCACAAGCTGGGGGCCGTGGCCGTCCCGGCCACCGATCAGCTCCAGAAAAAAGACTTCGTCTACCGCTTCCGTGCCGCGAAGATCAAAGCCGTTCTCTGCACGGCCGAAGGCGAGGCGGCCGGGCACATCGAGGCCGCCCTGCCCGAGTCTCCCACCGTGCGGGTGTGCGGGATGGTCAACGGCCTGCGGCCGGGCTGGACGGACTTCGACGCCCTGATGGCGGCTTCCTCCCCCGATTTTTCCCGCCCGGCGCACTCCAACGACCGGGACGACCTGATGCTGATGTACTTCACTTCGGGGACCACGGGCTATCCCAAGATCGCCGCCCACACCTTTTCCTATCCGCTGGGCCATGTGGTCACCGCGAGGTATTGGCACAACGTCCGGCCGGACGGCATCCACTTCGCCATTTCGGACACCGGCTGGGGCAAGGCGGTCTGGGGGAAACTGTACGGGCAGTGGCTGTGCGAGACCTGCGTGTTCGTCTTTGACTTCGACCGCTTTCATCCGGCCGAGGTGCTGGAGGTCATTCAGGATTACAAGATCGACACCTTCTGCGCGCCGCCCACCATGTATCGCTTCTTCATCAAGGAGGATCTCTCCCGCTTTGACCTCTCCCATCTGAAATATGCCTGCATCGCCGGCGAAGCCCTCAATCCCGAGGTATTCCGACAGTTTTACGAGAGCACCGGCCTCAAGCTGATGGAGGGGTTCGGCCAGACCGAGACCACGCTGACCGTCTGCAACCTGGTGGGAACGGAACCCAAGCCCGGCTCCATGGGGAAGCCAAACCCACAATATGAAGTGGACCTGCTGACCGGGGAGGGGAAAAGCGCCCAGCCCGGCGAGGTGGGGGAGATCGTCCTGCGCACCGACCGCAAAGTGCCGGTCGGGATGTTCCGATGCTACTACCTGGACGAGGAAAAGACCAAAGAGGCCTGGCACGACGGCCTCTATCACACCGGCGACATGGCCTGGAAGGACGAGGACGGCTACTTCTGGTACGTCGGACGGACCGATGATCTGATCAAGAGCTCGGGTTACCGCATCGGCCCCTTCGAGATCGAAAGCGTACTGATGGAGCATCCCGCCGTGCTGGAGTGCGCGGTCACCGCCGTTCCCGATCCCATCCGCGGGCAGGCCGTGAAGGCCACCATCGTCCTGGCCAGGGGCTTCGAGCCCTCGGAAACGCTGAAAAAGGAGCTTCAGGATCACGTCAAAAAGATGACCGCCCCCTACAAGTATCCTCGAGTGGTAGAATTTGTGTCCGAGCTGCCCAAGACCGTCAGCGGCAAGATCAAGCGTGTGGACATCCGCGGCGGAACAAAGTGATCTTCAAAAATTCAGCTCATCCTGCCCGCTGTATCATTCTGGCGTTCTCTTCTGATCGAACGGACAAAGGTCTGCCCTTGCGGCGGGCCTTTTTGCTGTCTGCGGAAGGCCGGGATCCCGAAAGTTTTCTGGTCTGGCCATCCGCTTTTTTTGACCGGCTGCGGCGGTGTTTTCCCGTGTCTGAAGGTTATATTTTTTATTTGACCGGCCGCTTTTTTCGGCAAGGCAGACGGAAAAGGGAAAATTTCAATATTTCATAGAATTTTCACAGAAAAATATTTGTGCTTTTTTTCGTGATATGGTAATATAAATAGAGTAATATAGTTTTGAAAACTATGTCAACTTATTTTAAAAATTTAAACCAATGCAGGAGGCGCAGGAATGAAACCTTTTATCATCTCCACGGAATCGACTTCAGATCTGACGCCCGAGCTGATCGCAGAGTGCGACGTTCGGGTCATCCCGATGACTTATATCCTGGACGGGGTGGAGTATCCTACCGAGGACGGAAAGACCCTTTCGGCCGAGGAGTTTTATGATCGGGTCCGGAAAGGGGGTATGCCCAAGACTTCCATGGTCAACGAAGATCAGGCTGTGCGGTGGCTGCGCGCCCTGGTCAACGAGGGGCAGAAGGTGCTGCATCTCAGCTTTTCTTCGGCGCTCTCGGGGACCTGCCAGAGCTTTCTGAACGCCGCTGCGACCCTGAACGGGGAGCTGGGCGAGGAGCGGATCGTGGTCCTCGACACCCTGGCCGCCTCCATGGGACAGGGGCTGCTGGTGTGGTATGCCGCGCAGTACCGTAAGGCCGGCGATGATTTTGAGACGGTCTGCCGGAAGATGCGGACGCTCATTCCCAAGCTGAATCACTACTTCACGGTGGACAGTCTGGCCCATCTTCGCCGGGGAGGCCGGGTCTCCGGCTTTACGGCGCTGCTCGGCTCCATTTTGAACATCAAACCCGAGCTGCATGTGGACGAGAACGGAAAGCTGATCCCCATCGGCAAAGTCCCCGGCCGGAAAAAGGCCATTTCGGGACTGTTCGCCAAGATGCAGGAGCGCTGGATCCCCGAGGAGAACAAGACGGTGTTCATCAGCCATGGGGATTGCCTGGCCGAGGCGCAGTCGCTCGGCAGGATGATCGAAGAAAGGCTGGGCGTTCAGGACATCCGCTACGGCATGATCGGTCCGGTCATCGGCGCGCACTCCGGCCCGGGGACCATCGCCCTCTTCTTCGTCGCCAAGGACAAGTTTGAAAAGAAGTAAGCCTCCGCCGGCAGGAGCGGGCGAGGGGCAAAAAACAAAAACAGGGTTTTCAGACCGATTTCATCGGTTCAACACCGGATTCACGGCTTTTTGCTTGCAAAAGGCCGTGAATTTTTGTATAATAGAGGATAGTATTTTCTTTGCGTCTGCGGAGGGAAAATGAGTCAGCTGTATTTGGGAATCGATCTGGGCGGCACCAACATCAAGGCGGGCCTTTGCGATCCGGAGGGAAACATTCTGGAAAAGCAGTCGGTCAAGACCGGAAAGGAACGTCCCTACGGGGAGATCATCGCCGACATGGCGGCGCTGTGCCGGCGGGTCTGCGAGTCGGCCGGGCATGACTTCGGGGAGATCGAGGGCATCGGCATCGGTTCGCCCGGCACGGTGGACAGCAGGACGGGCAGTATTTTTTACGCCAACAATCTGCGGTGGCACGACGTGCCGGTGGGCAAGACCTTGTCCGCTCTGCTGGATCGGGAGGTCTTTGTCACCAACGACGCCAACGCCGCGGCTCTGGGTGAGGCGCGGTTCGGCGCCGGCAGGGCCTTTTCCAGCTCGGTCCTGCTGACCCTGGGGACCGGCGTGGGCGGCGGGGTGGTGCTGGACGGCAAGCTGTTCGAGGGCTTCCGTTCGGCCGGCGCCGAAGTCGGCCACATGATCATCCGGATGGACGGCGAGCCCTGCACCTGCGGTCTGCGGGGGTGTCTGGAGGCCTATGCTTCGGCCACCGCGCTGATCCGGGATACCAGGCGGGCCATGGACGTCCATCCCGAAAGCGTCATGTGGAGGATCGCGCCGTCTTTGGAGGCGGTGGACGGCCGGACGGCCTTTGCCGCCGCCCGGGAAGGAGACGCTGCGGCCCGGGAAGTGGTGCAAAACTACATCCACGCGCTGGCCACGGGCATCATTGCGCTGGTCAACGTGCTCCGTCCGGAGGCCGTCATCGTCGGCGGCGGCGTCTGCGCGGAGGGAGACTACTTGCTGGATCCTTTGAAAAAACAGGTCTACGAGGGGATCTACGGCGGGGACAGCTATGCGCCCCTGCAGATCCTGCGGGCCGAACGGGGCAACGACGCGGGCCTGTTGGGCGCGGCTGCCTATGCGAAAGATCGGATGACGGAGCGGAAATGAAGATCGGATTTGACAACGCCGAATATCTGCGGCGGCAAAGTGAAAAAATTCTGGAGCGCATCCAGGGCTTTTCCAAACTCTACCTGGAGTTCGGGGGAAAGCTGTTCGACGACTACCACGCGGCCCGGGTGCTGCCAGGCTTTGAGATGAACGTCAAGGTCCGGCTGCTCCAGACCCTGAAGGACAAGACGGAGATCATCTTCTGCATCAACGCCTCGGACATCGAGCGCAACAAGATCCGGGCGGACCTCGGCATCACCTACGACCTCGACCTGCTGCGGCTGATCGACAGCCTGCGTTCGCTCTCGCTGACGGTCAGCTCCATCGTCATCACCCAATTCACCGACCAGCCCGCCGCTGCCGTCTTTGCCAACAAGCTGAAGATGCGGGGGGAAAAAGTCTACCTGCACCGTCCGACGGCGGGCTATCCCACCGACGTGGACACCATCGTCAGCGATCAGGGCTACGGCATGAATCCCTACATCGAGACCTCCCGCCCGCTGGTGGTGGTGACGGCGCCCGGGCCGGGAAGCGGAAAGCTGGGCACCTGTCTGTCTCAGCTCTATCACGAGTACAAGCGGGGGAACAAGGCGGGCTACGCCAAGTTCGAGACCTTTCCGATCTGGAACATCCCCTTAAAGCATCCCGTCAATCTGGCCTACGAGGCGGCGACCGCGGACCTGAAGGACTGCAACATGATCGACCCCTTCCACTTGGAGGCATACGGGGTGACCACCGTCAACTACAACCGCGACATCGAGATCTTCCCGGTGGTCAAGCGAATCCTGGAAAAGATCACCGGCACGGAGAGCATCTACCGCTCGCCCACCGACATGGGGGTCAACATGGCGGGCTACTGCATCTTCGACGACGAGGCCGTCCGGGAGGCCGCCAAGGCCGAGATCATCCGCCGCTATTTCAAGATCTGCTGCGACTACAAGCTGGGCCGGGTGGATCAGGAGGCGGCGCTCCGGGTGGAGCTTCTGATGAAGGAGATCGGCCTGAAGCCCGAGGACCGGAAGGCAGTGCCGGCCGCCCTCGAAAAGGCGGAGCAGACCGGGACCCCCAGCATGGCGCTGGAACTGCCGGACGGACGCATCGTGACCGGAAAGACCACCATGCTGCTCAATGCCGGCGCCGCCCTGATCCTGAACGCGGTCAAGGCCCACTGCGGCATTCCGGATGAGGTCCTGCTGCTCTCTCCCGAGATCCTGACTCCCATCCTGAAACTGAAAATGAACATCCTGGGCGAGCGGGAGTCGGTGCTGGGCGCCGAGGAGGTGCTGCTGGCCCTGAGCATCTGCGCAGCCACCGACCAAAGGGCCGAGCGCGCCATGAACGCTCTGTCCGCGCTGCGGGACTGCGAGGCCCACAGCAGCTGCATGCTGCATCCGGCCGACGAGCGGGTGTTCCGGAAGCTGGGGGTGCGCATGACCTGCGAGGCCGTCTTCTTTTCGGACCGGCTGTACATGGACTGAGGGAAAAGGGGAAAAAGGACCGAGGATAGAAAACCAACATGATCGATCTTCTGCTGAGCCGGAATTTTGCCGGCGCCATCGGCTTTCTGGTCGCGGCGCTGACCGCCATCATCCTGCACGAATTGGCTCACGGCTACGCCGCCATGAAAAACGGGGATTACACCCCCAAATTATACGGGCGCATGACCCTGAATCCCCTCAAGCACTTCGATCCGCTGGGCTTTTGCCTCTTCCTGTTCGTGGGATTCGGCTGGGCCAAACCGGTGCCGGTCAATCCCTCCAATTTTCGGAATTACCGCAAGGGGATGTTCTGGGTGTCGGTGGCCGGGGTGCTGACCAATCTTGCGCTGGCCTTTGTGTCCGTCCCGCTCTATCGTCTGTGTTTGATCCTGTACGGTCAGGTCGCGTCCGTGACCGGGCTGGCCTTTCTGGTTCGGATCCTCACTTTCTATTTTTGGTACATGTCGGTCATCAACGTCTCGCTGATGGTGTTCAATCTGCTGCCCATCGCGCCGCTGGACGGCTTCCGGATCATCCAGTCCTTCACCCGTCCCTGGAACAAGTTTGTGCAGTTTATGGAGCGCTACGGTTTGGCCATCCTCATCGGGCTGGTCATTCTGTCCTACATCCTTTCCGTCACGCCCGGATTGAATTTCAGCCTGTTCGGCACGATCGCAAACTGGGTGCTGACGCCCATCGAGCTCTTCTGGGACTGGATCTTCGGCCTGTTCGGCCTGCTTTGATCAATGGTAGATTTAAACGAATTAAAAGTCAAATCGGACTACGAGTTCAAGCTGTCCAACTTCGAGGGGCCGCTGGACCTGCTGCTCCACCTCATCAAGGAGGCCAAGATCGACATCCGGGACATCTTTCTCTCCCAGGTCACCGAGCAGTACCTGGCCTACATGAGCCAGCTGGACACGGTGGACATGGAAAAGGCCAGCGACTTCCTGGACGTGGCCGCCACTTTGCTGGAGATCAAGTCCGGATCCCTGCTTCCCAAGCTGGAAGAGGAGGAGACCGATGAGGAAGACCCGCAGGAGCGCTTCATCCGCATGATGGAGGAATACGCCCTGCTGAAAGAGGCCGGTCTGAAGATGAAGGAGACCGAAAACGTCAACCGCTTCTATCGGGATCCGGACGACAACACCGGCAAGGACCGCATCGTCTTTACCGATTTCAATCTGGAGGGGCTTTTGGACGCCTTCTCCAAACTGCTGATCCGCCTGGATCAGAGGCGAAGGGACGTCGAGGAGCCGAAGGAGATCCGCAAGGAGCGCTTCACGCTGCCGCAGAAGATCCACTTCATCAAGACCTCGCTGATGGAGAACAAGCACATCATGTTTTCGGAGCTCTTCGACGAGGAGAGCAACCGGGGGGAAGTGATCACCACTTTTCTGGCCATTCTGGAGATCTGCAAGGAGCAGTATGCCGGGGCCGTGCAGAACGAGATCTTTGGGGACATTGAAATCTTTTTGAAGGAAGGGAACGGTATTTTTGATGGAGAAACTGAGTAATATAATAGAATCCATCGTCTTTCTGTCCGGCCGGGCCATCGCCATCCGGGATATCTCGGACAAGCTGGAGATCACCCCGGATCAGGTGCTGGAGGCCGCCAAAGAATTGCAGGAAAAGTACAGCGGAGACTGCGGCATTCAGCTGCTGATCTTTAACAAAAAGCTTCAGTTTTCCTCCAATCCGGCCTATGTCGAGCAGGTCGAGGCTGTCCTGAACCCCATCAAGGAGCGGGAGCTGTCCAAGGCCATGCTGGAAGTGGCCGCCATCATCGCCTACCGTCAGCCCATCACCCGGTTGGAGATCGAGGAGGTGCGCGGGGGCGTCAACAGCGACTATTCCATCAACCTGCTGACCAAGCAGAACCTGATCGAGGTGGTCGGGCGCAAGGACGCCATCGGCAAGCCCCTGCTCTTCGGGACGACGGACGAATTTTTAAAGCGTTTTCAGCTTTCCTCGCTGGACGATCTGCCGGACTACGACGAGCTGATCAACCGGATCAAGATCCTGCACGCTCCGGCCAATTCCGACCTCTTCTTCAAGGAGGAGTACAGCGAGCCGGAGGAGGGGCAGGTCAGCATGGAGGATCTGGAGGCCCGGAGGGAAAAATCGGAGGCAGAGCCGAGCGGAGCCTCGGAAGACGGGGATGCCGCAGAGGGCGGAGAGTCCGCCGTGGCCGCCGCCGCAGCCGAAGAGGTTCGCCCGGAGACGGAAGAGGCCCCGGAGGTCTTTCCCGAAGCCGAGCCGAAGGCCGCTGCGGATCCCGAGGAGTTCGGGGAGGGGGAACAGGAAAGTCAGACGCCGAAGAGCACGGATGAAGATCTGGAGGAACTGGATCTGGATGAACTTCCGGATTTTTTGAAGGATGAGGAAAATCTTCAGATCATCGACTAGTTCTCTTCGGTCAAAGGAGAATTATGGAACAGATCATCGCCTTTTTTGAATCTCTCTGGGAGAAGATCATGGCCAACTGGCAGCTGGCCGCGGTCATCGCCGCCGCCGTTCTGTTGGTCCTGATCCTCATCATCGCGATCGCCTGTCGGGCAAGGAGAAAGAAGAAAGTCAGACAACGGCAGCTGGCCGCCCTGTCCTCGGTGCCGGACGCGCCCGAGCAGAAGGGCAGAACGCCGGTTGCATCCGCTTCCGCCCCCGAAAAGGAGCAGCCGGCGGTTTCCGGTCCGGTCCGCACGGAACCGGTTCACACGGAGGAAGCGGTGCCTGCCGCAGAGCCGGAGCCTGTTCGTCAGACTGAGCCGGGATCCCGGATGTCGGGATCAGTCCGCGCCGCCGAGCAGTCGCAGTCTGAGGTCCGGCAGGAGCCCGAAGCGCAAGCTCAGCCTGCCGAACCGGAACAGACTGACAGTGGGCAGGAGACTGCGTCCCGGACGGCGTCGTCCGGAGCCGAAAAGGAGCGGGAAACGGGCAAAGCGGCCGGGACCGGAAAACCCGCTTCCGGGACAAGATCCCCGGCAGCCCGCAAGAGGCCCTCGGGCGGACAGAGCGCCCCTGTACGCAGCACCCCGAAGCGGGCAGAGGAACCCGAGGAGATCGAGGTGGTCAACGAGGACGAAAAAGACGAGGTCAAGCGGAACAATTCCCGCTACCGCGTCAGTTTCGACCGGGAGACCTCGACCTGGATCGTCAAAAAGAGCGACAACCAACGGGTGACCCGCCGGGTCAAGACCAAGAAGGAGGCGCTGGAGATCGCCAAGGAACTGTGCAAACATCAGGACATGAACCTGACCGTGCATAAAAAAGACGGAAAATTTCAGAAAAAGCGCTGATTGCGAGAGGATGCGCCCCGACGGCGCGTCCTCTTTTCATGTTTAAGCCGCCTGGAAAATGCTTACGGCCTGTATAAGGGGAACGTACGAATATCATCCCTTCCACTTCGTTTTACCGTTTTCACGTCTTTGTTTCCGTTGACAAAACGAGGGATTTTGGGTATACTGATTGAAAAGAGGCTATGTGACAGTCAACATTGATCTTCATTAGATCTTCAGATCCTATGTATGATACCGGGAGGAAACAAAATGAAAAGAGTATTGAAATTGGGAGTAAGCATTTTAATGGTCGCCATGATTTTATTGACCTTGGCAGGGTGCGGGTACAAAAAGGCAGGGGATTTTCTGTTGGAAAAGAAAGGAGATGGCTATGCGATTGTAGACCTGTCTGAAGAAGGTTATCAGAAGAAAGAATTATTTATCTATAAGCAAATAGGGAGATATAATATTACAAAGATAAGTTTCAGAGGGGGGGGGCTGGGGCTTTTTGCCGAGGAGGCCCCGATCATAAGCAGTCAAGCTCTTGAAAAAATATATTTTGTAGATTATGTTCCAGCTAGCTTGAATGGCGCTTTTAGTGGGTGTTCTAATCTTAAAAAAATTATTAGAATAGCAGAAGGAGATTTTAGGAAAATAGAGGAAACTTATAAGATAAGATTAGAAAATCAGAGAGTAGTAACTGTTAAACAATATGTCAAGTATGCTAGCTATATACAATATTGTGAATATGAGGATATGAAACATATGTTTCCAGCTAACGTTTCATATTATCTGAATTATGAAATAGAAAATCATGATGATTATCATTGGATAGACGATTATGATTATGGATCAAAGATTACCTATATTCCAAATGATCCCATAAGAGAAGGCTATACTTTTGGCGGCTGGTATAAAGAAGAAGAGTGTATAAATGCTTGGGATTTTGAATTAGATACCCTGCCAGAAGTAATATTAGATGAAGAAACCGGAGAACCTGTATATCAGGAAACAAAACTTTATGCTAAATGGATCCGAGAATAATTCGGATTCCCATTAGAAGGAGGAACGGACATTGTACGGACAAATCGCACTCGGCCTGCTGCTGCCCTTTTTGGGAACGTCGTTGGGCGCCGGGCTGGTCTTTTTCCTGCGGAAGCAGATCAATGAAAAACTTCAGAAATTGCTTCTGGGTTTTGCCTCCGGGGTGATGATCGCGGCCTCGATCTGGTCGCTGATCCTGCCCTCGGCGGAACTGGCCGCCGGTCAGGGAATAGCCGAGTGGATCCCGGCCGCCGTGGGCTTTACCCTCGGGATGCTGGCCCTGCTGCTCTTTGATTCGGTGGTCCCGCATCAGCACCTGGATTCCGAGACCCCGGAAGGGCATGCGTCTTCGCTGGGAAAATCCAGGCTGCTCATGCTCTCGGTGACCCTGCACAACATCCCGGAAGGCATGGCCGTGGGCGCGGTGTATGCCGGACTGATGCTGGCCGGAACCGAGATCACAGCTGCCGCGGCGATCTCTCTCTCCGCCGGGATCGCCATTCAGAATTTTCCGGAGGGGGCCATCATCTCCATGCCCCTCAAGGAGACCGGGATCTCCAGAGGTAAAGCCTTCGGCATGGGGGTGATCTCTGGCGCTGTGGAACCCCTGGCCGCGCTGATCACTATTTTGTTCTCTCAGGTCATCACCCCGGTGCTTCCGTACCTGCTCTCCTTTGCGGCCGGCGCCATGATCTATGTGGTGGTGGAAGAACTTATCCCGGAATCTCAGACCGGCAGCCATTCCAACATCGCCACGCTGGGCGTGACGGCCGGATTCGTCCTGATGATGATCCTGGACATGTGTTTCGGGTGAGAAATCCGTTATTTCCGGGTGATGCTAGACCGAGACGATATTTTTTCTGAAGTTTATGCAGATAAACTTTTCGCAAATTTTTCCAGCTTTTTGGCAAGGTTCCGTCCTGACAAAATCGAGAAGATGTGATAAAATATCAGCAAGGAGGTAAGGGGAAGATGTATGATTTTTCGGCGTTCTGCCAACTTCACCCCGAGTTGAAAGGCTGTCAGCCGTCGCTGGAGCGGGCAGTCGAGGCCATTGTCAACGCCGTGAAGGGCGGCGGCAAACTGTTGCTGGCCGGGAGCGGAGGCTCTGCGGCAGACTGTGAACACATTGCGGGGGAATTGCTGAAAGAGTTCAGGATCCACCGTCGGCGGGATCCTTTTTTTGACGATGCCTTTTCCAGGATGTTTCCGGATGACGGCGCTCTTTTGAAGGCCTTGGCTCCGGGTATTCCGGCGGTATCTTTGACGGGCGGGGTAGCCATAAATACCGCGCTTTTGAATGACGTGGGCGCCGAAGTACTTTTTGCGCAGAAACTTTATGCGCTTGCCCGTCCGCAGGACGTGTTTCTGGCAGTCAGCACTTCGGGAAATTCGGCGATGCTGATCGCCGCTTTAAAAGTCGCCAAAGTTCTGGGCGTCAAAACCATTGCGCTGACCGGGGATGGCGGCGGAAAGATGAAAAATTTCTGTGACATTTTGATCACGGTCCCGCAAAAGGAGACTTATTTGGTGCAGGAACTTCATCTGCCGGTTTACCATCAGCTCTGCGCGGCTGTAGAGGAGGAACTGTTCGGATGAGGATCATCGCCGGATGGGATATCGGCGGGACCAAGTGTGCAGTCGTTTTGGCCCGGCTGGACGGGGATCGGCCTGTCTTTCTCGGACGAAAGGCCTTTGCCACGCCGCCGAACTGGCAAAACACGTTGGAGCGCTGCAGAGATCTGACGTTGGCCCTCCTGGAGGAACAGCATCTCCGGCTGCGGGAACTGTTCGGCGTAGGAGTATCCTGCGGAGGGCCGTTGGACAGCAAGTCCGGCATTGTACTCTCTCCGCCCAACTTGCCGGGCTGGGACAAAGTTCCGGTCACACAATGGATCGAGCGCTGTCTGCAGGTCCCGGCCAAACTGAGAAATGACGCCGATGCCTGCGCTGCGGCCGAATGGCAGTTCGGCGCCGGCCGCGGGTGCAGAAATATGATTTTTCTCACCTTTGGGACCGGGTTGGGCGCCGGTTTGATCCTGGACGGCAAACTGTTTACGGGCGCATCCGACAGCGCTGGCGAACTGGGCCATTGGCGAATGGAGGAAGAGGGGCCCGTCGGGTACGGCAAGGCCGGCAGTTTAGAGGGATTTTGCAGCGGAAGCGGATTGGCTAAAACGGCGCTGCTTCACTTCCGGGACTATCCCGATTCCCTGCTGACGGAATCCTGCCGGAGGGGCGAAGTCACGGCCCGTCAAATTGCCGAGGCCGCCCGGGCGGGGGACGTTTTTGCTAAAAAACTAATGGAGGACTGCGGAACAATGTTCGGCCGGGCCATGTCCCTGGTCATCGATCTGCTCAATCCCGAACGAATCGTGGCGGGCGGTGTGTTTATGAGGGCGCACGACCTGATCCTGCCGACGGCTTGGGAGGTCATTGAGCGGGAAACTTTGCCTCAAAACAGAGAAAGCTGTCAGATCCTGCCCTCTGAATTAGGAGAACAAATAGGAGATTACGGCGCGATCGCCGCCTTTACGATGTCATGAAAGCGAATGAACGTTTTGTAAATCTGGTAAACGGAAGACCGGTCGATCGGATGCCGGTCATCGAGTGGGCTCCCTGGTGGGATCAGACCGTAGCGCGCTGGCACAGAGAGGGGCTTCCTGCCTCCTGTACGAGCGTCTACGACATTCAGGATTATTTCGGTCTGGACAAATGTATTCAGACTTTGATCGAACCGCGTTCGGCGCAGACGCCTGTTCCGGCGGCTCACGGGCTCGGGATCGTCTCTTCCGAGGAGGATTATCTCGCCATCCGGAAGACGCTCTATCCAGATCCCACTCTCATTCTGACCAAAGAGCGCCTGAAGTGGATCCGGAAGACTTCGGATGACGGGGACACCATTCATTTTCTGACACTGGAAGGCTTTTTTTGGTATTGCAGGACCTTGCTCGGGATAGAGCCGCATCTCTATTCTTTTTATGATTGTCCGGAACTTTTGCATCTGATGTGCCGGGATCACGCAGAGTGGCTGAAAAAGACCATCGAAATTGCCGGAAACGAACGGTGTTTCGATTTTATGAGCTTTGAAGAGGACATGAGCTACAACCTGGGACCCATGATCAGCGAGGAGATTTTCAACGAGTTCGTAAAGCCCTATTATCTCGAAGTCATGCCGCTGCTGAAAGCCGCCGGTCTTCCCGTGTTTATCGACAGCGATGGTGATATCACCATGGCTGTGGATTGGTATGCCGGCGTGGGTGCGGACGGCATGTTTCCGCTGGAACGTCAGGCCGGCGTAGACGTCAGCGTCTATGTTGACAAACATCCGGACATGACCTTCCTCGGCCACTACGACAAGATGGTCATGCACAAGGGAGAGGCCGCGCTGCGCGCCGAATTCGAGCGCATCCTGCCCGCGGCACAGCGAGGGAAAGTCATCATCTCCGTGGATCATCAGACCCCGCCGGCTGTCTCGATAGAGGATTACCGCCTTTACGTCCGGCTGCTCAAGGAGTATGCGAAAAAGCTGGCCAAAAACTGAAGTCCAGTCTTCCGGAATGGGGATTTTTCTGCATAGTACTATGCAAAATGCCTGTTTTCCGAAGTACTATGCAGGGAAAATGAAGCATATCCGGCAAAAGAAGGCGGATTCTTCCGGGGACTTTCAGCCTTTCTTTTTCTTCTTAAGGAAAATCTCTCTCAGAAAGAACGGAGCATCATGAGCAGTATGAAAGATCGGTTTCAGGTTGCGGAAGAACGGGCCGCCCGCCTGCTGCGGGAAATGTCGCTGGAGGAAAAGACCGGTCAGCTGGAACAGCGGCTGTACGGCTTTCGCTGTTATCACAGGACCGAGACGGGATATGAGCTGACCGAGGAGTTCAAGGCCGAGGTGGAGAGGTGCCGGGGGCTGGGCTGTCTGTACGGCTTGTTCCGGGCCGACCCCTGGTCCGGAGCGGATTACCGGACCGGGATCCCCTTTGAGGACCGGGTGCTTGTCGCCAACATGGTCCAGCGCTATGTCACTGAACACAGTCCGCACGGGATTCCGGTGCTCATCAGCAGTGAGGTCTGCCACGGGATGCAGGCTTTGGACAGTACGATTTTTCCCGTCAATCTGGCGGTCGGCGCTTCTTTCGATCCCGAACTTTACGAGCGTATTTGCCGATGTGCGGCCCGGGAGGCGGCTGAGACGGGATCCCATCTGCTGTTGTCGCCCTGTCTGGATGTGTGCAGAGATCCTCGTTGGGGAAGGACTGAAGAGTGTTATGGGGAAGATCCCTGTCTTTCTTCCCGTATGACCGAGGCCTTAGTCCGCGGATTCCAGGCGGATGGGCGGACGGGCGTGGTGATGAAGCACTTCTGCGGCCAGGGCGGCGCGGAGGGAGGACGGAATCTGAACGTCTGTTCCGTGGGGCCCCGGGAGTTGCGTGAGATCCATCTGCCTCCCGCAGTAGCCGGCGTTCGGGCCGGGGCGCTGGGCATGATGGCGGCCTACAACGAAATCGACGGAATTCCCTGTCATGCCAACGGCCCCCTTCTGAACGGCGTCATGCGGGAAGATTACGGCTTTAAGGGTATTTTCATGGCGGATGGGACAGCCATTGACCGACTGATCCTGCTGACCGGAGATTACACCGAGGCGGCTGCTTTGGCGCTGAATTCCGGGGTGGACGTGGGACTGTGGGACCGGGCTTTTTCCGAGCTCGGGGAGGCCGTCCGCACCGGCAGGATTTCGGAGGAAGTCCTGGATCGTGCCGTCCTGCGGGTGTTAACGCTCAAATTTTACCTGGGCCTCATGGATAAGCCCATCCTTCCGCCGCCCGCTTTGCGCAAATTTTCCGGGCGTCCCTTAGCGCTGAAAATGGCGGAAGAGAGTTGCGTTTTGGTCAAAAACGAGGGGATCCTGCCCCTCCGTCGGTCCGGTCGGCTGCTGATCTGCGGCCCCCTGGCCGAGGATTTCTATGCCCTGTTGGGCGATTACACGCCGCCCATGCCCGAAGGACACCTGATGACTATGGCCGAAGGGATTCGTCTGGCTTTCCCGGACAGCGAGATCGAAGTGGAACCCGGCTGCCGCATGAGGGAAAGGGATCCCGCCCTTCTTCGCCGCGCCTGTCAGGCGGCAGAGCGCGCTGATGCCGTGATCCTAGTGTTAGGAGGATCTTCGGCCCGGGATTTTACCACGCTGTTTTCCGACACCGGCGCCGCAGTGTCCGGCGGCGAGCAGATGGATTGCGGAGAGGGGGTGGATCTGGCCGAGATCGAACTGGCCCCCTGTCAGAGCGAACTGGCCGAGGCCTTGGCCCAAAGGAATAAGAAAGTGGTTGCCGTCCTCAACGAGGGCCGGCCCTACGGCATCGAGCGGGTGATGAAGGCCTGCGGCGCAGTTCTGATCTCCTTTTACAACGGAGAATTGACGGGGGAGGCCGTAGGAGAATTACTCGCCGGAAAGCGTTCGCCCTCCGGCCGGATGCCGGTCTCCTGCCCGAGGAACAGCGCGCAGCTGCCCGTCTTTTACAATGCCAGAGACATCGGAATCCCCGCGGATTACGCGGACGGCAAAAACCGCGCGCTGATCCCGTTCGGGTTCGGCCTTTCCTATGCGGAACTGTCCTATGAGAATCTGCGGGTCACCCATCAGGAAACGGCGGCCGGCATTCTCGAAGGGAAAGTTTTTTGCGTAGCCGTAGATGTGGTCAACCGGAGCGATATCGAGGCGGACGACAGTGTGCTGCTCTTCCTCAAAGACCCCGTATCGTCGGTCAGCAGGCGGATCCGGGAGTTGAAAGCCTTTCGAAGGATCACCCTCAGACCGGGAGAGAAACGGACCGTAGAGTTTTCCCTGGACTTTGAAAGTTTTGCGGTCTGGAGCCGGAATGAGCGCTGGGAGCTTGAACCCGGGCGTTTTCTGCTTTTCGTCGGATCACTGCAGTTGTCGATCGACCTGGTCTGAAGGGCGGATGGAACATCGTGCTGCGGATGATTCCGAAAGCGTTGGCCTCAGATCCCGGATCTGCTGTTTCAGGACGAAGATCTGGCGCGAATGCGTGCCGCTTGTCCATCTTCAGTCTTGTAAAGAGAATCCGGATCGGAGTTGTTTGCTGTGTTCCCGGAGAATTTTCTTCCGCAGCCCGCTTCTGACTTTATTCCCGGTTCTTTCGCTTGAAATTTCAGCTCAAATCTTTTTGGGCAGTTTCAAAAAAGTACCCCAAAAGATTTGACAGAAAGCCGGATTTTGGGTATACTATTAACATTGTTATAATTGTTATAGGGGAGTGGCTCAACGGTAGAGTAGCGGTCTCCAAAACCGTAGGTTGCGTGTTCGAATCGCGTCTCCCCTGCCAAAAGCGGTTGTGTTTGAACTACAGTTCAACGCAGGCGCTTTTTTTTGACCATTTTGTGTTTGTAAAGGTGTTTGAATCCCTGACGGTCGGAGCTGGCGTGTGAAGGTTTAGAGCTGTTTTGGGTATGTCAACAATAAGGCGGAAATAGGGGATATGGCGCTCTGTTTTGTCGAAGAAGAAGAGGTTTGCGGGGAAAATTTTCCCCGCTTTTTCTGCGTTTTAGCAAGAATTTTTCCTTTTTGCAAGATATACGACGAAGACCGGGAAAATCCGATTTTGCTCTTGTGAAGACACGAAGTAGGGCGAAAAAAGAGTGAAATGAAGCGAGCAAAGCTGAAACAGCCGGAAAAAGCTTTTAAAGTCGACAAAACGAGCCACCGCAAGGACGGAACGAAGTTTTAGAAATGAAAACTGATATTATAAAAAATATAAAATTTTATAATGCATTTTTGTTTTAAAAGCTGAAAAACTTTGCAAATTTGCTTGCCAAGAGGGGCTGGATATGTTATACTTTAATTAACTGAAAAGTGGCTTGTCCCATTCAGCCGAGGAGTTTTTTATGCAAAAAACAAAGAGTTTTGTCCTGATCATATTTTTTGTTTTTGCGGTCTGCGCTGCGATTGTGTCCGGCGCGGGCGGTTTGGGGAACATCGGAACGGCCTTCGCGACGGAAGCCGATCCGGATCACAGCGGATGGGCCCACGAGGGCGCGACGGCGCTGACTTCGGATTATCTGGAAGGAGTCTCCTACCAGCTGTCTACAGGTTGCTATTATCTGCAGAGGGACGGATCCGGAAAGGCCGCGCAAATTGTGCTGGCGGACGAGATCAAGGTGACCGGAGAGGTTGAGATCTGTCTGAACGGCTGCATGATCACTGCCGATAATTCGGGAAACAGAGTGTTTCATGTGCAGGAAGGGGGGACCCTGACGCTGTACAGTTGCCGCACGGGTGATTTTCGCTGTCTGTTTGATCCGGATACCAACAAGTATGAATGGGAACTGTTGCCGACCGGTTCGGCATCTACTCCTGTTGTCAGTCCGGGACTTGTAACGGGCGGTCTGCTGAATCCTGTTTCAGACGGGGAAAGCTCGGATCTGTCCGGAGACCGTGCCAGATCGGGCGGGGGAATTTATGTCGCCGGAGGGGGATCGCTCATTTTGCAGAACGGGGAGATCTCCGGTAATCAGGCCGATGCTTACGGAGGCGGTGTGTTTGTGGACAGCAACGGCTCCCTTACGATGTTGGGCGGCAAAATCACCGGAAATGCCTCCAGGGGCAACGGAGCCGGCGTTTATCTTTGTCCGGATGCCGAATTTGAACTCTGCGACGGCTTGATTTCGGATAATACGGCTGTCGGAGGTTACGAAGGGATGCCCGGAGCCGTGGAAACCAGCACGACCGGGAACGGTGGCGGGATCTACAATAATCAAGGAACGCTGACTGTTTCAGGCGGAACAGTTTCCGAAAATACGGCGCGGAAGGACGCAAGCAATGAAGTCTTTGTCCCCGGAAACGGCGGCGGGATCTATAATCAGGGAACGCTGACCGTCTCGGGCGGAACGCTTTCCGGAAATACGGCGGAGGGCAATGGAGCCGGGATTTATCAAAATGACGGACGGGCGGCCGTTGAAGGGGGCTTCATTCTGGACGGGATCGCCCGCGGAGAAAACAGCGCCCTCTCCATTCAGGGCGGATATTATCCTGCTTCAGTGGTGGATACAGGTCAGAATCTGGTCTGCGGCATTGCTTTGGATACCGCTTTGTATCGTCTGATGGTTGGAACGGAGATCCAGGCTTCGGATCCGGATTATGCCGATTTTTTGGAACTTCTGGAAGGGGAAAGCGGTTATGCCGTCTACAAAAAGGGCGTGACCCGGTTTGAGCTGGAGGGAGATGAGGATATCGTCTATGACGGTCAGCCCCTGGTCCTCGGAACGGACTTTTCGGTGAAAGTATATCGGAACGACGTGCTGGACGATTCCGCCGTCATTTCCTGCCTGTACAGCAGCGACAGTACGGACGGCACGGACGGCAGTTTTTCGGATCAGCCTTTGATCAACGCCGGAGTTGGCTGGCTGAAAATTTCGGTCGAGGGATCCAAGATCGACTACGAACAGAAGGCCTATTACGATCCGGCGGAGGGCGTACTTCCCATCACCGTCGGACAGGCTGTACTGACCGATGAGACACAGGATCTGCAGTTCACCTATGACGGTCAGCCTCATGGGCCGGAGATCGTGCTTTCGGGCTTTGTGGGGGAGGAAACCCTGGAGAGCGCGGGCGGAAAGATCGAATACAGTCTGACCGGGGAGGGCGGCTGGTCCGAAACGCCTGCCACGGTGACCCATGTGGCGGACAGCAGGGAAATCTTTTACCGGGTCAGTTTTCAAAACTATCAGACGGTGACGGGGAGCTGCCAAGTCACCGTGACGCAGGCGATACCCGACCTGCCTTCGCTGCCCACCGCGACGGTGACCTGCGGGGAGTCCCTGGAATCGGGTATCCTCTCCGAGGGGTGGTCCTGGGCTGACGGAGGCCAGCAAATCGGCGCGGAAGATCCCTCGGCGATCGTCTACTATGCGCTGGGCTCGGATCATGTCGACTACGATTGGGCGGCTGCGCTCGAGGGAAGGGAAGATCTGCGCTACGACGGAGAGAATGCCCGACTGGAATATACCGTCTCCGTCGGGATCCTGCATGATCTGACTTATTATGAGGAGTTGGCTGCCACCTGTACGGAAAGCGGCCATGTGGAGTACTGGCACTGCGAGACCTGCCAGCTTGATTTCGGGGATGAAGAGGGAAAAAGCATCCTGGAGCAGGTAACTGTCGCGCCCCAGGGGCATCAAATGGAGTTTTTCGAGGCGCTGTCCCCGACCTGTTCAAAAGATGGTCACATTGCGCACTGGCATTGCAAGGCCTGCGAAAAGAACTTTGAGGATGAACAGGGAGAAACAGAACTTGCCGAGGTTACCATTGCAGCCCTGGGGCATGAACTGGAACATTTTGAGGCCCTCTCTCCGACCTGTACGGAAAACGGAAATGTGGAATACTGGCGCTGCAGCGTCTGCGGAGAAGCATTTGAGGATGGCGAGGGGGCAACCGCGCTGGAAGATGTCAGCATTCCGGCCTTAGGGCACACCTGGGAGCATCACGAGGCCCTTCCTGCGACCTGTACCGAGGACGGCGTCGTCGAGTACTGGCACTGCACGGTCTGCGGGCTGGATTTTGCGGACGAGGCCGGAAACAGCCAGTTGACGACGACGGTCGACCCGGCGACCGGGCATCAGATCGAGCATCATGCAGCCCAGGAGGCCACCGATGAAGCGGCCGGAAACACCGAATATTGGGCCTGTGAATCCTGCGGGACCTATTTTTCGGACCCGGAGGGAAAGGTCATCATTGAGGACAGGGAGTCGGTCGTGCTGCCTCGGCTGACCCACACGGTCGAGATCATCGCCCTGATCGCCGGCGGGGTAGTCATTCTGATCCTGGCCGTCATTCTGGGCGCGCTGATCAAAGAGGAAAGGAGGATCGTAAGATGAGCGGTTACACGATCGGACTGATCGCGGAAGGCGTGGTAGCCCTGATTTTGATCATCGCCATCGCCGTCATCGTCGCCAAAAGGCGAAAAGAGGCCTCGCGGGATCGCGTGGTAAACGGGATCGGAGGCTATCTGGTCCATTTCCCCGACGACGAGGAGGACGAAACGGCGCTGGAGCGCCCCGGGATCCAGTCTTACTCCGATCCGGGGCAATACGGCAGGACCGAGCATTTTAGGGAGGAGTATGTCTGGGACGTCGGAGCTGCCGCCAAACCGGAGGAATACCGTGATTTCCGCAAAGTGGTCGAGGACGACCTGCGGGAAAAGCAGGCTGCCGGCGAAAATCAATGGACCGGCTATGAGCAGACCGAAAAGACGGGGTGGAAGGGCTATGAATCGGCCCGGAGCACGGAATGGACCGGTTACGGCGGGCATGCGCTGACCGGACAGTGGCCGGGGCACGAACCCCAGTCTGAGGAGGCCGAAGGAGAGGGCGTGGTCCGCTTTCAGACCGCTGAAAAGACCTTTGCCGACGCCTATGCGGAGCTGAGCGCCGAACAAAAGCGGTTTTTCTCGGACATTCTGCGCTATGCGCTGAGCAAGCCCAAGGCCGAGCAAAAGATGAGCAAGACCGGGATCTGCGTCAAATCGAGCGGCAAGGTCATTCTTAAACTGAAGGTCCGCCGCAAAATGACGGTGGCGCTGTTCCGCCTCGAAAACGAGCGGCTGCGGGATTACCGGCGCCATGCGGGAAACACTTCCGCCATCCGCCAGAAGGAGACCGAAATTTACGTCAGCGACGAAAGCTCCAAGGATACGGCCTGTGGCATGGTCGACCTGATGCTGGAGCAGTATGCCCGGGAAAAACAGGAGGCTAAGGAGCGCCGCCGGGCCCTGCGCGCGGCCAAACGCGCCGAGCAGGCCGCCCTGCGGGATCAGGCAGCTGCCTCTTCGGAAACGTCCGGAGAGGATTCTCAGGGTTCCGGACCCGCCAACTGAGTGCAGTTTCTGTGAAACCTTTCAAAACGAAGAGAGTATTCTGAACTTAGGAGAAGGAAAATTTTCAATTTTACAAGAGCGAAGTTTTCTGCTTTACCGGAAAACAAAAGTGCGGCGTTTTGGATACGCCGCACTTTTTGCTTCTGCCCGGAAGCAAATATTCATTAAATTCGGAAGCAGATATGCATGAAAGGAAGAAAGAACAGTCCATTTCGTCCGGTTCATGGATCAGACTGCTCTTTCCCGATTACGTTCAGTAGGAGCGGATGAGCCCGGTCACCAGGCCCACGATCTCCAGCTCCCGGACGATGATGTCCTCCATGGAGCTGTTTTCGGGATGAAGCACAAAGTGGTCGCTCTTTTTGTAGAAGCGTTTGACCGTGACTTCGCCGTCGATCATGGCCACCACGATATCGCCGTTGTTGGCAGTGGGCTGTTTCCGGACGATGATCAGATCGCCGTCCAGGATCCCGGCCTCCATCATGCTTTCGCCCTGAACGGTCAGCATGAACAGATCGTCGCTGCTTCCCCGGAAGAGATCGGCGGGCAGGGTAAACACGTCCTCGATGTTTTCGATGGCGGTGATGGGGATCCCGGCCTGCACCCGGCCGACCAGCGAGACGTCGCAGGTTTTGCAGCGGGGGCCGGTCAGTTCGATGGCCCGGTTTTTGTTGCTGCCCTTGCGGATCTTTCCCTGTTCTTCCAGCTTGTTCAGGTAGTAGTAGACGCTGGCGGTGGACTTGATGTGAAGTTCGGACCCGATCTCCCGCACGGACGGGGGATAGCCGTTTTCCTCCACATATTCCCTGACATAGCGGTACACTCTGTCCAGATTGTCATCGATCTTTACCCTGGGCATGAGACAACCTCCTCGGCGGCAGAACTTCTCTTTACACAGTATAACATAAAACTCAAAAAAAAGCAAACATTTGTTTTAATTATTCAGATTTTTTCTTTGGGATCCAGAATGATGCGGGAGATCTTGATCTCCTCAAAGTCTTTTTTGACCTCGATGCACTTGCAGCAGTTGTCGCAGATCTTGGAGGGATCCAGATCGCAGCGGTCGCATTCCCCGCAATCGGTGCAGGGGCGATCGTAAAGGATGCACTGTTTCATGAAGAAATCTCCTCGGCCGGATCGGAGGCCTGCCAATCCGAAGGGAGGCGGACGTATCCGGCAAATTTTTTCAAGGTCGGAAAGTCGAGCTTTCCGCGCAGCAGAATGCCGTCCGGACAGAACTCTTCTTCCAGCACAAAGTTCTTTTTCAGGGCATAGGTGGCGCCGACCTCGGCATAGGGAAGGAGCAGTTCGGCCTCGATCAGCCGACGCGGCAGTTTTTGGGCGATGGCATCCAGCAGCGCGTCCAGATTTTTCCCCTCCTTGGCGCTGATGCAGACGCCGCCCGGGGGCGGGCTTTCCAGCAGGTCGCACTTGTTGAAGACCTGCAGCCTGGCGCCCTCAGCCTTCAGATCATCCAGGATCTGCTCCGAGATCTCCAGATGCAGCCGGAACTCCGGGGAGGAGGCGTCCGCCACCAAAAGGACCAGATCGGCGCAGCGCACCTCGTCCAGCGTAGAGCGGAAGGCGTCGATGAGATGATGGGGGAGCCGGCGGATAAAACCCACGGTGTCGATCAGCAGCACCTCCCGCTTGTCGGGCAGGGTAAGCTTGCGGGCCGTGGGGCTTAAGGTGGCAAACAGCTTGTCTTCGGCCAGAACGCCCGCGTCGGTCAGCCGGTTGAGCAGGGTGGACTTCCCCGCGTTGGTGTAGCCGCAGATGGCCACGGTGGTGACGGCGTCTTTTTTGCGGCGCTCCCGCTGCAGATCCCCTCTGGCCTGCAGTTCCCGGATCTGCTGTTTTAAGACCGTGATGCGGCTGCGGATGCGCCGCTTGTCCAGCTCCAGCTTGGTCTCGCCGGCGCCCCGTTGATTGAAGCCGCCGATCCGGGAGAGGGCGGTGTAGCTGCCCTTCAGCCGGGGGAGCATGTACTGCAGGCGGGCCAGTTCGACCTGGATCTTGCCCTCCGCCGTGACGGCGCGATGGGCGAAGATGTCCAGAATGACCATGGTGCGGTCCTTGATCTCTGTCTTGAGCGCCTTTTCCAGATTGCGGATCTGCGTGGGGGCGAGTTCGGTGTCAAAGATCACGAAGTCGGCCTCCAGATTTTCGACCGCGGTCTTCAGTTCCTCCAGCTTGCCCTCGCCCACAAAGGTGGCGGGGTGGGGAGAGGTCCGCCGCTGCAGCACGCTGAGCACGACCTGGCTGTTCAGGTTTTCGCAGAGCTCTTTCAGCTCCTCCAGCGATTCCTGCGCGTCCTCGGTCTCCGGGGTCTCGACGCTGACCAGAATGATCTTTTTCGGCGCCTCGGCGCTGTCGTAAAGGGCGGTCACGATTCCTCCTTGTCGCGGAGACGGACGGCTGTGGAGGCCCGCCTCCGGATGTCGTCGCTGATGGCGGCGTAGTGTTTTTTGGTGGTGTTGACGTCCTTGTGTCCCAGGACGTCGGCCACGACATAGATGTCCTGCGTCTGCCGGTAAAGGTTGGTGCCGTAGGTAGAGCGCAGCTTGTGCGGCGTGATCTTTTTGTTGGGACAGATCAGCCGGCTGTACTTTTTGACCAGGACCTGTACCGCCTTCAGGCTGATCCGCTTTTCCTGCAGGGACAAAAAGAGGGCGGGATCCCTGCAGTCCGGGTACTTTTCGGCCCGGAAGGCGAGATAATTTTGCAGCGCCTCGGCCACTTCGTCGGAAAAATACAGCACGGTCCGGTTTCCGCCCTTGCGGGTGATCACAAAGGAACGGGACTCAAAGTCCACGTCCGAAATGTTCAGCCCGACCAGCTCGCTGATCCGGATGCCGGTCCCCAGAAAGAGGGTCAGAATGGCCACGTCCCGCAGGCGGTTGGCCTTGTGAAAGCGCTGCTGCGCCTTGGTCAGCATGTCGCCGGATTCGGCCTCGTTCAGCAGATTGACTACCTCGTTGACATCCAGGCGGATGATCTCCTTTTCGTGGATCTTGGGCATCTCCACCCGGTCGGTGACGTTGGCGGAGATCATCTCCTTTTTGAACAGGTACTTGAACAGAGAGCGGACGGCGGACATTTTCCGAGCCTTTGCCCGTTCGCCGTCTGTGTACTGCTTGCCCTGAAAGGTGTAAAAACTCAGGTAGGAGAGGAAAAGCTCCAGGTGGGTGCCGGTCACCCGCTCCAGATCGGACAGGGAAAAGTCCCGGATACGGTCCAGCGGGAAGTCCGAAGTTTCCGTGATCAGAAAGTCAAAGAAGATCCTAAGGTCATAGGCGTAATTCATCCGGGTCAGCGGGGAAGTCCTGTTCTCGATGCCGGTAAAAAAAGTCAGGCAAAAAGGAGGGAGTTCGGCCACCAGCTTCCGCAGTTTGGTGATGGAGCGGACGTTGCGCTCCTGATGAAATTCACTCATAGATCGCCTCGCGCCGGTCTTCCGGCCGGAGTGCGGCCCCGGAAAGCATGAAAACGCCTCCCTTCGGCCGAGTTTTTTTGAACAACTCCTATTATACTAAATTTGGAATAGGAAGTCAATCGGAGCCGCCAACTATGCGCAAAATTTCGGTTTCTGAACGGGCGCCAGAAGAGAGGGCTTTAAAAGAGAGTGTCAGTCCGTTTTTCGCTGTCATGGAAAGGGAAAAGGCGGGCTGCAGCACGCAAAGAGCGAGCGGTTTGGAGCCGCACGCTCAAAAGTGAACAAACTTTACCACCACCAGGGCGCCTTGCCGCCCGGCTCCTCGGCCGGATCTTCCCGGGGCGGAGCGGGGTCCTCCTCGGCCGGATCGGGCAGCAGGGGGAGGGGAAGCACAAAGGTCTCCCGGTAGCGGCTGCCCTCAAAGACCTGTCCGTTCCCGGCGCGATAACTGACAGAAATTTCATAGGTCGCCTCCCGAAGCCCGGCCGCCTCGTCCTGAAGGGCGATCTCGCCCTCCTTCCCCGAGATCTCCTGCCAGAATTCCCCGTTCCTGGTGATGGTGTAGCAGTAGTAGGGCTTTGCCTCGAATCGGATGCAGGGACAATGGCCCTTCATGCAAAAATCGGGACGGGCCAGAAAGGGGGAGGAAAAGGTCTCGGCCCGGGTCTTGGGGAGATATCGGACCGAGAACAGTTCGCTGATCCGGTACTCCGCGGGGGCGTTTTCATCAGCCAGCGCCAGGACCTGATCGTTTTTCAGGGAGAGAAGGTCCAGCTCGCAGGACACCACTTCCGGGCAGGGAGCAAAGGGTGCGGGCTGCCTGTCCCGGTAAAGGATCTTGTAAAAATCCCGGGCCATCAGCGTCGGAAAGGTCCCGCCCATGACGCGGTTGGAAAGTCTGCCGCCCTGATAGCACAGCAGGGTGTGCGCGGAGGTGTAGGACAGCGAGTAAGCGTCCGAATTGCCCCCGGAGGTCCCGACCGTTCCCGTCTTGGCCGCCAGATCGAAGGAGAGGCTGCGGAGATTTTTGGCCGTTCCCGTTTTGACCGTGTCGCGCAGCATGTCCGTCATCAGATAGGCCGTGTCCGCCCTCATGACCTGTTCGGATGTGTCGTCGGCGTGATACAGCCATCTGCCCTCCCGATCCGTGATGCCGGCAATGAATTTGGGCGGGGCGTAGCGCCCTCCGTTGGCGAAGGCGGCATAGGCGCCCGCCAGGTCGGTCAGCGGGATATTTTCGGCCGTAGCCCCCAGGGCGTCGGCAAGGCTGTTGGAACGGGTGCAGATGCCGAGCTTTTCGGCAAAGGACGAGGCGTAATCGGTCCCGACGGCGTTCAGGACGTGAACGGCCGGCACGTTGAGGCTGAGAGAAAGGGCCTCGCGGGCGCTGACCTGACCGTAGTACTTGTCGTCGAAATTGGAGGGCGCGTAGCCGCCAAAGTCGGTCTTCTGATCCGAGATCTGCGTCGCCGGGGAAATGATCCCCCTTTCCAGGGCCGGCGCATAAGTGAAGATGGGCTTGAAGGCCGAACCCGGCTGACGGGCGTAGCTTTTCAGATGCGCGATGTTTCTCGAGGCAAACGCCGTCACGCCCAGGTCGGCATTGTCCAACAGGATGAGACAGGAGGAGGGGATCGGGGCGCCGGATTCGTAGTAGCCGTCGGCGGCGAGCAGTTCTGCTGCGGCGCGCTGCAGATCGCTGTCGCAAAAGGTGTAAAGGCAGAAACCGCCCGCAGCCAGATCCCGCTCCTCGATGCCCAGCCGTTCCGAGGCCTCCAGGACGGCCGCGTCCAGATAGGGGGTAAAGGGCGAAGGCTGATCCTGCGCGTCGGACAGGACCAGCTCTTCTTGCTGCGCGGCCAGACAGCATTCTTCCGAAATGTAGTTCTGATCGGCCATGCAGCTCAGGACCAGATTCCGCCGGGCCAGACAGTTTTCCGGGTGAATGGCGGGGGAATAGGCGTAGGGCGATTTGACGACGGCGGCCAGCACCGCGCATTCGGACAGCGTCAATTCCCCGGCATGTTTGCCGAAATAGGTCAGCGCGGCGCTCTCCACGCCGTAGGCGCCCTTTCCGAAATAGATGGTGTTCAGGTAGAACTCCAGGATCTCCTCTTTGGAGTAGAGCGATTCCAGCTGAGCGGCCAGGCGCAGCTCCTTGAACTTGCGGGTCAGGCTCTTTTCCGGCGTCAGCTGGGTGTTCTTGACCAGCTGCTGCGAGATCGTGGAGGCCCCCTCCTTGTAGGAAAAGGAGGTCAGATTGTAAAAGGCGGCCGCGATCATCCGCTTGAGATCAAAGCCGTGATGCTGAAAAAAATTTTTGTCCTCCACGGCCACAAAGGCGTGCACCAAGTCGTCCGGAAACTGTTCGTAGCCGACTTTGAGGCCGTAAAGTCCGCTCTGCGCGATGGGGGATCCGGCGCGGTCGACAAAGCGGAGGGCGGTCTCCGCGCTCCGGAATTTTTCGGTGTCCAGCCGGACGTCCCGGGTCACGATCAGAAAGTACCCCAGAAATAGGGCGCAGGCCAGCAAAAACAGCGCGGCGATCCATAGTCCGATCCTGAGTATTTTTTTGAACATAGATGAGAAACCTCAAAAGGGATTTTTATGGCATAGTACTCTGAAAATCGTACTGTTTGCATAGTACTATGCAGTATTTTGGCGGGTTGCAGGGGCTTTTCCTAGTATGCCTCGCAAAGGCCCGAACTATGTCTGTATCCTCCGTTGGTTTGCCGGGCGGACGCCCGATTGTCTTTCCGACCGCTCAGTTTTGCCTGAAGCCATTTCAGTTTACTTGATAAATTTCTTAAAATTTAGTATAATAAAATGAATCAGTAAGAGATCGGCCGCGTTTTCCCGAAGGCGGACGGAGGCGGAGTTTGCCATGGGTACATACAAGATCGTCACATACGGCTGTCAGATGAACGTCCACGAATCCGAAAAGCTGGCCGCCATTTTGAAGGGACAGGGCTACTCGCCCGTCGATCGGGCGGAGGAGGCCGACGTCGTGGTCTTTAACACCTGCTGCGTGCGGGAAAACGCCGAGCGCCGGGCGGAGGGGAACATCGGCGCGCTGAAAAATCTCAAGGCGGAGCGGCCGGACCTGATCTTGGCCGTCTGCGGCTGCATGACCCAGCAAAAGGGCCGGGCGGAGGCGCTGCTGAAAAAGTTTCCCTTTGTTGACATCGTGTTCGGCACCTACAACATCGATGAATTCGGGCTCTATCTGCAGCGGCGGAGGGGCGGCGAAAAAAAAGTTTTGCAGCTCTGGGAAAAGGAGGGGCCGATCGACGAATCGGTCGGCTATGACCGGTCCGGCGGCGTTCATGCCTACGTCAACATCATGTACGGCTGCAACAATTTCTGTTCCTACTGCATTGTGCCCTATGTCCGCGGCCGGGAGCGCAGCCGAAAATCCGTCGATATCCTGCGGGAGGTCAAGGCCCTGCTGGACGGCGGGATCCGGGAGATCACGCTGCTGGGGCAGAACGTCAACTCCTACGGGCAGGATCTGACCGGGGAGCCGGAATTTCCGGAACTGCTGGAGCAGGTGGGAGACCTGCCCGGGAAATTCAGGGTGCGCTTCATGACTTCTCACCCCAAGGATCTGAACGAACGGGTGGTCCGGGTCCTGGCAAAGTCTCCGAATCTTTGCAACAGCATCCATCTGCCCGTTCAGTCCGGAAGCTCGGAGATCCTTCGCCGCATGAACCGGCGCTACACGGCGGAAGATTATCTGGCCAAAGTGGACATGATCCGCTCCGCCCTGCCGGAGTGCGCGCTGACGACGGACATCATGGTCGGCTTCCCGGGCGAGCGGGAGGAGGATTTTGCGGACACCCTGAAACTGGTCGAGCGGGTGCGCTTTGACAGCGCCTTTACCTTTGTCTACTCCCCGCGGAAGGGAACGCCGGCGGCCGGGATGCCGGATCAGATCCCTCCGGCCGTCAAAAAGAGGCGGATCACCGAGCTGGTCGCCCTGCAGAACCGGATCTCCGAACAAAAGGCCGCCGCCCTGATCGGGCAGACGGTCGAAGTGCTGGCGGACGGAGAGGACCTGAAAAAGAAGGGGTTTCTCTGCGGCCGGACGGAGGGGGGAAGACTGGTCAGCTTCCGGGGGGATCCGGCCCTGTTGGGACAGTTTGTCTCCGTCAGGATCCAGGCCGCCGGCCTGTCGGCCCTGAGGGGCGAAGTAGTCTGAAAGTTGGATCAGATTGGGTTTTGGAGGTAAGCCATGGGCCTTTCACCAATGATGAGGCAGTATCGGGCGACCAAGGAGAAGTATCCGGATTGCCTGCTGTTTTACAGACTGGGAGATTTTTACGAAATGTTCTTCGAGGACGCGGTCACGGCCTCGGGGATCCTGGACCTGACCCTGACGGGGCGGGACTGCGGCCTGGAGGAGCGGGCGCCGATGTGCGGTGTTCCCTTTCACGCAGTGGACAACTACGTGGCCAAACTGCTCGAGCACGGCTACAAGGTCGCCATCTGCGAACAGCTGACCCTGCCGGAGGAATCCAAGGGATTGGTGGACCGCGACGTGGTGCGGGTGATCACGCCCGGCACCGTCATGGAGTCCAACATTCTGGAAGAGGGCAAAAACAACTTTTTCGTCAGCATTTCGGGGAAGACCGGAAGCTACGGCTTGGCCTATGCGGACCTCTCCACGGGGGAACTCTTTCTGACCGAGTTCAAGGGCAGAACGGCGCTGAAGGATCTGGAGGATTTTCTGGTCAAGCTCTCCCCGGCCGAGATCATCGCAAGTCCGGAAGTCTATGCCGAGCGGGAACAGATCGCGGCCCTGACCTACGGCCTGCTGCCCAAACTGAACCGCTACTACGACTGGGCCTTCGAGACCGAGACGGCCGAAAAAGCCCTGAAAAACTGCCTGGGCGTGCGGAGCCTGGCCGCCTTTTCCTGTGAAAACAAAAAGCTGGCGATCGGAGCGGGAGGCGCCCTGATCGAGTACTTCAACGAGACCCAGAAGCGGTCCTTAAAGCACATCACCCGGCTGCAATACCTGAACCGATCCAGCTGCATGGTGCTGGACGCCAACACCTTCCGGAGCCTGGAGATCCTCCGCAGCATGCGGGAAAACAGCAAGCGGGGGACTCTGTTTGAAATTCTGGACAAGACCCGCACGCCGATGGGGCGAAGGCTTCTGACCGCCTTTCTGGAACGCCCCCTGCTGGATCTCGACCGCATCAACGCGCGCCTGGACGCCGTGGATGAGTTCAAGGACAATCTTTCGGTGCGGGACAAGCTGGATCGCCTGCTGCGGAGCATGAGGGACCTGGAGCGCCTGGTCGGCAAGATCTCCTACGGCAGCGCCAATCCGCCCGATCTGGTGGCCCTGAAGGTCTCGCTCGGCCTGCTGCCCGAGATTCGGGAGCAGCTTTCGCTCTGCCGGACCGCCCTGCTGAATGAGTGCAGGGATCAGATCAGACTGTTCGACGAGGCAGTCCGCCTGCTGGAACTTTCGCTGGCCGAGAACGGCCCGACCAACACCCGGGAGTGCGGCTTTATCCGGGACGGTTACAACAAGGATCTGGACGAGCTGCGCTTCATCGATCAGCACGGGCAGAAGTGGGTGGAGGAATTCGAGGGCAAGATCCGGACAAGCACCGGCGTCAAAAACCTGAAAGTCGGCTTTAACCGGGTGTTCGGCTACTACATCGAAGTTCCCAAGAGCGCCGCGGGACAGGTCCCCTTCGACTTCACCCGCAAGCAGACCCTGGCCAATGCCGAGCGCTACATCACCCCCGAGCTCAAGGACATGGAAAACAAGATCCTGGGGGCCAAGGAACAGGCGCTGCGGCTGGAACAGCGGCTGTTTGCCGAGATCTGTTCGGCCATGACCGAGCTGATCCCGGACATCCAGACCACCGCCAAGGCCGTGGCCCTGACGGACGTCATGCTGAGTTTTGCGGCAGTGGCCGTTCAGAACCGCTACTGCAAGCCGGTCATGCGGCCGCTGGGAGAGCGAACGGTCTTAAAGAACGGCCGTCACCCCGTGGTGGAGGTCTACTCCAAGGAACCCTTTGTCGGCAACGACACCTTTCTGGACGCGGAAGACCGCACCATGATCATCACCGGTCCGAATATGGCGGGGAAAAGCACCTACATGCGCCAGGTCGCGCTCATTACGCTGATGGCTCACGTGGGCAGTTTCGTGCCCTGCTCGGAGGCTGAGATCGCCCTGACCGACCGCATCTTTACCCGGGTGGGGGCTTCGGACAATCTGCTCTTCGATCAGAGTACCTTTATGGTGGAGATGACCGAGGTCGCCGGGATCCTGAACAGCGCCACGGCCAACAGCCTGCTGGTGCTGGACGAGGTCGGCAGGGGGACGAGCACCTTCGACGGGCTGAGCATCGCCTGGGCGGTGGTGGAATACATCAGCAAGCACATCAAGGCCAAGACCATGTTCGCTACCCACTACCACGAACTGACCGAGCTGGAGGGCACGCTGGACGGGGTCCGGAACTATCATGTGGCCGTCCGGGAGACCAGGGAGGGCATCGTCTTTCTTCGGAAGATCCAGCCCGGCGGCGCCAACAAGAGTTTCGGCATCGAGGTGGCGGCGCTGGCCGGGATCCCCAAGCCCGTTCTCAGCCGGGCCAAGGCCATCTTAAAGCAGGTGGAGGAGGCGGACATCAACAATCCCCGGTCCAAATCCGCCCAGATCTCCTTCCGGCTGGACGATCCCGAACCCGAGATCACGGAGCAGAAATCCGAGATCGAAGAGGAGATCAAGGAGCTGGACATCAATCAGATGACGCCCATGGAGGCCTTGACTTTACTGCAGAATTGGAAGGAAAAGCTTGCGTAGTACTCTGAAATTTGTATGGTTTGCATAGTACTATGCAGGAAAATCTGTCTTGTTGTTATGTATGCAAGCAACTTGTATGTAAGCAAAGCTGTATAGAAGAAGTCTGTTTTTTGAAGCTGTCTTCTATATTTCATAGTTTGTTGAAGGCCTGTCTTGATTTTTGAAAAGGATCCTTCAAACATTCTTACATAGAGCCATTCAAGAGGAACAAAGGATGCCTGTGATCAATCTGCTGGACAGCAGCATCTACAATCGAATCGCCGCGGGCGAGGTGGTGGAGCGGCCGGCATCGGTCATCAAAGAGCTGGTCGAAAATGCCATGGACGCGGGCGCCAAAAGGATCGACGTCTCCGTCTCCTCGGGCGGCCGGGTCAACATGACGGTGGCGGACGACGGCTGCGGCATCGCCCGGGAGGACCTGAAGACCGCCTTTTTGCCCCATGCCACCAGCAAGATCAAAAAAGTCGAGGATCTGGACAGCATTGCCACCCTGGGATTTCGGGGTGAGGCTTTGGCCTCCATTGCGGCCGTGGGCATGGTGACGGTCCGCTCCCGGGCCGAAGGCAGTCCGGAGGCCTGGACCCTTTCGGTCCGGGGCGGCGAGTTTTCGGAGATCGAGCCCTGCGCGCTGGAGCGGGGAACGGTCTTTTCGGTGGATCATCTCTTTTTCAACGCGCCGGCAAGGGCCAAGTTTTTAAAGAGCGACCGGGCCGAGGAAGGGGAGATCACCGAGCTCATGGAAAAGTTTATTCTCAGCCGGCCGGACCTCTCCTTTACCTACCAGCTGAACGGCAAAACCGTGTTCCGCTCCGAGGGAAAGGATCTGTACGGGGCAATGTATTGCGTCTACGGACTGGAGACGCTGGAAAACTGTCTGCCGGTGGACCGCTCCGGCGAACAGGGTTACAAGCTTTTCGGCTACGTCGGAAAGCCCAGTTTTTCCAAGCCGAACCGGACCGGGCAGACCCTGTTCGTCAACGGAAGGACCATCGTCAATCCGGCCGTTTCCGCCTGCATGTCCAACGCTTACGCCAATTATCTGATGAAGCGGCAGTATCCCTTTTATGTGCTTTCGCTGACGCTGCCGCCCGAGGAGGTCGACGTCAACGTCCACCCCAACAAGAAGGAAGTCCGCTTCGAATATCCCCAGCGAGTGATTGGGTTTGTCTACAACACGGTGCACCAGCTGCTCATCGACGAGCTGGAAAAAAAGCCCTTTTTCCCGGCTGCGGAGCCGACTCCGCCCCCGATCGATCGCTCTGCCGTGCTGGAGGCCGGACGGCCGGTCACGCCCCAAGGGAACCGCGAAAAGTACAAAGTGCGATTCCGTGACGAGGGAGAGTCTGTCGGCGGCAAGAGCGTAGCCGATCTGCTGCCCGAGGCCTTCCGCCCCCTGCAGATCGGGGATCTGAAGGATCCGCCCGAGATCTCCCTGGCGGGGAAGATCTCTCTGCCCGAGTTTGCGGTAGCGGACCCCGGCAGTAAAGAGGAAGAACGGAAAGAACCTTTTGAAGAGAAAAAAAGCCCCTCAACTGATCATCAAAAAACATTCAATAATCAAAATTCAGTTAAAAATTCTCCAAAATTCAGCGAAGAGAATGAAGAGATCGGATCCCGGCAGGCTCCGCTTCCGGAGCCTGCTCAGACCTCCGCAAAAGACGCCATCCGGCCGCCTCTGGCCGAACGGTCGGAGTGGCGGTATGTCGGGACCGTGTTTTCCACCTATCTGATCGCCGAGCGCGGGGATACCGTCTGTCTGATCGATCAGCACGCCGCCCACGAGCGCCTGCTTTACGACAGACTGACGGCCGCCGCCCGGACTCATTCGACGGTCCAGCAAAAACTGCTGATCCCCTTTGTCAAAAAAGTCAACGCCCGGGAGGAGGAAGTGCTGAAGGGCGAGGCCGAAGAATTCAGAAAGCTGGGGTTCGATCTCGAGATCGAAAGCGGCGAGATCAAGGTCTTTGCCCTGCCGCTGGATCTGGTCGAGATGGATCTGAAGACCTACTTTGACGAGGTGCTGTTCGATCTCTTCCGGGGCGGTTCGGCCGGGGATCGGAGGACCTTCAAGGAAATGCTGATGCAAAAGGCCTGCAAGGCCGCCGTCAAGGGCAACCGGGAACTGAGCCGGTCGGAGGCCGAGCTGCTGCTTTTGATGCTGGAGCGGGAGGGGACCGTCCCCCTCTGTCCGCACGGACGGCCCATTCTGCTCTCCCTGACCCGGCGGGAGCTGGAAAAGAAATTTAAACGGATCGTGGACTGATGCAACGCCTGCTCATCATCACAGGGCCCACGGCCACGGGCAAGAGCGCGCTGGCCGTCCGCCTGGCCAGACATTTTTCGACCGCCGTGATCTCCTGCGATTCCATGCAGATCTACCGGGAATTCGACGTGGGCACGGCCAAGCCCTCTTTGCCGGAGCGCGAGGGGATCTCCCACGAGCTGATGGACTTTGTGTCCCCGCTCGAGAACTATTCGGCGGCCCAGTACGCCGAGGACGCCGCGGCGCTGATCCGTCGGCACCCGGATCGACTGCCCCTCTTTTGCGGGGGGACGGGGTTTTACCTCTCCGCCCTGCTCTTTCCGCTTGATTTTGATCGGGCGGACGCCGATCCCAAACTGCGGGAGGAGCTGAACGGGCTGGCCGAACGGGAGGGTAAGGAAGCCGTGTTTGCCATCCTTTCCCGGGAAGATCCCAAAACCGCCGCGGCCCTGAACCCGAACGACCTGAAAAGGGTGATCCGGGCCATCGAGATCTTCCGGACCACCGGAGTGCGGAAATCCGAGGGGCGGCGAAGTCTGGGCAAAGCCCGCTATCCCTACACGATGGTGGGGCTGGAGACCGATCGGGCCGCGCTTTACGACCGGATCAACAGGCGGGTGGACCGGATGGTCGAAAACGGCCTGTATGAGGAATTCTGCAAGCTGATCGACAAGGGATACCGGCACAGTCAGGCCATGCAGGCCATCGGCTACCGCGAGTGGACGGATTTTCAGGCGGGCCGGGTTTCCTTTGCGGACACGGTGGAAAAAATCAAACAGGACACCCGGAACTATGCCAAACGGCAGTGGACCTTTTTGCGAAAGCTGCCCGGCATCGTCTGGTTTGAGGCCGAAGATCCCGGCCTCGAAGAAAAAGTGATCGAACTCTATGAAAGGGAAAATACGCCCGGGAGCGAATTATGATCGAAAGTTTTTTTGAACAAAATGTGACGGACGCCAACGAGGCCTCCAAGAAAAAGCGGCAGGCCGTGCTGAGGGTCTTTTCCATCATCAGCCTGGTCATGGGGATTTTGCTCATCTTTATGGCCTACATGATGTTCATGGGCGGGCAGGTCCCCGAGGACGCCAGCATCTGGGTGGCCCTGATCCCCATTTTCATCGACCTCTTCTTTGCCGCTGTCTTCATCTTCTTTTACTTCTGGATCAAGCGGGCCAAGAATCACACTTTGCTGGAATATGATTACACCTTTGTGTCGGGCAGCCTGCGCATCGCCAAGGTGATCAATCACCTCAAGCGCAAGCCCCTGATCGCCATCGAGTGCAGCGACATCGAGGCTATGGACAAGGTCTCGGAGGAGTCCTTTCTGCGCTATGACACCATGAAGGGCATCAAAAAAGTGGTCGCCACCCCGAACACGGAATCTGAAGACCTGTACTACATCTTCTGCAAGAAGGGCGGGGAAAACACCCTGCTGATCGTGGAACCGCAGCCCGAACTTGTGGTCATGATCCGGCGCAGCGCCAGGATGCTGAGGCGAAAATGATCTATCTGGACAACAGCGCGACCACCCGTCCCTACGACGAGGTCATCGAACGGGTGGCCGAATGTTCGAAACAAGCCTATTTTAACCCCTCCGCGGGATACGGCGAGGGGATCGCCTGTCACAGACAGCTGGAGGAAGAACGCAGCCGCCTGGCCGCCCTGCTGGGCTGCCGTCCGGGAGAGCTGTTCTTTACCGCTTCCGGCACCGAGGCCGACAACATTGCCGTCTTCGGCGGCGCCAAGCACAAAAACGGGCGCTACATCACCACCGAGGGCGAACACCCGGCGGTCTTTCAGTGTTTCTGCGAACTGAAAAACCGGGGCTATGACGTGCAGTTCGTCCGGCTGAAGGCCGACTCTTCGGTGGATCTTGACCACCTGGAATCCCTGCTGACCCCGGACACCTGCCTGGTTTCGGTCATGCACGTCCAGAACGAGACGGGGGCAGTCAACCCCCTTGCGGAGATCTCGGCCCTCTGCCGGAAGATCAGCCCCTCCTGTCTGGTGCACAGCGACGGCGTGCAGGCCTTCTGCAAGGTTCCCGTCCGCCTCTCCGAGCTGGGCGTCGATCTTTACACCGTCAGTTCCCACAAAGTCCACGGCCCCAAAGGAGTGGGCGGCCTGTTCGTCCGGGAGGGGGCGCACTTAAGTCCGGTCGTCTTCGGCGGGGGACAGGAAAAGGGGATCCGCTCCGGCACCGAAAACCTGCCCGGGATCGCCGGGTTTGCCCTGGCCGCAGCGCGCTCGCAGGAATACATGAAGGAGGGCCGGCTGAAGGGGATCAAGGAGGAAATGAAGGAGATCCTGTGCCGGAAGGGCGGGGATGTCCGCTTTGCCGCCGAGGAGGGAAAGACTTCGGACGGCATTTTAAGCCTTTCGTTCGGAGGGCTGAAGGCGGAAGTGCTGCAGCAGATGCTCTCCCAGCGGGGGGTGGCGGTCGGCAAGGGGTCGGCCTGTTCCTCCCATCGGAAGCATTCCCGGGTGCTGGGCGCCATGAAATTGCCGGAACGCTATGCCGAGGGCACGCTCCGGATCAGTCTGGGCTATCTCAACACGCCGGAAGAGTGCCGGGCGGCCGCTGAAATTTTGGCGGACTGCGCGGAGGAGCTGCGGAACTTTTTAAAGTAAAACTGTTTTTCTGCGGACCGAGGCCTTTTCGGAGGCAGACAAGGTTTGTCGGGTGAAGCCGGCAAAGATCTCTGGCTGTTCTCAGGGCTGTGGCCGGCAGCGGACGTGGCCCAGGAAACGGCCGGATCGGCGCCGGAGCGCGGGCCGTCAGGCCATGGAGACATAGACGACTCGGGAATGAGCCGGATTCCCAAAGTTTAAATCCGGCTTGGTACATCTTAAAATTTTCAAAAATATTTTATTTCAATCAAAATCACTTTTCGGAGGGGCTTGTGGAACAGGTCGTCATCATTCGCTACGGCGAGATCTTTTTGAAGGGAGACAATCGGGCTTATTTTGAAAATCTCCTGCTGAAAAACATCCGGAACACCCTTTCGCCCCTGCCCTGCAGGCTGGAGCGGATCCAGGGCAGACTGATCCTGAACGGGTTTGCCGAGGAGGACAGGCCGGAGATCTTAAGGCGGCTGCAGCGGGTCTTCGGGATCCACTCGATCAGCGAAGGAGTCCGCTTTCCCTCTGATCTGGAGCGAATGAAGGAGATCAGTCCGGATTTTGTCTACGGAAAGACCTTCCGCTTTACGGTCAACCGGGCAGACAAGCGCTTTCCCAAGCCCTCCATGGAAGTCGCCAGGGAATTGGGGGGCGCCGTGCTCGCCCAAAGACCGGACCTGAAGGTGGATCTTCATCACCCGGACTGCACCGTTTTTCTGGACATCCGGGAGGACGGAAACACCTACCTGTACAGCCGGACGCTGGACTGCCAGCGCGGCATGCCCTACGGCTGCTCGGGCAAAGGGCTTTTGCTGCTGTCGGGCGGGATCGACAGCCCTGTGGCCGGATTTTCCATGGCCCGGCGGGGCATGAAGGTGGAGGCCGTGCATTTCCACAGCTTTCCCTACACCAGCGTACAGGCCCGGGAGAAGGTGCTGGAGCTGGGCAGGATCTTAAAGGATTACTGCGGGGGCGAAATGAAAGTGTACGTCGTCTCCTTCACCCAGATCCAGCAGGCCATCCACAAGCACTGCCGGGATTCCTTTATGATCACCATCATGCGCCGCTTTATGATGCGCATTGCCAACCGGCTGGCCCGGGAGTGCGGGGCGCAGGCCATTCTGACGGGGGAATCCCTGGGGCAGGTGGCCAGTCAGACCCCCGAGAGCATCGCCTCCACCGATTCGGTCTCGGAACTGCCCGTCTTCCGGCCGCTGATCGCCGAGGATAAGCAGGACATCGTGGCTGTCGCCAAACGCATCGGGACCTTCGAGACCTCCATTCTGCCCTACGAGGACTGCTGCACCGTCTTTCTGCCCAAAAATCCGGTCATCCATCCCAAACTTCATCAGGTCGAACAGGAGGAAGCCAAGCTGGACGTAGAGGCGCTGACCGCGCAGGCCCTGGCCTCGCTGGAGGTCGAGACGCTTTGACCTACCGACTGCAGCGCGACAACCGAAAGCGGCTTTCGGTGCTCATCGATGAACGGGGCGAGGTGATCGTCCGGGCCCCGATGTCGCTCTCTCAGACCGAGATCGAAGCCTTTCTGCGGAGCAAGCAGGCTTGGATCGAGCAAAAGAGCGCCAGAAGAAAGAGGGAGGCCGCCCGCTTTTCCAGGGTCTTTTCCTTCGAAACCTGTCTGCTGTTCGGACAAGGCTTCCCGCCCGGCGCGAGGGCGCAGGTCTTCGGCCGGGAGATCCTGATCCCCTCCAGACTGACCGCGAGCGGTCTGAAAAGGTTCTATCGCGATCTTGTGGAAAAGGCGGCGGAAGAATTTTACCGTTCGCTGTCAAATCGTGGGCTTTCCGGGGTGAAGGTCCGCAGCTTTCGCAAAAAGTGGGGGAGCTGCGACAGCAGGGGGCAGATCTGCCTTTCCTTCCGGCTGGCCATGATCCCCTGGCCGCTCGTCGAATATGTGCTCATTCACGAGGCCTGCCATCTGAAAGAGCTCAATCATTCGCCGCGGTTCTGGGCCGAAGTCGAGGCGCTCTGTCCCGACTACCGGAGGCGGAGGACGGAACTGAAATCCTTTTCCTGTCTGAGTTCTTTTTTGTAGGGCCAAATGGCGCCTTCTTGTGTCTGCGGGCGTTCAGCGTGATGCACCGACAGTTCGTATCCTCCGCTCCAAAAGCAATGCTGATGAGTATCAATTGATCTTTTCTATCAATCGATCTTTTCGCTGCCCATCCGTTGCAACTTGCCGGCCGGGGAAAGAGGACGGCCGCCATCCCGGCAGCGTTGAATCAGATAAAAATTAAAAAAACAAAAAGCAACGGAGCTTTCTCTTGAAGGGAAAGCTCCGTTGCCTATATCAAAGAAAGAGCGTTTAAAAAGGAGGAGGAAGATAAGAGGAAAGGAGTTTGAAAAAAAACGCTCTTCTTGGCGAAAATCAACCCTCGACCAATTCGATGGCGTAGGTGTCGTAAACCGTTTCCAGGGAGTAGCCGAAGAGGCCCATCCGCACCAGACGCTTGACCTGAATGGTCACCGTGTCCCCAACCTGATAGGCCGGATCGGTCAGGACTTCGGTAATGACTGAAGCGCTGGTGATGTTTTTGCCGTTGATCTGAGTCACAATGTCGCCCGCGGCAATCGGCTTGCTTCCGGAGAGAAGGAGGGGATTGGTGATCTCAGTGATCTGGACGCCCGCAATGCTGCTGAGCATGGAGTAGGTAAAGCCGAGGGAGAGGCGTCCGCTGATCTTTCCGGTCTGGATCAGTTCGTTGATGATGGGGTAGGCTACCTCGATGTCGATGGCAAAGCCCATGCCTTCAAAATCGGTGTCCGCGATCTTGGAGGAGTTGATGCCGATCAGCTGTGCAAATTCGTTGACCAGGGCGCCGCCCGAGTTTCCGGGATTGATGGCCGCGTCCGTCTGGATGCACTGGACGGAATAGCCTTCCTCGGTCTCGATGGAGCGGTTAAGCCCGGAGATGTAGCCGAAGGAGGCGGAGGAGGAATAGGCCAGACCGCCCGGGTTGCCGATGGCGACCACCGGATCTCCGATGCTCAGCTGCAGACTTTCGGTTTCCGGGATGGCGATGGGGACCAGCTTTTCCCCGTCTTCTCCCGCGGTCAGGTCCGCGGTGTCGACTTTGATGACGGCAAGATCGGTGTAGGGATCGGAACCGACCAGCGTGGCGGAAACTACCTGACTGTCATAGAAAACAGCTTTCAAACTCTGCGCGTCCTCCACAACGTGGGCGTTGGTGACGATGTAGCCGTCCTCGCTCCAGATGACGCCGGATCCGACCGATCCGCCCGTGGAATTGTAACTCAGCACGCAGCAGACCGAGGGAATGACTGCGGCGCAGATCTCCTGGGTGGATAGCTTCTGGATAGAGCCTGTGTTCTCATCGGCCTCGGTGACATCGACAACTTTCTGTACCACGATGTTGGTGTTGGAAAGCTGCGGCCCATTGCCCAGATCGATGACGCCGCTGTTGACGAGAGCGATGAATACGGTCATCACCAAAGCGGTAAACAGCAGACAGCTTAAGATGACGGCCGCAATTTTGAGCCCGTTCCCCTTCTTTCCGGAAGACCGGGCCGGCTGATCCATCTGGTAGGGATCATAGTAAAAGTTCTGACTCATGAAAAAGGCCTCTTCAAACCCCTGTTCGGGGTCGATTTTTCATTATTATATCCTCTGCCCGTGAAATCGGTTTGTTTGATTTGTGATAAAAAATTGAAAATTCCAAAGGTTATTGCCTGAAGAGGGGAAAGCTTCCGGAACGTCATTCGTCCTCTTCGTCCTCGCGGGTGTGGATCTCCAGCACGATCTCGGGATGTTCCTTGGTCAGCAGCCGGCCCAGAGCATCCGCATCCTCGTAGCGCAGGAAGAGGAAGAGGGTGCAGGCTTTGCCCTTCTGGCGGTAGAGCAGAAAGACCTCCTCGTTCAGCGGATAGCTCAGGATGCCGTAAATGTTGGAGACCCGCAGCTTTTTCAAGGGCAGAAAGCCAAACCAGATGCGGATCTTTTTTCCGTCGTAGACGTAGCGGGAAAAGAGGGCGACCGAGATCAGCCAGGCCGTCGCCGCCAGAAAAAAGAGGGAAAAGAAGGCGTTGCGGAAAAGATGCACGCCCTCCGGAATAGATCGGGAGAACAACTGCACACAATAAAGGCAGGCCGCGACCGCCGACACCAGGATGAGGACGAGGATGAGGGCGAAGGGCAGCTTTTTAAATGTCATGATCCAGCGTTTTTTGTCTTTCATTCACAACTCCTTTTGAATACCTGTCATGCCAGGATTTGCCGGCCGAGACCAGAAAATTTCCGGCCCCGGAAGCGGAAAACCGAGGGAAAGATCCGGGAAAAAAGAAAACAGGGCGGAAGATCCCGATTTTCATTGTAGCATACTTCCGGATTTTTTTCAATCCAATCTTCCCTGCAGGGCTGAATTTAGTTGCTTTTTCAGTCGAATGGGTGTAGAATAAAGCGGATACCAAAAGCATCGAGGGATCGAGATGGATCAAATTGCCGATCATGTGGCCCCCAAAACGGCCTTTCAGATCTTCGGCATCAACGTCAGCGAAAGCGTGGTGTGGGGCGCCTTTACGGTGCTGCTGCTCATCATCTTCGCCGCCGTGGTGCGGATCTTCGTCATTCCGAAATTCAAGATCGTACCCGGGAAGTTCCAGATCATTGTGGAATGGCTGGTGGGCTGTTTCGACAGCATGTCCACCCAGACCGGGCGTTTTTCCAAGTACATCGGACCGTACATTTTCGGGACAGCCGCCTTCATCTGCGTGGGGACTTTGCTTGAGCTGACCGGGCTGCGCCCGCCGATCGCGGACATCAACACCTGCGCGGCTCTGGCGCTGATGTCGTTTTTCCTGATCAACCTGTTCGGCATCCGCAAGCACGGGCCGATAGGCCGGATCAAATACTATTTCAAGCCCTCGGCCATTGTGGGGCCCTTCCGGATCATGAGCGATCTGATGGTCCCCGTCTCCATGTCCTTCCGGCTGTTCGGCAGCATCCTGTCCGGGATGATCACCATGGAGATCATCTATGCGGCCCTGGAGGAGCTGATCGTGGTACCCCTGGTCTTTCCGGCCTTCTTCTCCATCATTTTCACCCTCTTCCATGCCTTTATCCAGGCCTACATTTTCGCCGTGCTGACCACGACCTTCGTGGCGGAGGCGACCGAATAAGAAAAAGTATCTATCCTTATCTGGAGGTATAATTTTTATGCTTCAAATGGTTCAAATGGTTCAGATGTTCATTGCCATGGCCGCAGAGGGCGACGTCGGCATGAAAGCTTTGGGTGCGGCCATCGCCGTGCTGGCCGGCATCGGCGCGGGCATCGGCATGGGCATTGCCACCGGGAAAGCCGTGGAGGCCACGGCCCGGCAGCCCGAGGCCGAAGGAAAGATCCGCAGCACCCTGATGATCGGTCTGGCGTTTGCGGAGACCACCGCGCTGTACGGACTGGTCGTCGCCCTGATCGTGGCCTTCGTCCTGTAAACATTTTCCTGAAAAGGGGATATCATGAGTCCGTTTGTTATCACGACCGCACTCTCCGCGGAGAACAACCCGCTCAGTCTGGACCTGTGGAATATTTTGTTCCACATGATCAACCTGGTCATTCTGATCGTGGCGCTTTACTTCCTGCTCTTCAAGCCGACCAAAAAATTTATGGCCAAGCGCAAGGAGGAGATCGTGAAGATCACCAGGGAAAACGAGGAACTGCAGGAGAGTACCAAAAAAATCAAGGAAGAGTACGACGATCTGATCGAAAAGGCCAAGGCCGAGGCGGCCAAGGCCAACGAAGAAGCCCTGAAGGCCGCCAAGTCGCGGGCGGAAGCCGTGGAGGAGGAGGCCCGGCAGAAGGCTAAGGAGATCGTCGAGCACGCCAATCAGAGCGTGGAGGCCGAAAAGGAGAGGCTGGCCAACGACGTCAAGACCCAGGTCAGCGTCATCAGCGTGGAGATCGCCAAAAAAGTGCTCTCCCGCGAGATCACGCCCGAGGACGATTCGGCGCTCATCGACCAATGTCTGAAGGAATGGAAGGGCGAACATGAAAACGATTGAAGTCTTTTCGGCCCGCCCGCTTTCCGCGCGCGACCGGGAGAAGATCGAGATCGCTTTTTCGCAGAAAGTCGGCCAGCAGGTCCGCGCCGAATACGCGGTCGACCCCTCGCTCATCGGGGGGATCCGGGTCATCTGCGAAGACGAGATTTTCGACGGCACGGTATCGGCCGAGCTGGAAAAAATTTTACAGGATCTGAAATAATTCGATCTTGTCGGACCTCAAGGAGAATTACATGACCGACATCAATCTCGATCGGATTGGTCAGGATATTTTGGAAAAACTGAAACAGACCAAGACCGAGCACCGCCATGCCAATTTCGGCACGGTGGTCTTCAGCGGAGACGGAATCATCCGGATCTCCGGCCTGTCTGACGTCAAATACGATGAACTGCTGGAGATCGAGGGGGGCGGCCACGCCATCGCCCTCAATCTGGAGCGGAACGGCGTAGGCGCCATTGTTTTGGGAGACGAGGATTCGGTCTCCAACGGCGCGGTCGTGCGGGCCACCGGCAAGATCGTGGAGGTGCCCGTGGGGGAGGAACTCCTTTCCCGCGTGGTCGACCCGCTGGGCAACGCCCTGGACGGTCTGAACCCCATCAAGGCCAAAAAGACCCGGCCCATTGAAGCGCCGGCTCCCGGCATCATGGAGCGCAGCCCGGTCAAACAGCCGCTGCAGACCGGGATCCTGGCCATTGACAGCATGATCCCCATCGGCCGCGGCCAGCGCGAGCTGATCATCGGAGACCGGCAGACGGGCAAGACCGCCATTGCCATCGACACCATCATCAATCAGCGCGGAAAGAACGTCCTCTGCGTCTATGTGGCCGTCGGACAGAAGGCGTCCACCCTGGCCAAGATCCTCAAGGTCCTGCGGGACCGCGGCGCCATGGAGTACACCGTGCTGGTCTGCTCCACCGCCAAGGATTCGGCGCCCTTGCAGTACATCGCGCCCTACACCGGCTGCGCCATCGCCGAAGAATTCATGAGGCAGGGCAGGGACGTGCTGGTGGTCTACGACGACCTGAGCAAGCATGCGGTGGCCTACCGGACCATTTCCCTCCTTTTGAAGCGTCCGCCGGGACGGGAAGCCTATCCCGGGGACATCTTTTATCTGCACTCCCGCCTGCTGGAGCGGGCGGCCAAGCTCTCGGAAGAGAACGGAGGGGGATCCATGACCGCCCTGCCTATCGTCGAGACTCTGGCCGGCGACATTTCGGCCTACATTCCCACCAACGTCATCTCCATCACGGACGGACAGATCTACCTCGAGAGCGAGCTCTTCCACTCGGGGCAGCGGCCGGCGGTCAACGTCGGGCTCTCGGTCTCCCGGGTGGGCGGGTCGGCCCAGATCCCTGCGGTCAGCAAGCTGGCCGGCAGGCTGCGCATCGAGCTGGCGCAGTTCCGCGAGCTGGCCATCTTCGCGCAGTTCGGCTCCGATCTGGACAAATCGACCCAGGATTCTCTGCAGAACGGCCAGCGGATCACCGAACTTTTGAAGCAGGAACAGTACCGCACCTTCGAGGTGGATGAGATGGTGCTGCTGCTTTACGCCATCTCTCACCGGCTGTTCGAGAGCATCCCGGTCAAGCGGATGCGGGAATTCCGGGACGTGCTGGTGGACTATCTGCACGCCAAACTTCAGGACGTGCTGGACGACATCCGGACGACCGGCCTGCTGAAGGAAGAGTTTGCCTCCCGCATCGACGAGACCGTGGCCGAATGCGCGGCCTACTTCAATTCAGGGAAGGAAAAGCCGAAGGGGTAAGGGGGCTTTTCTATGGCAAACATTTCCGACATCAAGCACCGCATCAAAAGCATCGAGCAGAACCGCCAGATCACCCGGGCCATGAAGCTGATCTCGGTCTCCAAAATGCGGAAGGCCATCACCCGCTACGAGAACAATCTGCTCTATTTCGAAAAGGTGCGGGCCACCATCAAGGACATCCTGACGCACAGCCGGGACCTCAAGCACCCCTACCTTCTGCATCGGGAGGGCAACCGGACGGCCTACGTGGTCATCGCCGGGGACAAGGGACTGGCCGGCGGTTACAACAAAAACGTGCTGGATCTGGCCTGGTCGCACATGCAGACCCGAAAGGAGCGCTATGTGTTTACGGTCGGGCAGGTCACCCGGGAGTACTTTCACAAGAAGAATCAGAGCATCGACGTGGAATTTCTCCACTCCATCCAGAACCCCTCGCTGTACACCGCCCGTCGGATCACCTCGGACATCGTCTCGCTGTACGAGAAGAATCTGATGGATGAGGTGCTGGTGGTCTTCACCAAGATCAGGTCCACCATGAGCCAGCAGCCCATGATCATCAAACTGCTGCCGGTCGAGCTGGACGACCTTCTGGACGTCAATCTGGCCTTTGATTACAGCAGCGAGATCAACTATGATCCCAGCCCCAAGGCCGTGCTGGACAACCTGATCCCGCAGTACATCGTGGGATTGGTCTACGCCCTGCTGGTGCAGTCCGCGGCCAGCGAGCACTGCATGCGCATGCTGGCCATGGGCAACGCCACCAAGAACGCGGACGAGATGATCGAGACCCTTTCGCTGGACTACAACCGGGCCCGTCAGGCCCTTGTGACCACCTCACTGTCCGAGATCATTGCCTCGTCCAACGCTTTGACATCAGAGTGATCTATGAAAAAACAAGGAAGAATCGTACAGGTCATCGGACCTGTCATCGACGTGGAATTTCAGCCGCCGCTCCCGCAGATCTACGAGTGTCTGACCTGCAAAGTAGGGGACCGGCAGATCTCCATGGAGGTGCTGGCTCACGTCAATCAGAACACCGTGCGCGCCATCGCCCTCCACTTTTCGGAGGGGCTTTCCCGGGGGACCGCAGTGGAGGCCTCCGGGGCCCAGATCACCGTTCCCGTGGGGGAGGAAGTGCTGGGGCGGGTGATGAACGTGCTCGGCGAGCCCGTGGACAACAAGGGCCCCATTCCCGCCAAGGAGCGCTGGAACATTCACCGCAAGGCCCCGGCCTTTTTCGAGCAGAGCACGGACGCCTCCATCTTTCAGACCGGGATCAAGGTCATCGACCTGCTCGCGCCCTACGCCCGGGGAGGCAAGATCGGCCTGTTCGGCGGCGCGGGCGTGGGCAAGACCGTGCTGATCATGGAACTGATCCACAACATTTCTTCCCGGCACGGCGGCTACTCCATCTTCACCGGCGTGGGAGAGCGCAGCCGGGAGGGCAACGACATGGTCCACGAGATGACCGAATCCGGCGTGCTGAAAAACACCGCCCTGGTCTTCGGCCAGATGAACGAACCCCCGGGATCCCGGATGCGCGCGGCCTTTACCGGGCTGACCGTCGCCGAATACTTCCGGGATCAGATGCACCAGGACGTGCTGCTGTTCATTGACAACATCTACCGGTACGTGCAGGCCGGCAGCGAAGTGTCGGCGCTGCTCGGGCGGATGCCCTCTGCCGTGGGCTATCAGCCCACGCTGGCCACCGAGATCGGCCAGCTTCAGGAGCGCATCACCTCCACCAAATCCGGATCCATCACCTCGGTGCAGGCCATCTATGTGCCGGCGGACGATCTGACCGACCCGGCCCCGGCTTCCATCTTTACCCACCTCGACGCCACCACGGTGCTGTCGAGAAAGGTGGTGGAGCAGGGCATCTATCCGGCGGTCGACCCGCTGGAGTCCTCCTCCCGGATGCTGGAACCCGGCGTGGTGGGGGAGGAACACTATCGCGTGGCCAACGCCGTCAAGGAGACCCTGCAGCGCTACAAGGAACTGCAGGACATCATCGCCATTCTGGGCATGGACGAACTGTCCGAGGAAGATCAGCAGCTGGTCTACCGCGCCCGTAAGATCCAGAAATTTCTGTCTCAGCCCTTTTTTGTCTCCTCGGTCTACACCGGGCTGGAGGGCCGCTTTGTCTCCGTGGAGGCCACCATCCAGAGCTTCCGGAGCATCCTGAACGGGGAGGCCGACGACCTGCCGGAAAACGCCTTCTTTATGGTGGGGGACCTGGACGAGGCGCGCGAAAAAGCCGCCAAAATGAGGTAAAGCATGGCCAAGACCTTTTTCTGCGAATTGATCACCCCCGAGCGGAGTTTTTACAAGGGGGACATCGAGATGCTGGTCGTCGAGACGGGCGAAGGGGAGCTGGGGATCATGGCCGATCACATGCCCATGGTGGTCAGTTTGGTACCCGGCATCATTCGTATCAGAAAGGACGGAAGATGGAAGGAGGCGGCCAACGGACACGGATTCATCGAGATCCGGCCGGACGAGACCATCGTGCTGGCGCAGACCATGGAGTGGCCGGAGGAGATCGAGATCAATCGGGTCCGGGAGGCCATGGAGCGGGCCGAAGAGGAACTCCGGCAGCAGCAGAGCCTGCGGGAATATCAGCTCTCCAAGGCCACCATGGCCCGCTGCTTTGCCCGTTTAAGGCTACGCTCTCATTACGACAACGATCAACTGTGATCTTTTGAAGATCCGCCGGGCTCCGGCTGAAAAAAGTGAATCGCCGCATCATTGGGGAGTAATTCGCAGGATGTTTTCCTGTACCGAACGTCGTCATCACGATTTGAGAAAATCCGGCGTTGGTTGAAAGAGTGAGACCAGTTTCCAAGGGCTGGTTTTACTCTTTTTTGCTGTCCCGGCTTACGATAGATGAACAAAGAAGGAGGTTTGCATGGACTTTTTAAGTTTTTTGTGGGAGTACATTGCCCAGGTCACCTGGCAGCAGGCGGTCATGTGGGTCATCGGCGGCCTGCTCATCTTCCTGGCCATCAAAAAGGAGATGGAACCCGCGCTGCTGCTGCCCATGGGCTTCGGTGCCATTCTGGTCAATCTGCCGGAATCCGGCGTGCTTGGGGAAAACGGCATCATACAGTGGCTGTTCGATGTAGGCATCGAGGCGGCCGAAGTTTTTCCGCTGCTGCTGTTCATCGGCATCGGCGCCATGATCGACTTCGGGCCTTTGCTCTCCAACCCCAAGCTGTTTTTCTTCGGCGCGGCCGCCCAGCTCGGCATCTTCCTGACCCTGATTTTGGCCACGCTCTGCGGGTTTGAGCTGAAGGACGCCGCGGCTACGGCCATCATCGGCGCGGCGGACGGTCCGACCGCCATTCTGGTCGCCAACAAGCTGCAATCCAACTACCTTGGGGCCATTCTGGTGGCGGCATACTCCTACATGGCGCTGGTCCCCATCATTCAGCCTATCACCATCAAACTCTGCACCACCAAAAAGGAGCGGGCCATCAAAATGACCTACAAGCCCGGCTCGGTCACCAAGCTCACCAAGATCTTGTTCCCCATTCTGGTCACCGTCATCGCCGGCCTGATCGCGCCGGCCTCGCTGGCCCTGGTCGGATTTTTGATGTTCGGCAACCTGCTGCGGGAATGCGGGGTGCTGAACAGCCTGTCCGAGACGGCCGGAAAGGTGCTGTCCAATCTGATCACCCTGCTTCTGGGCATCACCATTGCCTTCCAGATGCAGGGGGAACAGTTTTTGCAGTGGCAGACTCTGCTCATCATGGCGCTCGGCCTGTTCGCCTTTGTCTTTGACACCGTGGGCGGCGTCTTCTTCGCCAAGCTGATCAATTTGTTTTCCAAGGAAAAGATCAACCCCATGGTCGGCGCTGCGGGCATCTCGGCCTTCCCGATGTCCGCCCGGGTGGTCCAGAAGCTCGGTTTGGAGGCCGATCCCAGCAACCATTTGCTGATGCACGCCGTGGGCGCCAACGTCTCCGGACAGATCGCCTCGGTCATCGCCGGAGGATTGCTTTTACGATTTGTCGAAGCAACGTTGGGAACAATTGGAATATAAGGAGGTACGATCATGGGAGAAGCTTTGATCGAAGCACTGTTGATTTCTGCCAAGTGCCTGCTAGGAATCTTTGTTATTATTACCATCATCTTCGGTGTGGTCAAGCTGTTGAATCTGTTCGGGAAGCCCCGTCAGAAGAAAGAAGATCCGGACGGAAAATAATCCGGGGATTTCCTTGCTTATTTTACGAATATATGGTAAAATATAGGCAAGAATCTTGAAACGGGCCGGGCAACGGCCCTGCGGAGGTAAAAGTTTGAAGATCGATCTGAGCAACGAAAGCTCCAAAGGGCAGGTCACCTACTCGCGCGGGATCATCAACAGCATCATCATGCTGGCCGCCGAGGAGGTGGAGGGCGTGGCCTTCCATCGCCACGGCACGAGTAAAAACGCCAAGACCCGGCCTCAGATCCGGGTGGAGTTCTGCAAGGACAACCAGCGGGACGCCGTCGTCGTCGACGTCGGCGTCCGCATCAAGCAGGAGTACAAGGTCCCGGACGTGGCCTTCAACATTCAGGAAAACATCACGCACGTGGTGGAAAACTGCACCAATTTCAAGGTGCTTTCCGTCAATGTCAACGTGCTGGACGTGGAGTTTTCCGAGGAGGTCCGGCCGGAACTTTCCGAGCCGCCTGCGGCAACCTGATCCATTGAACCACCGGGAAGTTTGGCAGAGATCTCTGTCAAACTTCATTTTTATCCAAAGAGGAATTTTTCTATGAGAAAGCTTGCCCGGGAGAGCGCCTTTCAGCTGATCTACGAGTATCAGTTCTTAAAGGAGCTCAACGAGGACACCAAACAGGCGCTGATCCTCAAAAACAAGCTGGACGAGGACGACGTCCGCTACCTGGACGAGGTCTGCGCCGGCGTCGTCCGCCACTACGATGAACTGAACCAGAAACTGGAGGGCGCGCTGGACCGCCAGCGGCCGGAGCGGATCTACCGCTGCGACCGTTCCATTCTGCTCGTGGCGCTCTGCGAGATGCTCTACATGCCGGAGATCCCGCCCAAAGTTTCGGTCAACGAAGCCATCGAATTGTCCAAGATCTACTCCACCGAAAAGAGCGGAGGGTTTATCAACGGCATCCTGTCCAATTTCCTGCCGGGAGGAAGCGACCATGGCGAAGATCATTGACGGAAAACAGATCGCGGCCGAACTGCGCGCCGAGCTGAAGGAAAAAGTTGCGGCCTTTGCAGCCGAAGCCGGCTGCCTGCCCGGGCTGGCCGTCATTCTGGTCGGAGAGGATCCGGCCTCCCAGGTCTACGTCCGCAACAAGATCCGGGGCTGCGAGGAAGTCGGCATCCAGTCTTTTTGCTACCGCCTGCCCGAGAGCGTCAGCGAGGCTCAGCTGAAGAGCCTGATCTGCGAACTCAACGACGATCCCCATGTGGACGGCATCCTGGTGCAGCTGCCCCTGCCGCGGCACCTGGACGAACAGAGGATCCTGGCCTGTATTGCCGTCGAAAAGGACGTGGACGGCTTTCATGTGCAGAACGCCGGCAATCTGATGCTGGGCCAGGAGGGACTGACGCCCTGCACGCCGGCGGGGTGTATCCGGCTGATCGAGAGCACCGGGATTTCGATCGAGGGAAAACACGCCGTCGTCATCGGCCGGAGCAATATCGTGGGGAAACCCATGGCCCTGTTGCTGCTGCAAAAGAACGCGACGGTCACCGTCTGCCACAGCCGCACCCGGGATCTGGGCGGCATCACCCGACAGGCGGACATTCTGGTGTCGGCCGTGGGCAAAGCCGATTTTGTGACCGCGGACATGGTCAAGCCCGGCGCGGTCGTCATCGACGTGGGCATGAACCGCAAGGAGGGCAAGCTCTGCGGCGACGTGGCCTTTGACGAGGTCTTTCCGGTCGCCGGCTTTTTGACCCCCGTGCCCGGCGGCGTGGGGCCGATGACCATCGCCATGCTGCTCTCCAACACGCTGAAAGCGGCCCGGTCGCACGGATGAGCGAGGAACTGATCGTCAGCGTGGGCCGTCTTTGCGGCTACCTGAAGGACATGCTGGCCGCCGAAGAACTGCTGCGGGACATCTCGGTGAAGGGGGAGATCTCCAATTTTTCCCTCCGCCAGAATCACGCCTATTTCACCCTGAAGGACGACGAGGGCATGATCCCCTGCATTTTGTTCGACGGGGCGGCGCTTTCCGAGCTGCCCGCCAACGGCGAACAGGTCGTCTGCACGGGGCGGCCGAATTTTTCTCCCAGGCACGGGCGGCTGAGTTTTTCGGTCAACAGCTTCCGGGTCTGCGGCCAGGGCGAGATCTCCGACCGCCTGCGGGAACTTAAAAAAAAGCTGTCCGACGAGGGGCTCTTTGCGCCGGAGAGAAAGAAACCTCTTCCGGCCTACGCCTTCCGGATCGGCGTGATCACGAGTCCGACCGGGGCTGTGCTTCAGGACATCCGGCAGATCACGGCCAGACGGAATCCGAAGGTCTGTCTGGAAGTCTTTCCGGTCACAGTCCAGGGAGATCAGGCGCCCGCCGAGATCGCGGAGGCGCTCGGCGTCATGGACGCTAGGAGCTATGACGTTTTGATCCTGGCTCGAGGAGGCGGCAGCGAGGAAGATCTCGGGGCCTTCAACACCGAGGAGGCGGCCCGGGCGGTCGCCGCCTGCCGGACGCCCGTGATCTCGGCCGTGGGGCACGAGACCGATTTCACCCTGGCCGATTTTGCCGCCGACGTCCGGGCGCCCACGCCCTCTGCGGCCGCCGAACTTGCGGTCTTTGACCTTCGGCAGGCCGTCGAACGATGCCTGGGGCTGCTCGCTGCGGCGGCGCAGTCCTGCGGCGAAAAGCGCAGGGGTTCCGCCCTGACGCTGGAGCGGAACGTCGGAAGCCTTTCCGCGGCGCACCTCAGCTTCCTCCGGCTGCAGCGGCAGAAGATCCTCCATCAAAGCCAACTGATCGCCGGACAGGCCGATCGGGCCGAGGAGGAAAGAAGGCGCTCGGTCCGCAGTATGCTGGATCTTCTGGAGGCCAAAAATCTGCTCTCCCTGTTGCGGGCGGGCTATGTGATGGCCCGTAAGGAGGGGATCCCCGTCCGGTCGGCAGGAGAACTTCAGGAGGGCGACCGCCTGGAGCTGACCTTTGCGGACGGCAGGGCGAGCGCGCAGATCCTGAAAAAGGAGTAAAAGATATGACTTTTGAAGCCTGTATGGAACGGCTGGAGGAGATCGTCCGCCGTCTGAGCCTTCCGGGCGTTACGCTGGATGAAAGCCTGAAGCTCTACGAGGAGGGGACCCGGATCGCCGAGCGGGCGCTGGAGCTGCTGGAGGAGGGAGAGGGCAAAATGGTCCTGCTCCAGAAGCGAATGGAGAACCTGTTCGCGAAGGGGGCCGACCATGAATGAGACCTTTCAGGCTCTTCGGGCCTGTTTCGAGGGCGAACTGACCCGGGTCTTTGCCGCCCGCACGGACATCCCGGAACCGCTGTTCTCGGCCATGAAGTACAGTCTGTTTGCCGGGGGCAAGCGGATCCGGCCGGTGCTGTGTCTGGCCTTTGCGGACCTCTTCGGGAAAAAGGAGGAGGCCATGCCCTTCGCCCTGGCGCTGGAGATGATCCACACCTATTCGCTCATTCACGACGATCTGCCCTGCATGGACGACGATGATCTCCGCAGGGGGCGGCCGACCTGTCACAAGGTCTACGGCGAGGGGATGGCCGTTCTGGCCGGAGACGGGCTGCTGAATCTGGCCTTCGAGACCCTGCTGTCCGCCGATCTGACCCGGCCCGGCTTTTTGGAGGCCGCCCGGACCATCGCCGCCTGCGCGGGAGGGACCGGCATGATCGCCGGACAGTGCGCCGATCTGGAGGGAGAAAAGCAGCCATCCTGCACCGAGGATCACGTGGCTTACATACACCTGAACAAGACGGCCAGGATGATGATGGCCGCCGGTATGTCCGGCGCGCTGGCGGGCGGGGCCGATCCCGCCTCGGTCCGGTGCGTCGAGGGATATTGCCGCAGTCTCGGCCTGGCCTTTCAGATCCAGGACGACATTCTGGACCTGGAGGGAACCGTTGAGGAGCTGGGGAAAAACACCGGCCACGACCAAAAAAAGCAGACCTATCCCCGGGCGATCGGCCTTTCCGCCTCCAAAGCCCGGGCGGAGCGCCTTTTTGAGGAGGCCGCCGAAAGCCTGCGCGGGCTGAACAAAAAGACCGACTTTTTTCTGGAACTGCTGGAAAATCTCTCGGGCAGGAGAAAATAGCTGTTTGAAAGCCTTCCAAAGTGTTTATATAAAACATTGATATGTCGGTGGTACAGTATTCTAGTCAGACTCTTCCATCTCTGAAGACGGGGTTAAACGACCGTCAAAGGGCACATCGATGAAGTTTCTTGTGTTGGCTTTGGTTGCCCAAACCAGGGCTGATGCTGGGAGTTAAGAAATATGGGGAGCCCGTAACGGCATACGGCGCCCGACCCATTTTTCGCGGAGACCAATGTCGGTGGCGGTATCATCCCGCTACTGCTTTGGGTGAAACCTGTATTGCGGCTAAAAGCTGTGTGCAGCGTAGCCTGCCTTGATCGTGAAACTTGCGGATCTGAGATCAGACCTGCCCTCGGTCGGCCGACCGAGACGGTTATCGCTCAATGAAACTTTTTTTGCAAAAGAGGCTAGGAATGGGGAGTTTGCCAAGGAAAGCTTCTAGACTGACGGCATCCGGGATTATAGTGTGGACTCAGTGGTGATACAGTTCTGCCCACGGCGACGTGGCAGTCGGCGTTTTAAAAGGAAACTGCCTTTTCGGCGACGAGAGGTAATGCCGGGGGAAATCTTACTGTACCTTATGCCGCAAAGTTTACCGGATGCCTTACCACCGTCATTTTTTTGAACCTTCCGACATAAGATTGTCGTGTCATCAGATTTTCAAAAGTAAAAAATAAGAGGGAGTTTTTTTCAGGAGTCATCTATGTCCGAAACCCTTCCCGAAGGGGACGCCAAAGAACGAACCGAGACCAAGCCGAAAAAACCGGCAAAAAAAAATAAGTCCTGGCTGTGGGCCATCCAGATCTTCATTCTCACCTTCTTCCTGTCCACATCCTTTTCGGTCCTGTCCAATCTGCTGCTGAGCAATGCGCACTACATCATCAGCATCATTGCCCTGGCGGCCATTATTCTGATCAACATCCTCTTCGACGTGGTGGGCGTTGCGGTCACCAGCTGTTCGGTCGAGCCCTTTCTGGCCATGGCCTCCCGGAAAAAACCGGCGGCCAAAACGGCGGTCAAGATCGTCAAGAACGCCGAAAAGGTGGCCAACATCTGCGCCGACGTCGTGGGGGACATCTGCAGTATCATTTCCGGGGCCCTAGGTGCCTCCATTGTGGTGCAGATCTGTGCCAGCGGGATCGGATTCAACGAGGCCCTGGTCAGCATTCTGTTTTCGGCCATGATCGCGGCCTTTACCGTGGGGGGAAAATCCCTGGGAAAAAAGATCGCCATGGACAACAGTCAAGCCATCATCTACTTTGTGGCCAGGATCTTTTCTGTCTTTCAGCGAAAACCGCGCGCCCGCAAACGGTAAAACCATTTTACCGTTTGTTTTTCTGTACGGCGCTTTTTTTCACACAGTACCTTAAAATCGGCGGCATTTGCAGAGTACTCTGCCGTTTTCTTCGGTGTCCGCCCGCAATTTTTTGAAATACGGAGTTCGGATGAGGGCAGACGAGTTACTGACAAAAAGGGGATATTTCAAGTCCAGGACCAAGGCCGCCGAGGCCATCCGGCGGGGGCTGGTCGAGACCGGCGGCAAGAGCTGCCTCCGCCCGGCCCAGGAGCTTTCCGAAGACTGTGAGATTCGGATCCTGGCGGAGCAGTACGTCTCCAACGGCGGCTACAAACTGAAGGCCGCCTTCGAGGTCTTCCGGCCGGACGTGAGAGAAAAAATCTGTCTGGACGCCGGCGCTTCGACGGGCGGCTTTACCCAGGTCCTTTTGGAGGAGGGGGCGGCCCGCGTCTTTGCCGTGGACGTGGGGGAGAATTTGCTGGACCCTTTGCTGCGTGAAGATCCCCGGGTGACGGCGCTGGACAAAACCAACGTCCGTTCCCTGCGCGCGGAAGATTTTCCACCCCTCGATTTTTTGACTTCGGATCTCAGCTTCATTTCGCTGCGGACCGTGGGTCAGACCTTACTTTCCCTGCTGCGGCCGGGAGGGGAGGCCGTCCTGTTGATCAAACCCCAATTTGAGGCAGGGAAACAGTTCCTCAACAAAAACGGGATCGTCAAAGATCCGAAGGTTCGGACCCGGATCGTAGGGGAGATCTCGGATTTTTTCCGCGCCTTGGGCGCCCTCGGGATCCGGACGGCCGAAGCTCCCCTCCGCAAGAGCGGAATGAACCAGGAATATCTGCTCTATTTCAGGAAAGGGGAGTGAGCGGCTGCGTTCCTTGGAGACGGCGCGAAACGAAACGATTGAAAGCGCTAAAGAGGGGCGAGCGCCGTTATGCCGTTACGAGTTTCCCAATATTTCTTAACTTCCGGCATCAGCCGTAGTAAAAGGCAATAAAAGACTGCTGAAAACAGGGTTTGAAAAACGTTTCCCGAGGAGAATCCATATAGCTTTAAGTGACAAGGCAAGGGATTAAAAACGTTTTACAGGGAGAATTTCACATACTTTTCAAATGCAGAAAAATCGACCCATCAGCTTGATTTTCTGCGAAAAACAGGGGATTTTCCTTGCATAGTACTCTGAAATTTATGGGTTTTGCATAGTACTATGCAGTCATCGGAGCGAGAAAGACAGGAAATTTTGCGAACTCGGTTTTTACCGGCTTTTTACCGGGCTTTGATTTTAAGGTAAATCCGGTTTGAAATCTGCTCTTTTGGTTCATAATAGCGTCTGAGTCGGCCATACATAGCAAAATGGAGGATCGCCGTGAAAACTCATTCGCTGAACTTGCAGGATATCATGCTGAACTCTGTCCGCAGAGAGAAAATACCCGTTACGCTGACGGTGCAGGGGGAATGTTTTGAGGGAACATTGGTGGGATTCGACGATGAGACCCTGATCCTGAACCGGGAGGACGAGCAGATCTTGTTTTACAAATGCAATGTCGCCTCCGTCCGGGTCAAAGAGATCATCATGCGCACTTAAACGGGAGCTGGAAATATTATATGTGATCATGTCAGCGTATCAGTCCGCTGACTATATACTTATACTTGACTGCATTTATATTTACTATATGCTGCACTTTTTGCGACTTGACCAAAGCCCGCGAAGTATCAACGCACGGCGGGGGCAGACACGTAAAAAGTAAAAGCACGTAAAAAGTAAAAGTCTGAACTAAAAGATCATACCGAAGAAGTCTGAAATAAGGGAACGAAGGACAATACCGAAGAAGAGGATAAATGAGCCATGGATCAGATCAAACAACGCGTTGAGGAAATTCTGGAAGGGGCGGAAAAGAAGCTAGCCCCGGAATTTGCCGCCATCGACAGGATCGCACTGCACAATCAGGAAAAGGTGCTGGACGCCTTTTTGGCCGAACAGGTCGGCCTGCGGCACTTTGCCGGGACCACCGGCTACGGCTACGACGACATCGGCCGGGATACCCTGAACAGGATCTTTGCCAGGGTGCTCCGGACCGAGGACGCTCTGGTATCATCACACATTCTTTCCGGTACGCACGCCATTTCCACGGCCTTTTTCGGCGTTCTGAGGCCGGGAGACCTCCTGCTCAGCCTGACCGGCGCGCCTTATGACACGCTGGCAGAGATCATCGACAAGGAGGGAAGCGGTTCTCTGCGGGACTTTGGCATCAGGTTCGGACAGGTCGATCTGCTGGCGGACGGAGAAATCGACCGGGAGGGGATCCGGCAGGCTTTGACCGAGCGGAAGCCCAGGATGGTCTTTGTGCAGCGTTCCCGCGGTTACGCGGCCCGAAATCCGCTTTCCATCCGGAAGATCCGGGAAATTTTTGATCTGGTCCGAACTTATGCGCCGGAATCGGTGGTCCTGGTGGACAACTGCTACGGGGAATTTACGGAAGAGGAAGAAGTCGGCGTCTGCTGTGACCTTTGCGCCGGGTCTCTGATCAAAAATCCGGGCGGGGGACTTGCGCCGAGCGGAGGATACATAGCCGGAAAAAAGGAACTGGTGGAACTCTGCGCGAACCGACTGACCACGCCGTCTACCGGGGCGGAGATCGGCTCCAATGCCGGCGGATATCAGTACTATTACCAGGGATTGTTCATGGCGCCGCACGTCACGGCACAGAGCCTGAAGGGAGCGCTTCTGATCGGAGAAACCCTGAAGGCGATGGGATACTGCCTGGTGCCGGAAACCCAGGCAGACTGCTTTGACATCATCCGCGCCGTTCAATTTCCGACCGCCGAGGAACTGATCGAATTCTGCCGCGAGATCCAGAAAGCTTCTCCGGTGGATGGTTACGTGACGCCTTATCCCTGGGATATGCCGGGCTACACGGATCAGGTCATCATGGCGGCCGGCTGCTTCGTTCAGGGCTCCTCGATCGAACTCAGCTGCGACGCGCCGATCCGCCCGCCGTACGTCGCCTATATCCAGGGCGGCCTGACCTATGAACACGTCAGGATCGCGCTTTCCCGGTGCTGCCGGAAGCTGCTTGCCATGCGCTGAAGGCTAACTCGGGAAATGGGGGATCCCCTCGTTTTAGCCAAAGTGAATATACGCATCTATGCGCAAAATAACGATTTTACGTCATCTTAAAGATATTTTTACATTAGAACTACCCAAAGCGCCGACTGATAAAGTTTTGTCTCTGTCATTTCGGTTTCGTCGTAGTAATACCGCGAGGCAAAAATATTTATTGGTAATTAGATAAAGTTCTTCTTTATTTGATTTCATCCTTTTAAATTCTTATCATGTCTCTTGAAATCTTAATCAGGAAACTTGATCAATTGTAAAACATTGTCTGACGTGACGGCTCGTCCGAAAGACCACAAATCATCAGATAAATTTGGGAGGAAAAACATATGAAGAGTTATCGCAAAGTTTTGTCTTTTCATCTGCCGACACGGCGCGGGTTTGTGAACATCACGCCTCAGGTCGAAGCAGCCGTCGCGGAAAGCGGCGTTTCGGAGGGGCTGGTTCTGGTCAACGCCATGAACATCACGGCCAGCGTTTTCATCAATGATGACGAGCACGGTCTGCATTCCGACATGGAAAAGTGGCTGGAAAAGCTGGCCCCTGAAAAGCCCTACGACATGTATGCGCACAACGGCTACGAAGACAACGCGGACGCCCACCTGAAACGCACCATCATGGGCCGGGAAGTTGTGGTCGCCATCACTCAGGGAAAGCTGGATTTCGGAACTTGGGAACAGATCTTTTACGGAGAATTTGACGGGAAACGAACCAAGCGCGTGCTGATCAAGATCATCGGAGAATGAGCCATTCCCCCATCGGATCTTGCAAAAAGGCACATCTCTTGGTTCCGCTTTCTCCATACTTTCTTGTTTTACTTTCTCTATTTCGTCTTTAACCACGCGTGACCGCGTGGTTTTTTTATGCAAAAAGAGCTGTTGCATTGAACAGCTCTTTTTGCCGATCCATTCAGTCAAGTGAACATTGTCTGCTTCTTTGGCAATATCCGCATCCGCTGAAAATCATTTTATTTAATTTTTATTGCGCTAATTTTCTTAATTTTATGCAATAAACTATAAACGAATAAATAATTCACATTTCGATTTCGGCGGCCCTACCTCAGAAGGCAGAACCGTTATACAGCTGTTAAAACTTAAGCCTCCGGTACTTCGCCTCTGGTTTCCACGCCGAGAAGGTCGTCGATATTGTCGACCCCGATGCCGCTCTCCAGATCGAGGGTCAGCACGGCGGAATAGGTACCCGTCGAGACAGTTTCATTCGGCTCGCAGAACTGAACGCCCATCACGGAAGAATTGATGTACAGGGCGAGATTGTAGGTCTCCCGCAGAGAATCAACGGGAATTCTGACGGACTTTACGTAGTACACATTCCCGTTGGGCCTGGCCGCATAGTCGTCGCCCGAGCTGTAGCCGATCTCAACTCCCTCGGTCACAAGGGCGCCGTTCTCGTCGTAATAGCCGATGGTGCCATCCGGGATCCCCTTGCTCGTGCCCGCGCTGTCGAGGTCCGTGTCGATGAAGGTATCGCAGGTGATGGTGTAGATCGTCACCTGGCTCTTCTGGAAGATCAGCGTCAGATAGTACTGGTCGCCTTCCTGTTCCACGTACACGCCTGCCAGCAGACCGCTGCCGAATTCCACGCCGCCCATGGCAGACACATAACAGCTCAGTTCGGCATCATACTGTGTGTAGGCGGCCTGAGGATCTTCCTCCGGCACTTCGCCTCTGGTTTCCACGCCGAGAAGGTCGTCGATATTGTCGACCCCGACGCCGCTCTCCAGATCAAGGGTCAGCACGGCGGAATAGGTGCCCGTCGAGACAATTTCATTCGGCTCGCAGAACTGAACGCCCATCACGGAAGAATTGATATACAGGGCGAGATTGTAGGTCTCCCGCAGAGAGTCAACGGGGATCCTGACAGACTTTACGTAGTACACGTTCCCGTTGGGCCTGGCCGCATAGTCATCGCCCGAGCTGTAGCCGATCTCAACTCCCTCGGTCACAAGGGCGCCGCTTTCGTCGTAATAGCCGATGGTGCCATCCGGGATCCCCTTGCTCGTGCCCGCGCTGTCGAGGTCCGTGTCGATGAAGGT
>CALVJY010000015.1 GCA_944332455.1 uncultured Clostridia bacterium
AGGGCGGGGGCTACGAGGTGCAGATCCGGGTCAATCTGACCCTGAACGGGGAGCGCCGTTCCCACGTCAACACCTACCGCCTGTCCTATGAGCGGACGGAGGGCCGGACCTTTGTCACAGATTGGGAGCTGGTCGGGCTGGAGCCCTTTTCGGGTCGGGCCGAGGACGGCGTGAGGGCCTTCCTTGCCGCCGTCGGCGAGGGCGACTTTGTGCGGGCGGCCGGACTTTCGGACATCTGGACGCTGTCGGCCTCCGCCCGGAGCCGGGCCGTGCAGGAGCTTTACCTCGGTCTGCTCGACCCCCCGGTGATCACGGTGGGGGAGATCACCCGGCAGGGCGAGAACTTTTTGGCCGAATTCGCTGCCGACGGCCTTTCCCGGCAGCTGATCTTCGCCCCGGTCACGGCCGAGGGGGGCTACCGCTTCTCGGTGCGGCAGGCGACCGACCTGTCCACCCCCGAGGCGACATTGCAGAGCTATCTGGCGGCCTATGCCGCCTTTGACGCCGACGGCCTGCTGGCCACGCTGACCGGGTTCACGGAGGAGGACGCGCTCATGGTCCGGGAGCTCATGGCCGCCCTGAAGGAACTGTTCGGGGAGGCCGGAATCCGGGTGGAGATGACCTACCTGGGCTTTGAGCGGACGAGCGAGGAGGAGGACCGGGTGAGCGGCATCCTAAGCGCAGAGACCCGGATGACCGCGGCCGGCCTGGAACAGGTCTCTCCCCTGAGCATGGAGGTCGAGCTGGTGCGCGTCGACGGGGAATGGAAGATCGCCGGCGCGGTGATGCCGGACCTCCCGGTCGATCCGGATCCCGATCCGCAGCCCTTCGAGCCCGATCTTTCCTCGCCCGAACGCACGCTGGAGAGCTACTTTGCCGCCCTCAACACCCACAGCGCCGACAACATCCTGTCCGTCTTCACCTTTGAGGGACTGACGGCGGCGCAGGAGGAGGCGGTCCGGCAGTACTACGCCGACGTCACCGACCGGGACAGCCTGCTCGGCTACGTCTACGAGGCCGGCTATCCCATGACCGTCTTTGCGGCGGGGGCGGACTATGCCGAATTCTCCCTGGATTACTGGGTGACCGCCGGCGGCCGCTACGAGCTGTCCGGCGTGGTCTATCCGGACGTGATCCGTACCTCAGAGGGGTGGAAACTGCTCCCCGAAAACTATACTTTTGAACAGCTGGGCGTTCCCCGGCCGGACTATTCCGACCTTTCGCCCAAGCACGGACTGCTGCGCTATCTGGAGATCCTGCCCTGCGGAGACGCCGAACTCATTCTGGACTGCTTCGACCTGACGGGCCTGACGGCTTCGGAGGAGGCCTCCTTCCGGCAGACCATCGACGATTACGCCCTGAACACCTGGAACACCTATGTCTTCGAGTTCGGGATCTATCTGCAAAAGGGGGACAAGGAGGCCGAGATCGAGGCTCACCTGGAGGTCAACGGCAACCCGGTCATGATGAATTTCACCATGACGCTGGGCGAGGACGGCGTCTGGCGGATCCTGGCCCGCACCCAGACCCATATGTATGAAGAGGGAGCCATTGCTTCCTCCTTTTTACAACCGACCGTACAGTCCTTTTTCTCGGCCTTCGGGGCCGCCGACCGGGAGGCGCTGGAGGATCTGCTGACCCCTGATCTGCCGGATTATCAGCGCGCGCTGCTCGGCGTCATGAACGACGAGATGGATCGTGTGATGCGGTCAGGTCAACAGATCAGCGTCTTACTGGATTCCTTTCAGCTCTTTGACGGCAACGAGACCTGGTGCGCCGGACAGATGGAAGGGACCCTTACGGTGGACGGAGGCGAGCCCTCCCCGCTGGCCTTTGGTTTCGAGGCCACGATGACCGGGGACACATGGCGGTTCTCCACACTCAGCTTTGACGAGGGCCCCGTCCTGCCTGCCGCTCCCGCGACGGACTTCCGCCCTGATTCTTCCACGATGGAAAAATTGCTGACCTCCTATGTCGCCGCTCTCAACACCCGGGATCTCGAAAACCTGTTCTCGCTGCTGTGGACCGAGGACCTGACCGCTTTGCAGATGTCCTGCGTGCAGTCTTTCTATCAAAACGAGAATAATTTTGACTGGATGCTGCAAAGGCAATACTGGTATGCCGGCCGAACCACCCTGTTCGGGAGTGAGGCCGCCGGATACGAGGAGGACGAGGTCAGCCTGATCGTCTCCGGTCCCAACTGGAATATGGCGCTGTACCGGCTGGACTTCATCCAGACCGAAGAGGGATGGAGGGTCCTGCCCGATTCTGCCGCCTTCAATGACCACTGGCCCGAGAGCGTCCGGCCGGACTGGTCTCATCTCTCGCCCAAGCATGCTGTGGCGCATTACCTGGATCTTCTGGAGTATGGCGATCGGGAGGGCGCCCTGGCCTGTCTGGATCTGACCGGGCTGTCCGAGGAGGCGCTGGAGAATTACCGATTCAGCGTCACCAGCCTGATCGGAGTCGGCTTGCGGCATGTCATCGCGACCTCCCCGGGAGACACCCTGTTCCGGGCGGAGTACCGCTCTGAGGCCGAGCTCACCCTCTCCTTCGAGGATTACTCCTCTCTGGTGGAGATCCGGCTGACGCGGGGCGAGGACGGCGTCTGGCGGCTAGTGCCCAATCCCGAACTGATGCTGGGCTTCTATCCGGACTGAGTCCTGTGCGCCTTCGGCCGGACCTTCCCTGTCAGGTCTGAAGGGGACATGGAGGCTCCCCTTAAAAAAATGACGATTTGAAAAAACTTTCCCCCGCCCGGGCTGACCGGACGGGGATTTTTTTGTCCGGATTCCCGGTAAAAAATTTTTCGGCGAGCGGAGAGCCTCGGCCCGCTAAAGGATTCGGCGATTTGAGGTCCTGTGCGAAGGAAAACGAAAGAGCTCCGGAGGAAGGATGCGCCCTCCCGGAGAGAGGGAAAAATCCTTTGAAAAGGGGCAAAATAAGGTCAAAAAGCCCCTTTGGGAAGGGTCCGGAAAAATATTTTTCAAAAGAAAAGAAAAGTCCCCCAAAATGTTTGACATTTTGACAAAAAACTGTATAATAGTGTCTCGTGGGTTTAATATTGTTAAACTTCCGGTTTATCATTGATATACCTGCTAAACTTTTGGTTTATCAAAAATATACCTGTTAAATTTCGGGTTTAAAAGCGCTATACCCGGCAGCCTTTGAATTTCGGGGCGGGATCACTTCCGGCAAACCGCCGCCGGGAACGGCCGGGAAGGGAGGACGAAGCATGGACGTGGACATCGGCATCAAGATCAAGGAGCTGCGGCTGTCGCTCAAACTTACCCAGGAGGAGCTGGCCGACCGGTGCGAGCTGACCAAGGGCTACATTTCCCAGCTGGAAAACGACCTGACCAGCCCTTCCATCGAGACCTTAAAGGACATTCTGGCCGCCTTGGGCACCAACCTCAAACAGTTTTTCTCCGAGGAGGCCGAGGACAAACTGACCTTTACCGAGGCCGACTACGTGGTCAAGGACAACGGGGATTCCTCCATCACCTGGCTGGTGCCCAACAGCCAGAAGAACGAGATGGAGCCCATTTTGATGAAGCTCCGGCCCGGCGCCATGAGCGCCGAGGACATGCCCCACGAGGGCGAGGAGTTCGGCTACCTGCTCAAGGGCAAACTCCGCCTGCGCTACGGCAAGCGGGAGCAGGAGCTGTCCGCGGGCGACACCTTCTACTTTTCCGCCGACAAGGTCCACTCGCTGGAGAACATCGGCAGCGAGGAGGCCGAGATCCTCTGGGTCTCCGCCCCGCCCAACTTCTGAGTCGGGGAAGGGGCCGGCCGCGAACGGGACCGGACGTCCAGAGTTTCCTCTGACGGAAGTCAAAGGCCGGGAGGCCCGGCAGCGAGGAAAGCGCCGCAAAAAGCCGGAATGAGCCCGGCAGCGGCGGAGCCGGGAAGCTTTAACGAGGGGAGGGAGCCGGACCGGAAAGGGTCCAAAAAAATCGTTCCCTCGGCCCCAGACCAAAGAGCGAAGGCCAAAGGCCCCGTCTTTCGGGGGCGCTTTGCCTGAATTTTTGACAGAACCGGGAGAGGATCCTCCCGAAAAAACGGCCGCAGGCCGGAGGAAGTACGCAATGTCCGAAAAAATCATCGAGATCAAGGGAGTTTCCCGGCTGTACGGCACCACCGTGGCCGTGGACAACATCGACCTTTACATCCGCAAGGGAGAATTTCTGACCCTGCTGGGGCCCTCGGGCTGCGGCAAGACCACCACCCTGCGCATGATCGCCGGCTTCGAGCTGCCCTCGTCGGGGCAGATCCTGCTGAACGGGCAGGACATCACCCATCTGCCGCCCTACCTGCGGCCGGTCAACACCGTCTTTCAGCGGTACGCCCTCTTTCCCCATCTGAACGTCTACGACAACGTGGCCTTCGGGCTCAAGCTCAAAAAGGTCCGCGTCGTGGAGGAGGACGACAGGGGCAACCGCTACGAGCGCTTTGTCAGGCTGACCCGGGACGAGATCGACGAAAAGGTGGAAAGGGCGCTGATGATGGTCGACCTCGAGGAGTTCGAGGGCCGGGACGTGACCACCCTTTCGGGGGGACAGCAGCAGCGGGTGGCCATTGCCAGGGCCATCGTCAACGAGCCGGAGATCCTGCTTCTGGACGAGCCTTTGGGAGCGCTGGATCTGAAGATGCGCAAGGAGATGCAGCTGGAACTCAAGGCCATGCACGACAAGCTGGGCATCACCTTCATCTACGTCACCCACGACCAGGAGGAAGCCCTGACCATGAGCGACACCATCGTGGTCATGAAGGACGGCACCATCCAGCAGATCGGCACCCCCAAGGACATCTACAACGAGCCGGCCAACGCCTTTGTGGCCGACTTCATCGGGGAGAGCAACATCTTTTCGGGCACCATGGTGGACAAATTCAAGGTCCGCTTCGCCGGGGCCAACTTTGCCTGCGTGGACGACTTCGCCAAAAACGAGAAGGTGGACGTGGTCATCCGCCCCGAGGACATCTATGTGGTGGAGGAGGGCAAGGGCGCCGTGGACGGCCGGGTGGTCAGCTCGGTCTTCAAGGGCGTGCACTACGAAATGGTCGTCATGGTGGGCAAAAACGAGTTCACCGTGCAGGACACCCAGGAATTTGCGGTGGGCCGCACCGGCAGCCTGATCGTCAAGCCCGAGGACATCCACATCATGAAAAAGGAGTTCGAGGAGAACGTCTACGACGGCATGATCACCAAGCGCAACACCGTGCGCTTTGCCGAGGGCGAGTTCGAATGCGACCTGACCCAGCTGATGCCCGGCTCCCGTCTGGACGAGGAGGGCTATCTGATCGACGCCGAGGGCAAAAAGTACGACCTGACCGACGTCCCCGTCAAGGTCACGGTGGGACTGAAGGACATCGAGATCATCGACAACGAGACCGACGGCCAGGCTGCCGGGCAGATCGTCTCCATCATCTACAAGGGGGATCACTACCAGGTCATCATCCGCACCCCCGAGGAGGAAGAGGACTTCGTCTGCGACACCGAGTACACCTGGAACGAATTTGACCGGGTCAGCGTGAAGATCAGCCCCGAACACATCAAAATGCGGCTGACCGGGGAGGTCGAACCCCTGTGATCAAGCTCTCCCGCAAAAATCTGGTCATTCCCTACGCCCTCTTTCTGGCGCTGTTCGTGGTGGCCCCCCTGCTGGTCATTCTGTACCTCTCCTTCACCGACAGCAACGGGGCCTTCACCTTCGGAAACTTCGCCAAGTTCTTCGGGGACCCGACCTACATCACCACCTTTCTGTACAGTCTGGCCATCGCCGTGCTGACCACCCTGCTCTGTCTGCTTTTGGCCTATCCCGTGGCCTACATCCTGGCCCGGAGCAAGTGGAACAAAAAGATGATCCTGGTCCTTTTGTTCGTCATGCCCATGTGGATCAACTTCGTGCTCCGCATCGCGGCCTTACGGGAACTTCTGAACCTTTTGGGGCTGGTGGGGCAGAGCACCGGATTTTTGAAGACGGTCATCGGCATGGTCTATGACTTTCTGCCCTTCATGATCCTGCCGCTTTATACCACCCTGATCAAGATGGACAAAAGCGTTTTAGAGGCGGCCTCGGATCTGGGGGCCAACAACAGGCAGGTGTTTTTCAAGGCCGTGGTGCCCCTGTCCCTGCCCGGCATCGTCTCGGGGATCACCATGGTGTTCATGCCCTCCATGACCTGCTACGTGGTCTCGGACGTGCTGTCCGAGCGCACCTTCGAGGTGCTGGGCAACCTGATCGAGCGCAACTACATGGACAACTGGAATTTCGCGTCGGCCATCGCCATCGTGCTGTTGGTCATCATCGGAATCGTGATGCTGTTTACCTATCGCTTCGAGGATCACGACGTCAACGCGAGGGGAGGCGGACTGTGGTAAAAAAATTCTTTGCGGGCGGCTACGTCTTTCTGGTGTTGGCCTTCATGTACGCCCCCATCCTGTTTCTCATCATCTTTTCCTTTACCGACACCACCGTGCTGGGCATGTGGAACGGCTTCACCTTCAAGCTGTACGGCAAGGTGTTCGACAACCGCGAGTTGATGAATGCCCTGTGGAACACCGTGCTTCTGGCCTTTACTTCCGCCGTGTGCTCCACCGTGCTGGGCACTGTGGGGGCGGTGGGCATCTTCTACAGCAAAAAGCGCACCCAAAAGGTTTTGAACGGCCTCTCCCAGATCCCCGTGGTCAATGCCGAGGTGGTCACCGCCATCTCCCTGGCCCTGACCTTCGTGTTCGTGCTGGGCAGGGGAAAACTGAACTTCGGGACCCTGCTGTTGGGGCACATGGTGCTGGCCACCCCCTTCGTGGTGCTGTCGGTCACCCCCCGGCTCAAGCAGATGGACCCCAACCTCTACGAGGCCGCCCTGGATCTGGGGGCCACCCCGGCCCGGGCGCTGTTCAAGGTGGTGCTGCCCGACATCCTGCCCGGCATCTTTTCGGGTTTCATGCTGGCCGTCACCCTCTCGCTGGACGACTACATCATCACCCAGTTCACCCGGGATTCCACCTTCAAGACCCTGTCCGTCTACATCTACGACCAGACCAAGAAGGCGCTGCCCAACGAGATCCGCGCCCTGTGCGCCATGATCTTCCTGATCATGGTCCTGGTGGTGGTCTTCCTCAACTTCCGGGCCTCCCGGAAAAACCAAAAGGTCCGCCAGAACTTCTGACCGCTTCCGAAAGCGAGAAGACAACCGAAGTCCGGGCTTTCCGGCAGACGGAAACGGCCCGGATCAAAGAGAAAAAATTTTTGGGAAAGGAGAAAAAGCCCCATGAAAAAGACATTTGCCCTGATGCTGACCGCGCTGCTGTGCGCCGGCCTGTTCGCCGTCTTCCCGGCCTCCCCGGCCCTTGCCGAGGACAACGTCCTGTACGTGCATAACTGGGAACAGTATATCAACGAGGAATATGTGTTCGGGAAGGAAGTCAACGGCACCTTTGTGGAGTCCGAGACCGGCTTCAAGGCCTACTACGAGAGCCTGTATCCCGGCGAGACCGTGGAAGTGGTCTACACCAACTTCGGCACCAACGAGATCATGTACAACGACATCCGCACCGGCAAGGGCCAGTACGATCTGGCCTGCCCCTCCGACTACATGATCGAGCGGATGAAAAACGAGGACATGATCGAGACCTTGGACCTTTCCCGGCTGACCGAGTACACCCGGAACGTCTCCCCGCTGTTTTCGGACACCTTCGAGCAGATCGGCATCGCCGACTACGCCGTGGGCTACATGTGGGGGACCATGGGTATGGTCTACAATCCCGAGACCGTCTCCGCCTCCGACATGAGCAGCTGGGCGGGGCTGTGGAACGCCCTCTACGCCAACAAAATGACCATCAAGGACAGCGTGCGGGACACCTACTTCGCGGGCGTGGGCATGGTCTATCGGGACGAACTGCTGGAACTGCGGTCGCGCAACGAGCTGGATCCCGCCGATCCCGACTACCTGGATGACGAGGCCTACAACGCCGCCATCACCGAGGTCTTCAACCGCACCGACGACGAGACCCTGGCCAAGGTCGAAAACGCGCTGAAGCTGCAAAAGGCTCTGCTGTACGGCTACGAGGTGGACAGCGGCAAGACGGACATGATCGCCGGCAAGATCGACGTCAACTTCGCCTGGAGCGGAGACGCGGTCTACACCATGGATTATGCGCAGTACGGTGATCCCGATGAGATGACCGAGGAAGAACTGGAAAATTGGGAGGCCGTTCTTCTGAACTACGCCGTGCCCGAGGAGGGCTCCAACCTGTGGTTCGACGGCTGGGTCATGCTCAAGAACGACGGCCTCACCGAGGCCCAGCGCGCCCAGAAGCAGAAGATGGCCTACGCCTTTTTGAACTATCTCTCCCTGCCCGAGACCGCCGCCGCCAACATGGACTTCATCGGCTACACCTCGGCCATCGCCGGCGACGCCGTGTTCGATCAGATCGACGACTGGTATGGCGTGGAGGAGGGCGACGAGGGCTACACCGTCGATCTGACCTACTTCTTCGACGGCACCCTTTCCCAAGACCGCCTGACCGACGGCCGGGCCGTGGTCACCGTGGCCGAGCTGGGCCGGCAGTTCTCGGCGCAGTATCCCACCGAGGACATCATCAAGCGCTGCGCCATCATGCAGGACTTCGGCGACCGCAACCAGGCCCTGCTGGACATGTGGGGCCGGGTCAAGGGCAGCACTCTGCCCGCCTGGGCCATCATTCTGATCGTCGTCGTGGTGGTGGCCGCCGCTGCCGCCGTGCTGATCGTCATGGCGGTCAAAAAGAACAAGCACAAAAAGCGCCGGGTGGTCTCCCGGGGCTGACCCTTTCAGCTTTTCCGAGCGGCCCGGTCAGCTTTTGTCCGTCCGGAAGTCCGTCTCGGCCCTGACCCGTTCCGGGCGGCGGGGGACAGGACAAAAGGGGCGCCCAATGCCTCGCCGCGGAAACGGGGTAAAGGCCCTTTAAAGTCTCGCCGCCGCGGAAACGAGTTTGAACGGAGTTTGAAAGCGTTCATACTTCGCCGGACCCTTTCGCAAAACGCAAAAAAAGGACAGCTCCCTTCTCGGAAGGGAGCTGTCTTTGCTTTTTAAGGGCAGCCCGCCGCAAATGGCCGGGCGCGGGGGAAGCCGGTCTGCGTAAACCCGGCAAAAGCCGGAGCAGAGGAGTTTCAGGCTGAGGGCCTGAAAGATCGGGCATGTTGGCCCGTTGCTCTTCGCAGCCGGAGTTCCTCTTTTCGGTCTTTCGACCCGCACAGAAAACCGGGACGCACCGGCCGGACGGGAAAGGATCGCCGTTGTCCGCCCGCGCTCCGACATTTCGGTTTGCCGGGCTTGGCGGGCGGTTTCGCTTTGGCCCGGCCGCCCGGAAGCATGCGGGAAAGGCCGTACGTTCCCGGTCAGTTCCCGGACCAGCTGCCGGGTGCGCCGCCCTGGTTCTGGGCCTGGGCGGTCTGCCTCCACAGCAGATCCTGGTAAAAGGCCGCGCAAGCCGCCTCCATGTAGGGTATGACCCAGAACGACAGAATGCCGAGGGTCAGCGCGCAGAGCAGCATCCAGCCGAGAAAGCTCAGCATCAGGCAGAAGTACCGCCACTTGTGGCCCTCCATCAGGGCCATGGACAGCTTGCGGGCCTCGTTGGCCGAAAGGTCGGGCCGGTCCAGCAGGATGAAGTAGGTCATGCTGTAGGAAATGGCCTTGATGAGGCCGGGGATGATGAAGAGCAGCGACCACAAAAAGGTGAAGATCGAGATCAGCAGATAGGCGACCAGGGCCCGCACGAAGTCCCGGAATCCCTCGAAGACCTGCTCGACCGAGATGGGAAAGCCCCGGATCACCCGCAGCGCCAGCCCGGCCATGCCCAGGGTAAAGGGCCCGGTCAGCAAAAGCTGAGCCACCCCGCCCACCACGAAAAACGAAAGCGCGGCGCAGGCGCCCGTGATCAGCACGACGATCAGCCAGCACAGCGCGGCCGTGCCCCACTTGCCTTTCAGGCTGTTCCAGGCCTGCCGGCGAAAGTCAGAAGCCGTAAACATAAATTTCCCTCCTTAGGAAAGTTTTCTGTGATGATTATAATCCCTTTTCGGCCCGCTCAAACAGGGAACTTCGGAACAGCTTAAAAAAGCGCCCCGCGAAAGATCGGAAGAGGGGGAGGGACAAAAGAGCTTGTAAAGGCCCAAAAGTTCTGAAAAAACCAAAGCGCGCATAAAAAAGAGAGGAAGTCCGATCGGGCTTCCTCTCTTTCTCGTTTTGTTCTTCGGACCTTGGGCGGCCCGTTGCCGCCTTTTCGGGGTCAGTCGTTCTGGGCCAGGGTCTTGTACTTCTCCAGCCGCTCCTTGCTCTCGGTCTCGGCCTTCTGGAAGAGCTTTTCGGCCAGCTCGGGCATGGCCTTTTTGAGGGAGGCGTAGCGGGTCTCGCCGGCAATGAAGGCCTGATAGTCCCCGGTGGGCTCCTTGGAGTCCAGGGTGAAGGGGTTCTTGCCCTCGGCGATCAGCGCGGGGTTGTAGCGGTACAGCTGCCAGTAGCCGCACTCCACCGCCTTCTTTTCCTCCAGCTGGGTGTTGGCCATGTTGATGCCGTGGTTGATGCAGGGGGCATAGGCGATGATGAGGGAGGGGCCGTCATAGGCCTCGGCCTCGGAGATGGCCTTCAGGTACTGGGCCTGGTTGGCGCCCATGGCCACCTGGGCCACATAGACGTAGCCGTAGCTCATGGCCATCATGCCCAGATCTTTCTTCTTGGTCCGCTTGCCGGCGGCGGCGAACTTGGCGACCGAGCCGGTGGGGGTGGACTTGCTGGCCTGTCCGCCGGTGTTGGAGTAGACCTCGGTGTCCACGACCAGGACGTTGATGTCCTCGTCCATGGCCAGGGCGTGGTCCAGTCCGCCGTAGCCGATGTCGTAGGCCCAGCCGTCGCCGCCGAAGATCCAGACGGACTTCTTGGTCAGGCAGTCATAGGCCTTTTCGACGTCCCCGAGCAGGGCCTTGGCCTCGGGAGAGGCGGCTTTCTTGGCGCCCTCCATGGCGGCCTTGATCTTGTCGCCGGCGATGCGGGAGCCATCGGCAGACTTCTTGTTGGCGATCCATTCCTCGGCGGCGGCCTTCATCTCGGGGGTGGTGCCCAGGGCCAGCACGGCGGTCAGATCTTCCTCGATCTTGGCCCGGCGCTGGGTGTAGGCCAGGTTCATGCCGTAGCCGAACTCGGCGTTATCCTCGAACAGGGAGTTGGCCCAGGCGGGACCGTGGCCCTTTTCGTTGACGCAGTAGGGGCAGGTGGGGGCGGAGCCGCCGTAGATGGAGGAGCAGCCCGTGGCGTTGGCCACGATCATGCGGTCGCCGAACAGCTGGGTGATGGCCTTGATGTAGGGGGTCTCGCCGCAGCCGGCGCAGGCGCCGGAGAACTCGAACAGGGGCTGCAGGAACTGGGAGCCCTTGACCGAATCCTTCTTGAAGGCCGCCGAGGTGTCCACCTTGGGCAGGGTCTGGGCGAACTCGTAGTTCTTCTCCTCGACCGCCTGGACCTCGGACAGCGGGGTCATGACCAGGGCCTTGTTCTTGGCCGGGCAGACGTTGGCGCAGCTGCCGCAGCCCGTGCAGTCCAGGGGAGACAGCTGCATGCGGTACTCGTAGCCCTTCATGCCGATGGCGGGCTTGGTGGCGAAGGTCTCGGGCTTTTCGGAACCCTCGGCGATCAGCACCGGGCGGATGCAGGCGTGGGGGCAGACGTAGGAGCACTGGTTGCACTGGATGCAGTTCTGGATCTGCCAGGCCGGCACTTTGACCGCGATGCCCCGCTTTTCGAAGCGGGTGGTGGCGGTGGGCACGAAGCCGGAGGCGTGGAAGGCCGACACGGGGAGCTTGTCGCCCTCCTGGGCCAGAATGGGATGAATGACGTTGCGGAAGTAGTCGTCCTCGGGCATGGGCACCCCTTCGGCGCCGGTGGTGGCGTTCAGCCAGGAGGCGGGGTACTTGATCTCGACCAGATGCTCGGCCGCGGCGTCCACGCCGGCCTGATTCATCCTGACCACTTCCTCGCCCTTCTTGCCGTAGGACTTGACGATGGCCTTTTTCATGTACTTGACGGCGTCGTCATAGGGGATGACGTCGGCCAGCTTGAAGAAGGCCGCCTGCATGATGCCGTTGACGCGGGTGGGGCCGAGGCCGACCTTGATGCCCAGGTCAATGGCGTCGATGTTATAAAAGCGCAGCTTTTTGGCGGCGATCTGCTTCTTCATGGAGGCGGGCAGGTTCTTTTCCATCTCCTCCACGGTGTTCCAGGGGGAGTTCAGCAGGAACACCCCGCCCTCCTTGGCGTCGGACAGCATGTCGTAGCGGGTGACGTAGGAGGGGTTGTGGCAGGCCACGAACTCGGCCTGATCGATCAGGTAGGAGGACTGGATGGGCTGCTTGCCGAAGCGCAGGTGGGAAATGGTGATGCCGCCGGACTTCTTGGAGTCGTACACGAAGTAGCCCTGGGCATAGAGATCGGTGTTGTCGCCGATGATCTTGATGCTGTTCTTGTTGGCGCCCACCGTGCCGTCCGAGCCCAGGCCGTAGAACTTGCAGCGGATGGTGCCGTGGGGGGCGGCGTCGATGAACTCGTCCAGGGGCAGGCTGGTGTGGGTGACGTCGTCGTCGATGCCCACCGTGAAGTGATTCTTGGGGGAAGCCTGCGCCATGTTCTTGTAGACGGCGTTGACCATGGTGGGGTTGAACTCCTTGGAGCCCAGCCCGTACCGGCCGCCGTAGACCTTGACGTCGGAACGTCCGGCCTCGGCCAGGGCCGCCACCACGTCGAGGTAGAGGGGTTCGCCCAGGGAGCCGGGCTCCTTGGTCCGATCCAGCACGGTGATCTTTTTGACGGTCTTGGGCAGGGCCGCGATGAACTTGTCCACGGCGAAGGGACGGTACAGCCGGACCTTGAGCACGCCCAGCTTTTTGCCCTGCTTGTTCAGGTAGTTGACCGTCTCCTCGGCGCAGTCGGCGCCGGAGCCCATCAGCACGATGATCTCCTCGGCGTCGGGCGCGCCCACGTAGTCGAACAGGTGGTACCGCCGTCCGGTCAGCTTGTAGACCTTGTCCATCATCTCCTCGACGATGGCGGGGGTGGCGGCGTAGTACTTGTTGGCGGCCTCGCGGTTCTGGAAGTAGATGTCGGGGTTCTGCGCGGTGCCCTGCTGATGGGGATGCTCGGGGTTCAGGGCCCGGGCCTTGAAGTCCTCGATGTCCTTCATGTCCACCAGGGGCTTGATCTCGTCATAGTCGATGACGTCGATCTTGGAGACCTCGTGCGAGGTGCGGAAGCCGTCGAAGAAGTGCAGGAAGGGCACTTTGGCCTTCAGGGTGGACAGATGGGCCACCAGGGCCAGGTCCATGACCTCCTGCACCGAGTTGGAGGCCAGCATGGCAAAGCCGGTCTGGCGGCAGGCCATCACGTCGGAGTGGTCCCCGAAAATGGACAGGGCGTGGGCGGCCAGCGCGCGGGCCGACACGTGGAAGACGGTGGGCAGCAGCTCGCCGCTGATCTTGTACATGTTGGGGATCATCAGCAAAAGCCCCTGGCTGGCGGTGTAGGTGGTGGTCAGGGCGCCGGCGGCCAGGCTGCCGTGCACGGCGCCGGCCGCGCCGGCCTCGGACTGCATCTCGGCCATGCGCAGGGTCTGGCCGAACATGTTCTTGCGGTTCTGGGCCGACCATTCGTCCGCGACCTCGGCCATGGGCGAGGAAGGGGTGATCGGGTAGATGGCCGCGACCTCACTGAACGCGTAGGCGATGTGGCTGGCGGCGGTATTGCCGTCAATCGTCATCTTCTTACTCATTGGGTGGACCTCCTAAAAGTTTTCATAAATATGGTTTTCCGTAAATCCTTTTCCGAAGAGAGGGCCGAAAAGCGTGCTCCCGCCTCTCTTGGAAAAAACTCAAAGATTATTATAAAACAAAACCGTCAAATAGTCAATCCAAATGAGCGGGGATTTCGCGGAAAAACCCGCCCTTTCCGCTCTTTTCTTCCCATGCTGCGGCCTCCCGCGCCCGGGGAGCGGGCTTTTGTCCCCCTCCGTCCCGGAAAGGCAGGTCAAAGGCCGGCTCGGGAGAGGGAGGCCGGACAAAAGGCTGAGACCCTTCGGCCCTGCCGAACGCGAAACGCGGCGCAAGTCCGGGCCGATCAAAGCGCCCCGGCCGATCAAAAGGAGAGGGCGCGCAAAAGACCCCTGTCGTCCGAAAACAGAGGCGGGGTCAAAAGCGCTGCCGCCGCGGGAGGAGTCAGGGGCGCAGGGTGTCCCGGATCTTGCCCTTCAGTTCCCGCTCCAGCAGCTTGAGGTCGGTGTCCGCCCGCCAGGCGTCGAAGTCGGTGTTCCGCTCGTCCAGCCCGGCGTAAAAGCGCTCCCGGAAGAACTGGTAGTACTTGTAAAAGGTGGACTGCTTCATGCGGAGCATCCGCAGCACCCGCTTTAAGGGGAGCAGGCGGAGCAGGTACAGCAGGCAGATCTCGTCGAAGCAGGGATTGGGCACCACCGAGGGCCGGCCGAAGCGCACCCCCCGCTTTTTGGCCGAGCGGATGCCCTCGGCCTGCCGCCGCTTGATGTTTTCGCGCTCGTTTTCGGCCACGAAGGAGAGGATCTGCAGCACGATGTCCGAGATGAACCGCCCCATCAGGTTGTCCGCCCGGATGCGGGTGTCCAGAAGGGGCATGTCCAGCACCAGGATGTCGCACTCGATCTGCTTGGTGATCAGCTGCCATTCGGCGGTGATGGCGATGTAGTTCCTTCCCAGCCGGTCGATGCTCTTGACCACCAGCAGGTCGTCCTTTCTGAGTTTGCGGATGAGTTTGCGGTAGGCCGGGCGGTCAAAGTCCGAACCGCTCTTTTTGTCCACAAAGATGCAGCGGTCGGGGATGCCGAAGGCCCGCATTTCCGTGATCTGCCGATCGATGTTCTGATCCGTGCTGGAGACCCGCACGTAACCGTAGGTTGCTGTCATTTCCGATGTTCCGTCCTTTGTAAAAATTACCCGAGGGGCCTTTTCATTATACTCCGAAAGCCGCCGCAGAGGAAATATTTGGCAAAAAAGAGTACGCCCGGATCCGGGGGAAAAGCGGATTTTGCCCGGGGGATCGCAGGATCGTGCTGCAAAAATGTATGTTTGCAAGAGATCGAACCTTCAAAACAGCAATCGGCTGATAAAAATCGGAAAACGGAAGGAGAGAAAAAGGCGTCCGGAAGGCGGGAAAAGAGGGGCCGGGGCAGTGCAAAACGGAAAAAGAAAGAAAAAATTTTGGGGCAAATGGCACAAATTTAAAAAACTTTAGGCATTTGCCTTTGACAATTGCCTAAAGTGTGCTATAATAGTGAATGCAAGAATGGGTGCAGTCTGCCCTTTTACCCCAAAGAGGGGGAGACCGCCGCTTGCGGAAGGAAGGGCCGGTTCCGTGTTTTGGAAGGCGCGGAGCGGCTTTTGGGTACTACACTACTTTATTTGGGGCGCGAGGGAGATCCCCCGCGCCACGGAGGGTATTTTATGGCAAAGGCGATTCGGAGGAACAGTAACGGCAAGAAGGTCGCTTACTTCTTTCTGGGCATGCTGGTCAGCTTCCTGCTCCTGATCGGAGCGGTGGCTGGCGCGGGTGTCTGGTGCTGGTACAGCCTGACGATCAACAAGCTCGAAGATTTCGGCGGATTCGAGATCCCCTACATCCGGGACGACGACGATCCGGATTCGCTGAAAAACCTGCCGGTCAGCGACCTGGTGGCTTTGGTCGGGGATCTGGCCGGAGACATCCGCACGCTGTCGGCGCAGGAAGTGTTCGACAGGCTGAATCTCGAGCTGCCCATCGACGATCTGGGCGGCGTGGACGCCACCGGGCTGTGGGAAAACCTGATGATGGCCGACCTTCTGGACATCGGCACAGACATCGGATCGGCCACAAACCGGCAGGAACTGGCCGAGCTTTTGCAGGCCATTTTAGACGTGCCGGCCATTCAGACCGTGCTGGATTACTTCACGCTGGCCGATCTGGAGACCTGGATGGGCGGGCCTTTGCCGGAGCTGGGCTTTTTGCAGGGCACGCCGGCGCTGGACCAGAACGGCAACCTGCAGTACGACGACGAGGGCAACATCATCCAAAAACCCAAGGAGGAGAGTTCGCTGTACGACGTGCTCTCCGTTGTGGTGCAGATGACCGACCTCAACACCCTGTCGCTGGGTTACATTGAGGATTACATATTCGTCGGCCAGCTGAACGACATCGAGGTGGCCCGGGAGATCATGGCCATGCTCTCGGACATCCGGGACGTCAGCTTCCAGCAGATGCTGGACGACCCCAACGCCAACATCTTCTCCCTGATCAAGCTGGGCACCGTTCTGGACAGCTCTCTGCTGGACTTTATCCCGGGCGCCGATGACGACCGGACCGATCCGGACTGGGCGACCACCACCATCAGGGGGTACTATAACGATATTTCCCTCCAGGACATCTTTGACGACTGGCGGGTGCTGATCCGCATCCCGATCGGGGCCATCCTCTCCGACGTCAACCGCATCGATGGGGTGGATTATGCCATTCCGCAGGATCTGGTCGACGCCTGGCTGGAGAACGGCGTCAGCTTTGACGACCTGATCTTCAACACCGTGGAGACCCTGGACCGGGTCGACGTCAACGACATCGTCAGCGTGGTGGAGATCTTCCTGCCCGAGTCCGTGGACGAGATCACGGCGGTGTTCGAGGACGTCTCCATCGGCGGCATCATCGACAACGCCACCGAGGAACTGAAAAAGATCAACGTCGGCAAGTTCCTGACCGCCGTCAACGCCATTCTGGCCGAGACCGGCGCGGGGGAGAACATCATCCCGCAGTCGGCCATCGACGCGGTCAGCGAGGTCACGGTGGGCGGCCTCATCGAGGATCCCGCCGCCGAGCTGGATCACATCTACATCTCCGATCTGCTGCAGATCATCAATGAGATTCTGGACGAACCCCTCAATGCCGAGGGCTTTGATCTGATGTTCTCCGACACGCTGGGCTCTTCCGAGGGCGGACAGCTGTCGCTGGGCGCGCTGATCGAAGATTACCAGGCCGCGCTGGACCATGTCTACCTGGCCAACATCTTCGAGGGCGTGGATAAGCTTTTGGAGGGCAAGGTCGAAGAGCCCATCTTCACCCAGCAGGTGCTGGATCTGTTCGGGTCCGACACCGTGGGGATGATCCTGGACGATCCCGTGCAGTACCTGAAGGATCTGGGCGTGTGGGATCTGGTCCGGGTGGCCAGGAGCTACCTGGAGGACGTGCTGCCCGACGACCTCGTGGAGACTCTGACCTCCGAGGAATTCAAGAAGGAACTCCGCGACATCGTGGGCGATCGCTCCATCGGCGACTTCCTCGACGGATATTATAAAGAGGTTTACCTTTCGGACATTCTGGATCTGGTCAACTGCTTTGTGGAGATCCCCGTCAGCGTCTACACGCTGGTGGGAGACAGCACCAATGACGGGATCCAGATCGGCGACTTCTTCGAGCCCGAGCAGTTGCTGGATAAGCTGTACATCGCCAGCATCTTAAAGGCCGTCAACGAGCTCATCGGCGAGCCGGTCAACGGCGAGGGCTTCGATCTGATGTTCTCCGACACCCTGGGCTCCGCCGAGGGCGGACAGCTGTCGCTGGGCGCGCTGATCGACGACCCCAGAGGGGCGCTGAACAACGTCTATGTGGCCAACATCTTCGAGGGCGTGGATACGCTGCTGGAGGGCGTGGTCAATGAGCCCATCTTCACCCAGCAGGTGCTGGATCTGTTCGGCGACGACACGGTGGGCGGCATCATCGACGATCCCGTGCAGTACCTGAAGGATCTGGGCGTGTGGGAGCTGGCCCGGGTGGCCAGGAGCTACCTGGAGGACGTGCTGCCCGACGAGATCTCTGAGGTTTTGACCTCCGAGGAATTCAAGAAGGAAGTCCGCGACATCGTGGGCGACAAGACCATCGGCGAGCTGATCGACTCCTACAAGGAGATCTACGTCAGCGACATCCTGGATCTGGTCGACTGCTTTACGGAACTGCCCAATTCGGTCTTCCTGGCCATTGAGGGCATCCAGATCGGCGACTTCTTCAGCCTTGAGGATCTGCTTCGCTCCCTCAAGCTGGCCAATCTGGCGCTGGCCGTCAACGACCTGTGCGGCAGCCCGCTGGAGGCCGACGGCCTGACCCAGCTGTTCCAGGATGTGTCCGTGGGCGGCTTCGTCTACTCCGCCGAGGAAGAGCTGGACAACTGGGATGTGGGCGGCATCCTGCAAGGACTCGACACCATCCTGGCTCCCTTTGTGGACTACTACTACATCTTCACCCCCGAGGTCATCGATCAGTTCACCGGGACCTCGGTGTGGGCCCTGATCCAGGATCCCTCCGCCGAGGTGCTCTCGATCACGGTGGCCGAGGTCTTCGACATGCTGAACAGCTACTTCGATGAGGACCTGATCAGCGTGGATTACCTGCCCCAGACTCTGGCGCAGAAGACTTTGGACGAGATGCTGGACGCCCCGGTTGGCTTTGCGGCCGTGGCCCTGGCCGCCGGCACCTGGCTGTGGCTGGGCGAGGAGGCGCCCGCCTCGCTGCCCGCCCTGCTGGACGACATCGACTATGCCCTGATCCTGGAGGATCCCGTGGCGGCGCTGACCGACATCAAGGTCAGCAGCGTGCTGATGGTGGCCGACGACATTCTGGATGTGGCGGCTGATCTGGGCTGGGTCCTGACCGACGAGCTGATCGCCGTGTTCGACTTCAGCCTGGCCGACGCCGTCGAGCCCGACACCTATCTCAATCTCCGTCTGGTCTCTCTGATCGACGCCGTCTTCAGCTACATCGACGCCGAGGGCGTGGAACTGAAGGAGAACACCCGCGCCCTGCTGGGCGAGGCCGTGGTGCAGGACCTGTGGAATGTGGACTTCTACCTTGACCTCAACATCCACAACCTGATCGACAGCGTCAACGAATATGCCGACGGCATCATCACCGATTCGGTCAAGTCTCTGTTCACCCCCGATGAGCGCATCCGCGACTTCATCGACGAGGAAGAGTGGCGCAGCATGCAGATCATCGAGGTCATCGAGGTCATCAACAGCTACTGCGATCCCGACGTCATCGACGCCGACAAGCTGCCCGAACTGCTGCGCACCCTGACCGTGGGCGAGATCATCGATCAGCCCGTCTGGCTGGCCTGGGTGGCCGGCGGCGTGGGCCTGTACTTCGGCTTTGACGAGGTGCCGGCCGCCTACGTCAACATCGGCGAGTCCTTCATGGACGGCCTGGAGGGCGGCGACGCCGTGGACGGCCTGCTGAACATCCGGGTCAACGACCTGCTCAGCCTGACCGACTTCGTGACCGACCGCCTGCTGGATCAGAGCTACTGCGACGGCCTGTACGACCTGTTCGAGAGCAACGGCGAGGCCATCACCATCGGGACCCTGATCGAGGGCGAGATCTCGCTGCTGGGTGTGGTCAAGACTGTGGACTACTACACCACCGAATACGCCGGCTTCAGCATCTACAAGACCGAGCTGGACGCCGTGCTGGGCGGGCTGACCTTTGCCAACCTGACCACCGAGTGGAAGAACATCTACGTCCGCGACATCCTGGTGGCCGTCAAGGCCTATCTGGACGACTACGTCAGTTCGGACATCGTGGCCGACGAATGGACCGGCCTGTTCGGGGACGCCACCCTTGGCAATCTGGACCAGGCGCTGGATCAGATCACCGTCAACGCCCTGCTGGACGTGCTCTATGCCTACCTGCCCAACTATGACAACCGGGCCTTCCTGGACGCCGACGCCCTGGCCTACATCCAGAGGCTGACCATTCAGGACATCATCGACCTGCCCGAGCGCGCCATGATGGCGCTGCTCATTGCGGAAGTCTCCGCGACCCGGTCCGATCTGATCGAGATCGTGAACAGACTGTTTGCCGAGATCGATTTCGAGCTGTACTACAACGATCCCGCAGCCGCCCTGCGGCCGGTCCGTCTGGCCCTGTACGCCGAGGTGCTGGGCGACCTGCTGGCCCTGACCATCGACTACAACTTCGGTCCCGGTCTGGCCGCCATGGTGGGCGATCTGACCTTCGGCGATCTGGAGGAGACCGATTACATCCTCGACAAGTTCTATGTCGGCAACATCCTGAAGGGCGTCGACCTCATCGCCGCCGAGTTCACCGACTACTGGATCTGCACCGAACAGTTGTGCGATCTGTTCGCGGACGTCACCCTGTACGACATCATCTTTGACACCCAGGCCGTGCTGGAGAGCATCTACGTGGCCGATGTGGTGCCTGTGGTCAACAGCTACTTCGACAAGCCCGTGCTGGCCCTCGAGGATCTGCCCGAGGACATGCGGGATCTGTCGGTGTGGGAGATCGTGACCTCCCCGATGTACCTGGGCATGATCGCCGGCGGCGTGGTGCTGATCGCGGTGTTCGACGAGATCCCCGCCCCCATCATGGACATTGCCGAGACGGTGGCCGGGGAAGAGGAGATCACGGACGGCCTGCTGGCCATTGAACTGTCCGACCTCATCGCGCTGGCCGACTACATGACCAAATTCTTCCTGGAAGGGGAGATCTACTCCACGCCCGAACTGTACGAGGCGGTGGAGGGCAAGACCATCCGCAGCCTGACCGAGGGCGACCTGGTCATCGCCGCCGTGCTGAAGGCCGTCGACAGCTACACCTACAAGTACTTTGACTTCACCTTCTACTCCGACGAGATCGACAACCTGTTCGGGGAGAGCACCTTTGCCACCGTGGCCGACGATCTGCCCGACTACCGCCTGGCCGACGTGGTCACCCTGATCCAGCTGTACGTGAACAACTACTTCGGCGAGGGGACCCTGGTGGACGAAGTGGCCGCCCTGTTCGGCGGGACCACCTTCGGCACCCTGAACACCTTCTTCGACGAGGCCAGCATCGGCGACATGCTGGACATCTTCTTCGCCTATCTGCCCGGATGGGATAACCGCGCCCAGGTGCCGGCCGAGGCCATGGCCTACACCGAGAGCGTGACCGTCTTCGACATTCTGGAGAATCCCGCCCGGCTGATCATCCTGCCGCTGACCATCCTCAGCTCCGTCACCCTGTCGGATTACGAGCCCTATCAGATCCCCGCCGACATCGCGGAATTTTTGGAGGGCATCGACTACCGCGCCTACCACGAGGATCCCGTCAGCCAGCTGAAGGGAGTCAAGCTGAGCGTGCTGACCGGCTTTGCCGCCGACCTCATCTTCAACCTGACCGGCTTTGACTTCAAGGCCGCCTTCGCCCGCATGGTGGGGGATGTCACCGTGGACGTGTTCGCCACGCCCGAACTGGTGGCTGACTCCTTCTATGTCGACAACGTCCTGAAGGGCATCGACATGATCGGCGAGGAGATGGGTCTCGGGTTCTACCTGGTCACCGACGAGGTCTGCGCCCTGTTCGAGGACGTGACCTTCTACGACCTGATCATGCTGCCCGACGTGGTGCTGGAGAGCATCACGGTGGCCGAGATCGTGGACGCGGTCAACAGCTACTTTGACCAGCCCGTCATGTCGGTCAGCGATCTGCCCGAGAAGCTGCAGAACTGCACGGCCTGGGATTTGGTCAACGAGCCTGTCTACCTGGCCGTGACCGGCGGCGTGGTGGCCATGATGATCCTCTTCGATCAGGTGCCCGCCCCCGCCAAGAACATCATCGACACCATCATGGCCGAGGACGATCCGCTGGAAGGCGTCTACAACGTCTCCATGGCCGACGTGCTGGACATGATCGACTTCGTCATCGACTACTACTTCACCTCGGACGACTACACCACCGCCGCCCTGGAGGAGATGCTGGACGATTTGCAGGTGCGCGACGTCCTCAACCTGGATCTGCGCATCACCGGCATCCTGAAAGCGGCCGACAGCTACGTCGACCTGTTCACCGGCTACACCTTCTACAAGGCCGAGCTGGAGGGGATCTTCGGTGACAGCACCCTGGCCACCATCCTCGACGACTACCCCGACATCACGGTGGGCAGCATCATTGCCGCCGCCGAGGCCTATCTGAAGGAATACGTGGACGTCGACCTCGATCTGGCGGCTCTGGCCGACCTGTTCGGCGATGCCACCATCGGCTCCTTCGTGGACGACTGCTACGATCTGGAGATCAGCAGGATCCTGGAGACCGTGAAGTCCTATGTGGACGACTATGTTGGCGAGGGCTACATCCAGCAGGCGCTGTGCGACGTGTTCGCCGGCCTGACCGTGGGCAACTTTGTCGACAACTACGGCGACATCACGGTGGGCAGCCTGATCTCCGCGGCCGAGGCCTACCTCAACGAGTTTGTGGACGCCGACCTTGATCTGGCGGCCGTGGCCGACCTGTTCGGGAACGCCACCATCGGCTCCTTCGTGGACGACTGCTACGATCTGGAGATCAGCGCTATTCTGGAGACCGTCAAGTCCTACGTGGATGACTATGTGGGGACCGGCTACATCCAGCAGGCGCTGTGCGACGTGTTCGCCGGCCTGACGGTGGGCAACTTTGCGGAGGAGTACGGCACCATCACGGTGGGCAGCATCATCACTGCCGCCGAGGCCTACCTCAACGAGTTTGCGACCGAGGACCTCGATCTGACCGCGCTGGCCGACCTGTTCGGGAACGCCACCATCGGCAACTTCGTGGATGACTGCTACGATCTGGAGATCCGCGCCATCCTGGAGACCGTCAAGACCTATGTCGATGAGTACGTGGGGACTGGCTATATCCAGCAGGCGCTGTGCGACGTGTTCGGCACCCTGACCGTGGGCAGCATTGCCGACGACTACGGCGACATCTATGTGGCCGACATTCTGGAGGCCGTGCGCGCCTACGTCAACTGGATCACCGGCGAGGATACCGTCATCGCCGAGATCCCCGCGCTCTTCGGAGAAGCCACCATCGGCAGCCTGGAGGAGACCCTGGACGACATCTATGTGGACGCCGTGCTCGACGTGGTCTTCGCCTACCTGCCCGACTACGACAACCGCACCAACCTGCCCGCTGAGACCCGGACTTACATTTCGGAGACCCTGAGCATCGGCAGCATCGTCGAGGATCCGCTGCGGGCGCTCATCCTGCCCGTGGTCGCGGCCGGCGCCCTCAACGTCGACCTGTGGCTGAAGGATTCCATTGACAGCATCCTGGTGCCCATCGACTACGCCGCCTATCACGACGATCCGGTCAGCCAGCTGATCGGCCTGCCCCTGTCCACGATGACCGACATCCTGGGCGAGGTCGTCTACAACCTGACCGATTCGCAGTACGACCTGCGTCCCGGCCTGGCCACCATGGTGGGCGACATCACCATCGAGGAGGCCACAGAGCTGGAGTACCTGCTCGACAGCTTCTACATCGCCAACCTGCTCGAGGGCGGGCAGCAGATCGCCGAAGAATTCGTCGACTTTACCGCCATCACCCCCGAGGTCTGCGCCCTGTTCGGGGACTACACCCTGTACGACCTGATCTACGAGACCGAGGCCATGCTGTCCGGCATCTATGTGGCCGACGTCATCCCCGCGGTCAACAGCTACTTCGAGGAGCCCGTGCTGGCCCTCGAGGATCTGCCCGAGGACATGAGAGATCTGTCCGTGTGGGAGATCGTGACCACCCCGCTGTACCTCGGCATGGTCGGCGCCGGCGTGGCCCTGATCGTGGTGTTCGGCGAAGTGCCGGCTCCCATCATGGACATCGCCGAGACGGTGACCGGGGAAGAGGAGATCATCGACGGCATCCTGGCCATCGATCTGGGCGACGTGCTGGCCCTGGCCGACTACATGACCAATGAGTTCCTGAAGGAGACCTACACCACCGCCGAGCTGTATGACGCGCTGGACGGCAGGACCGTCCGCGACCTCACCGAGGGCGAGATCGTCATCGCCGCCGTGCTCAAGGCCGTCGAAAGCTACACCGACAAGTATGCCGACCTCACCTTCTACCTGCCCGAGCTGGACGAGGTGCTGGGCGACATGACCTTTGCCTCCGCGGCCGATGACCTGGCCGACATCACCGTGGCCGCCCTGCTGAACGCCGTCGGCGCCTACCTCGACGAGTATGTCGGCGAGAATTACGTGCTGGCCTCGCTGCCCGCCTTGTTCGGGGAGATGACCCTGGGACAGATCGGGGACGAGGACGAAGGCATCCTGAGCCTGTCGGTCAACGGCATCATCGGCGTGGTCCGGGATTATGCGGCGGAATACGCCTCCGCAGAGTATGTGGTCGAAGAACTGACCACCCTCTTCCCGGCTGACATGACCCTGGGCAACGCGCCCGACAAGCTGGAGGAGACCGGCATCTCCAACATCCTGGCCGTGGTCAAGGCCTACGCCGACATGGCGGACGACCGCATCGTGCAGCAGTCCGTGGTCGACCTGTTCGAGGGCATGACCGTGGGCAGCATCGCCGAGCGCTGGCTCGACATCACCATCCCCGACATCCTGGCCGTGGTCCGCGACTACACCAATGAATTCGCCGGCGGGGACTACGTCAAAGATTCCCTGGTCGAGCTGTTCAAGGACAAGGACGGCAGCGAGATGACCCTGGGCAACATCGACACCGAGTACCGGAACATCCTCGTCGCCTCCGTCCTCGACGTGGTGGCCGACTATGTCAACGGGTACGTGCAGGACGACCTGATCCGTCCGCAGATCCCCGATCTGTTCGGGGAGACCACCCTGGGCACCCTGGATGAGCTGCCGGACAACATCGTGGTCTACAACATGCTGGCCGCGGTCTATGCCTACCTGCCCGACTACGACAACATGGACGCCCTGGATCAGAACACCCTGGCCTACATCGAGGGCCTGTCCGTGCAGGACATCCTCGACAGCCCGCTGCGCGCGGTCATCCTGCCGCTGGTGGTGCTGAACGCCACCGACCTGTCCGATCTGATGGGCGAGGTGGATCTGACCGAGTCCCTGAACGCCATGCTCTCCGAGGTGGACTACGCCGCCTATGACGAGGATCCGCTGGCCGAAATGATGAAGTTCCGTCTCTCCGCGGTGACCGACGTGGCCGCCGACGTGGTGAACGGCCTGACCGGCTATGATTTCAAGCAGGGTCTGCGGACCATCCTCGGCTCGGCCGAGGGCGAGCTGGCCGTGCTCGATCCCGTCACCATCGAGCAGCTGACCGAGCCCGAGTATCTGCTCGACTGCTTCTACCTGACCAACCTGCTGCTGGGCGCTCAGCAGATCGCCGCCGAGTTCACCGACTTCACGGTGTTCACCGACGAGGTCTGCGCCCTGTTCCTGACCGGGGAGCGCGGCTACACCCTGTATGATCTGGTCTTCGAGACCGAGAACATGCTCTCCTCGATCTACATCCGGGATCTGGTCCCCGCCATCAACAGCTACTTCGAGGAAGAGATGATCACCGTGGACGCTCTGGGCGAGATCGCCGACGAAAGCGTGTGGTCCTTCATTACCAACCCTGTCTACATGACCCTGGTGGGCGTGGCCGCCGCCGGCGCGCTGACCGTCTGGATCATCTTCGGCGAGTTCCCGCAGCCCCTGCTCGACATCTTCGATCAGGTGGGTGCGGACGGCCCGCTCGGCATTCAGATCAGGAGCGTGTTCGAGTTCGTCAACGCCTTCTGCGACCGCTTCGGGGCAGAGGATCTCATCAAACCCGAGGTCTTTACCTTCGTGGGCGAGGTCACCCTGGGCGAAAGCTACCAGGAGGAGGGCCTGAGCTTCTTCACCGTGGGCAACTTCTTCGGCGCGCTGCTCAGCTACCTGCCCGAGGAGTACACCGACAACTACGCCAACCTGCTGCCCGAAGCCGACAGCTACCTGGACGAGCTGAGCTTCTACGACGTGGCCGGGGATCCCTTCGAGTCCCTGCTGATCCTGCCCGCGCTGGGCGTGATGTTCGACTCCGAGCAGGCTCTGACCGGCGAGATCAATGACCTGTACGCTTCCGCCGATCTGGTCACCGCCGACCTTGCGGCCCTCGACCGTCTGAACGCCGTCCGGCTGGCCGCCGTGGCCAACCTGCTGACCGGCGCGGTCGAGATCGTCCTCGACGACGAACTGCCCGAGTACAAGCAGGCCTTTGAACTCATCTTCAACACCATGGACGTGGAGGAACTCCGCGATCCCAACGTCTGGGCCGACTGCTTCTACCCGGCCGACATCATGGAGGCCGTGGACCTGATCCTGGGCCGCTATGAGATCGAGGGCGTCTTCACCGACGAGCTGGAAGCCCTGTTCGCGGATGTGACCTGCTACGACGTCGTCTTCGAGTGGGAGAGCTGGCTGGACGGCATCACCGTGGAATCCTTCCTGGCCGCCGCCAACAGCTATGCCGCCTACATCGGCGAGGGAGACCCCGTGCTGACCATCGATCAGCTGCCCGCCATCTACGGCGAACTGTCCGTCTATGACGTGGCGACCGACGTCTACAACGCGGTGGGCTTCGGCGTCTGCCTGGCCTCCAACCTGGTCTTCGGCGAAGTGCCCGCGGGTCTGGTCGGCATTGCCGGCACCCTGGCCGCCGAGGGCGACGTGATGGCCGTGCGGATCGACGACGTGCTGTCGCTGGCCGACTTCATCACCGTCCACTTCGAGCTTGGCTCCTACATCACCGACGAGGTCTATCTGCTCTTCGAAGGCCTGAGCGTGGAGGATGTCTACTACCTCGACCTCAACGTCCGCGACCTGCTGGCCGCCGTCGACAGCTATTTCGAGGAGTACCTGGACTACAACTTCTACAAGTCCGAGTATGACCTGTTGTTTGCCGAGGACACCCTGCTCAGCTCCTACATCCTGAACGAGCTCTACCTCGAGCACCGCATCGCCGACCTGGTCGGCCTGGCCAAGTCCTATCTGGACGACGTCGACGAGGGCATCCTGGTCTCCGAGTGGAGCGAGCTGTTCGGCGATCTGACCCTGCAGGCCACCCTGGACGACCTGCTGTCCACCGTGACGGCCGGAGGCCTCCTGAACGTGGCCCTCGGGTACTTCCCCGACTATGACAACCGCGCCAACGTCGATGCCGACGCCCTGGCCTATGCCGAGGGGCTGACCCTGGCTTCCATCGCCGACTACCCGCTGTGCACGGCTGTCCTGCCGCTGATCGCGGCCGCCGCCTTTGACGGAGATCTCCGTCTGACCGACGAGCTGAACGCCGTGTTTGCCGACATCGACTTCAGCAAGTACGACCTCGACGTGGCCGACGGACTGCTCGACATCCGGGTGCAGCACGCCACCGATCTGATCGTCTCGGCCATCGAGCTGGCGGACGTCGACCTGAGCGCCTGGCGCGAGGCCCTGAACACCGTGTTCTACGCCTCCCTGACTCTGGAGGATCTGACCCGCTTCGACGAGCTGGCCGACACCTTCTACATCCGGGATGTGCTGACCGCCGCCCAGATCATCGCCGACGAGTACGACTTCACCCTGGTCACGGACGAGCTGATCGCCCTGTTCGGGGAGGAGACCTTCTACTCCGCGATCTTCGACTACGACATCTTCCTCACCGGCATCACCGTGGAAGAGGTGCTGAACGCCGTCAACAGCTATCTGCCTGAGGACGAGCCGCTGGTCGATCCGGCCATGCTGCCCGAGGCCATCCGCGAGCACACCGTCTACGGCTTCGTGGAAGATCCCGCCATGCTGGTCTTCGCCGCCGCCGGCGCCGCCATGTACATCGTCTACGGCGAAATCCCCGCCGCGCTCGACAACATGGTGCAATCCTTCGGCGAGGGTGCGGACTTTGTGGACGGCTTCCTGAACATCAACCTGACCGACGTCTTTGACCTGATCAGCTTCTTCCTGGACGCCTACGACTACGTGACCCTGCCTGAGTCCCTGAACGAGGCCTTCACCGTCGGCGGAACGCCCATGATCATCGGCGATCTCGCCGACACCGCGGTGCTGCGCGAGATGGAAGTGGCCAAACTGCTGACCGCCGCGCAGGAGGTGGCCCTTGACCTGTTCGAGATCGAGGTGCAGCTGCCCGACAACCTGACCGGAAGCGACCTGACTTTGGGCGACCTGATCGACACGCCGGTGCTGGCCATGGCCGCGCTGGGAACCGCCGCCCTCAGCGCCTACTACCAGAGCGATATGCCCGAAAGCGTGTCCGCGCTGCTGGGCAAGCTGAACTATGTCGACGTCATCGACGCGGTGGATGTGGTCCGCGGCGTGGCTCTGGACGACCTCATGCAGGCCGTGCTGGAGATCACCGGCGCCGAGAACCCGCTGCCCGAGAACATCTACGCCCAGATCGGCGCCCTCGACCTCTACAACGTGCTGGTCTATCCCGAGGATCTGCTGGATGTCATCACCGTGGGCGCGGTCCTGGCTGACTTCGACACCGACAACGTGGTGCCGGAAGATGTGGTCGCCGTCATCGGCAGCCTGTCGCTGTACCGGCTGGTCACCGACCCGGTCGACGCTTTGGCCGACCTGTCCCTGGGAGACCTGGTGCAGTTCGAGCAGGTGCCCGACTGGATCCGCACCATCCTCACACGCGACGCCCTGAAGGACATCACCCTCTACGAGATCATCAACGATGCCCCGCTGGCCTTTGCCGAAGTCACCTTCCGCGACCTGCTGGAGGGCATCGACCAGATCCCCGTCTCCCTGATCAACTACCTCGGCGACGTGCATGTGGGCCCGGCCTTCGAGGAGGACAACACCGCCTTCATCAACACCATCAAGAATCAGCCCATCGGGCCGCTGCTCGAGGCTGTGCAGATGAACGAGAACCTGAAGACTGAGCTCTACCGCGTCACCCTGGCGGAGATCCAGAACGACCCGATCGGCGCCATCGGCCACATCAAGCTGGGCACCCTGCTGGATGTCTTCGAGTCCGACGGCACCACCATCCAGGAAGGCACACAGGGCTTCCTGAAAGCCATCGCCAACATCACCATCTCTGACCTGACCGGTGGCGAGGACATCCTCTCCAAGGTCGAAGGCACCATCGGCGACCTGCTCGGCATCACCGAGGACGACGATCCCATTCTGCAGGCCATCGGAGACCTGGAGATCAGCACCCTGAAGGAGGAGTTCCCCAAACTGCTGGTGGGCGACATCCTGGGTGTGATCGTCTCCAAGACCGATACCGACGGCGACGGCGAGTATGACGAGTTCGTCTACGAGGAAGGCACCGCCGATGTCATCAGAGCCATTGCCCACATTCAGATCGGCAACCTGACCGAGGAGCTGCCCGCCCTGCTGGTGGGCGACATCCTGGGCGTGATCGTCTCCAAGACCGATACCGACGGCGACGGAGTCTATGACGAGTTCGTCTACGAGGAAGGCATCGCCAATGTCGTCAAGGCCATTGCCGACATCCAGATCGGCAAGCTGGCCGACGAACTGCCCATCATCCTGATCGGCGATCTCATCGGCATCATCGAGTCCAAGACCGATCTGAACGGCGACGGGGTCTATGACGGCGAGGGCGAGATCACCTTCATCACGTATGATGACGGCACCGAGCCGCACGCCATCCTGAAAGCCATCGCCGACATGACCCTCAACGATCTTTCCAGTGCCCAATTCCTGATTGATCGGATCAACACCCTGAAGTTGGGCGATCTGATCGAGATCGATGAAGAGACATCGCCGAAGATCCTTGTGGCTTTGGCTGACGCTACCCTCGACACGCTGGACGACGCCATCGGCGATCTGACTATTGCAGATGTCCTCGGAGAGAAGCCCACCACCGGACTGCTGTCCTGCCTGAATTACGGCAGGAAGATCACCGAGCTGGAAGATGCCATTCACGATGCGCTGAACAGCTCGAACCTGACCATCCAGTTGCTGCTCGAGACATTGGGCTACACGGCTGATGAGATCGCCGCCATGAATCTTTCTACCGACGTTTTGGGCATGACACTGCAAGAGATGATGTCTAGATTGACCGGAACGCTGACCCTGCAGAATGCAACCGGCGAAACGCAGACGGTCACCTACCTCGAGTATGTGCTCAACCTGGCGACCTACATTGACGAAGGCTGGGTTCCTGTTATTTAACCAAACCATAAGGAATGGTTCAGAAGTTCACAACAATCAAAAAAGGAACTCCCCGGCACCGGGGAGTTCCTTTTTAAGTTATGGCGTAAAGGTTCGCGTATAGCGCCGAGTTTCAGACCTTTCAAAGGGGTTTTTGGAACTTAAAGGCAAGAGAGAAAAAAGGCATTCAGCCGGGCAGTTAAGCCTCTGGAAGGGCTCTGCCGGTTCGCTGTAATAAAGTCAGGGGGGAGGACAAAAGGCATTCAGCCGAGTTTTAGAGTCTCTGAAAGGGCTCTGCAAGCCCGCCGCGAAAGAGCCAGAGGAAAGGAAATGGAAAGGCAGAAGTCGGTCAGCCGACCTTTTAAGCCTCTGAAAGAGCTCTGCCGGCCCGCCGCAAAAGGTCTGAAAGGAGGGGAAAGGGATCAGGACAAAAGCCGGTCAGCCGGGCAACAAGACATTAAAAAGCCGACAGAGATCTGCCGCAAAAAAACATCCGCCGGCGCTGCCGGCGGATGTTGACTTGATCGCGTGACAATGGCCTGTCTTTAAGGCGGGGGGTGACTTTTGCCGGGCATGAGGGGCGCCGGTTTTTCTTGAATTTTAACGTGCTTTTCGGAGGCGCAGACCGCAAAGTTCTGCTCGGTCATCCACACCGGGACGAAGTCGTCCGAGGTCCCGTGGATGAACAGGACGGGCAGGCGGGTCTTTTTCAGGGCCTCCAAGGTGCCGGCCTCCTTCAGGCCGAAGCCGGCGATCAGGCGGATCCAGACCCTCGTCAGGGGGAGAAAGGGGAAGGTCGGGATGTGCAGGTTTTTGGCCACGTGCTTCATGATGTCGTAGGGCGAGGTAAAGCCGCAGTCCGAGATCACCCCTTTGACCTGGGGCGGCAGGTCCAGCCCGGCGGCCATCAGCACGGTGGCCCCGCCCATGGACAGCCCGTGCAGAAAGAGGGCATGCCCGGGAAATCGCCCGGCCAGATAGCCCGCCCAGTCCCGGCAGTCAAAGCGCTCTTTGACTCCGAAACAGATGTATTTCCCCTCGGACAGTCCGTGCGCCCGCTGATGGGCCACCAGCAGGTTGCAGCCCTGTTCGTGGTAGAATTTCAGCACGCAGGCAAAGTCCGCCCAGCCGTCCGAGCGATAGCCGTGAAAGCAGAGCACCGTCCGCTTCGAGCCGGGGCAGGGCAGGTAAAAGCCGGTCAGCTTCAGCCCGTCAAAGGAGGTGATCTCCACCTGCTCCGGCCCCTGCGCCAGGAACCAGGCCTTGCCCTCCTCGATGACGGGGCGCCAGGCCGCCCACACGCTTCTGTCGTTCTCGGGCGCGGGAGCGTCCGCCATCGCCGGCCTCCGTCTGCGCCGGACGACCGTGAACCGGAACAGGAGATAACTTCCCCCCACGAGCAGCAGGATCAGAAGGGCCAGACAGAGCCCGCCCAGGATCCACAACCAGATCATCTTTTACCCTCCCTTTCCGCACAGCGGCAGTTTCTTTTTATTATAGCAAAACGGCCCGCGCTTGTCAAAAAAAGCGGGCCGACGTTCAAGATATACCGAAGGACAGGATCTTTCGACATGTCGGACTTGTTCATCAAAATGATTCCCGGATCCACTTTGCATAGAGTTTAGTCTCCTGGTAAACGGGTTCACCTTCTTCATCTAAAATTGCTTCAGGCAAAGTATCCGTTTCAAAATTCCATTTGTTGAGGCAGTTTTCTTCCTTATACCAACCGTCAAATATATATCCTTCTCTTGTTGGATCCTCCGGTATATACGTAATCTTGCTTCCGTAGTCGTAATCATCTATCCAATGGTAACCATCGTGATTTTCTACTTCATAATTTAAATAATATGATACATTAGCTGGATACATACAACCTAGATAATTATATTGTAAATAGTCTTCTTTTTTTACAAATTGCATAATCCAATCTTCATCTCCACGAAATAGATCTGTACCATTTTCTCCCATTTCGAAGTAAATGATCTTTTTTAAATTGTTACACCAGGCAAAAAAGGCCTCATTTTCACAAAAAATGTAATTTATAAAATATACTTTTTCAAGAATTTGACTTTTGACAACCGGAGGATTATTTCCAAAAATAGTTACACCTATACTAGAACTTATTCTAACAATATTAAACCCCTCTATTTGACTATAGATAAACAACTCTTTCTTTTGATAACCTTCTTCTGATAAATCCATTATGGCATAGCCGTCTCCTGCTTTCTCCAACAGAAAATCTCCGGCCTCTTTATATCCGCAGCTTGCCAGCGTCATTAAAATCATAGCGGCCATGAAACAACACATGCCCAACTTTGTGACCAAACGCCTTTTGTTTCTCATCTTCTTTTCCTCCGTTTGAATTTATTCTTGAATCCATTTTGCGAAGAGTTTGGTTTCCTGATAAATAGGTTCACCCTCTCCATCCAAAATAGCTTCCGGTAGAGTGTCCGTTTCAAAGTTCCAGGGATTTAAACATGCTGCTTCTTTATACCAACCATCAAAACGATAACCCTCTCTTGTGGGTTCCGGGGGAATATAGGTGATTTTTGTGCCATAATCATAATCATCTATCCAATGGTAGCCGTCACTTTCCTGTGATTTGTAATTGATAAAGAATGAGACATTTGCAGGGAATACATAATCTCCAAACCCTCCTTTTAAATAGTCCGCAAATTTTATATACTGCTTTATATCTCGTTTTGGCATTGATGTTGTTGGATCAGATAAAACGATATAGTATTCATTCAAACCAAGTTCTCCTGTCTCTTGGCGAATAATTTTTTTTATATGAAAACAGTGTCCAAAAACTGCCTTCTGCAGAGAAGGAACATAATCTACGAAATAGACTTTTTCAAGGAGTTGACTGTCTATGACCGGAGGATCCCGGAAAAAGGTGCTTCCCTTACTGATGTAAAGGATATCATATCTGCCGATCTGATCATAGATAAAGAGTTCCTTTTTCTGATAACCTTCCTTTGACAGATCCATGATGGCATAGCCGCCTTCCACTCTTTCCAGTAAAAAATCTCCGGCCTCCCTGTACCCGCAGCCTGCCAGAATTGTCGTCAACACTGCCAGACAGAGGATCAGGAAAAAACCTCTTTTGACTCTTCTCATAAACTTTTCCTCCCTGTAAAAATCAAAAAAGCAATCAGACCCCCATAAAGGCAGTCTCATTGCTTTTTCCCGTGTGAAGCCCCATTTTTGATCCCTCCGAAAAAATGCTGACTGTGAACACGACCGACAGCCGCGCATTACGGCAGTCGACATTTTACTGTTTTCTTATTTTTATTGTAACATAACTGCCGTGTTTTGTCAATACCCCCTGAAAAATTTTTTTGTGGTTTGCCAAACAGGTAAGGTTTTTCAGTCCCTCGAAAAGGCCGGCCGCTTTAAGACCGCGTGGGAAAGGTCTCGGCTTGCACGGAAGAAGACCGCCGCAGAGAAGGGATTTTGAAATGGGGGCCGAATGACTTTTCTTTTTCCCCGATCTGTGGTACAATATAAGACAACCATTCTAACAAAACGGAAAAACTATGTTCGCAGATAAGACCAAAATTTACGTCAAGGCCGGCAACGGCGGCAAGGGCATGACCTCCTTTCTGCGCATGAAGGGCATCGCCAACGGCGGCCCCAACGGCGGAGACGGGGGAAAGGGGGGCGACATCGTCTTTCAGGCCGACCCCTCCATGAACAACCTGGCCGAATTCTACTTCAAGGTCCATTTCCGGGCCGAGAACGGCAGCCCGGGCGAGCCCAACCGCTGCAACGGCAAAAACGGGGCGGACCTCTGCATCAAGGTGCCGGTGGGCACGGTCATCCGGGATTTCGAGACCCAGGCCGTCATGGCCGACCTGTTTTACCCCGATTCCTCCGTCACCCTGCTGAAGGGCGGGCGGGGCGGCAAGGGCAACGCGGCCTTCAAAACTTCCACCCGGCAGGCCCCCTCCTTTTCCCAGCAGGGAGAGGAGACCAAAGAATACGCCCTGACCCTGGAACTCAAGACCATCGCCGACGTGGGGCTGGCGGGCTTTCCCAATGCCGGGAAGTCCACCCTGCTGGCCTCGGTCTCGGCCGCCCGGCCCAAGATCGCAAACTATCCCTTCACCACCCTGACCCCCAATCTCGGGGTGGTCCGGCACTATGACCAGACCTTCGTGATGGCCGACATTCCGGGCCTGATCGAGGGCGCGGCCGAGGGCGCGGGGCTGGGGCACGCCTTCCTGCGCCACGTCGAGCGCACCCGGATGCTGGTGCAGGTGGTCGACCTCTCGGGCGCCGAGGGCCGGGATCCCGCCGAGGACTTCCGGATCATCGACGAGGAACTGAAGCGGTACAGCGAGGAACTTGCCGCCCTGCCCCGGGTGGTGGCCGCCAACAAGATCGACCTCCCCTCGGCCGCAGAACATCTGGAGGCCCTCCGCAAGCTGTCGCCCTATCCGGTCATCCCCATTTCGGCCGTCACCGGACAGAACGTCAAGACCCTGCTGGACGAGGTCTGCAAGCTGCTTTCCACCCTGCCGCCGCTCGCCCCTCTGCAGTTCGAGCCCTTTGCCTACGAAAAGGAGGACGCTTCCTCCTTCGAGGTGGTCCGGGACGAGCGGGGCCGGCTGGCCGTGGTCGGCGGCCTGGTCGAGCGCCTGGCCCGGGAGGTCCGCCTGGACGACATCGACAGCTTCCGCTACTTCCAGCGCCAGCTGCGCACCTTCGGGGTCATCGACCGCCTCCGGGCGGCCGGCGCCAAGCAGGGGGACATCGTGGTCTTTTCGGATATTGAATTTGAATTTGTGGATTGATTTTCCGACCAGGCGCGATTTTTGCTTCGCAAAAATCGGTCGGACTTGAAAGAAAAACCGGGCGGCAGCGCCGCCGGGCAATACGCCCACTCTGACAGAAAGGGAAAACTTATATTTCCCCTGCAACAGGTTTTCTGTAGGAAAGCTCGGCAGTAGTTTTTCTCTCTCAAAACCGCTGCGCGCTTTTGATTCACTCTTTTCCGCCGTGGTTTTGCTCACCGCAAAACCACGATTGTGCAAAAGTCCGGCGCAGGTCCGGACTTTTGCGAAACATATTTCGGCTCCGGCCAGACGCAAAATTCGCCTGCGGCGAATTTTGGCCGGACTTGAGGGGGCGCCGTCGGCGCCGGGAAGGCGCGCCCACTCCAACGAAAAAAGAATAATCATTCCATTTCGCCTGCGATTTATTTTCACTTGCCGCTGACATATCTTTAAGGGCTGAAATAATCCTTGTTCTTTAACTAACTTTGCTTTTGACTACAATTTTTTTGATGCAGCTATGCGCGGTTTTTCCCTCGCTTCGGCAAGCCTGCGCTTCACCCTTTTCTGGCCGAAAATTTACGCACCGTAAATTTTCGATTGAGTCCGATGGCGGCGCATGTCCGCCATCGTCGCGACGAGATTGGAAGCCCGGTGCGAGGACAAGTTTTGAGTGGAAGAACAAGCTGGCACGGGCGTACAGGATGTGCCTCAGACACCCCGGCGTTGGCTCAACGAGATTGAAAGCCCGGGGTATAAAAGACCTTTGTAAAAAGCAATCTGTTTTGGGTCTATAAATTTTTTATGTTGTCCGTCCATGACGTGCCACAAAGTGGCACATATCGAGCAAGGCGAGCGTAGTGGAGCCTTGCATATCGAATGGCCGTCAGGCCATATATCGAGCGAGGCACAGCCTCGCATATCGACTAAAACTTATTGCAGGAACGATAAGCCAATTTCCCGGTTAGCCGGGAGTGGGCGTATGGCCCGGCGGCGCTGCCGCCTGGGCGTACAAAAAGGTGCCTGTGGCACCTACATTTAGTGTTGATCTTAAGAGAGGAAAAAATATGTTGACAAGCAAACAGCGAAGCACGCTCAAATCTCTGGCCGCCCGCATGGAGCCGGTGGCTCAGGTCGGCAAGGGCGGGATCTCGGACAACCTGATCCGCTCTCTTTCCCAGGCGCTGGAGGCGCGGGAACTCATCAAGGTCACGGTACTCAAAAACAGCGAGACCGAGGCCGAAGATCTGATCCGGGAACTGGCCGAGGCCACGTTCTCCGAGCCGGTGCAGGTCATCGGCAACAAGGTGGTGCTTTACCGCCGCTCCGAGCGCAAAAATTTTGAGCATATCCTGTGAAATTCCAGGGTCCCGCGGGAAGATCGTCCGCCGTCAGGCTTTTGTACGGTTCTCCCGATAAGGTCCGACCGTGTATACACTTTGGGCCGAGGCCGCCTGAGGGGGAACAAAACGCCAAAACAGGACAGGGAAGCCAATGCGATAAACCCGATCTCTGCGCCGGGCGGGAACGCCCACTATCTGTCTGAAAGGAAAACCCGGTTATTTCCTGCAACAGGTTCTTTTCACACAAGAGCAGAAACCCGGTGCGAAGATAGACTTTATGAACAAAGCAATCTGATACGGGTGGTATCATATTTTTATTGATGTGGTTCATCCACAACGTGCCACATTGTGGCACATATCGAGCGGCACGAAAGGCCGCATATCGAATGGCCGTCAGGCCATATATCGAGTGCCGCATTGCGGCACATATCGACATAAATTCATCGCAGGATAAATAAATCCGTTTCCCGCTTGCTCGGAGTGGGCGTATTGCCCGGTGCCGCCGGCACCTGTCTCAGACGCTCAAAGGAAGAAGTCCTGGGGGTCGGGTTCGGCGAGTTTACGCCGGAGGGCCAGGCAGAGCAGGGCCAGGACCAGCAGCAGGCTGCCCGCGACGAGGTAGCAGACCCGGAAGGGGGTCAGGAAGCTGAGGACGAAGAGGCCCAGGCCGCTGAGGAAGTAGCCCTTGAAGCGCCTGCGGGAGAAGGCCCGGCGGAAGATGTCCAGGGGGGTGCGTACCTCCTTGGGGCGGGTGGTCAGCTTGGGATAGACCGAATAGGTCTTGAACAGCCGCCAGACGGTGTTCTGGCCGAGCACGGACACCTGAACGTCCCAGAGGGCGGCCGCAAAGCGGAGGGCCTCGGGCGAGGCGGTGTTGGTCAGGATAAAGGCCTGATCCAGGCCGGCGGCCTTGGCCCGGCGGTAGACTTCCAGCACCTGATCGGGGGACAGCGCCCCGCAGGGGAAGAGGGGGAAGAGCCCCGCCGTCTTGCCGTCGTGCCGGGTGAAGACATAGTCGGTCCGCACCCTGGCCTCGGGATCTTTTTTGCGGGCGATCTCGCAGAAGAGTTTGAGGTTGAGGGTCTTGGGGTGGTACATCAGCTGATTGAGATAGGCCTCCTTCCGGGCGGCCTCCTCGGCAGCGGCCTGCTTTTTGGCGCCCACGCCGGACAGCCGGCGGACGGTCTCGAAGATCAGCAGGGCCAGCGCGGCGGCAAGCAGGCTGAGGTCGGCCCGGCGGAAGAGGGCCAGCCCGACCGAGAAGCAGATCAGCCCGAAGGTCAGGCGGAAGAACAGCTTGTCCAGCACGCGGGACAGCGAAGTCTGTTTGGTCATAAAAAACCTCCGAAGCCCTGTTTTGGGGCGGGCCGGGGATCCGGTCCGGAAAAACCGGAGGATCCGGTCAAGTTAAGGCATCCCCGCCCAAAGACCGCCTGACGGCTTTGAACGCCTTGCTTGGTTTTCCGCCGCTTGGCCCAAAATCTCCTTGAAATACGTTCCCTATTCCTGCGTCGATTTTGGACGAATTGGGAAAAATCTGACGGCGGACGCTCACAATCTTCGTGCGGTGCTGCCTAAAATATTGTTGCCCGGATCGGGGCAAGCTAAACAAAAAGCCTTCCGGCATCTTCCGGGCGGGGAGCCGCCGCAGGGAGGAGCCGGAAGCGGACAAGAGGATACAGCCATGAAAATCGGTCTGTTCGGCGGGACCTTCGACCCCGTGCACTTCGAGCACGTGAACCTTTGCAGGCACGCCGTCAAAGAACTTCAACTGGACAAACTCATCGTCATGCCGGCCGGACAGCCCCCGCACAAGCGGCGGGGCCGCCCGGACAAGGCCGACCGCTGGAACATGTGCCGGCTGGCCTTTGCGAACCTCGGGCGGTGCGAGCTGTGGAACTACGAGCTGTCGAAGGAGGGCCCGAGCTACTCCTACCTGACCCTGCGGCACCTGCGGACCATCTATCCCAAAGACGAGCTTTTCTTTGTGATCGGGGGGGACAGCCTGCACGACTTTTTCACCTGGCGGGAGCCCGCCGTCATCGCCTCGCTGTGCGAGCTGGCCGTGGCCCGGCGGGAGGGGGAGGCCGACGGCCCCGAACTGACCCGGAAGTTCCGGGAGGTCTTCGGCAAGGAGCCGGTCTTTCTGAACTATCGGGGCAAAAACATCTCCTCCACCGAGGCTCGGGTGCTGACCGAGTTCGGGCTGCCCACCGACGCCGTGCTGCCCAAGGCCGTCCGCGCCTATGTGGCCGAGCGGGGGCTGTACCGGGAGCGGGCGGATTTCATCGCCGGGATCCGGGACTTTCTCACCGAAAAGCGGTACCGGCACACCGCCTACACCGTGGCCGAAAGCCTGAATTTGGCCCGGCGGACGGGCTGCGATCCCGAAAAGGCCTTCACGGCCGCCGCCCTGCACGACGCGGCCAAAAAACTGTCCGACGCCGAGCTGGCGGCCTACGGCTACCTCCGGGACCCGAAGATGCCCGATCCCGTGGTGCACGCCTTTGCCGGGGCCTACCTGGCCGAACATCACTTCGGCGTCACCGACCCCGAGATCCTCGACGCCATCCGCTACCATACCACCGGCCGCCCGGCCATGAGTACCCTGGAAAAGGTGCTGTACGTGGCCGACTGCATCGAAAAGACCCGGGACTACGAGGGGGTGGAGAGCTTCCGGCAGGCCGTGGCCGAGGACTTCGAGACCGGCTTTGTCTGCTGCCTGAAGGGGACCATGGAACTGTTAAAAAAAGACCACCGCGATCAGGTGAGCGAACTGACCGGGGAGGCCTATGCGTACTACCGCCACGAGCTGGACGGACGGGAGGTCCGGGCCAACGGCATTTTCTAAGAAAACAACAGCCCTTCCTGAGAGGGCGCTGAGGGAGAGAATATGCAAATTGAACAAAAACTGGAACTCATCCGCCAGGCCCTGGAGGCCAAAAAGGGCACGGACATCCGCATCCTCAACGTCAGCGAGCGGACCAGTCTGTGCGATTATTTCGTCATCTGCAGCGGCAAGTCCGCCCCCCAGGTGCGGGCGCTGGCCGAGGCCGTGGACGAGACCCTCTCCCGCGCCGGCGAGGAAAAGCGGCGGGCCGAGGGCTTTTCGGACGGCCGCTGGGCCGTGCTGGACTATGGCGACGTGCTGGTGCACATCTTCCACGACGAACAGCGCCTGTTCTACCGCCTGGAAAAACTCTGGGAGGAAGCCTTGCCGCCGGAAAACGCGTCCAATGTCGGGGAATAATGTGCCTTCCGGGCGGCGACGCCGCCCGGAAGGCACGGGTGCCGGCGGCACCCGGCGAGAACGCCCACTCTGACTAAGCGGGAATACTGATTGTTTGTTCCTGCGATGAGTTTATGTCGATATGCGAGGCTGTGCCTCGCTCGATATGCGGGCTTCCGCCCACTCAATATGCAAGGCTCCGGTGCCGGCGGCACCGGGCGAGAACGCCCACTCCGACTGAGCGGGAATATTGATTATTTACCCTGCAATGAGTTTATGTCGATATGCGAGGCTACGCCTCGCTCGATATATGGCCTGACGGCCATTCGATATGCGGCCCTATCGTGCCGCTCGATATGTGCCACAACGTGGCACGTATTGGACAGAAACACATTGAAAGCAGTACGGTTATAAAATCCATAGTTTTCGATCTGTTTTATCCAATACGAATGGCCGGGTTCGGGGCCTCTGCCTTGATCTTTACTCCATATATGGAGGGACAAAACAGAGGGGAAAAACAAGGAACAAGGCCATTCATATCGATTGCCCGCAAAGCGGGCAAATATCGAGTTTGCCTTTGGCAAACATATCAAGTTTCCCGTCAGGGAAACATATCGTCTGAAAGATTGGGCGAGAACGGCAACTTTTTTTACCCTTCATTTTGTCACGGGCGTACAGGATGTGCCTTCAGGCACCCCGGCGGCGCTGCCGCCCGATTGCCCGCAAAGCGGGCAAATATCGAGTTCCCGAAGGGAACATATCGAGTTTGCCGTCAGGCAAACATATCGTCTGAAAGATTGGGCGAGAACGGCAACCCCTTTTTGCACTTCATTTATGACGGTCGCAACAGGATGTGCCTTCAGGCACCCCGGCGGCGCTGCCGCCCGGGCGTTCCTGTTTTGTCAAGGGCGTTCCTGCTTTACTGAGCTGCCGCTTGGGGCCAGCACGAAAATTTCCTCGGCGGGGATCAGCCGGCGGGGCTCGGCTTTTTTGGGGGCGCTCTTTTTCCGGGCCGCCGGTTTTTTGGCCTTGGGCTTTTCGAGCACAAAGACGGAGAGCTTTTTTTCGGATTCTGGCCGGGGCGGCGGAACGGGGACCGGTCTGAAGCGGACCGGAGCCGGCCGCGGGGGCTCGGATGTCTGCTCCTTTTCCCGCCGCAGCGCCCGAAGATCCAGGGTGACCTTGACCAGCAGGGTGACGACGGTGATGAAGAGCAAAAGCAGAAAGGAATACAGCGCGCCCAGCGCGCCGGTGGGATCGGCCGCGCTTTGGGCGGTCGACAACAGCGAAAGCATCAGATTTACCTCCCTTTTTGACGGCCTCCGCGAACGCCCTGGGCCGTGAAGCCTCCTTTTTTCGCGGAGACTCCCACATTGTAGCACGCGGGAAAAGGGGGAAGGGGAGAAGTTTTGAGGGCAGAGGGCGAAAGCCGTCGAAGGAGAACGATGACTGATTTTGTGGAACTGATCGCCAGAAAGAAGGCGGGCAGGGAACTGTCCACGGCCGAGATCGAGGCCCTGGTAAGGGGGGTGACCGACGACTCCATCCCCGACTACCAGCTGGCCGCCTTTTTGATGGCGGTCTGCTGGCGGGGGCTGACCGAGCGTGAGGTCCTGGACCTGACCCGGGCCATGGCCGACTCGGGGGAACGGGCCGATCTGTCCGGCGTGAAGGGGATCACCGTGGACAAGCACTCCACCGGCGGGGTCAGCGACTCCACCACCCTGGTGCTGCTCCCGGTGCTGGCGCTGGCCGGGCTGAAGGTGGTCAAGGCCTCCGGCCGGGGGCTGGGACACACCGGGGGGACCCTGGACAAGATCGAGTCCTTTCCCGGCTTCCGGGTGGACCTTGACCGGGAGGAGCGCATCGCGCAGGCCAACCGGGTGGGCGCGGTGCTGTGCGGGGCGGGGGAGGACCTGGCCCCCGCCGACAAAAAGCTGTACGCCCTCCGGGACGTCACCGCCACCGTGGACAGCCTGCCCCTGATCTGCGCCAGCGTCATGAGCAAGAAGCTGGCCGGCGGAGCGGGCATCCTGCTGATGGACGTCAAATACGGGTCGGGGGCCTTTTTGAAGACCTATGACGAGGCCGAGGCCCTGGCAAAACTGATGACCAAGGTGGGGCGGGAGGCCGGAAGGGTGACGGACTGCCTGATCTCCTCCATGGAACAGCCGCTGACCCCCGCGGTGGGCTGTCATCTGGAGGTGCGGGAGGCCCTGAAGATCCTGCACGGCAGCCGGGAGGGGGATCTTTATGCGGTCTCCAAGGCCCTGGCCGAAAAGATGTTCGCCCTGGCCGGCCTGTCCGCCGACTTCGACGGCCTGATCGCCGGGGGAAAGGCGGTGGACAAGATGGCCGAGATCGTCCGCGCCCAGGGCGGGGACCCCGCCGCCGTGTTCGAGCCGGAGCGGCTTTTGCCATCCCCCTGCCGGCGGGAGATCCTGGCCGGGGCGGAGGGCTTTGCGGCCGCCGTGGACACCCGGGCGGTCGGACACTGCTGCTGTCTGCTGGGGGGCGGCCGGGAGAAGAAGGGCGACCCCATCGACCGGGGAGCCGGCCTGATGTTTTTCCCCAGGCTGGGCGGCTTTGTGAAGAAGGGCGAAAAGATCGCCGAACTGTACGCCGCAGACCCGGACAAGCTGGACGCCGGGGAGCGGGCGCTGGAAAAGGCCCTGACCCTGTCGGCAGAGCCGGCCGCCGTCCCCCCGTTGTTCGGGCGGCCCTGAACGTGTATTTAAGGCATCCCCGCCCAAGGACCGCCTGCGGCTTTGTGTACGCCTTGCTTGCGTCTTTTCCGCCCCTTCGCCCAAAATCTCCTTGAAATACGTTCAGTATTCCTGCGTCGATTTTGGACGAATTGACGAAAAATCTGACGGCGCAATCCGCACACAATCTTCGTGCGGTGCTGCCTTAAGCAACGGCCGGCAGACGGCGGAAGGCCGCCTGAGCGGCTCGGATCAACGAATGGCCCCGCGGGGCCGAAGGAGAGCGCATGAAGATCGTCACCCGCAGCCCGGAGGAGACCCTGGAGGCCGGCCGGGCGCTGGCGCAGACCCTGACCGGAGGGGAGGTGCTCCTGCTGGAGGGAGACCTCGGGGCCGGAAAGACCGTCTTTGCCAAGGGCGTGGGCCTGGGGCTGGGGGTCCGGGAGCTGATGACCAGCCCCACCTTTACCCTGCTCAACGTCTACGAGGGAAGGCTGAAACTGTATCACTTCGACCTCTACCGCCTGTCCTCCCCCGAGGAGGCCGAGGAGGCCGGCTTTTACGAGTGCGCGGACGACCCCGCCGGGGTGACGGTGGCCGAGTGGCCGGAGCGCTTGGGCGGCCGTCTGCCGGAAAAAGCCCTCCGGGTGCGCATCCGAAAAAAGGGGGAGGAACGGGAGATCGACTATGGACCTGCTGATCATTGACACTTCCTCGCGGATGCTGACCCTGGCCGGGGAGGCCGGGGGGAGGGCCTTCGGGCTCTGCCTGCCCGACTGCGGCCGGGCGCACAGCGAACTGCTGAACCGCAAGATGCGGGAACTGCTGGAAAAGGAGGGGCTTTCCCTTGCCGATTTCGACCTGTTCGGGGCGGTGCGGGGGCCGGGATCCTTCACCGGCATCCGCATCGGGGTGACGGCCGCCCGGGCGCTCTGCCAGGTATTTGAAAAGCCCGCTCTGCCTCTCAACGGCCTGGAGGTGCTCTGCGAGGGCGAGGGGCCGCTGTGCGGGGCGCTGGACGCAGGCACCGGCCGGCTGTATGTGGGGGCCTTCGACCGGGGAAGGGAGCTCTGCCCCGTTCAGGTCATCCGCCGGGAGGAGCTGCCCGCCTTTCTGGCCGCGCATCCCCATCCCTTGATCAGCCCGGAGCCCGGCCTGGGTCAGCTTCCTTCCGACCCCGCGGCCGATCTGCTGCGGGCGGCCAAAAGGAAGCTTCCCGGCGGCGCGGTGCCCTTCCGGGAGCTGGTCCCCCTGTACGTGCGGCCCTGCCAGGCCGAGGAGAACGCGAAACAAACCGGGAGGGGAGGCATATAATGAGTATGGAACTTCGCGTCCGTCCCGCCGTTCCGGACGATCTCGTGCGGGCGGCGGAGATCCAGCGGGCCTGCCTGAGCCGGCCCTGGACGGCCGACCAGCTCGGCGATTCCCTGCGGAGGGAGTCCTACCGCCTGCTGATCGCCGAATTCGGCGGAGTGGCGGTGGGGACGGCCGACTTCGTGCTGACCGGCGATTATGCCGAGATCTGCAACCTGGCCGTGCTGCCGGCCTTCCGCCGCAGAGGGGTGGCCACCGCCCTGATGACCCGGGCGGAGGAGATCGCCAAGGAAGAGGGAGGAGCCTCGATCACGCTGGAGGTCTCCGAGCAAAACACCCAAGCGCGCGCCTTCTACGCCGCCCTGGGCTTTCAGGCCGAGGGCCGCCGCCCCGGATTTTACGGGGAGGAGGCTGCGCTGATCCTGTGGAAGCATTTTGGAGCGTCTGCTGATCGATGAGCTGAATATCCGCTGCGAGGACCTGGGGACGGGTCCGGTCACCCTGTTTCTGCACGGCTTCGGGGGCGGGGTCGAGAGCTTTCTCGGCGCCGCCCGGGATTGGCCGGGGCGGAGGATCCTGTTCGATCTGCCCGGCTTTTCGCAGAGCGATCCGCCCCCCAAAGCCTTTTCGGCAGAGGACTACGCCGCCTTTGCCGCCAAATTGCTGGATCAGAAGGGGATCGGGCGGTGCGCGGTCGTGGCCCACAGCTTCGGCGCCCGGGCCGCCATGGTCCTGGCCGCCGCCACCGACCGGGTGGAAAAGCTGATCCTGACCGGCGCGGCCGGTTTAAAGCCCCGCCGCGGCCCCCGCTATTACGCCAGAGTGTGGGGGTACAAGCTGGGCAAAAAACTGTCCGGGGCCGGGCTTTTGCCCGGATTTGACAAGAGGGAACACGGTTCCGCCGACTACCGGGGGCTTTGCCCGGTCATGAAGCAGACCTTCGTGAAGGTGGTCAATCAGAACCTGCGGCCCTATCTGAAACACATATCCGCGCCGACCCTGTTGGTGTGGGGAAAAAAGGACCGGGAGACCCCGCTGTGGATGGCGCGGATCCTGGAACGGGAAATCCCGGACTGCGGTCTGGTGGTGTTCGAAGATTGCGGACACTTTTCCTACCTCGAGAGACAAAGGGAATTCGTGACGATCTCGACTTGTTTTCTGAGAGAGGAGGGGTGAATGCGGTCTTTTTTTTATGAACAGCCCTGGGGGCTGCTGTCGGCGGCGGTCCTGGCCGTCCTCTACCTGCTGGCCGCCCTGCCCCTGCTGTGGGCCCTGCAGCTGGAAAACTATCGCCCCCGGAAGATGCTCCCCGCCGTGCGCCGGATCAGCCGGGGCTACCTACCCGCCCTTTTGGGCCTGTCCGTCCTCTGCGCGGGGCTTTTGCTGCTGCCGGAGTACGGGATCGGGGCCTCCTTCCTCGGCATGCTGGCCGGACACCTCGGCCTGCTGATCGGGGACGCGAAGAGGAGCAAAAAGACCCCCCTGAAGTTCACCGCCCGCCTGAAAAGGCTGGCGGCGGCCTGCTGGCTGTGGATGTTCGCCGCCGGTGCCCTGTTCCGGCCGGCCCAGAGCTGCCTGTTTTGCTTTCTGCCCCTTTTCGTGTGGCTGGGCTGGCTGGTCACCCGCCCGCTGGAGGGGCTGATCGCCGCCCGCTACTTGGCCGCCTGCCGGAAAAAGCTGGAGGCCGCCCCGCACCTCGTCCGCATCGGCATCACCGGGAGCGCGGGCAAGACCACGGCCAAGCACATCCTGACCGCCATGCTGGCCCCCAAATTCCGGGTGCTGGCCACCCCGAAGTCCTTCAACACCCCGCTGGGCGTCACCCGGTGCGTGCTGGGGGCGGACCTGAACGAGTACGACGTCTTCCTCGCCGAGATGGGCGCCAGGCGGCGGGGGGACATTCTGGCCCTCTGCCGCCTGGTCCGGCCCACCGTGGGGGTGCTGACCGCCGTCCTGCCCCAGCATCTGGAGAGCTTCGGCGATCTGCAGACGGTGACCGCCGCCAAGTTCGAGCTGCTGGACTTTCTGGAGGAAGAGGAGGGAAGCCTGGCCGTCAACGGGGAGGACCCCAACATCGCCGCCGAACTTTCCCGCCGCCAAAGCGCCCGGGTGATCGCCTCCGGCGAGGGGGGCGAGGTCTTTGCCCGGGAAGTGCGGGTGGGGCCGGAGGGGCTGTCCTTTCAGCTTTGTTTTGCCGAGGGGGAATGCTTTGACTGCCGCACCCAGCTTCTGGGGGCGCACAATCTGGGCAACATCCTGCTGTGCGCCCTGGTGGCCCGCCGGCTGGGGGTCTCCCCGGCGGAGATCGCCGCCGCCGTCCGGGAACTGCAGCCGGTGCCCCACCGCCTGCAGCTGTTAAAGGCGGTCAACTGCCTGATCCTGGACGACAGCTACAACGCCAACGCCGAGGGCGCGGCCCAGGCCTTAAAGACGCTGTCCGCCCTCCCCGGCACCCGCTTCGTGGTCACGCCCGGGCTGGTGGAGGGGGGAGAGAGCCAGGAGGGACAAAACCGCACCCTGGGCGGGGAGGCCGCCCTCTGCTGCGACTTCTGCCTGTTCGTGGGCGGGAACGCCCCGGCTTTGAAGCGGGGGGCCCTGGCCGCCGGGATGCCGGGAGAGCGGGTGCTCACCTTCGGCAGCCTGTCCGAGGCCTCCAGGGCCCTGGCCGCCCTGATGAAGGACAGCCCGCAGAACGCGGTGCTGTTCGAAAACGACCTGCCCGACAACTACTGACCGAAAAGCGGCCGGCCCCGTCGGAGCGGCGGTAAAGAGAAAAGAGGATGAGCGAAGGAATTCGCAGGCATGAAGAAGTGGAAAAATCCGCAAGCATGAATTTGAAAGGCGTTTGATTTCAGGAGGAAAAAAGATGATCGGCGTATTTTTCGGGGGCGTTTCCTGCGAGCACGAGGTCTCGGTGCTGACCGGGCTGACCATGTTCGGCTTTCTGGAGGGGCAAAAGCGTGCCGTCTACCTGGACCGGGAGGGCCGGTGGTGGAGCGGAAAGGGCCCCCAAAGTCTGGAGTGGTTCCGGGCGGGGCGTCCGGAACGGGCCGCCGAGGAGGTGGTCCTGCTGCCCGGCTCTCCCACCCTGTACCGGAAAAAGGGCAGCCGCTTAAAGCCGCTGTGCGAGCTGTCCTGCGCCCTGGTGTGCTGTCACGGCCGGCAGGGAGAGGACGGCTGCCTGCAGGGACTGTTCGAGCTGTGCGGGATCCCCTACACCTCGGCGGGGGTGGCCGCCTCGGCCGTGGGCATGGACAAGGCGCTGACCAAGCAGCTGCTGGCCGGCAGGATCCCCCAGCTGCCCTTCGAGGTGCTGGAAAAGGAGGCGTTCCGGCAGGGAAAGCTGCCGGCCAACCGCTTCCCCCTCATCGTCAAGCCCGCCCGGGGCGGCTCCTCGGTGGGCGTGGGGGTGGCCAAAGACGAGGCCGGGCTGATGTCCGCCCTGACCGAGGCCTTCCGCTACGACGAAAAGGCGGTGATCGAGCCCTGCTTGACCGACTTCGAGGAGTACAACTGTTCGGCCTTCGCCTGCGGGGGAAAGGTAATGGTCTCCGGCCTGGAGAGGCCCCTCCGCAGCCGGGAGATTTTGACCTATGCCGACAAGTACCAGAAGGGGAACTACAAGGCGGGCAAGGGGGGCGCCGGGGCCGACCCCGGCCTGACCCGGAAGATCCGGGAGATAACCGCCGAGGTCTACCGCCTGCTGGAGCTTTCGGGGGTGGTCCGGGCCGACTTTCTGGTCCGGGGCGGAGAGGTCTGCTTCAACGAGGTCAACACCGTGCCCGGCTCGCTGGCCTTCTACTTCTGGGAGAAGGAGGGGATCCCCCCGAACAAGCTGCTCTCCCTGCTGACCGGGGAGGCGCGGGAGCGGGCGGCGGAAAAAAAAGAACTGTGTTCCCGTTTCCCCACCGACATCTTGAGGACGGCGGGCTTAAACAGTTGCAAAAAATAAGGTTTTCTGCTAAAATAGAGGGAAAGGAAAAAAACGGGGCGGGGGACGGACAGAGGGCCGTCTCTCCCCGTATTCGGGCGTCAAAGGAGGGCCGAATGAACAAAATACCCATGAAGACCCCGCTGGTGGAAATGGACGGGGACGAGATGACCCGGGTGCTGTGGCAGTGGATCAAGGAGATCCTCATTCTGCCCTATGTGGACTTGAAGACCGTCTACTTCGACCTCGGCCTGCCCGAGCGGGACCGCACCGACGACAAGGTCACCCTGGAGGCCGCCCGGGCCGCCAAAGAGTACGGCGTGGCCGTCAAGTGCGCCACCATCACCCCCAACGCCCAGCGGGTGGAGGAGTATCACTTAAAGCGGATGTATCCCAGCCCCAACGCCACCCTGCGGGCGGCGCTGGACGGCACCGTCTTCCGCGCCCCCGTGCTGGTCCGGGGCATCACCCCCTACATCCCCACCTGGACCAAGCCCATCACCATCGCCCGGCACGCCTACGGGGACGTCTACAAGAGCGTGGAATGTCAGCCCCAGAAGGGCCAGCAGGTCTTTCTGACGGTGGAGGAGGGGGGAAAGACGGCGCAAAAGCTGCCCGTCTTCGACTTTTCCGAGGGCGCCGGCGTCGTCATGGGCATGCACAACACGGACAAGTCCATCCGAAGTTTTGCCCGCTCCTGCTTCAACTTTGCCCTGAGCTCGGGGCAGGATCTGTGGTTCGCGGCCAAGGACACCATCTCCAAGCAGTACGACCACCGCTTCAAGGACCTCTTTGCGGAGATCTTCGAGGCCGAGTACCGGGAAAAATTTGAAAGGGCCGGCATCGAATACATGTACACCCTCATCGACGACGCGGTGGCCCGGGTGGTCCGCTCGGAGGGGGGCTTCATCTGGGCCTGCAAGAACTATGACGGCGACGTCATGAGCGACATGGTGGCCACGGCCTACGGCTCCCTGGCCATGATGACCTCGGTGCTGGTCTCGCCGGAGGGCGCCTTCGAGTACGAGGCTGCCCACGGCACGGTCACCCGGCACTACTACCGCTACCTGAAGGGGGAGACCACCTCCACCAACTCGGTGGCCACCCTGTTCGCCTGGACGGGGGCCCTGAAAAAGCGGGGCGAGCTGGACGGCCTCCCCGCCCTTTCGGACTTTGCCGGCCGGCTGGAAAAGGCCTGCCTGTCGGTCATCGAGGGCGGGGTCATGACCAAGGACCTGGTCGGCCTGTTCAGGGCCGAGGGCGTGGTCCCCAAAGCCGTGGACAGCCGGAGCTTTCTGGAGGCCGTGGCGGCCGCGCTTTAAGCGTTTCCGCTGAAACCTCTTTTTCCCCCCCCTTGCCGGAGATCTCCCCGGTGCGGGACGCCGATCCCGGACAAGCCGGAAAGATCTGATCCCGGCCCGCACGCCGTCGGCATGCGGCATCGCTTTCAGGGGAACGTCCCCGCGGGGGCGGCACGATCTGACATCAATTGACGAAGAGCCGGCCGAGGGCCGGCCGATCGAGGAGTACGAATGAACAGCAAAGCCAGATGGATAGGCTGGTCCGAGGGCCCGGGCGACCGGGAGACCCCCTACGGGGAACCCGCAGTCTATCTGTTCAAAAACTTTTCCTGCAAGCATGCCCGGCGGGCCGTCCTGAGGATGTCGGCGCTCGGGCTCTTTGTCCCCTTTCTCAACGGAAAGCGGGTGGGGGAGGACGAGCTGACCCCGGGCTGGACCAACTACCGGGTGCGGCGGGACTTTTTCACCTACGACGTCACCGACCTTCTGCGGGAGGGGGAAAACCGGGTGGGCGCCGTGCTGGGCGACGGGTGGTACACCGGAAACGTGGCCATCTACAAGCGCCAGCTCTACGGGACCTATCCCCTCCGCCTGTGGATGGAGCTGGAGATCGAGACCGAGGAGGGCAAAATTTTTGTGGTCTCGGACGAGGATTTCCGGGCCGCCCGGGGCAGAGTGGGCAAAAACGACATCCTGAACGGAGAGTTCCAGGACGCCCGGGCCCCGCACGAGGAGATCTTTACCCCCGGTTTTCCGGCGGAGAGCTTCGCGGTGAGCCTGGGCGAGGACTTCGACCCCGAGCCGGCTGCCGTGCCCCCGGCCCGCTGCCGGGAGATCCGCTCCGCAAAAGAGATCCCCTCCGAGGGCGACGGAAGGCTGTTTGACTTCGGCCAGAACATGGTGGGCAACGTGGAGATCACCCTCTCCGGCGAGGCGGGCAGCATCGTGCAGGTCCGCTACGGCGAGATGCTCACCGAGGTCGGCGGGCTGTATGTGGAAAACCTCCGCTCCGCCCGCTGCACCGACACCTACACCTTGAAGGGAGAGGGAGAGGAGGCCTTCTGCCCCCTGTTCACCTTCCACGGCTTCCGCTACATCGAGGTCATCGTGCTGGCCGGCCGGGCCGAAGTAAAGGGCCTGAAGGGCAAGGTCATCTTTTCCGACCTCGAGCGGACGGGGCATTTTTCCTGCTCGGATCCCATCGCCGATCAGGTCTACCGCAACGCCCTGTGGGGACAGAAGGGGAACTTTCTGTACATCCCCACCGACTGCCCCCAGCGGGACGAGCGCATGGGCTGGACGGGGGACACCGAGATCTTCTGCAAGTCGGCCATGTACAACATGGACTGCCGGGCCTTTTACCGCCACTATCTGGACCTGTGCCGGGACGACCAGCGCCCGGACGGGGCGGTCACCGACGTGGTGCCCTACGTCCCCGTGGTGGGCTGGGGCTGCGCGGCCTGGGGAGACGTCATCTGCATCCTCCCCTGGCAGCTCTACCGCATGTACGGCGACCTGACCGCGGCCCGGGAAAATCTGGCGGCCATGAAGGCCTGGGTCAACTTTCTGACCGGCACCGCGCCGGCCGGCATCCGGGCCCAGGGCGGCTACGGCGACTGGCTGTCCGTGGGCGAGATCACCGACACCAGCCTGCTGAACACCGCCTTCTACGCCCACAGCGTCTCGATCCTGAGCGAGCTGTGCGAGGCTTTGGGCGATCCCGACGCCGGGACCTATGCCGAGCTCTTCGAGCGGGTCCGCGCCGCCTTCCGGGCCGCCTTCCTCTGCCCGGACGGCACGTTGAAGGGGGGAGATCAGAATCCCGCGGCCGTGCCCGGCGCCTCTCCGAGCGCCCCCTCGACCGGGGACACCCAGACCGCCTATCTGCTGGCCGCGCAGTTCGGGCTGATGAGCCCGGAGGAGATCCGTCCCCACCTGCTCCGCCGGCTGAAGCTCAACAAAAATCACCTGGCCACCGGCTTTTTGGGGGTCAGCTTCCTGCTGCCCGTGCTGTCCGAGCTGGGCGAGGACGACCTCTGCTACGAGCTGATGACCCGGAGCGATTACCCCAGCTGGGGCTATTCGGTCAAAAACGGGGCCACCACCATCTGGGAGCGGTGGAACTCCTACACCCGGGAGGAGGGCTTCGGGGACGTGGGCATGAACTCCTTCAACCACTACTCCCTGGGCAGCTGCACCGAGTGGATGTTCGAGCGGGTGCTGGGCATCAACCCCGGCCTGCCCGGATTTGAAAAACTTTCCCTCCGGCCCATGCCCGACTTTTCGGGGAAAATGGAACACGCCGAGGGCAGCTACCGCAGCGTGCGGGGGGAGATCAGGGTCAGCTGGAGCGTCCGCGACGGGGCCTGCGCCTTCCGGGCGGAATTCCCCAAGGACATGCCCGCCGAGATCGGGCTGGACCGCTACCGCGTGATCTCTCTCCGGCAGGAGCCCGGCCTCATCGAGGCCGACTTCCGGCGGGACTGACCGCCAAGGGTCAGGGCCGCATCGCCCAAAGAGCGCAAGGATCGCCCCGTCAGGCGGCCTTTGTAAAGGTCAAGGATGGCCCCGTCAGGCGGCCTTTGAAGGGGCGCCGTAAAGCCGTTTTCCCGAAGGCCAAAAGAGCTTTCCGCACCTGACGGGGGACCGCCCCGGACAAGCAGGACGGCGGGGGCAAAGGAAAGGCCTTCCCGGCGGAGGGCCGGAGCGGGAGAGCGCGTTTTTCCCGGCACAGCAGGAAAAGCCCCCTTTTTGGGGGCAAGAGGAAAGGGTATGGACAGTTTGCAGAACAGATTTTTATCGCCCGGACCGGAGATGAGGGGAAAGCCCTTCTGGAGCTGGAACGGAAAGCTGGACCGGGAGGAAGTCCTCCGCCAGGTCCACGTCATGAAGGCCATGGGCATGGGGGGCTTTTTCATCCATTCCCGCACCGGGCTTCAGACCGAGTACCTGGGAGAGGAGTGGATGGAACTCTGCCGGCTGGCCGCCGAGGAGGGGGCCAGGCTGGACATGCAGGTCTTTTTGTACGACGAGGACCGCTGGCCCTCCGGTTCGGCCGGGGGCTATGCCACCATGAACCCCCGCCACCGCATGAAGTTCATCGCCATGGACCGCCCGGGCGGGAAATTTGACCTGAAGGACTACGGACAGGAATTTCTGGCCGCCTTTGCCGTCCGGCTGGAGGGGGAGGACCTGATCGACTACTACCCTGTCAGCCACCGGCTGGAGCTGAAGAGCGGCTACGAGCCGGTGGTGTTCCGGGTGCAGGAGATGCAAAAGGGAAGCGTCTACAACGGCTACACCTACCTGGACACCCTCAGCCGGGAGGCCACCGAGTGCTTTCTGAGCCTCACCCACGAGCGCTACAAGGCCGCCATGGGGGAGCTGTTCGGCAAGGAGATTTTGGGCGTGTTCACCGACGAGCCCTACCGGGGGGCGCTGTTCTCCGGCTTCGGGCTGGCCAACGAGGAAAAGCTGACCATGGTCCCCTACACCTACACCCTGTTCGGGGACTTCAAAAAGATGTGGGGGGAGGACCTTCTGGCCAAGCTGCCCGAGCTGTACTTCCGGCCGAAGGGACAGCTGTTCGGGCGGACGGCCTGGCAGTACGCCGAGACCGTGCAGACCCTGTTTTTGGAGAACTTCGCAAAGCCCTACCAGGAGTGGTGCCGGGCCAACAAGCTGGCGGTCACCGGGCACATCCTGCACGAGGACTCCCTCTCCATCCAGGCCAGCCTGTGCGGCTCGGCCATGCGGTACTACGAGTACATGGACTACCCCGGCGTGGACATCCTGACCGAGGGACACCGGGGTTACTGGGTGGTCAAGCAGCTGACCTCGGTCTGCAAGCAGCTGAAAAAGCCCCTCGCCCTGAGCGAACTCTACGGGGCCACGGGCTGGCAGATGAACTTTGAAAACTACAAGGCGGTGGGGGACTGGCAGGCCCTGCTGGGCGTCAACCTCCGCTGCCAGCACCTGTCCTGGTACACCATGGCGGGGGAGGCCAAGCGGGACTATCCGGCCAGCTTCCTCCATCAGTCGGGCTGGTACAGGGATCACAACTACCTGGAGAGCTACTTCGCCCGCTTCAACACCCTGATGTCCGAGGGCGAACCGGTCACCGAGGTGCTGGTGCTCAACCCCGTGGAGAGCGCCTGGGCGGCCGCCCGCCTGAACTGGATGGACGGGCTGACCCCCCGGGACAAAGCCGTGGCCGAGCTGGACCGGGCCTACGAGGAGCTGTGCGACCGGCTGCTCGCCCTGCAGATCGACTTCGACTACGGCGACGAGGGGCTGATGAAAAAGTACGCCGTGGCGGGCAGCGACGAGCAGGGGGCCTTTCTGAAGGTGGGGGCCATGACCTACCGCAAGGTGGTGATGGGCAAAACGGTCACCCTGCGCGCCTCCACCCGGGCGCTTTTGCAGGACTTCTGCCAGAGGGGCGGAAAGCTGATCCTGACGGACGAGCTGCCCGCCTTTGTGGACATGGAGCCGGCCGAGTGGGGGGAGGACTTCCCGCACGCCGTCCGGGCCCACACCCCGGCCGAGCTGAAAAAGGCCCTCCGGCCCGCTCTGGTCGAGGCCGAGATCACGGAGGGGAACGGCCCGGTCTTTGCCCAGGTGCGCAAGGCGGGGGAGGACTTCTTCGTGGCCCTTTTGAACATGGACCGGGAAAAGGGGTGTACGGCCCGCATCCGCCTGCCCCGGCTGAACGCGGAGCAGTGGGACGCCCGCTCCGGCGAGGTGCTGGGCATCCTCTTCGACCGGGGCCGGAAGGAGACCGTGCTGACCCATACCTTCCCGGCCGGCGGGGAGCTGCTGCTGCGGCTGACCGAGGGGGAGACCGAGCCCTTCCTGCCCGCAGGCACCCTGCGGCGGGCCGAGCTGCCCGAGCGCTTTGACTACGAACTCAGCGAGCCCAACGTTCTGGTGCTGGACATGGCCGACTGCTGCGTCAACAACACCTTTGTCTGCACCGACGAGATCTTAAAGATCGACCGGGCGGTGCGCAGCCGCTTCCGCCTGCCCCTGCGGGGGGGCGAGATGCTCCAGCCCTGGTTCCGCCGCAAGTTCTTCGGAGAATCCCGGAGCCAGAAGGTCTGCCGCCTCCGCCTGGTCTTTTCCTTCGAGGTCGAGACCCTGCCCGAGCACGCCGCCCTGGCGCTGGAGAACGCCGCGGCCTTCTCGGCCACCCTCAACGACCTGCCCCTTTACCTGACTCCCTCGGGAGAGTTCTTCATCGACAAGTGCTTTGACGTCGTGCCCCTCCGCCAGGGCGATCTCCGGCTGGGGACCAACCTGCTGACCCTGGAGTGCGACTTCCGGGAGGACCTCGATCTGGAGGCCGTCTACCTGCTGGGCGACTTCGGCGTCCGGCTGGAGGGCCTCAAAAAGACGGTGACCGCCCTGCCCGACAAGCTGGGGCCGGGGGATCTGTGCGAACAGGGGCTGCCCTTTTACACCGGCCATGTGATGCTGCACACCGGGCTGTCCAACTGTCTGGCCTCGGTCCGCTTCCCCGGCATGGGGGCGGCGCTCTACAAGGTCTATGACGGCAAGACCCCGGTGGAGACCGTGGCCTTCCCGCCCTACGAAAGCCGCCTGCAGAAGTTCAGCGGGGAACTCTGCCTGGAGCTGGTGCTCAACCGCCGCAACCTGTTCGGCCCCCTGCACTTAAAGCCCAAGCGGGCCGGCGCCTACGGGCCGGATCACTTCCTCACCGAGGGCGACAGCTTCGACGCCGAGGGCTACCAGCTGATCCCCTGCGGACTGCCCGCCCTGCCCGAGGTCCTGATCAAATGAGGACGGCCCTGATCACCGGGGCGGCCGGGGGCATCGGACAGGCTCTCTGCCGGGCCTTCGCGGGGGCAAATTATCGGGTGATCCTGCACGTCAACCGCAACGAGGCGGGGGGAAAGGCCCTGCTGAGCGAGCTGGAGGGACAGGGAGCCTCCGCCCGGCTGATCCGCTTCGACCTGCTGGATCGGGCCGGGGTGAGCGCCGCACTCTTAGGGCTGGGCGAGAAGGTGGACGTGCTGGTCAACAACGCGGGACTGGCCCACTTCGGCCTCTTTCAGGAGGCCGACGAGGAGGCCCTGCGCCGGGTGTTCGGGGTCAACCTGTTCGGGCCCATGGCCTGCGCCAAGGCCCTGCTGCCCGGCATGATCTCCCGCCGCTGGGGGCGGATCATCAACGTCGCCTCCATGTGGGGGGAGGTGGGGGCCTCCTGCGAGAGCCTGTATTCGGCGGCCAAGGCCGGCCTGATCGGATGGACCAAGGCCCTGGCCAAGGAGGAGGGCCCCTCCCTGGTGACCGTCAACTGCATCTCGCCGGGGTTCATCGACACCCCCATGAACGAGGGGATCTCCCCGGCCGACCGTGAGGCCTTTGCCGAGAGCACCCCCATCCCCCGCGTCGGCCGCCCCGAGGAGGTGGCCGCGGCCGCCCTCTTTCTGGCCTCCGAGGAGGCCGGCTTCGTCACCGGCCAGGTGCTGGGCGTGAACGGCGGCTTTGTCACCGGGGGCTGACCCCGTCCCAACAGGTTTTCCCGGTCCGAGGAGGGCAAGGCTCCCCGTCGGCCCGGAGGCGGGAGGAAACGACTGAAAAGGATCCGGCCGGGAGCCGGAAGAAGGGAACATGGCGGAAAAAACCGGAAAAGAGAACATGGCGGATAAAAAAAGGAAAAAGCCCGGCCTGTGGTACCGCTTTGCGGTAAAGCTGGTGCGGCCCTTCAAAAAGAAGATGACCTGCACCTACCACGCCGGCCCTCTGCCCGAGGAGCCGGTGGTGTTTGTGGCCAACCACGCCCAGATCTTCGGGCCGCTCTCGGCTGTTTTGGACATGCCCCGCAAGGTCTGGCCCTGGGTGGACGCCCGCATCATGGAGAAAAAGACGGCCGCCGAGTTCGCCTTCATCGACTTTCTGCAGGGAGACCGCCGGCGCTGCAAGTGGTTTTTCCGGATGCTCTCCCACATCGTCTCCGGGCTGCTCCGTCCCCTGCTGCGGGACGCGGGCGGCATCCCCGTCTACCGGGACCGGCAGATCGTCCGCACCTTCGCCCGCAGCTGCGAACTGCTGAATGAGGGGGAAAGCCTGATCCTCTTTCCCGAGAAAGAGTACTATTTTTCGGACTACATCTTCGAGATCCAGGACGGCTTTGTGGATCTGGCCAGGATCTGGTACCGGCAGAGCGGCAGACTGCTGAAATTTATCCCTCTTTACTTCGCGCCGGGGCTGAACACCGTCAATTTCGGGGAACCCGTGACCTATGACCCGCAGGCCGATCCCCGGGCCGAGCGGCGGCGGGTGGCCGGGCTGCTGAAGACCCGGATCCACGAGATGGCCTCCTCGCTGCCCCCGCACAAGCCCATTCCCTTCTACGAACACGAGCGGATGCTGCAGATGCAGGCCCTGCACAGGGCCGACGGCACGGCTGCGGCCGCCCCCGATCCCGCTCCAGAACAGGCTGTTCCTTCCCGGGAGGCGGCGGCACCAGAGGGGAAGCCCTCCGATCGGGAAGAGGCCGGCCGCTGATCCGGGCCGGCCGTTCCGGCAGGATCCGGAAGAACGGGGAAAGGCCCCGGCCCTGAAAGGCATTTCGTCCCTGGACGGAGCGGGAGCCGGGAAAGGTTCCCGGCCCGAAAAAAGACAATAAAAAAAGAGCCTGCCCGGCTCTGAAACAGAAAGATCGGCCCCGCGCGAATTTTCGCGCGGGGCCGATCTTTCATGCAACGGAACGATCCTCCGGGTCGTGCCGGGGCGCTTTATCCGCCCTCCCCGTCCCGGGGGCGGCGGGCGGTCAGGATGGAGGTCCCGGCAAAACTGCCGGCAAAGGAGACCGAAAAGCCCGCCCCCTCCAGCAGGGCGATCTCGCGCTCGGGGGTGAGGGGGATGTCGAAGTGGACCAGCCGTTCGGGGGGGATGTTCTGGGCGGCCCGGCGCCGCTTGAGGGCCCCTGCCATCAGTTTTTCCTCCTCGGGGCAGCAGGCCAGATAGTCGGCCAGCACGAACACCCCGCCCGGCCGCAGCGTCCGGTACAGGCGGGCGTAAAGGCCGGCCTTTTTGTCTGGGGAGAAGTGGTGGAGGGACTGGAAGGAGAGCACGCCGTCAAAGGCCTCGGGGGGATAGTCCATGGCAAAGTAGTCCCCCCGCAGGGTGCAGACCGAGGTAAAGCGGTCCTCCAGCCGTTCGAGCATGGGGACGCACAGGTCCACGGCGGTCACCCGCAGGTCCGGAAAGACCGGAAACAGGGACTCCAGCTCCAGACCGGTGCCGCAGCCCAGGTCCAGAAGGTCCCGCATGGCGAAGGGGAAAAAGTCGGGCAGGGCCCGGTAGGCGTCCTGCCAGGTCTTCATGTGCCTTTCGTAGTCGTCCAGCCGGACGGTAAAAAAGTCGCTCATCTCCTCCAGAGGCTGGCCCTCGGTCTCCTTCAGCCAGGCCCTCAGGCCGGCCAGATGGGCGGCGGGATCCTCGCGGATCTGAAACTTATCCATAAATTTCTCCGGAAAACTCCCGTTCGGGAGAAAAAGGCCCCAAGAACACAGGGCAGAGGGAGAAGGGTTACTTTCGTCGGAAGATCAGCACAAACAGGGCGTACAGGGCGGTCAGGCAAAAGCCGATGAAGGCGGGCAGGGGAAGGCCGATCAGGGTGGGGCCGGTCTGGATCAGACAGAGCAGGCCGGAAGTGACCAGAAGGGCGGCCAGCAGCACCACCGACAGCACGCGGGTGGTGATCCGGTCCAGAAATTTGCGGCTGCGCTCGTCCAGGTTGAGGGAAAGGTTCAGCCGGGACTGCCCCCGGATGTTCATCTTCAGAAAGTCCGAAAGCTGGGCGGGGATCTCCAGCGACTTTTTGGAGGAGACGGCCACGTTTTTCAGCAGGGAGGTCAGCTCCTTTTTCCAGTCCATGCCGGCCAGACGCCCCCCCGCGATGTGGTTGGCCATGATCTCCACCAGGTTGATGGTGGGGCAGAGGTCGGCCACCACCCCCTCCAGGGTCATCAGCCCCCGCCCGAACATGGACATGCCCTTGGGCAGGGAGATGCCGTTGCGGTTGGCGGTCTGCAAAAAATCCTCCATCATCACGCCCAGATTCATCTGGCCGATGTCCATGCGGCCGTACTTGGTCAGCAGGGCGTCGATGTCGTCGTACAGCTTGGAGTGGTCGATCTCCCCCTTGTACACCCCCAGGGTCAGCACGATGGTCTTCAGGGCGTCCACGTCGTGCTCGGCGATGGCGGTGACGGCCTCCCGGAAGAGCTGGCGGTCCCGCTCGGAAAGGGTGCCCATCATGCCGAAGTCCAGCCAGACGATCCTGCCGTCCTGGATGCGGATGTTGCCGGGGTGGGGGTCGGCGTGGAAAAAGGCGTCGTCCACGATCTGCTTGACGTAGTTGTCGCACAGCTTGGCGCAGATCTCCTCCAGGTCGTAGCCGGCCTCGGTCAGCTCCTCTTTTTTGCTGATCTCGATGCCCCGGACTTCCTCCATCACCAGCACGCCGGCCGTGGTCAGCTCGGGGTAGGGGCGGGGACAGGACACGTAGGCCACCTCTTCGTGCAGCGTGCGGAACTTCTCCATGTTGGCGGCCTCGTTCAGAAAGTCCATCTCCTGCTGGGTGATCTGCCACATCTCGTCCAGGATCAGGCCGTAGTCGATGGCCTGGCCGGAGTGGATGGCCAGCTTGATCATCCCGGAGGCCTTTTTCAGCAGTTCAATGTCCGAGGCCATGATCTCCCGGATGTTTTCCCGCCGGACCTTGACCACCACGGGCTCCCCGCTCTTCAAGACGGCGCGGTGGACCTGGGCGATGGAGGCCGACCCCAGCGCCTCGGGGGAGAAGGAGGAAAAAATTTCCTCCAGCGGCCGGCCCAGCTCGCTCTCCACCAGCCGCCGCACCTGCGCGAACGGCATGGGGCGGACGGACGTGCGCAGCTTTTCCAGCTCCTTGCAGTACTCGATGGGCAGAAGATCGGAGCGCATGGACATGATCTGCCCCAGCTTGACGAAGGTGGGCCCCAGCTCCTCCAAAACCAAACGGGTCTTTTCGGGGGAGCGGCCCAGCACCGCGTTGTATTTTAAAAGGACGGCCAGAATTTCTCCCAGCCGTCCCTTGGGCTTATTCCGCCTTTTGGTCTTTTGTTCCGTCATCGGATCTCTCCATTTCCTCCAGTCTGGCCTTGACGGCGGCCAGATCTTCGGGGCTCAGCTCCTCCAGAGCTTCCAGCACCGAATCCTTGTCCGAGGGCTTGACGATGGTCACGTTGACGCAGTCCTTGACCTTTTCCTTGAGGTCGCGCTTGAGCTCTTCGTTGGCCACTTTGCCCTGCTCCACGGCGGACTGACCTTGCTTGACGAATTCATGGAAAAGTTCCTTGGACTTGTCGGCTGAGGTCGCCAGGGCGCCGATGCCGGCCAGCACCAGATTTTTCAGGGTGATGTCGCATTCTTTGGACATAAAACGTTCTCCTTTGCCCCGGGGGGCAGCTCGTTTTTCCGGTCGGAGGCCGGTTGGCGGAAAGTTCCGCTCATACTATTTTAAACCCTTTGCCGGGCTTTCAAACAGCCCGGCCGAACTTTTCTGCCCCGGACCCCACAGGGGAGAGGCCGGAAGGATTTTCTTTCCGTTTTTCAGGGCCGGCTCTTCCCCCTGACACGGCGGGCAGGGGAAAGGGAGAGGAGGCGGAAAAGATCAAACGGGCGGAAAGGTCAGGGGATGCGGAAAACTCCGGCGGGAACGGCACGGAGCGGGGAGGGAAAGCCGGGCGGGCAGGAAACCGGGCGAGGATCATCATGCAAAAGGCCGGCAGGACCGCAGTTCTGCCGGCGCAAACGTGCCGTAAGAAAATTTCTCCCGAAAATCAAACAGGAGGACGCCCCCCAGGGGCCGTCCTCCTGCGGGGCTCAGCCGTTCTTCAGAATGATGGTCTCGATGGTCTTGGCCACGTCCTCGGCGCAGTCGCAGCACCGCTCCAGCCGCTGGAAGGTCTCCCGCCAGGCCGACACCTCCAGCGCATCCCCGCCGGCCTCGTACAGGGCGCGCACGGCCTTGGTGTACAGGCGGTCGCCCTCCTCTTCGATGCCGTCGATGGCGATGACCAGATCCCGGATGGTGGCGGATTTTTTGAAGTTGGGAAATTCCTCCAGGGCGGCCTTGACCGCCTGGCAGCACTGCAGCACGACCTCGGTAAAGGTGACCGCGTCCGGCAGCATGCGGCGGATGTTCAGCATGTAAAGCCGCAGCAGCACGTCCTCCACCGCGTCGGTGACATCGTCGATGTGATTGGCCAGGTCCACGATGTCCTCCCGGTCGATGGGGGGAAGGAACTCCCGGATCAGCTCATGGGTCAGCTGATGGCGGAGCTGATCGGCGCCGTGCTCGATGGCGTGCATCTTTTCGATCTGCACCCCCAGCCTGTCGGGCTGGAAATTCCGGGTGTTGTCCTGCAAAAGCTCGGCGGCCTTCACCGAAAAGTCGGACATCTGAATGAAGTAGTCAAAGTACTTGTTGCCTTTCTTTCTGTTTTCCTTCTTCTTGTTTTCTTTTTCCATGTTTTCCGTCTTTACTTTTTCCTTGGACATTGTGATCCTCCCAAAAGCCCTCAGCGGGGCAAAAAAATCGGTCTCAGAAGATGAGCATGAACAGCTTTGCCATCAGATAGCCGATGGCGCCGCAGCCCGGAAAGGTCAGGACCCAGGTCAGGACCATATCCTTGACGATGCCCCAGTTGACCGAACGCACCCGCTTGGCCGCGCCCACCCCCATGATGGCGGTGGTCTTGGTGTGGGTGGTGCTGACGGGGATGCCGGTCAGCGAGGCGATCAAAAGACAGCCCGCGCCCGCCAGATCGGCCGAAAATCCCTGATATTTTTCCAGTTTTACCATGTCCAGGCCCACCGATTTGATGATCTTCAGCCCCCCGATGGAGGTGCCGACGCCCATCACCAGCGAGCACAGGATCATCAGCCAGATGGGGACCGTCGCGACGGTCCCGCCGGCCTGCCCCTGCGCCAGGGCCATGCCCAAAAGGAACACGCCCATAAATTTCTGCCCGTCCTGGGCCCCGTGCATAAAGGCCATGGCGGCCGCCCCGAAGATCTGTCCGCCCCGGAAAAAGCGGTTGGCCTTGCGGTAGTCCATCCGCCGGCAGATCCCCTGCACGGCCTTGGCGATCACAAAGCCCATGCCGAAGCCCAGCACGGTGGAGAGCAGCAGCCCGTAGATGACCTTGATCCATTCTCCGCCGTTGATGCCCGCAAAGCTGTTGTGCATGGCGATGGCCGCCCCCGAGATGCCCGCGATCAGCGCGTGGCTCTCGCTGGTGGGGATGCCGAACTTCCAGGCTGCGGTGGCCCAGACCACGATGGCGAACAGGGCGGCGCACAGGGCCACCAGCGCCTCGTGGGCGTCCGTGCCGAAGTCCACCATGTTGTAGATGGTCATGGCCACGGTGGCATTCAGGGAAGTCATCACCAGCACGCCCAGAAAGTTGAACAGGGCCGCCATCCAGATGGCCGCGCGGGGGGGCATGGCCCGGGTCCCCACGCAGGAGGCGATGGCGTTGGGCGCGTCCGTCCAGCCGTTCACCAAGATCACCCCCAGGGTCAGCAGGGAGGTGATCAGGATGGCGGGGTTGGATATCAGCAGATTCCAAAATTCTCCAAGTTCCATTCGATCCTCGATTTTACAAAAACTTTACCGTTCCTTTACAAAATATTGTAACAGAGAATCCCCTTTCAAGGCAACCGTTTTGCCCCCTCTGTCGAAAATTTCCCCATGACTTTACATAAAATTTACATTCAGGGCGGGAGGGGAAGGGTCTTTTCCGGAGTTGTCAGGCAAAGGCCGGAGCCGGCGGAGGAAAAAGGAGGGGAGGGAGGGCCGGAGCGGGACAGAGGGAAGGCCGAAGATCGGCGGGAGAGGACGGGAAACAAACGCGGAAAGCCGGGAGAGGACGGGAAACAAACGCGGAAAGCCGGGAGAGGACGGGAAACAAACGCGGAAAGCCGGGAGAGGACGGGA
>CALVJY010000016.1 GCA_944332455.1 uncultured Clostridia bacterium
CAAAGCGGCACATATCGAGCAAAGTGAGCGTAGCGGAACTTTGCATATCGAGTGGGCGCAAGCCCACATATCGAGCGGCCATAGGCCGCATATCGACCAAAATTTATCGCAGGATAAATAAATCAATACTCCCACTCCATACGAGTGGGCGTGCCTTCATGGCGGCGATGCCGCCTGGGCGCGTTGCCAGGTGCCGCCCCTTCAGGCTCCGCGGGGGGATAGATCCAGCACCCGGGTGGCGATGTGGCGGACAAAGGCGGCATCGTGCTCCACGAACAGCAAGGTGGGGCGGGAATCCAGGATCAGCCGCTCGATCTGGATGCGGGTCCAGAGGTCGACATAGTTGAGCGGTTCGTCCCAGACGTAGAGATGGGCCGGCCGGCAGAGGCTGGCCGCCAGCAGCAGCTTTTTGCGCTGGCCCTCGCTGAGCGCCTGCAGGGGAAGGTCAAAACTTTCCCGGGAGAAGTCGAGCTTGCGCAGCAGGGTGAGCATGCGGCTGGGCTCCAGCCCCCGTTCGGCCAGGAATTGCTCCAGACTGCCCGAAAGGGCCCTTTCCTGTTCCAGCCGGGAGATCACCAGACGGGGGCTGATCAGGACCTGTCCGGAGGTGGGGAGCCGATCCCCGCAGACCAGGGAGAGCAGGCTGCTCTTGCCGCAGCCGTTGGGTCCGGTCACCGCCACCCGTTCCCCCTCGCGCAGGGTGAGGTCCACCCCCTCGAACAGCGGCCGCGAAAAAGTCAGGCCCACCTTCCGCAGCTCCGCCAGGCGGTCGGTGTGAAAGGTCAGCGGCGCGATCTTCAGGTCCGGCGCCTGCTCCACGTTTTTCAGCAGCCCCTCCTTTTCCTCGGCCGCGGCCTCCCGGCGGTCCTTCAGCACCCCGGCCCGCTTCATCATTTTGGCGGCCTTGTGGCCGATGTAGCCACGGTCCGGCCGGGGGGCGCCGTCCCGGCCGCCCTTCTTGCTCCGCTCGGCCCGGTCGGCCCATTCCGAAGCCTGCCGGGCCGACTCGCGCAGGCGGACGATCTCCTTTTTCAGCTTCTGATTCTGTTCCAGCGCGGCCCGGTCCTCGGCCTCCTTTTCCCGGAACCAGACCGAAAAACTCCCCCGGACCACGTCGCAGTCCGCCCGGTTCAGGCTGACGGTGTGATCGGTGCAGGCGTCCAGAAAATCCCGGTCGTGCGAGACCAGCAGAAAGCCCCGCCGTTTGCGCCGCAGATAGCGCCCGACCTGCTCCCGTCCCCTGGCGTCCAGATGGTTGGTGGGTTCGTCGAGGAGCAGAAAGCGCTCCGGCTCCAGAAAGAGGGCGGCCAGCATCGCCTTGGTCCGCTCCCCCGGCGAAAGTTCGGCCAGCGGGCGGGACAGCGCCTCCTCCGGGGCCTCCAGCAGCGACCACTCCCGCTCGATCTCCCACGCCTCCGCCCCGGAGCGGGCGGCCAGCATCGCCCCGGCCGTCCGGGAGAGGTCGCAGGCAAAGGGAAACCGGGCCGGCTCCCGCTCGGACAGGATCAGCCCACGGCCCCGCAGCTCGCCGGACAGCAGGCCCAGCAGCGTGGTCTTGCCCCGGCCGTTGCGGCCCACCAGACCGGTCTTCCAGTCCGTATCCAGCGAAAGGCTGAAATGCTCGAAGACCGGGGTCCCTCCCTCGTAGGCAAAAGTCAGATCTTTGATTTGAATTTGTGACACAGACATTCCTCCCGTTTGATCGCGCCGGGTCCGCGATCAGCCGCGGAAGATCTTCCTGCGGTCCCTCCTTACGCTGTTCCGCTCGTCTTCGGGCATGAAAAAAGACCGCAGGAAGCCTGCGGTCCTTCGGACGGCGCCCGACGGCCCGGAGCCAAAAGGCCCCGGAAAAGCTGTTCTTTCCTGCCTCAGTCGGCGGGACCGGCCAACCGGCCGCCCCGTCTTTGTTGTGCGGAACCATGGAACATCTTTCTTTCCGTCCTGATCGTTTTTCTTTATTATAGTATTTTTATTATATCATCTTTTCCGACCCCTGTCAAGGAACCTGAAGGCCTTGGGCGTTCCCGAACCGGGTTCTTTCAAAAGAAGGGATACAAAAATCTTGATCTCTGTCCTTTTCCCTCTTTCCCTCTCCGGCCCCCTGTCTGCCGCACCGGCTGAAAAAATCATGCTGCGGACAGCGCCGGACCCCACTTTCTCCCGGCGCCTCGCAACTCTCCCTGGGGAAAAGCATTTGCTCTTGTCTTGAGCGAGGGAATACCGCGCAGAACCGCAAAAAAATATCGGAGGCCGGAAAGATCCGACCTCCGAAAGGTTTTGCCGTAAAACAACGTTTCAGCAGGGACTTACAAAAGCACCTCGAAAGCCCGCCGCGAGGGTTAAACTTGAGAAGAGCAGGCAATCGGAACGGGCGTACAGGAAGTGCCTCAGGCACCGAGGTCGGCGAGGACCTCCTGATAGTGGATCCAGATCCCGGCAAACAGGGCGTCGAACTCGGTGCGCTCGGTCTCGGACAGGGCGGCCAGGGCCTCCTCCATCGCGGTCAGCGCCGCCTGCGCGGCCTGGCGGGCGGCCTCGAGATCGGCCTGCTGCTCCTCGGAAAGATCGCTCTCTCCCTGGAAGTTCAGCCATTCCAGCGCGGCCTGCTCGAGATCCAGCAGGGCCTCGGCGGCGGTCTGCAGGGCCGCGCTTTGAGCGAAGTGCCCGGCAAAGACGGCCGAAAGCCCGTCGTAGTAGTAGGCCTTGCCCTCCTGGAAGGACTGCAGCATGTTGAACAGCGACTGCTCGTCGGCGGTGAGCTCGAGGAAGGCCTCCATCACCCCGGCCGCCTCCTCGGCGGAGAGATAGGCCTCGCCCTCGGGTTCGGTCCACAGCACCGGCTCGGCTTTGGCCAGGAAGGCCCGAAGGTCCGGAGACTCGAAGACGATGTCCCAGATGGTGGGGCCGCTGGTCCCGTCGTCATAGGTCAGCCGGAGGTCGGCGTAGCGCCGCACGCCCATGGACATGGCAACGGACATGGCGTAGTCCAGCGTCATGGAGATTTCGCCGAAGTCCACCATCCGGCAGAGATAGGCCTGCCGGACGGCCTCGGGCGCCTCGGTCAGGATGCGCTCGGCCAGCTGCCGGGCGGTCTCGTAGGAGGCGAACAGGCGGATGTGGGCGTTTTCGGCCACCGCGTCCGATCCCTCCGCGGGCGAGATCAGGGAATCGGCATAGAAGACGTTGTTGATCTGGGCGGCCAGGGCCTCCAGGACCTGCTGCCACTCGGCGGGAACGGTGATCGGCTTCAGGGTGCCGTCCTCGTCGTAGAGGGCGGCAAAGGCCAGCAGCTGCCGGTAGGCCTCCCCGAAGCAGGCCTCGAAGTCCGCCTTGTCCGCGGCGGCGTCATAGGCTTCGGTCACCTGTCCGAGGGCGGTCAGAAAGTCCGTGACCGCGTCCTCCCGCTCGCTGACCGAGGCGAAGTGCTCGGCGGCCAGCAGCAGGCTGCGGAACATGGAGAACTCCTCCTCGCTGAACCGCTCACCGAAGTAGGAGGTCAGCATGCGAATGAGCACGGTGTACTGGTTTTCGGTGTCCAGGGCGGGAAGTTCGTAGCCCGCATAGTAGACGTTGACCGAGTAGAGGAAGCTGTTCAGCTGCCCCGGCCGGAGGGTGAGCAGATCGCCCGCAAAGGCCTGCATTTTGGCGTCGAGCTCGGCGTCGGGGGTATCCAGCAGCTCGAGATAGGCCTCCCACAGGGCGGTCAGATCGGGATCGTCCAGCACCCCGGCCATCAGGTCGAACCAGCCGGTCTCGCTGCTCTCGAGGAAGACGAACAGATCGTCAAAGCTGACGGGGATCGGCTCCCCCTCCCCGTCGGAGAGGACGCCGTTAAAGGTCAGGTCGCCGTACAGGTCGAAGATCATGCCCTCGCCTTGGGCCGCGATCCCGGCGGCCAGCTCCCTGGCCAGCCGGTAGTAGTAGACCATCAGGGTGCTGTCGGAGGATCTGCCGTTCCCCGTTCCCTCGGTGATGGCCGAGTACTCGATGACGGCGTTGATCAGGTCGTTGTAGAGGGCCTCCAGATCGGCGGGCAGCACGATCTCCTTGAGCTTTTCGATCGAGTCCGGATCCTCCGCCGCCAGGCAGTAGGCGTACAGCAGGTCAAAAAAGTCGTGGTTCTCCCGCCAGGCCGAGACCTGGGCGATCACCTGCCGGTAGGGAGCGAGGTCGGGGGCCTGCTCCCCTTCCTCGGGCAGGAGCATGGCAAGGGCCTCTTGGAATTCAGTCCCGTAGACCGTCAGGTCGGCCGCGTCCGAGGGCACCCCCTCCAGCGTCTCGTACAGCCCGGTCAGGAAGGTCAGCACCCCCGACAGGTCCTCCTTCCCGTCCAGGTAGGCGGCGACGTCGGACAGGTACTCGTCCATCCGCTGTCCGCCGATCTCCTGAGCGGGGAAGTTGATCAGAAAGACCGACCGGATCTCCTCGGCCAGGGCGTTGAGGTCGGCGGTCTCGTCCGAGACCGTCTCCAGCGCCGTCGCGGCCGCCGCATAGCTGACCAGCGTATAGCGGACGGAGCCGTCGGCCACGAAGAAGCAGTCCTGGCAGGCCTCAAGGGCCTCCCGCCACTGTCCGGCGGCGTAGACGGCCGCGATGCGGATGGCGGGCAGGATGTCCTGGACATAGGCCCGCTCGGTCCCGGACAGGGCGAGGTAAAGTTCCAGGCACTCCTCCGCCCGCTGACCCGTTTCCTCGGTGATCTCGGGGATCTCAGGCTCGTTCCAGACAAAGGCGTACTCCTCCAGCAGATCCTGCAGGGCGGTGACCTGGCTGTAGGTGACGGTCACCGTGAAGGGGTACTCCCGGCCCCCGTAGGTCACCACGGCGGTCTGCTCCATGGGGGAATTTTCGGGGGTGACCAGCGAAAAGTCCAGCCCCGAGATCATGTCCTCGGTGACCGGGATGCTCTTGTCGTAGGAGGGGTCGCCGTTGGAGTAGGTGATGTAGGCGCCGCTCGGCTGAAACTCCTCGTGCGAGTTGTAGTCGGTCTTGCGGGGCGGGGTGAGCACGGCGTTGTCGGTGGTGTAGACGGTCACGGCGTACACCGCGGCATAGTTCTGCTCCCCGCTCTGGTAGCGCACCGTGATCTGCTGATCCACGGCCGGCTCCGAGGAGTCGAAGCCCTCGAAGGTGACTGTGCTGTCCGAGAAGGGCACGTTGAAGGTGGTGGCGTCGTCGCGGGCGATGACCAGCCGGCCCCGGGAGGTGTCCAGCGCCTCCCCCTCGTAGTAGACGGTCTGGGCGTTTTCCACCCGGATGCGCTCGATCACCGTCACTTCAAAATTGAAGATCTGCTCCTCAAAGCGGACGGTCACCGTCTGGGGGCCCGTCTGGTCCGGGTCGTAGCCCGAGATCTCCACCCCCTCCGCGTCCAGAGCGAGGGTCTCCGTGGTCCCGTCGCTGTAGGACACGGTCAGCACCCCTTCCGAGAGGTCGAGTTCCTGCCCCTGCACGTAGGAGAGGCGGGGCATCTCGTTCCGCCCGATCGAGATCGAACTGACCCGGGTCTTGGGCAGGGTCAGCACGATGACGAGAACGGCGGCCAATACGACGACGGCGGCCGCGGCCGCGATGATGATCCATTTTTTGCTCTTTGTCATGACAGTCTCCTCTTTGTCAGTCTTCCGTATTTGTTGTATCCCGCACCCAGACGGCGGCAAAGGGTCCCTCTCCCGCCGCGAAGAGTTCTTCGGCCGGGATCGCTTCCCCGCCGTTCCGGCTCCAGCCCCCGAAGAGGTAGCCCGGCCGGAAGGGCGCAAAGACGCCGTTCAGGGCCTCGCCGTTCTCGGAGGAGCCGGCCCCCGGCACTTCGGAGACCGCGCCCTCCCGGAGGGTGCATCCCCAGAACACCGGGCGGAAGGAGGAATTCCACAGGCCGTCCCAGCTCTCTCCCGGGGCGGCGGCCTCGGCGTAGACGGTCAGGGCGTGACAGCCGTAGAAGGCATTCAGGCCCACCCGCTCCAGGGCGGCGCCCAGGGTCACGCTTTTCAGGGCGGCGTCTCCCCGGAAGGCATAGCGGCCGATCTCCGTCAGCGTGGCGGGCATGCGGATGTTCTCCAGGGCGGTGCAGCCGTAGAAGGCATAGTTGCCGATCCGCTCCAGCCCGTCGGTCAGGATGACCTCCCGCAGGGCGGTGCACTTGAAGAAGGCGTGGCTGCCCAGGGAGAGCACGCCGGCGGGCAGGGTGATCTCGGCAAGGGCCGTGCAGTTGGCGAAGGCGTAGTCGGGAACGGCGGACAGGTTCCGGCTCAGGTAGACTTCGGTCAGGGCGGCGCAGCCGTTAAAGACGTGCCGGCCCAACGAGGTCACGGTGTCTGGGACCTCGACCGACTCCAGCTTGGTGCAGCCGTAGAAGGCACAGTCCCCCACCGACCAGGCCCCGCCGAGGTCGGCCGAGATCAGCCCGGTGCAGCCGTAGAAGGCATAGGCCCCCACCTGCCGCATGCTCTGGGGCAGTTCGATCCCGGACAGGGCCACGCAGCCGTAGAAGGCCGAGCGCCCCAGCGAGCTGGTGTGGCCGGCAAAGGTCACCCCGGTCAGGTTGGTGCAGTTGTAGAAGGCGTAGTCGGGAACGGCCTCCACCGTGGAGGGGATGTTGATCGAGGTCAGGGAGACGCAGTTGTAAAACGCCGCCTTTCCGATGACCCGCAGTCCCTCGTTCAGGGTGATGCTGGGGTAGCCGACGGCGTTGTAGAAGGCGTAATCGGCAAGACCCGCCGTCGCGGGATCCAGGACCACCTGCTCCAGGTAGAAGATCTGGGGGAAGCGCACGCCCACCACCCAGTCGTCGGCGTAGACGATGAGGTCGGCGGCCAGCCACAGCCCGGTGGCGTAGAAGGCATAGTCCCCCATCTGCTCCAGGGAATCGGGCAGATCGACCTCGGTCAGCTTTTCGCAGTTGGCAAAGGCATGGGAGGCGATCTCCAGAAGGCCGCTCCCCAGAGTCAGCTCGCTCAGCATGGTGCAGCTGTAGAAGGAATAGGCCCCCACGACCTCGGCGCCGCCGGTGTCCGCCGACATCAGGGTGTCGATGAAGGCGAAGGCGTTCTGCCCCACAAAGCGGACGGAGGCCGGCAGGACCACCCGGAAGATGCCCTCCACGTCGTAGAAGGCGCCGTCTCCCACCCCCACCGTGCCCTCGGCCAGGACCTCCGGCGTCACCGCGAAGGAGAGTTCCTCGGCAAAGGACTCCCGGGTGCAGCCGATCAGCCAGTGGTCGGCGTACACGAAGGTCTCCTCGGTCTGCCACAGGGCGGTGCCGGCAAAGGCGTCCTCCCCGATCGACCGGGTGCCGGAGCCGATCTCGACCTCGGAAAGGGCGGTGCAGTCCAGAAAGGCCGAGCCCCCCACCGCCGTCACGCCGTCCGGAATGACCAGGCTCTGCACGGCCGAACAGCGGGCAAAGGCGAACTCGCCCAGGGTCCGAATGCCGGCGGGCAGCTCGATCCCGGTCAGGGCCGGGCAGGTGTCAAAGGCGTGGGCGGGAAGGTCGGTCAGCCCGGCGCTCAACGTCAGCGTCTCCAGAGAGGCGCAGTTGTAGAAGGCATAGTCCGACAGCGAGGTCACCTGATCGGGCAGGGTCAGGGAAGTCAGCCCGGTGTTGGAAAAGGCGTAAAGCCCCACCGACTGCACCCCGCTTCCGAAGGTCACCTGCTTGAGCTGTTCGCAGGAGGCGAAGCAGTAGTCGCTGACCGCGGTCAGCGAGTCGGGCAGGGTCAGGCTTTCCAGGGCGATGCAGCGCTGGAAGGCGTATTCCCCCACCGAGGTCAGCCCCTCGTTCAGGGTGACGCCGGTCAGGTTGGTGCAGTTGGAAAAGGCCCGCTTGCCGATGGCGGTGATGTTTTTGCCCATCACGATGCCGGTCAGCTCGGTCGCCCCCGAAAAGGCCGATTCGGCGATGCGCACCACCGGGCGGCCCCGGTAGGTGTCGTCCACCGTCACCTCGCCGGAGGCCGTGCCCAGCCCCGCCACCTCGTAGGCCGTGTAGTTGTCGACCGGCCGGTAGCGCAGGCCGGAGTCGGCGTCTTTCTGGTAGGAGATGGGCTCCGACCAGGCCGAATCGACGTAGCGCATGCCGTCCCCCTTGGCCCGCACCCGGATCTGATAGCTCCCCGGCTCCAGCTCGTCCATGGAAAAGGTGCTGCGCCGGGACTCCGTGACCGACCCGTTCAGCTCCACCTCGTAGCCCGAGGCGTACTGCACGTTGTTCCAGTTCAGGGTCAGCGTCTGGGAGATGTCGTCCACATAGAGGCCGTTGGGCCGGGCCAGCTGGCTCCCGCTGCACCCGGTCAGGGCCAGCAGGGCAAAAAGGGCGGCCAGCAGGCCGAGGAAGGGAAGCATCCGTTTGATCTTTGCTGTCTTTTTCATCTTCTCTTTTCCCGTTTCTTTTCCCGTTCTCGAAGTTTTCCGATCTCAGGATCCGGCCGCAGGGCCGGTCCTGTCGCGGGGACAGGGCCGGCCTTCTGTCCGGTCCCGGAAGTCCGCGGACCGGAGCGGCCTTAGTCCCGCTTTTCCGACCGCTTGGCCCGGTGCTCGCGGATGAGCTCGTGCGGCCACTTGAACTTGAACTTCCGCACGGCGATGTCGAGCAGGAAGAGGATCAGGGCGGCCAGGCAGAAGGCCAGGCGGGGATCGTAGCTGACGTGGAGGGCGGTCTCGAAGCCCTCGTAGACCTCCCAGGGATCGGCCACCGCGCTGCCGTTGCCGCCGGCGGCCAGTTCGGCCAGGAAGGCGGCGCCGTCCCGGTCGGAGAGCACTTCGTACTCCGCCGAGTAGGAGAACACCCGGTAGACCGAGGAAGTGGCCAGCACGTTGCCGGCAGCGTCCAGCTTGCGCACCACGACCTCGTGGACGCCGGGCTGGGTGATGACAAAGGTGGTCCGGGTGTAGCCGTTGTCCGGATTCATGGCGATGGGGGTGACAGTCTCCCCGCTCCCCCCGCCTCCGGCGGTGCGGTAGGAGGCCTCGATGACCTCCCCCTCGTTCAGCTCGGTGAACACGCTCATGACCGTGGAGTAGTTGCCCAGGCTCAGGCTGACGCCGATCTCGGCCGGCCGGATGTCCCGGGTCGGGAAGAGGGCCACCGCGATGTTCTTGAGGATCTGCTGACCGGCCGCCGATTCCAGAAAGGCCGACGACCAGGTGCCGTTCAGGTCGCACATGAAGCTGCCCACCGACCCCTCTCCGTACTTCCACTGGGCATAGATGGGGACGTATTCCCCCACCAGCACCGAGGTGGCGTCCTCCTTGATCCTGGTGCCGTAGAAGCCGTCCAGAGTGGGCATGTCGTCCTGGGTGACTCCGCTGACCACCGAAGTGTGGGTGCGGATGACCGGGGTAAAGGTCTCGTAGTTGACCCCCTTGATCTCGGGCGCCTCCAGCTCGTTGCGCATCTTGTCGGTCAGTTCCTGCACGTTGTTGATCTTGATGTACCGGCCGTTGCCCAGGGCCGCGGCCCGCTCCATGTCGGTGTCGTAGCCGCCCGAGCTCAGGTTGACGATGGTCACCGTCACCCCGAGCTTGGCGAACCGCTCGATGGGCTTGCGGTAGGTCTCGTAGCCCCCCTCGTCGGTGGGATCGCCGTCCGAGACGATGACGATGTGCCGCTTTTCCACCGAACTTAAGGCCATCAGCGCCGAGCCGGCGGCCTCGATCGAGGAGGCGTAGGGGGTGCCGGTCAGGCTCATCTCCAGGTTGTTCATGGAGGCGATGATCCGGGCCATCTGGGGGACGGGGAGCATCGGGGAGATCTCGACGGCGGGATCGCCCAGGGCCATGATCCCGCAGTAGTCCCGATCGCTCAGCGAGTACTGCAGGCAGGCCGTGATGGCCTCCACCGCCAGATCCAGGTAGGTCTTGCCCGAGGCGTCGATCCCCCAGAACATACTGCCCGAGACGTCCAGCAGAAAGACCACGCCCAAGGGCGGGGTGTAGTCGATGGCCTCCACGGGGAGCATCTCCTGGTACAGGGTGCCCCGGAGGTCCTCCCGGTTGTAGGCGTTCTCCTCCGATCCGGCGTCGTCGTTGCCCCCCACCGTGAACAGCCCGCCGCCGTACTCATGGACATAGGTGTTCAGCATCTCGTCAAAGCCCTCGGGCATCCCCTCGCCCTGGAGATCGGCATTGGAGATGTTGACCAGCACGATCTCATCGTACTGCCGCAGCCCGTCCACCGAGGCGGGCACGTTCTGCGGATTGGTGCGAACGTTGACCACGTCCACCGTGTAGCCGGTCTCGTCGGTCAGGATCCCCCTCAGTTCGTCGGACTCGCCGGTGTTGCGCTCCAGAATGAGGATGCGGTCGAACACCGCGATGTCGATGTAGCTGTAGTAGGCGTTGTTCTGGGTCAGGGTGTCCGAGGAATTGGCCACCTCGAAATTCAGGGTGTGCATGCCCGGCGCGGTGAAGGCGTAATCGAGGGCGACCTCCTGGGTGCCGACGGTCAGCTCGACCTCGGCGGTGCCGGCGGCCTCGCCGTTGTCGTAGAGGGTGAGGACGGCCGGGCCTTCCACAGAACTGCGCAGCCCCACGGTCAGCCGGAAGGAGTCCCCCACCGCCACGTTGTAGTCGGGGGTGACCAGGCTGATGATCTCGACCTCGGCGGTCTCGGGGCGGGTGACGGTCACGGTGTCGATGCGGATGCCGTCCGCGGCCGCGGTGCGCACCGCCGTCAGTCCGTCGCCGTCGGTCTCCAGCCCGTCCGAGATCAGCACGATCTTGGCGGTCAGCGGCTGGGTGATCAGCCCGCGGGTGTAGTTGATGGCGGCGGCGATGTCGGTGGCCGAGGTGTCGGGCAGCTGGGCGCTCAGGTACCGGCGGTAGACTTCGTCGGTGTCATAGCTCAGCTCCGAGGCCAGCACCTGGTCGTAGCCGAACAGCACCACGCCCACGTTGAACTGGGAGCGGCTCTCGTCCAGGATGTCCTGGACCAGCTGGTCCCGCTGCTGTTCGCTCTCCCCGCCGCTGTCCGACATGTCCACCAGCAGGTAGATCTGGTTGTCCTCGTTGGGGACGTCGTAGAGGAAGGCCACGCCGGCGAACACGCTGATGCACAGGACCATGATCAGCCCGTGCAGCACCATGGAGGTGATGCGGTTGCGGTTGCGCCGGTACTTTTTGGCCGACCGGAAGTAGTGAAAGACGGTGAAGAACAGGGCCGGGATGAGCAGGAGCAGCAGCCAGGGATATTCGAATCCGATCGTGAAATTGTACATATCTTCTTCTCCTCCCTACTGCGTCCGGCTGGCGATGGCCCACTCCACGAACAGCAGCAGCACCAGCGCGCCGGCCAGGAACAGGATCAGGTCGTAGTCCTCGTCCTCGGGCAGGGCCTCCACGTGGGGATTTTCCAGCTCGGGGATGGGGGTGACAAAGTCGCTCTCGGCGTTGGGGATCTTGACGTAGAAGTTCTCGAACACTTCCTCATTGGTGAACAGGACCTGGGACAGGGTGTAGGTGCCGTAGGTGTTCAGCACGATCTCCTGAGGCAGGTCGGTCAGCTCGAACTCCTCGCCCTGTCCGCTGACGGTCAGCGAGGTGGCCCGGGCGTTCAGCTGCACCGATTCCCCCACCTCGAAGTTGTTGCGCTCGATGGTGGAGGGGAAAAAGTAGTTGAAGGTGCGGAGGAACAGCTTGGGAAATTCCAGCACGATGGAGCCGTCCGAGTTCTGCAGCTCGAAGGGCATGACCACGATCTTGGTCGAGGGGTCGTTGCGCACCGCATAGGCCGGGGTCCCCCGCCCGCAGGTCAAAAGGATCTCGTAGTCCTCGCTGAAGGTCATGACCGTGCAGCGGGAGAGGAAGATCTCCGCGGCGTTGACCCCGTCGGTGACGGCGTGCTCGCCGGTCGCCGAGAGGTACATGTTGCCGGTCTGCACGGTGCCGGTCAGGTTCATGCCCAGGCCCTGCGGCAGGGTGGGCGGATTGACCAGCATGACCACCCCGTCGGTGGGCAGGGCGGAGGGCGTGTAGCGCTCGAAAATGTAAAAGTCAAAGCCCATGGTCTCGGGCTGCTTCTGGTTGGTGTTGATCTCCACGAACTCGATGTCCCAGCGGCTGCGCAGGGTGTCGCGCAGGCTCATGATGCCCCCCCGGAAGTAGATGTTGGGGATGGAGCTGGCGTACTGGATGCGGATGGTCTCCTTGGTGCCGCCGTAGACGTAGAACATGTTGTCGTAGGTGAAGGAATCCTCCACGTTGATGTAAAAATAGGCGTACTGGTAGGCGTAGATCCCCGTGGATTCGGTGCTTTCGGCATCAAAGACCAGGGTCTTGGGCTGATCGCCCTCCAGCCAGACGTCCAGATCGTACCGGGTCACCCCGGTCTCGGCGCCGTTGGCCCCGTAGATCTCGCAGTACACCGTGACGTCGGAATCCCGGCCGTAGCTGGCCAGATCCACCTCGAAGGAGTAGAAGTTCTCCTCCAGCACGGCGGTGCAGTCCAGAATGGCCACGTTGAACTCCTCGGGGTCGGTGACGTCCACCACCTCCACCATGCCGGGGTTCAGGTAGCTCTTGGACGAGTAGTACAGCACTTCGGCGTCCGGGGTCTCGTCCAGGATCTGCTCGGCCAGCGCCATGGCGCCCTCGACGTCGGCCGAGCCGTGGTAGCACGCCGAGGCGGCCTGTCCGGCCAGTTCGTCCAGGGCGGCGGTCAGCTCGGCATAGGTCCGCGGGGTGGTCCGCACCGTCAGGGTGCGGGCGCTCTCCCCGGCCAGGATGACCGAGATCTCCCCCTCGTCCGCCATGACCTCGTCGGCCAGCTCCCGCACCCCCTGCAGGGCGCGGTCGAAGCGGGTCTCCCCGTCCAGGCCGGCCATCATGGAGGCCGAGGCCTCGATGACGGCGATCTTGCGGTTGACGGGGGCGGGGCGGAAGGCCTCCAGCACGGGCTGGGCCATGATCAGGGCGCAGCAGGTGATGGCCAGGATCTGGCACAGAAGCAGCAGGATGTCCTGCATCCGGTTGATCGGGTTCCGCTTCCGCCGCATTTTGAGGCTGAGTTTCCACACATAGGTGCTGGAGACCGCCTTTTTCTGAAAATTGGGCTTGATGAGGTAGATGATCAGCAGGACGATCAGTCCCAGCAATCCCAGCAAGCCCAAAGGCACCAACCATTTCATTCCATCATCCCTACCTTCAGCAGCTCTTTGAAAAAGGTCTTTTCCAGGGGGAGGTCGGTCCTGACGGTCAGAAAGGCCGCCCCCCGCTTGGCGCAGTATGTGCGGATCTCCCCGATCAGGCCCTGCAGGGCCTCGTCATAGGTCTCCTGCAGCCCCCGGGTGATCCGGACCTTCAGATTCCGGGGATCCCCGAGGTCTCCGGCCTCGGCGTCCAGAAGGTGCACCCGCCCCATGTAGAGGGGTTCGACCTCCTCGGGGGAGAGCACCTGGATCAAAAGCAGCTGCCGTTTTTTGTAGACCAGGTAATCCACCGCCTTTTTCCAGTCGCTGTCCGTGAAAAAGTCTGAAATGATCACCGAAAGCCCGTCGTTCCCCCCGGGGTTCTGACAGGCGGTGACCGCCTCGCCGAGGTCTGTGTCCCCCTCGAAGGACAGGCCCTCGAGCTGGCTGACCACGTGGAAAAAGGTGTTCTTGCCCACGATGACCCCGAAAGGATCCTCGCACGTCCCCTCCCGCATCAGCCGGAAGGAGACCTTGTCGGTGTTGTGGACGGCCAGAAAGCCCAGGGCCGCGGCCATGCTCACCGCGTAGGCCGCCTTCTGGGGATTTTCCTTGCCCATGGAGGCCGAGCAGTCCAGAAAGATCTGGACGTTCATCTGCCGCTCGTCGGTGAACAGCTTGATGAAGAATTTTTCAAAGCGGCTGTACAGGTTCCAGTCGATGCGCCGGAGGTCGTCCCCCAGCATGTACTCGCGGTAGTCGGCGAACTCCACCGTCTGCCCGTAGGTCTTGACCAGATGCCTGCCCCCGAAAAAGCCCGTCAGATCGGCCCGCAGATGGAGGGCCAGGGTCTCCAGCCGGCTGAAAAAGGCGTCGTTGAGGAAAGAGTTTGTCATCCCTTTCTCCCGAACAGTTTTTTCTTCTTACGGTCCTCCTCGGCGGCGGGAGCGGCTTCGGGGGCCGGCGCCTCGGCCGCTTTGGCCGGCTTTTTGCCGTTCAGCTCGTCCAGGATCATGGCGACCACGTCGTCGGCCGAGACCCGCTCGGTGATGGCCTCGAAGTTCAGCTTGATGCGGTGGCGGAGCACCGGGTAGGCCAGGGCGTTCAGGTCGGAGTAGGCCACGTTGAAGCGGCCGTTCATCAGGGCCCGGACTTTGGCGGCCGAGATCAGCGCCTGTCCGGCGCGGGGGCTGGCCCCCAGGCGGACGTACTTTTTGGCGGCCTCCGAGGCGCAGTCGCTGTCGGGATGGGTGGCCGAGCACAGCACCATGGCGTAGCGCAGCACCTCCTCGGCCACGGGGATCTGGTTGGCGGTCCTGCGCATGGCCAGCACCTGCTCGCCCGAGCAGACGGCGTCGGCGGTCTCCTCCATGGTCTTCTGGGTCATGGTCACGATGCTCATCAGCTCGTCCAAACTTGGGTTTTTGACGATGAGTTTGAACATGAAGCGGTCCATCTGGGCCTCGGGCAGGGGGTAGGTGCCGTCCTGCTCGATGGGGTTCTGGGTGGCCAGCACGAAAAACGGCTCCTCCAGCCGGCGGGAGACGCCCATGACCGTCACGGTGTGCTCCTGCATGGCCTCCAGCAGGGCGGACTGGGTCTTGGGGGTGGCGCGGTTGATCTCGTCGGCCAGGATGATGTTGCTGAAGATGGGGCCGGGCTGGAACTGGAAGGAGGAATTGCCGGCCTCGTCCTTGACCACGATGTTGGTGCCCGTCACGTCCGCGGGCATCAGGTCGGGGGTGAACTGGATGCGGGAGAAGGGCAGGTTGAACACCCGTCCCAGGGTCCGCACCAGGCGGGTCTTGCCCACCCCGGGCACGCCCTCCAGCAGGACGTTGCCGCCGGCGATCATGGCGATGACGGCGGATTCCACGATGTCCTGCATGCCCACGATGTCCCGGCGGGTCTGCTCGAAGATGCTTTTGCACTGCTCGCTGAACTGTGTGATGTCTGCTTCGTTAACCATAGCTGTGTTCCCTCTTTTTGAAATGTTTTCGTTCTTCGGTTTGTTTTCTGTCAGTTTGCCGGTCCCGGGGCCGCCGGACGGCCCTTTGTTTGGGATCCGGAAAGGCTGCTTACCTCAGCGCGTTGAAATAGGTCTCGAGGAACTGTTTTTCCTCCTCGGTCAGATCGGGATCCTGGGCCAGGGCCTCCATGGCCTCCTCGTAGTACTCGTCGAACAGGTCGCGGTACTTGATGGTCCAGTCGATGACGTAGTCATAGTTTTCGGGATTGACCCCCTCGCTGGGCTGGCTCTCCGAAGGCTCCTGGGCGTTGCCGTCCTCGGGGGGCTGATCCAGGGCCTCGTCGCCGTCGGGGACTTCCTCCGCCCCGTCGTCGTCCAGGGGGAGGAACCAGGCCGTAAAGGTGATGTCCTCGGTCAGGCCGGTGTCCGAGCGCACGGGGTAGGGATAGCCGTCCGTCCAGCGGTAAAAGCGGTAGCCGTCGTCCGGCACGGCGATGACCGTTTGGGTCTCCCCCGTCTCCTTGCGGATGTTCTGCTGGGCCTCGCCGAAGATGACGCCGCCGGTCATGGCCGTGTACTCCACGTCGATGTAGTTGGCGGGATTGCGGCCCTGGGCCTCGGCGATCAGCTGGGCCCCGCTGGGGATCACCCCAAGGTCGGTCAGGCCGTTGACCGCGGTCATGCCCAGGCCGAAGGCCCCGCCCACGCACAGCAGCACGGTCAGGGTCATGGACAGCGCAAAGCCGAGCCTGCCCAATCCGAATTTTTCCAGGGCGGCCTCGGCGTCCTCCCGCTGGCGGCGGGCGATGTAGTCGTCGGAGTCCTTCAGCTCCAGCATGGTGATCAGGCGTTCCTCCAGCCCGAGGGCGTCCACCCTCCGGGCCACCGCCCGGGCATTGGGCCGGAAAAAGAGGAAGTAGGCCGCCAGGGCCACTCCCGCCGTCACGGCCGCGAACACGCCCACGGTGAGGAAAAATCCCCCGAATCCGGCCAACCAGCCCGCAAAACCGACGGCAAAGGCCGCCAGCGCGCCGATGGCCGCCCCCCAGAGGAGGCTTTTGAGGATGCCCTCCCGCCGCAGGCGGGCGTAGTACTCTTGAAAAAGACTGTCTGGTTTCATGTCTGCTCCCTGCCTCCCCCGCGGGGCGGAGGCCAAAAGATGGTGAAAACGCGGTTCAGCCCGGCTTTTTTCGGACCTTCCGAAAAAGGCCGAAAACCCGGAAAAAGGAAGCGCTCTCCCCTCCCCTTTCCGGGCCTCCGAACGGGAAGTCCGAAAAGGGGAAAGAAGACGCCCCTTCATGTTCGTCACGACGGCCGACCCGCGGCCGCCGCGGCAACAGCATTTTTTTGCCCTCCCCGGGCCGCCGCCCTTTCGGACGGTCTGCCGGGCCGGACGGCGTTGTGTCCGTCCGGCCCGGAGGAAAGTTAAGTTCAGGCCGCGGCGCCGCCGTAGACGATGGTGGCGTTCCCGTTCCAGCCGGAATTCCAGCCGCCCAGCACGGCGTCCGCGTTGGCGAAGGGCACGGTGATGTTCTGCTCGGCCGTCCAGCCCGAGAAGGCGCCGGAGGCGATCGAGGTGACCGAGGTGGGCACCGTGAAGTTTGCCACCGAGGTGCAGTTTGCAAAGGCGTTGGCCGAAATGCTCTGCAAAGCGCCGGTGATGTTCAGCGTGGTGATGGAGGAGCAGTTGGCAAAGGCGTTCGAGGCGATGATCAGCAACCCGTCGGTGGCATTGGAGACAATGTTCTTGTAGACGAAGTTGATTTTGACGGTCTCCAAAGCGGTGCAGTTCTCGAATGCGCCGTCCATGATGGCGTACATGTCGTCGAACTGGACGGTCTTAAGAGCGGTGCAGCCGCGGAAGGCATAGGCGCCCAGCACGGGATCGATCACGCTCATGACCGAGCCGAACTCGCCGTGCGAGACAAAGCTCTCCAGCTTGGTGCAGTTTTCAAAGGCGTGGTCGAAAATGCCGTAGGCCGTCACTTCCAGCGAGCCCCTATCGTCTGCGGCGTAGTAGGGCAGCTCGAAGGAGGTCAGCCCCGACCCGGCGAAGCAGTACTCGCGGAAGGCCACCAGGTTGTAGGGCACTTCGAAGGTCGACAAAGAAGTGCAGTTGGCGAAGGAATAGGGCGCCAGGGTGGTGCTCATGGGGAATCCGACGACTTCGGCCGCTTCCCCTCCCTCGGTCGTCATGACGCCCTCCTCGACGTTGGCGGTCAGGGAGACCGAGCTCAAAGAGGTGCAGTTGTAGAAGGCGTACTCGTTGACGGCGTACCACTCGTCCGGATCCGGATCCTCCCAGTCGGTCTCATAGGTGCGGGAACCCAGCTGGGCGCCGAAGGAGACCGATCGCAAAGAGGCGCAGTCGCGGAAGGCGTTGGGCCCGATCATCAGGCCGTAGCTGTCGTAGCCCGCGGTGGAGATGCCGGGGGCGATCTCCTCCTCGTAGGTGACGGAGACCAGCCCGCTGCCGCGGAAGGCGGAGTCGGCGATGCCGGGCGAGCCGTAGACGTGCTCGTACTCGTAGATGAATCCGTCGCCGAAGTCTATGATCTCGATCTCGATGGTGATGAAGTCGCGCAGCCGGTCGGGCAACTCGATGCTGGTCAGCGAGGTGCAGTTCCGGAAGGCGCGGGCCCCGATGGAGACGGCCAGGGTGCCGCCCTGCTCGAAGGTGACCGAGCTCAGCGAGGTGCAGTTTTCGAAGGCCGCGGCCCCGATGTAGGTGATGTTTTTGCCGATGTTGATCGAGGTCAGCTGGGTGCAGTTGCGGAAGGTGCCGTCCTCGATGCGGGTGAAGCTGTCGGGCAGGGTGATCGAGGTGATGGCCGATCCGGCGAAGGCGCCGGGCATGATCGAGGTGATCTTGTCGTCCAGGACGTAGGCCCCCGACGTTTCGGGCGTGACGTAGAACAGCAGGTTCTGGTCGGCGTTCAGCAGGGTCCCCGCCTCCGCGTCGAAGAGGATGTCGGCGTTGGGCGAGAGGATCTCGATCTTTTCCAGCACGCAGCCCGCAAAGGGGTTGCCGTCCAGGGTGGTGACCGTCTCGGGCAGGGTGATCTCGGTGATGCCGGTGAAGCCGAAGGCGAAGTTGCCCACCTCGCTGACTCCGGTCTCCAGGGTGACCGAGACCAGGGAGGCGCAGTCCTCGAAGGCGCCGGCGCCGATGACGGTGTTGTTGCCGTAGACGAAGACCTCGCCGATGGCAGTGCCCGAGAAGGCGTAGTCCCCGATCTCCTCGATGCTCTGGGAGAGGCGGAGCTCGGTCACGGTCTCGCAGCCGTAGAAGGCATAGTCCCCCACGGAGATCACCGAGTCGGGCAGGATGATCTGCGACAGTCCGGCCTCGTAGAAGGCGTAGGCCCCGATGCTCTGCAGGGAAGCGGCCCGGTCAAAGTCGAAGTCGGTGATGGCGGTGCCCGAGAAGGCATAGTCCCCGATCTCGGTCAGCAGGCTGTTCTCGCCCAGGGTCAGCTCGGTCAGGGTGGAAACCCCGTCGAAGGCATGGGCCCCGATGACCGCGATGTTGGCGGGCAAGTTCAGGGTGGTGAAGGCGGTGCCGGTAAAGACGTAGGCCCCGATCTGGATGCCGTTGACGGTGGGGAAGGTGACCGAGGTCAGCCGGCTGTTGTCCGCAAAGGCGTAGTCGGCGATCTGGGTCAGGTTGACGGCGTTGGTCAGGTCGATGCTCTGCAGCCCGCTGTTCAGGAAGGCATACTCGGCGATGCGCAGCAGGGCGGAGTTGGCCGGCACGATGACGGTCTCCAGACTGGCGCAGTTGCCGAAGGTCAGGCTGAGCAGGTTGACCAGGTTGGCGGGCAGGGTGACCGTTTTCAAGCTGGTGCAGCCGTAGAACACGGCGGCGGTCTCGTCGGGACGGTCCAGATTCCAGCCCCAGTTCTCGCCCAGGGTGGAGACGCTGTCGGGAATGGCGATCTCCTCCAGGCTGGTGCAGAGGCGGAAGGCCGAGGACCCGATGGTGGTCAGGGCGCAGCTGCCGTCGGTCTTGCGGAAGGTCACGGTCTCCAGATTGCCCGCGCCGTAGAAGGCGTACTCCCCGATGGAGGCCACGGTGGAGGGGATCTCGATGCGCTCCAGCGCGGTGGTGTGGGCGTCGGCCGCCACGCCGAAGGCGTAGTCGCCGATGACTTCCAGCCCCTCGGGCAGGATGATCTCCTTCAGGTAGCTGTTCTCGTAGAAGGCCCGGTCGGCGATCTCCAGGGTGCCGTCCAGCACGGTGTAGCTTTCGTTCGTGTAGCAGTTGGGATAGTACAGCAGGCGGGTGCGGTCGGCGTTGTAGACGGCGCCGTACACGGTCTCTCCGTTCTCCGTCCAGGTGTCCTGATACAGGTAGGGATTGCCCGCTTCCATGGTGAAGGAGGTCACCCCGGACAGCGAGGGCACGAAGTTCATGAAGGTCTCTTCATCGAAGAAGTCGAGGATGGTGATGGTCTTGATGGCCCCGCCCTCGCCCCAGTCGCCGATGGACTGCAGATTGACCGGGAAGGTGATGTCGGCGTAGCTGGTGCAGCCCATGAAGACGTAGTCGCCGTAGGAGGTGATCAGGGGACAGCCGTCCTCGAAGATCACGGTGGTCAGCAGGGCACATTCAGCGAACAGCCCCAGAGCCAGCATCCCGTCGGGCACGACCTCGCCGGTGTCCTCGTTGGTGACGTAGGCCGAGCCGGCCAACGTTTTGGGCAGCGTGACGGTGGTGATGGCCGCCCCCATGAAGGCAGTCGCGCCGATGACCTCGATGGCGCACTCGCCGTCTTCATTCCGCTCGAACACAATGCTGGTCAGGCTGGTTGCGTTGGCAAAGGCGAAACGGCCGATAGACTTCACCGTGGAGGGGATGCTCAGCTCGGTGATGAAGGGCCCCTCGCCGGAGTCGGAGGCAAAGGCCATGTAGCCGATCTCCTCCAGCCCCTCGTGCAGAATGATCTCATCAAGGCCGCCGCCGCCCCAGCCCGGCGTAAAGGCCTGATCGCCCACGCGCTTGACGCTGCGCGGGATCTCGATGGCCGTCAGATTTTCGTTGCTGTAGAAGCACTGATCGGGGATCAGCTCCAGGCGGGAGGGATTTTCCTCGGTGTCCTCGAAGGTGACGATCTCGACCTTGGAGTAGCTGAACGGGCCGATGCCCACGATGCCGCTGGTTCCTCCCTCCAGGCCGCTGCCCAGCTGGGCCAGGCGGGCCGGGAAGTGGACCTCGGACAGCCCGGAGTTTTTGAAGGCGTCATCCTCGACGATCAGATCCTCGGTGCCGCCCTCCTCGAAGCGGAGGGTGCCGGTGTTCATGCTGCTGAAAGCATAGCCCCGGATGGTCGTGACGGTGTTGGGGATCACGAAGGCAGTGTCCCGCAGCACGGCGTGATCCAGAATGATGGGCGTGCCGTTTCCGTCGGTCTCATAGAAGATGCCGCCCTCGTAGAGATACCTGTCGTGTCCCGGCATGTTGTTGATCTCTTTCAGATTGCTGGCGCTGTCGATGGTGGTCTCCAGATAGCCGTTCGTGGTGTCATAGGCCACCTCGCACAGGTCGGGGAAGGTGACGGAGGTCAGTTCGGTGTTGCCGAACAGGTAAGTCCCCAACACGATGACCTCAGTGCGGCCCTCTTCCTCGAAGAAGAAGCCCTCGGACAGGTCGGTGGACATAAAGGCGCTCCCTTCGATCAGGGTGACCGACGCGGGCACCGTGAAGGTCAGGATGGGCGCGCTGTAGAAGGCGTCCGTGCCGATGAACTCCAGTTGGCTGTTTTCGGCGAGGGTCACGGAGGCCAGGTCTTGGCTGCGGTAGAAGGCCGCTTCGCCGATGGTCCGAAGGCTGGCGGGCAGACTGACTGACGTCATCGAGGTGCTGTAGAAGGCTCGGTATTGGATCTCCTCCAGCCCCTCGGAGATCACCACGTCGCCGAGCCGGGCCTGGTAGAAGGCGCCTTCGGCGATGGTCCGCAGGTAGGAGGGGGTGCCCTTGACCCATTCGCTCTCGGCGGCCTCGGCCGAATCCGTCACGTACAGGGCGTCCAGCGAGTTGCAGCCGTTGAAGGCGTTGGAGCCGATGGTCAGGCCCTCGCCCTCGGTCAGGCCGGCGGGATCGTCCACAAAGACCACGTTGCGCAGGTTGGTGCAGCCCGAGAAGGCCGAGGCCCCGATGCTGCGGATGGCGGAGCCGAAGATGACGGTCTGCAGGTTGACGTTGCCGTTAAAGGCATTGCCCTCCACTTCGACCACGGTCTCGGGCAGGGCGTACACCGAGTTGCGCAGGTTGGCGGAGTAGTAGATCAGGCGGGTCTGATCTTTGTCGAACAGGATGCCGTCCTCGGCCGAGAAGTAGGGATTGTCCTCGTCCACGGCAATGGTGACCAGGTTGGTGCAGCCCGCAAACAGGCCCTGGGAGATGGTGCTGACGGTGGCGGGCAGGCTGACGGAGGTGATGCGGGTGCAGCCGCTGAAGACCGCCTCGCCCAGCGTGACCACGTTGCTGTTTTCCTCAAAGACCACGTTGGACAGCCGCTCGCAGTTCTCGAACACGGAGGCCCCCACGGTCAGTTCCTCGCCCAGGGCGTTGCCCCCGGAGAAGGTGACGGTGGTCAGCCCGGTGCAGCCGGAAAAGACGCCGTCCTCGATGGTGGTCACAAAGTTGGGGATGGTCAGCGAGCTCAGCCGGGTGCAGCCGGCAAAGGCCCCGGCGGCGATGGTGCGGATGCCGGTGGGGATGCGCAGGGCGCCACGGCGGCCGGGCGGGCAGTACAGGATGGTGTCGCCGGCCTTGTTGGTCAGCATACCATTGACCGAGCCGTAGGTCTCGTGGTCGTCGGCCACATAGATGTTCTCGAACACCGTGCTGTCGCCGATGATGTCGGTGCTGAAGTCGCGCAGGCGGGCGGGAATGGTCAGCGAGCGCAGGCGGGTGCAGCCGGCAAAGGCCTCGGCCCCGATGATCAGCTCGTCGCCCTCGTCAAAGTCGAAGTAGATGTCGGTGATCGAGGTGCAGCCGTAGAAGGCCCGCTCGGCGATGGTGCTCACCGAGGAGGGAATGGTGACCGAAGTCAGGCCCGCGGTGGAGAAGGCCTCCTGTCCGATGGCCTCCACGTCGCCGGGAATGACGTAATTGCCCCGCTTTCCCTCGGGTATGTAGACCAGGGATTTGCCCTCCTGGGCTACCTCGCTGGTGTAGTACAGCACGCCCTCGTGGGAGCTGTAAAGGGGCTCGGGCTCGTTCCCGGTCTCGTAGATGTTGATGGCCTCCAGCTGGGTGCAGCCCTCGAAGGCGCTCTCGGCGTAGTAGATGATCCGGATGGTGTCCGGGATCTCGATGGTGCGGATGGTGGTGAACTGGTAGAAGGCATAGCCCTCGACGATGGACACGTCCGCCCCGTTGTATTTTTCGGGAATGACCACGCGGGAGACCCGGGCGGCCTCGTTGGTGGCCACCACCGAGTAGGTCCCGGCGTAGGCTCCTTCTTCCTGCATGGTGAACTCGAAGATGGAGACCCAGTAGGGGTAGACGGTGACATCCTGGGCCAAAGACCAGGGAGCCAGGGCGTTGCCTTCGGAGTCGGTCAGCTGGGTGCCCTGTCCGTTGGCGGCGTCGTACCAGCCCACAAAGGACAGCGAGGTGTCGTCACTGACCGGGACGGCCAGGGTGAAGTCCTCGGTGTAGGTCACGGTGTCGCTCTCCAGCCCCGCCGTGCCCTCGGAGTCGGGATCGTAGGTGACGGTGTAGGACTTGGGCGACCATCCGGCGTACAGGATCAGATCGCCCGAGGCCGAAAAGGCCGAGCCGTCGTGTACGCGGGCGCCGTTGACCGAGGCGCCGCCGGGCACGGTGTACCAGCCGCTCAGGTCATAGCCCGTCCGCTCGCTCTCGGGCAGGGAAAGGATGTCCCCCATGGCCAGGTAGACGGTGCTCGCGCCCGTCCCCTCCCGGCTGTCGAACTGCACGGCATAGGCATAGACCTCGGCCGAGACCCATTCGGAGGTGCTGCCGGCGTCGTCGATGTAGCGCACCGAGACGGTGTTGATCCCCTTCTGGGTCAGGGACAGGGCAGCCGAATGGGTGCCCGTGGACACCGAGACCGAGCTGCCACCGTTGACGCGCACCTGGTAGGTGGAGGCGCCGATGACCGGATCCCAGTACACCGTACCGGAAGAGTAGGTCACCCGGGGGGACAGCGAGTAGTACTGCGCGGTCAGCGGGTCGCTCCACACCGATTCGGTGGCGCCCACCGCCTTGACGGAAAAGTCATAGTCCACGCCGTTGGTCAGGGGAAGCTGGGACAGGTCGAAGGACAGATCGGTCAGATCCGTGTACTCCCGGCCGTCGGCCAGCACGGTGTAGCTTTGGGCCCCATCCACCGCATTCCAGGAAAGCTGGGTGCCGGTGATGTTCAGCCCGGAGGGGGCGGCCAGCCGCACCCGCTCGTAGGTGTAGGCGGCGGCCTCGGGCGAGTTGTAGCCCTCGGTCACCGGGGTCACGGTCACGGTCACGGAGTCGGCGGCGTAGCTCTTTAAGGAGAACTCGGTCCGGCCTCCGGTGTAAAGCCGGGTGACCTCCGTCCCGTTCGTGACGGTGACGGCATAGTCGGCGGCGTTGGCCACGGCGTCCCAGTGCAGGGTCTCGTCGGCCTCGTCAAAGGAGAAGTCCCCGATCTCCCCCAGCACCCGGTTGTAGCAGAACACGGCCGAGGTCGAGGAGGCGTAGCCGGTGGCCGAGGCCGTGACGGTGAAGAAGATGCCGTCCTCGGTCAGCTCGCAGCCCGCAAAGCTGAAGTAGGTGGAAGTTCCGTTGTCAAAGTCGGTGTGGTTGTGGTCGGGATTGCCGCAGACCACGGAGATCCTGTAGTTCTCGGCTCCCTCCACGCCCCGGAAGAGGAGCACGGAGGGCTCGATGACCGAGAAGACCGAGACCCGATCCAGGGCCTTGTTGTTGTAGGAGCGCACGGCCGGGTCGGAGTTTCCGGTATCGTTGGGCGCGATCGCCCGCACGGTGATGGTGTACTCGCCCTCCTCGGCGGTCGAAAAGCGGACCTGCACGCTGGTGGCGCCGGTGCGCTGGTCGACCAGGGTCACTCCGTTGGGGCCGGTGACTTCCACCTCGTAGGTGCTCACGCCCTCCACGGGATCCCAGACCACCGAATCCCCGGAGATCCGGGGCATGGGGGTGGCCAGCTTGTCGGAGCCGGTCTCCTGCCACAGGGCGAACAGGGTGGTGTTGGCATCAAACACGGTGTCGGCTTCGTAAAGGTAGGTCAGCTTGCCGGCGTCCTCGAAGTCGCTGATCCACCAGCCGGCGAACTCGTAGCCTTCGCGGGTGGGCTGGGGCGCTTCGGTCAGCCTGCCGGCCAGCGTCTCCTGATCCTCCAGGGCGGGCGCGCCCTCGTAGTTCAGGTCAAAGGACACCCGGTAGACGGGGACGCCGGTCAGATTGTCGGACCACTGGGCATAGACGGTGGTGTTCCCGGTCACCGGCGTCGCCCCGAAGGCAAAGGCCGAGGTGAAGGCGGAATCGGCATACCAGCCCAGGAAGGCGTAGCCGTCGCGGGTGGGATCGGCGGGCTTTTGCACGGTGCGGCCGTTCATCACCCTGACCGAGTCCACGGCGGAGCCGCCGTTGCTCTCGAAGGTCACGGTGTAGCTGGTCGTGCGCAGAAAGCGCATGGAGGCCCCGTCGTAGGTCAGGGTGACCGCCTCGTCGGCATAGCCGGCCGTGATCTCGGCCTCGGCGTCCAGGGTCAGATCAAAGGTCCCGTTGGTCAGGACGTAGGTCCCCGAGATCTGCTCGCTCCCGATCTGCAGCGAGAGATCGTTCCCCCCGCTCAGGGTGAGATAGTAGGTGTCGCCGTTGTCGGCGTCGTAGTAGTAGGTGCCCGTCTCCGGACCGGGGGTCACAGTCGGCTCCCGGCGGCCGCTCAGCACCACGGCTACCACGACGATCGCCGCGATCAGAATGACCGCGCAGCCGGCGATGAATACCTTGCGCCATGTGTTCTCTTTCATAGCTGCCTCCTTTTTCCTTTCCTTATCGCAAAAGGAAGTTCCAAAACTTCCGGCTTGCCTCTTTTCCTCTTCCGGCTCTTCCTGGCCGTCAAATTGCCTCTTCTTTTCCGGCTCTTTCCCGGCCGTCAAATTGCCTCTTCTTTTCCGGCTCTTCCTGGCCGTCAAATTGCCTCTTCTTTTCCGGCTGTCCGCCGTGACGGTCTTTCCCGTCCTTTCCCCCGCCCGTTTTCCGCGCTGGTCTTTTCGCTTTTCCTCCGCCCGACAGGCTTTCCGGCCGGCCCTTGCTCCTTGGCGGAGGCCCTCTTTCCGACCCGTCTCTTTCCGATCTGAAGGGGCCGATCCCGCTTTGCCTGTTCTGCGGCTGTTTTTCGGCCTCCGGCCCTTACCCTTTCTTCCGATCCTTCCGATCCGCCCTGCCGGCGGCCGCTTTGCCGGTACGCGGCTTTAAACTTCAACACCGCATGGCTTTAAAGGAGTAAAGTATTTTGAATAAAAAAGAAAGATGGAACCCGTTTTCCTGATTCCTCCCGAAGTGTGTTCCTATGCACTTTTCCCCGCGGACAGCTTCCGCCGGGAAAAGATTTCACCCCCCTGCTTTCCCGGCGGCAACGCCGCCTCCCGACAGCCGTGAGAACGGGCCGCCTTTGAAGGAGAGGGACCACTTTGTGAAATTTTTATCAATGTGTGATAACTCTGTGAAAGTTTTGTGATAGAAAAAGAATAACAAAAAAGATTCTATTTGTCAAATCATTTTCCGGCCAAAGGTATCAGAAATTTTTATCCTTCTTATCTGTTTTCTTTAACCGGCGGGGATCTCCGCGAAAGATACCGGCCGCCGCTTTCTTTTTTGATTCTGTTATTTTTTCAATAAAATTCGGGAAAACCCAAAAAAACAGCGTTCTAAACAAAGATCATTCCGCCATGATCGTGTTCTTCCCTCCGAAAAGCGCAGACCGGTCCTTCGGGCGAAAAAAAGGCGGGCGGGAGCTATAAGAATTTTTTTTGACGGCGGCTGTGTTCCTCGTTTTTCTCCTGACACCGCCTTATATCCTGCAAAGCCCTTCGGAAGCAGGACTTGCCTGACGGCAAGTGATATTTTGCCGGCGCATCCTCCTTTGGGAGCGCCTGAGGGCCCCCTGAACGCCCGAACCCTGTGACCGCAAGTCAAAGTATAAGCAGACCCCGCATATCACTTTGGCCAGAGGCTGAAAATTTCACTTTGACCGCAGGTCAAAATATCATGCAAGAAACTTGCCTTTCACTTTGGCCAAAGGCCAAAATATGACCGCGTTTTATTTGACTTCGGCGAGTTTTAACAGGTCCTCGCCGCCCGGCCTCTTTCCCCCTGCCCCGCCAGATCAACATACAAAAAGAGCCCGGCAAGACCGGGCCTTTCGGGGCAATGCGTGCGTTCAGTCAGTCCGCATGACTTTTTCGGACAGCCTCCTCTCCCTTCTTCCGCCAGATCAGCACACAAAAAGAGTCCGGCAGGGCCGGGCCCTTCGGGGCAATGCGCAGTTCGGTCGAAGGGAGCGGAGCGCTCTTTCCGAAGGGAGAGCGGCAGGCTCCGACAGACCCGAAAAGGGGCCGCCTCTTCAAAAAAACCTTTTCACGCCCCTCAAAAAAGGATCAAACGTCAATGTAAAAAGGAACGGCTCTTCGAAAAGGATCCCATTCCCTGAAAAGGCCCCCGAAAAGGGCCGAGCTCCATAAAAGGGGTTCAGTCCCCGACGTAGGTGAAACGGACGAAGGTCTTGCCCTCCCGTTCCACGGTCTCCTCCCACATGGCGGCCGGGCGCACCCACAGGGCCCGCTCGCCGTACAGCGGGCGGTAGACCACCATGTCCTCCCCGGTCTCGCTGTGCCGGGCCACGCCCAGCACTTCGTACTCCCCGCCCTTGAAGTGGCGGTACCTGCCCAAACGGATCATGCCGACCTCCTTTCTTGTCTTTCTGTTTTTCCGCCTTTTTTGCAGGCCCTTTCCGCCGCCGAAAAATCCGCTCTGTTCTTTGCCGAAGGGTTCTGCCCCCTTCCCGGCGGACGGCCCTTTCTCCTTTTACCCGAAAGGGCTTCGGCCCCGCACATCATACGGGCGCCGCGCCGCCGGCATGGCCGCCCGAACGGCTGCCAGCCCGGCACGAAAAGGGCTTTTGCCCGATCTTTTTCGCTCCTCTTTGTCTTTTGCCCACGCCCCGAAGAGGCCGGACCGGGCGCGGAACTCCCGGCGGACGGCCGAAACGCAAAAAACCTCTTCCGGGTGCGGAAGAGGTTTAACGCTCAGAACGATGAAATCACGCCTCGGCGGCGGCCTTTTTGGCCCGTCTCTTCTTGGGGGCCTCCTCCTCGGCGGGCGCGGCGGGCGCGGCGGGCGCTTCCTCAGCCTTGGGGGCAGGATTGGCGGCCACCCAGGCCTTCAGCTCGTCCAGCTTTTTGCCGCAGACCGCCTTTTTGCGGGCGGCGTTGTTGCGGTGGATGGCGCCCTTGCTGGCCACCGAATCGATGCAGGCAAAAGTGTCCGGCAGCAGCTTTTCGGCCAGCGCCAGATCTTTTGCGGTGATGGCCGCGTTATATTTCTTGATGACGGTCTTGAGCTTGGATACGAGCATCTGGTTCTGCATTCTTTTTTTCTCGGAAACCAGGATGCGTTTTTTTGCGGATTTGATGTTAGCCACCTTCGGGATCTCCTTTCTGCTTTGACGATTGAGAATTCAGTACGAATTATTCTAGCACATCCCGCCCGATTTTGCAAGGAAATTGAGCCGGATTTTTAAAATTTTTTTCTCTTTTCCCCCTTTGGGCCTCCGAACGGGGCCAAAGCCGGGGTCCGCACGGGGAAGCCGCTCACTCCGGGCAGATCGAATTCGCTCAGGTCGTCCGGCCGGGGTTCGGTGTGCATGACCTCCTGGCCGTCCTGCATCAGGCTTTCCATGGGCAGGCGCATGTAGACCGCCTTGGCCTCGGCGGCCACCTTGCCGTCGGGCAGCAGGATTTTGCCCACGCCCTCGAACATCCGGGGCTTGTTCTGGGTCAGCCAGCCCACGCAGCACAGCTCCACCCCCAGGGGGACCGGGCGGCGGAAGGTGACGGTCAGGGTGGTGGTCACCCCGAAGGTCCCGGGGTTTTCCAGCTCGGCGGCCCGGCCCACGGTCTCGTCCAGAATGGCCGAGATCACCCCGCCGTGCATGCGGCCGGGATAGCTGCAGTGCTCGGGCCGTCCGGTAAAGACGCCCACGCACTGGCGGTCCGGAGTCTCGTAGAAGCGCATCTGCAGGCCGGCGACGTTCTTTTCGCCGCAGATGAAGCAGTGATCGGTGGTGTACTGTTTCCTGTTGAAGACAAATTTCATGTCCGACGCCTTCCTTTTTTCCCTCTGTCACTCCGGAATATTATAGCACAGACCGCCGGTTTTGTAAATCAAATCGAGGGGGCCGCGCCCCCTCGGAACCCGACGGCCCTTTGGGATCGGCCGGACCCCGCCGGAGCCGGTTTCTCTTTTTTTGGCCGGGAGTCGGTTTCGGAAAAGAACCCTCTTCCTCCGTAAATGCCCGGCAGTCCGAAAGGCCGGGGGCCGCACCCTGCCCCGGCAAAAAGGCGGTCTTCCCGAAGCGGGGAGGGCCGGTTTTCGGAGCGAAAATGCTGGAAATTTTTTCCAATCCCGCCAAACAGGCCCCATAATTGCCAAAACTCTTTATTTTTTGTATTGATGGGGCATAATGTTCTTCATGGACAAACTTACCCTTTTCGGCGACCGGCTGAAGGAGCTGATGTTCGACGGCGGCCTCTCCTTCCGGGAGATGGCGGACATCTCCGGCGCCGACCTGACCATGGTCTACCGCTGGGCACGGGGAGACGGCTATCCCCGCACCCGCACCCTGATCCGCATCGCGGATCACTTTTCCTGTTCGCTGGACTACCTGCTGGGGCTGTCCGACGATTCGGAGGTCCGCGTCTTCCGCCCCTCGCCGGTCTCCTTCGGGGAGCGGCTCCGCGGCCTGCTGGCCCAAAAAAAGCTGACCGAGTACCGGGCGGTCCGGGCCACCGGCATCTCCCGCTCCCGCTTCCGGGACTGGCGGTACGACGTCCGCCTGCCCTCCCCCGAAAACCTGCGCATCCTGGCCTCCTTTCTGGACGTCAGCGCCGACTTTCTGGTGGGCCGGGAGGGCTGACCCGATCACCCCCGCAAAAGCTGAGGACTTTGGACGGCTTGTTTTTCCCGCCGCTCAGGCCCAAAACGGCCGCGGCGCGGGCCTTAAAGCGAACTTTGGCCCGCCTTTGCCCGGTCTTTTCCCTGTCTTTCCCGGCCCGGCGGGACAATAAAAAATGAGCCCGGCCTGACGCCGGACCCATTCCCTGCTCTTTCGTGAAAAGCCTTTTCAGGTAACGGTCTTTCCGATTCTTGCGAGGCCGCTCTTTTTGAGCGGACCTGCATGTTTCCCATCGGCCCGGGGCGCCCTTTCGGGGAGCAGCCCCTCCGGACGGCAGGGCGATCTTTTTTGACCCGTTCCCCAAAAGCGGCGCGGCGGGTCACATCACGTACTTTTTGTTGACGGCAAATCCCAGGCTGATCAGCAGGCCGGAATTGACTTTTTCCATCATGTCGGGGGGCAGGATGCCGATCCGTTCGCGGAGGCGGCGTTTGTCCAGGGTGCGGATCTGTTCGAGCAGGACCACCGAATCCTTGGGCAGTCCGAAATGTTCGGCCGACAGCTCGATGTGGGTGGGCAGTTTGGCCTTGGTCAGCTGGGAGGTGACGGCGGCGGCGATGACGGTGGGGCTGTAGCGGTTGCCCACGTCGTTCTGCACCACCAGCACCGGGCGGACGCCCCCCTGTTCGCTGCCCACCACCGGGCTCAGGTCGGCATAGTAGAGTTCTCCTCTCTTGATCATAAGCTTTTGTAACTCCTTGCCGCGGGCGGCGGCGTTGGCCTTATTCCAGTATATGTAAACTTCCGGAAAAAGGGAAGCGATCCGAATTTCGCCTCCCTTTAAGGTTGTCCATTTCCCTGCTTTTTAAACGGTGTCACAGACACCTTTTTGTACGCTCACGCCTCCTTTCTGCGACCATCCTCCTTTCCCCCCTGTTGCCCGTTTTGGCGGCGTCGCCGCCCGGAAACTACGCTCTCACACAACGAACGGGAAGACGATCCGCTTTTTCCCCTGCACCGGGCTTTACGGACACGAAAAAGGACCGGCGCGAACGGCCGGTCCTCTGGTCTGTGTTCTGTTTTTTTGATCGGGCTGGGATCAGCCGTCCACCTCGGCCATGTGGCAGATGAGGTCGACGACCTTGTTGGAATAGCCCCACTCGTTGTCGTACCAGGAGATCAGCTTGACGAAGGTGGGGGTCAGCATGATGCCCGCGGTGGCGTCGTAGATGGAGGTGCGGGAATCCCCGATGAAGTCGGTGGAGACCACGGCGTCCTCGGTGTAGCCCAGAATGCCCTTCATGTTGGTCTCGGAGGCCTTCTTGATGGCGGCGTTGATCTCCTCCATGGTGGTGGGCTTGGCCAGGTTGCAGGTCAAATCGACCACGGAGACGTCCAGGGTGGGCACCCGGAAGGACATGCCGGTCAGCTTGCCGTTGAGCTCGGGAATGACCTTGCCCACGGCCTTGGCGGCGCCGGTGGAGGAGGGAATGATGTTGTTGGAAGCGGCGCGGCCCCCTCTCCAATCCTTCTTGGAGGGGCCGTCCACGGTCTTCTGGGTGGCGGTGGTGGAGTGCACCGTGGTCATCAGGCCCTCGGTGATCCCGAAGGTCTCGTGGATGACCTTGGCCAAAGGAGCCAGGCAGTTGGTGGTGCAGGAGGCGTTGGAGACCACCTTCATGTCCTTGGTGTACTTGTCCTGGTTGACGCCCATGACGAACATGGGGGCGTCCTTGGAGGGCGCGGTGATGACCACCTTTTTGGCGCCGCCCGCGAAGTGCTTGGAAGCGCCCTCGGTGGTGGTGAAGATGCCGGTGGCCTCGGCGACGTACTCGGCGCCGCAACTCTTCCAGTCGATCTTTTCCGGCTCCTTCTCGGCGAACACGGTGATGGCGTTGCCGTTGACGATCAGCTTGCCGTCCTTGGCTTCCACGGTGCCGTCGAAGTGGCCGTGCATGGAGTCATACTTGAGCATGTAGACCATGTAGTCCACATCGATGAAGGGATCGTTGATCCCGGTGACGATGACGTTGGGATTCTTGGTGGTGGCGCGGAAGACCAGTCTTCCGATCCGGCCGAACCCGTTGATCCCGATCTTGACTTTTGCCATTTGAAAAACCTCCGTAGAATTTTTCATTCCTATTCATTATAGCCAAAAAGGCGAAAATAATCAAGTGTTTTGAGGGGGATTTTGTTTTTTCCGGCTTTCCGGCTCACTTCAGGTTTTCGGGGTTGAGGCACTCGAGCTCGGGCAGCACAAAGCGGCCGTCCTTGCGGATGAGCACGCCGTCGAACCAGATCTCCCCGCCGCCGTACTCGGGGGTCATGATCAGCACCAGATCCCAGTGCAGGGCGGAGCGGTTGCCGTTGTCGGCGTCCTCGTAGGCGTTGCCGGGGGTAAAGTGGATGCTGCCGGAGATCTTTTCGTCGAACAGGATGTCCCCCACCGGCTGGGTGACGTAGGGATTGACCCCGATGGCAAACTCGCCCACATAGCGGGCGCCCTCGTCGGCGTCAAAGATCTCGTGCAGTTTCTCGGGGTAGTTGCCGGTCTCCTCCACGATCCTGCCGTCCTTGAACAGCAGGGAGACCCCCTCGTGCTTGAGGCCGTCGTGGATGCTGGGGGCGTTGTAGGTGATGCGGCCGTTGACCGAGTTGCGGACGGGGGCGGTGTAGACCTCGCCGTCCGGAATGTTCATGTGCCCGGCGCAGGGAATGGCGGGGATGCCCTTGATCGAGAAGGACAGGTCTGTGTCCCTGGCCACCAGGCGGACCTTGTCGGTGCGCTCCATCAGGGCCTTCAGGTGCGCCATGGCCTTGTCCATCTTGGCATAGTCCAGGCAGCACACGTCGTAGAAGTAGTTTTCAAAGGCCTCGGTGGACATGTTGGACAGCTGGGCAAACGAGGGGCTGGGATAGCGCAGGACCACCCACTTGGTGTGGGGCACCCGCAGCTCGTGGTGGACGGGCGTGGAGTAGAATTTGGCGTACTCGGACATCTTGTCCCCGGGCACGTCGCACAGCTCGAAGCTGTTGTCGGCCGAGCGCACGGCGATGTAGGCGTCCATGTCCCGCATCTGGTCGGCGGCGTGCTTGGCCCACAGGGAGTAGGCCTCCTCCCCGCCGCCCAGCAGCAGTTCGCGGTGGATGCGCTGGTTGTTGATCTTGACCGAGGGGATGCCCCCCGCGGCATAGGCCGCCTTGACCAGCTCGCGCACCAGGTCGTTCTGGATGTCAAAGACCTCGATGAGCAGTTTTTCGCCCTTCTTCAGGCTGACGGAGTAGTTGACCAGGCGTTCGGCCAGAAGCTTGTTTCTCGGATCGGTCATAAAAAACAGTCCTCCAGGAGAAAAATTTTTCCCCTCTATTGTAAACCTTTTTTTGGAATTTGAAAAGCAAATTTGCCCCCCTTTTCCCTTCTCCTCCGGGTTTTATCTTCTTTTCCCCGCTCCGCCCGCTCTTTCCTCCGCCTCAGGCCCTTCCGGCTCTCCCCAAAACGCCGGACAATGGAAAAGGGTCTGGGTCGGGCCAGAAGGTCTTCGCCTCAGAAAGCCCTCTCCGAAAGACACCGGACAACGGAAGGCCCCGGGCCGGACTTAAATCCCACGGCCTCAAAAAAACCTTTTCAAAAGCCGCCGGGCAAGGAGAAAGTATGGGCCCGGAACTGAAAGCTGTCGTTTCAAAAACCCCTTTCAGAAAGAGCCGGACGACGGAAAAGCGCCGGGCTGGACCTGAAAGCCACCGCTCCGGGGGCCCCCGGAAGGCACCGGGATAAGGGAAAAAACACCGGAACGGGTCTGAAAGCGATCATTTCAAAATTTTTGAAAAACGCCGGGCAGATAAAAAGGAGACCGCCCTTCTTTCGCCCTCACGGCTCCACCAGGGCCCGGAGTTTTTATTTCCCCTCCCGGCCGACCCGCCGCCAGTAGTGAAAGATCCTGCGCTGCGCGAAATCGAAGTTTTCCAGCTCCAGCAGGCTTTTGCGCTTCTCCCGGCTCAGGGACTTCCACAGCGAAAAGCCGGCCCGGGCGGAGATGCCCGGGAAGCGGGCCTCGGGGTCCGGGAGCTCTCCCAGGCCGATCATCTCCTCCCGTTTCAGGGCGATGGCCTGACCTTTCATCCACATTTGCAGCTTTTGCAGGGCCTCCTGGCCGTCGAATCCCAGGGAGGCCCAGACCCGGAAGGTCCTTTTCTGCTTCGCGTTCAGTTCCTCCCAGACGGCGCGGAACCGCTCGACATAAAAGACCGACGAGGACCGTTCGCGCAGCCGGGCCTCCTCGGTCAGATCCAGTTCCAGCCCGGGCCCGATCTTCGCCAGCGTGGAAAACGAGGGCCGGACCGTTCCCTCCGCCAGGCCGCGGACCGTCCGGTAGGACACCCCCGTCCGCTCGGCGATCTCCCGGCAGGTCAGAAAGCCGTTCTCCATCTGGCTCACCACCAGGTCTTCCAGGTACTCCATGACCTTTTTATCCCGCATATCCGCCTCCAAATTACAGTTATAAACTGTACTTTCCCTATTATACAACTAAAAACTGTATAATGCAATCAAAATACAAAAGTCGGAGGATGCCGCTTATGAACGAAACAGGGCCCCGGGATCTTGATCTTCTGCGCCGAAACATCCGGGATCCCGGAGAGGATCTGGCCCGGATGGCCGCCGTTTTAAAGGCAAAACGACAGGCCCTCGGACTCCGGCTCAAAGACATGGCCGACCTGTTGGGCATCACCTACCAATCCTATCAGAACTACGAATCGGGAAAGGCCGTCCCCACGCTGGCCCACTTCATCCGCCTGGCAGACCTGTTCGACGTCTCTCTGGAGTATCTGCTCGGGCGGGAAAAAGTCTGACCGCCACAAAAAACCCGGCGGACGCCCAAGCATCAGCGGCTTGCCGATCGAGCGTGAGAAGCCTGCCCGGCGAGCGGCCCGATCGGGCGAAAAAACTTCTGCCCGGCGAAAAGCCCCGCCTTCAAAACCTCGGCGGACGGGCCGATCGGGCGGGGAAAGTCCTGCCCGGCGGAAAGCCCCGCCTTCAAAACCTCGGCGGACGGGCCGATCGGGCGAAAAAACTTCTGCCCGGCGGAAAGCCCCGCCTTCAAAACCTCGGCGGACGGGCCGATCGGACGGGGAAAGTCCGGCCCGCTCCGGCCGTTTTCCCCCAAAGGCCGGAGTCGGTCGGTTCCGGCCTGGTTTTCCAGCCTTCCCGCCCGCCGTGCAAAAAAATGAAGGGGCTTTGCAGAAACGTGCCGCGGGTAAAAATCTGATCACGCCCGCTCCTTCTTCCGAAGTCCTGCGGCTTGCCGATCGAGCGTGAGAAGCCTGCCCGGCGGAAAGCCCCGCTTTCAAAACCTCGGCGGACGGGCCGATCGGGCGGGGAAAGTCCGGCCCGCTCCGGCCGTTTTCCCCGAAAAGACCGCCGTCTCTCTCCCGGAAAAAAATGCGTTGATCTCCCTGAATGTCTTGCTTTTTGGCCCGGAAAGCGGTAAAATAGGAGGAGTTTTTCGGAGGACACACATGGAACGGATCCATCGCAAGCGGGACTCCGGGCCGCCGGCCTGGCACTCCCTCCCCGTCTTTTTGCTCCTGGCCGCAGTGGGCGGCGTTCTGGAGGCCTACACCTATTTGCTTCACAACGGGGTCTTCTGCAATGCGCAGACCGGCAATCTGGTCCTGATCGTCTTCAACCTGGTCGGCGGGGAGCCCGGCCGGGCGATGCAGCACCTCTATTCCGTGCTGGCCTTTGTGGCGGGCGTCTGCTTTTCCTTTGCGCTGGGCAGGGTCATTCCGCCCAAAGTCCAATGTCTTTGGGTGGTCTGCGCCGAGATCGTCTGCTTTGCCGGCCTCTTTTTTCTCTCGGGGCAGGCGCCGGACTGGTGCGTCTATGTGACGGCCTCCTTCCTGTTCGCCATGCAGTACAACACCTTTTCGCTGTGCGGGGGCGTGGCCGTGAGCACCACGTTCTGCTCGAACAACCTCCGGCAGACCTGCAATCTGCTGATCGCCGGCCTCCGCGAACGAGACCGGAACAAGCTGAAGCAGAGCGGCATCTACGCCTCGGTGATCGCCGGATTTATCTCGGGAGCGGCCATCGGCGCCCTGGCCGTGCGCTGGACGGGCGCTTACGCCGTCTTTTTCTGCCTGCCCTTCATGCTGGCCGTACTCGCGCTCCTGCTTCTCCCGCAAAAGGCCGGGCCGGGCACTCAGCCGCCCGCCGGAGTTCCCTCTCCGGAAGAAAAGATCTGATCTCCGGCCCCCTTTTTTATCCTTCCTATCCGTTCCCCTGTTTTGACAAAGCGGATACCCTGTGTTTTGACAGAGCGGGCGCTCCGTATTTTGACAAGATGGATACTTCGTTTGATCGGGAAAGCAGATACTCCGTTTTTTGATAAATCGGATACTCCGTTTTGATCGAGAAAGACAGCGGAAGGCCCGCGCCGTATGGCGCGGGCCTTCCGCCTGGTCTGGTGGGTTTGTCTGTTGATCCGAAGCGGACGAAAAAACGCGGGGTCTTTCGTCCGGGAAAGAACATCTTTTAGTCCTTCTTCATCTCGGAAATTTTTTCCTGTACGGCGTCCTTGCCCTTTTCCACCAATTTTTTGACATCCTTGGAGGAATCGAGCAGCAGCATCCCGGCGATCATGCCGAGCGCAAGGCCGGAGAAAAATTTTGCATCCAAAACCGGCACCTCCTTCGACGGCTGTTCTCCGCCCGAGAGCGGTCGGAGTCCGTTCCGATCCGCCCGTTCAAGGAGGTCCGGTCCGGCTGCCGTCGGGATTAGTATGCCCCCGCCCTCCCCTCTTATGTGAAAAAAGAACAGGCAATTTCTGGCAGTTCAAAGCTTTCCCGATAAGGGCAGAGATCACGCAAGCGTCCGGCACCCGAAGGAAAACGAAAAAAGCACTGCAAATCGGCAACAGGCACGAAAAGGCGGATACCACCATAAACCCAGAGTGAGCGTATAAAAAGGGGCCTGTGGCACCCAAAAAGGTGTCGGCGGCACCCAGAGAAAAATGGGAACATCACTGCAACCCGGCAACAGGCACGGAAAGACGGATAACCCCATAAACACAGAGTGAGCGTATAAAAAGGTGCCTGTGACACCCAAGGGAAACGGGGAAAGCACTGCAAATGGGCAACAGGCACGGAAAGACGGATAACCCATAAACTATGGAGTGAGCGTACAAAAAGGTGCCTGTGGCACCCAAGGGGAAACGGAAACATCACTGCAACCCGGCAACAGGCACGAAAAGACGGATACCCCTATAAACCCAGAGTGAGCGTACAAAAAGGTACCTGCGGTACCCTTTTGATTGCCAAAAGCCGGGCGGTGTGCTATAATGGGGACAGAAACAAATCAGAGGATCGACATGAGACTGGACAAATTTTTAAAGGTATCCCGCATTCTGAAGCGGCGGTCGGTGGCCAACGAGGCCTGCGACAGCGACCGCGTGACCGTCAACGGCAAGACGGCCAAGCCCTCGTACACCCTGAAGGAGAACGACGTGGTGCAGATCCGCTTCGGGGACAAGTATTTCCGCTTCCGGGTGCTCAAGCTGAAGGAGACGGTCAAAAAAGAGGAGGCCGAGACCCTGTACGAGGTGCTGGAGCCGGAGGCTCCGGGCCGGGAGGCCTGACATGGAAGTGGTGGCCATTCTGCCCTGCGCCGGACAGGGCGTCCGCTTTGCCTACGCCCGGAACAAGCTGTTTTACCGGGTGAACGGCAAGCCCATTTTGCAGCATACCCTGGACCGCCTGGCCCTTTCGGGTGCCGTCCATTGCTTTGTGCTGGCCGTCTCGGAGGCCGACCGCGCCCGGGCCGAAAAGCTGGACTTTCACGGCGTCCGCCACCTGCTGGTGACGGGAGGGGCCACCCGCACGGCCTCGGTGCTGGCCGGGCTGGAGGCCGCCCCGCCCCGCTCGCTGGTGCTCATCCACGACGGCGCCCGACCCTTTCCCTCCGACGAGGTGATCCGGGGCTGCATCCGCTCGGTCCGGCAGCACGGCTCGGGCATTGCGGCCGTCCCCTGCGCCGACACCCTGAAGCGGGCGGAGAACGGAAAGATCACCGAGGACCTCTCCCGGGAGAACGTCTTTCAGATCCAGACCCCCCAGGGATTCTGGCGGGAGGAGATCCTGGCGGCCCTCCGCCGCTTCCCCGGTCAGAGCTTTCCCGACGAGTCCTCGGTGTACACCGCGGCGGGTCTGCCCGTGTACCTCTCCCCCGGCTCCCCCTTCAACCAGAAGATCACGGTCAAAGAGGACCTGAAATACTTCCTCTCCGACCCCAAAAAATCTTGAAGACAGCCTCGGAGGCTTTCGGCCCGTAATTCGGCCTATACAAAAAGGGTGAGCAGCTTACTCACCCTTTTTTATATTATTACTTTTTTATAAATATAAGACATCCTTGCTCCCTTATCACACCATATTCCTGGCAATTTCGTATCAAACTACATGGCTTCGAGCCTGTTAAAAGTATCTTCCTTTATATGTCGCCCTTATTTTTTCCGCAAAAACAGCGTCCTTAGGCGATAAGCGTAGGCTTGCCATGCAGGAAAGCCACGCCGCGTTTTTCCGCCTTGCTGCAAACCGGTCCTTCCCAAAAGAATGGGCGATCTAGAAGGTTACATCTACACGCAAGGCTTCCTTATCTCCTTCTATGAAGATGCCCTCTCTCATATCATCTATTAGATATAAAAAGCATTTAGTGTTTACTTGATCTAAATACAATTCTCTTTTTGCAACGGTATAGCTTCCCCTCTCCCCCGGTGCAAATTCCAACCAATTCTCACCCGTTTCTTGATCGATCACTTCAATTTTCTCTAAATCCAACTTGTACACTTTGTCTTTAAAGGTCAGGCTGGCGTATTGATCATCAAGCCACTCCACTTCAAAGCCATAGGCCTTTAAAATGGCCGTGAAGGGAACTTCTGCTGTTTCATAAACCTGAGTAGATTGCCTGCATCCGTCATTGACTTCGTACTCTTCAGAAATGAACCAGGCAGATTCTCCTTCCAATTCTGTTCCGTTTACAAAGATCTTCCCTTCTTGTCGATCCTGCGCCGCAAAAGAAAGCATGTTGCCTCCCAGGACGATCAAAAGGAAAAAGGCACCCAAGATCTTGATTTTGCTGAACATCGTTTCCTCCCTTTGCATAAGCAATTTTTTTACAAGTTACGTCATACAAACTTACTTAAAATTTGTATTTACCCATAGGCCAATGTCACATCGGTTCTTCCGATTCAGCGTGTAAAGCCGCCCTTGCGTATATTCTACCACAACATACCCGGCCTGTCAAGGATTGTTCCTGAAATTCCCTGAGAAGCCCGCTTCAACGCCCGTCTCTCCTTTCTTCCGACAGAGACGCTCCGCTTTTCTTCCAGGTCAAGCGCATAGAAGACATTGATTCGTTTTCGCCCTTTTGTGCTGCGTTCTTTTGCTCTCTCGACCAGAAAACTCCCTCTGCCGCTCCGACGGCTCGGGCCGATCTTTTCGGAGGATCGCCGGCTGCAGAGCTGCGCGCTTTCGTTCGGGCGGATCGCTATCCTCTTTGTCCCTTTCGTCCGTTTGCAAGTCCCCTTTGTCCTTTTCGTCCGTTTGCAAGTCCCCCTTTGCCCTTTTCAACGGCGATTTTTTTGAAATTCCCGGCTTTTCCGGGCAAAACGGTTGACATCGGGGGCAAAACCGACTATAATAGGTCTCAATGTTGATTTTTCAACAAATGTAGAAAATTCAACAAATCTGTGCAAGGGATCTGACAAATGGCCGAAGACCTGTTCGGGCAATTCACCACTGCCGTTCTGAAACTGAATCAGCTGGTCCGGAAGATCAAGATCGCGGAGGTCAAGGCCCTGGGGCTGAAATCCGAGCATGTGATGATCATGCACTTTCTGGCCGGGGCCCCCGAGGGGCTGTCGGCGGGCGATCTGGCGCGGCAGACCCTGCAGGACAAGGCGACGGTGTCGCGGTCGCTGGCCTTTTTGCAGAGCAAGGGCTTTTTGCGGTACGATCCCGGCCGACACAACGCCCCCGTCCGGCTGACCGAGGCGGGCGCCGCCCTGGCCGAACATATCCGGGAAAAGGCCGGCGAGGCCGTGGCGGCCTGCCGTCTGGACTTTACCGAGGAGGAGCGGGCCTTTTTTTACCGGGCCCTTCTGGAACTGTCCCGGAAGCTGGAAGCCTACAGCAAGGGACTGACCGCCCCTCCGCCCTCCGCCGGAGAGAAAGACTGACCCTTTTGTCGGGCCTCGGTTTTGTTCCCGGCTTTCTGCCAGCCTGTTCTTCCCCTATCTCTGCCGGGTCTGTACTTTGCGAAAAACTCTTTTGCCGGGCTTGTCAGGCTTTAAGGAAAAACTTTCCTTTTGACCCTGTCCCTTTATAAAAAATACCCTTGCCGGACTTGTCCGGTCTTTACGGAAAGCTCTCTGTCGATTCGGCGGGAAGTTTTCCGACTGTTTTCGGGGAAAAATCCCCGGGTGATGCCGCGGGACCGCAGGGCGGTCCTGAATCCAAACGGCATGACCGCGAGATCTCCATGGTAAAAATTCTCATCGATTCCTCCTCCGACCTCACCAAGGCGGAGGCCGAGGCCCTGGGCGCGCATCTGATCCCCATCGAAGTCCGGTTCGGGAACCAAACCTACTGGGACGGCGTCGACCTGAACCCCCGCATGTTTTTTGAAAAGCTGGTCGAGAGCGACGAACTGCCCAAGACCAGCCAGATCAACGAATTCCGCTTTGAAGAGGCCTTTGCCTCCCTGACCGAAGACGGCAGCGAGGTGGTGCTGATCGCCCTGTCCTCCAAGCTGTCCGGGACCTGGGCCTCGGCGGCCAAGGCCGCCAAGAAGTTCCCCGGCAAGGTGTTTGCGGTGGACAGTCTGAACGCCTGCATCGGGGAGCGCATCCTCATCGAATACGCCCTGCGGCTGGTCAAAGAGGGGCTTTCGGGGGCGGAGATCGCCGCCGCCCTGGACGAGAAAAAGCGGGGCAACCAGCTGATCGCCCTGCTGGACACCCTGAAGTACCTGCGCAAGGGGGGCCGGATCTCCTCGGTGGCGGCCTTTACCGGCGAGATGCTGTCCATCAAGCCGGTCATCTCCGTCCAGGACGGAGCGGTCAAGCTGCTGGGCAAGGCCATGGGGTTTAAGCGGGGCAACAATCTGCTGACCCAGCTGGTGGCTCAGTGCGGCGGCATCGACTTTTCCATGCCCTTTGCCCTGGCCTACTCCGGCCTGTCGGACGTCTACCTGCAAAAGTACATCCGGGACAGCGAGGCCCTGTGGAAGGGGCAGACCGAGTCCCTCCCCGTCCACATGATCGGCAGCACCATCGGCACCCACGCCGGCCCCGGAGCCATCGCCCTGGCCTTTTTCGCCAAGTGATCACCCTTTTTCCGCTTTCACATTTCCCTCTCCGCTTTTCACACCTCAAAGAGAAAACAGGCGTCCCGTCTTTTTCAGGGGCGCCTGTTCTTTGTTTTTCGGGCCTTGTGCTTCTTTTTTGCCTTCGGCTCTGGGGCCGTTTTTCCCTCTCGCTTGCCCGGAAAAAGAGCGAAAAACTCCGGCCACACGGCGATTCCGGGGAGGGCTGCGGCGAGCGGCAGCCGGAACTCCGGCGCAAAATTCGCTTCGTGCCGGAATTCACCGCTCAGCCGCGGATCTCGTTCAGAATGCTGCCGTCCCGGATGGCGGCGTCATCGGACAGCACCAGCAGTTTGGTGATGATGTCGGCGGTGACGGGATCCTCGTCGATGAAGTCCAGCGCCAGGGGCTTGTCGTAGTTGTCGATGGTCTTCAGCAGCAGATTTCCCCGGCCCTCCCGGAAGACAAATCCGGTTTTGATGTTGATCACATAGACCCCGTAGGTCCCCTGCACCTTGATGTTTTCCTTCAGGAAGGTGATGTTTTTCAACCCCAGCAGCTCGACGATGGACTCCGCCATGGCCCGCCGCATCTCGAACGTCGACATGGACAGTTCATAGTCGTAGACGTTGTTCACGCTGACCGCGATCATCAGATCCACGTCGCGCAGGGTCTCGGAAAAGACCACGGGATCGATCTGTTCCGGCGGCAGGGCCTGCATGGTCTTTCTGTCCAGAAAGACCACCGAGTCCAGCTCGCGGTTTTCGCTGCCGAAATCGTAGATGTAGTAGTAGTCGAATTCCCGGAAGACCGCGGCCACCACGCCCTGGCGGTAGTACACTTTCCGCATGCCGACGTCCTCCGAAAAGCCCCAGCGCCGCCCCTTCAGCGCGGCGGAGGCCCTCCGCAGATCGACGTTGAACCCCTTGAAGCGCAGGATCTCCCTCGCCTGCCGTTCGGCGTCGGACAGCAGATAGATCTCCCGGAAGACCTGCTTGAAGGGCTGGCGGATGTCCCGCCCGATCACAAACTTCATCGCCTCCCGCAGGGCGCCGATCCGCATCAGGGTCACGGGATGGGCGATGGTGAACGTTCCCTCCGGAAGGGGGTTCCCGGCCAGATCGACGATCTCCTCCCCGCAGAGGACACAGGCGGTCCGGCCGTCCGTCAGGATCAGCCTTTCCAGAAAGAAGCGGATCAGCGGATGGCGGGCGATGCGGCCAAGCTGCGCGGAGGAAAAGGCGGTCTGCTCCTCCATGGCCTCCTCCAGCCCGGCCTTCAGCCGCCGGCGCCTGGCCCCCTCGGCCTTCTGCTGTTCCGCGATCTCCCGGACTTTCTCCTCCCCGGCGAGGGCGGCGGGGATCCTGGAGAGGATCCCGTTTTCGCCCTCGATCTGCAGGGCCACCTTTGTGTCCGTGGGGACCAGCTTTAAGGTATATTTTCCGATCCGGATCCCACCGTACAGGGCCGCTGCCTGCTCGTCCCCGGCCTCCATTTCGCAGCGGAAGACCGTGGCGTCCTCGTGCCCGGCGTTCCGGGCCAGATTTTCGAAAGCGATGTCCGTGACGCGGCGCTCGCTCAGTTGCCGCTGGCTGCCGTACTTTTTGCTCTCCCGCAGGAACTCCGACAGGGTCAGGTAGCGCGTCCAAAGGTCCTCCTTGTCCCGGAGCGGGATCAGACTGTAGATCAGGCAGTAGTCCTTGTTGCGGCTCTCCAAGATCTTCGCTTTGGCCTCCTCGGGGGAGATCTCCCCGTTCAGGGCCTCGAAAAACCGCTGCGCCCGCTTGTGGAGGCCGGCCACCGTGATGTACTTGGCGTTCTCGTACACCTGCCGGAAGGTCTGGGGCGGGATGGTCCAGATCATGTCGGAATACCAGGCAAAGTCAAAGGCCCCGTCCTTGAGGTCCCGATAGTCGATGTGGGAATACTCCCGGATCTTCTCGATTTTTTCCTCGCTGAGTTTCTCGTTCAGGTGGGCGGCGAAGTACAGCACGGCCGATTTGAACCCCGGGATCTTCAGGTATTCGTCGCACAGATTCAGAAAGTTCAAGTTATAGACGGCCGCCCGGATCAGCTCCTTTTCGGTGATCTTGTAGGCCCGGACCTCCCTTTCGAGATCGGCGACGGTCTCTCCCTCCTCCGGCCGCACGACTTTCAGGATCCTGGAAAAGACCTCGTTCTTTTTGTCTCCGTAAAAAAAGCCGTCCGTATTGCGGACCAGGGTCAGGCCGCGCAGCCCCGCAATGGCCCGGGCGAACAGGTCGACGCCGTACAGCTCCCTCTGGCTCAGCACAAATTCGGTGTAGGGCGTCTTTAAGGTCCCCCGCTCCAGCTCCAGGCCGACCGCCTTTTTCTGGAGGGCCAGGTACCAGTGCCGGAATTCGGGATGGGCAAAGGCGGCGTGAAACAGGTAGTCCCTGTTTTTGGCGGACCTGCTGGTCAGCATCACGACGGGGACCTCCCGGATCAGCAGATACTCCAGATAGTCCTCGGGGAACACCTTCTCCTCGTAGGCCCCGGCCACGAGCCGATAGCTCAGGTCAAAGGTCGGATCTTTCTGGGTCCGCCTTTCGTAGGCGTAAAAGATCTTGCGGATGTTTTCGGGCTTTTTGCAGCGGGAGGCCCGGGAAAAAGCGTCCAGCCAGGAAAACTCCCGTCCCCTCAGCCCGTGCAGGACGAGCTGCAGGACGAATTCGGCCAGCGCGTCCTCGTCCGCCCATTCTTCCATCGCCGCCTGCCCCAGCTGCAGGATGTAGCGGGACAGAAGGGGGTCCTTTGCCGCCTGCCGCAGGTACTCCTCCGTGCCCGAGCGGTCCCCGTGGACTTCCAGACAGCGGTTGATCCTCCGGGCGTCGTTCGAACCCGTCAGCTGGCTGAGCAGATCGAGGTCCAGGATCTCCTGCGAAGTCAGCTTTCTGAACACCTCTCGGAACTGTTCCCCGAGGGGGTAGACGGAAAACCCGCTCCCCGCCCGGACGGGAGCCAGCTCGCTGCCCAGCGTCAGCGCGGCGCCCTCGCGGAGGGGCCGGTACTCCAGATCCCGGTTTTTTGCGACCAGCCCGCCCACCTCTTCGAACACCATTTTTACCCGCTTTCCGGTGACGGCCGGAAGGGGCCGCTTGGGAAAGCTTTCGAGGGAGACGGCCGGCTTTTCCAGCGTCAGCACCGACTTTTCCCGATGCCAGAAGTACTTCTCCTCCCGCCGGTTTTCCCTGTCCAGCTCCCGGCGGTCCAGCTTCCCCATGCTCTCCTGCATGTCGGCGCCGATCTCCCGCTTGTAATCCTCGGGGCAGGAGAGCAGATAATCGCAGATCTGCTCTGCCTGCGGCGAGCGGAGAAATTCCTTCAGGATGCCGTTCTTGACCGACTGTTTTTTGCTCTTCAGAAAGTCGGAGACCCGGACGGCCTGCTCGAAATTCAGGGTGATCTTCAGCATCCGGTAGACTTCCATTCCCCTCCGGCTGTCGCTTTTCAGAAATTCCAGCGCGCAGGAGATCACCGGCAGGGAGGTCTTTTCCCGGAACCGCTCCAGAAATTCCGCCTTGCCGGCCACCGGCATCTTGTCGTAACGCGCCTCCAGGCTCTTCAGACACCCGGGGTCCTCCGTCCTCTCGGCCAGGCGGATCAGCAGGACGGCCAGCGCCTCCTTTTCCAGCGTGGTGGACAGCGGGAAGCTTTCGGTGGCCTTGAAGGTGACGGAGGCCCAGCCCATGCCGTCGTACACCTCCAACAGACAGTCAAAAAGGCCCCGGCAGAGCTTTTTGTCCGCCTTGGGCAGCAGGTTCCACAGCCCTCCGCCCTGCAGAAAGGCCGCCGCCTCCGCCTCCGACAGGGGGCCTTTGACCCGCCCGCAGAGCGCAGGGAAGCGTTCCGCCTCGCCCGCGACCGTCAGCAGCACGGTGCGCCGCAGCGCCTCCCCGCCCTTCATCCATTCGTCCATCCTGGAGCCGAACTCGTCCGGGCGGTAGTTCAGCACGGCCTCGACCGCCAGCAGCCGCAGGCTGCCGTTTTCGGTGCGGACGCAGGCTTCGAAGTCCCCGACGGCGACCGCCCGCAGGATCCGGATGTACTCTTCCGCCGTGAACCGGACCAGCGCGGCCATGCCGTCGGCACACATCGCCTCCTTCAGGCTCTTGAAGCGCGTGAGTCCGTTGTCGAGGACCAGCCCGGTGAAAAAATCCAGCGTTTTCAGGTCCCGATCCCGCAGAAAGATCCGGAACAGCTCGAAGCGGAGGGAATCCTCCAGCCTCGCGCTTTTGATGCATTCGGCCAACAATCCGAAGGCGGCCGGCCCGCGGCGGAGGGAGAGCACCCGGGACAGCAGGTTGACGGCGAGGGGGTACTGCCGGAGCTTTTCCGCGATCTCGCGCACATCCCGGTGTTCCCGGCAGATCAGCCAGGCAGAGACCCTGCCGGCATGATACCCCCGCCCCTCCGCGGAAAAGTATGCGTCCAGAAAATCCCACTTTTTGAAGCGGACGGGGGCGTACTCGATGAAGGCCATTTCCGGCAGATCCAAAAACGACTGCCCGAAAAAGCGGGGGTTTTCGGACTCGTAACACTTCCGGAACTCCCTGAAATTTTCGGGAAACAGCTTTTTCAGCGGCTTTTCCAGGGCCGTGAAGATCTCCGGCTCCCGGATGTTCTCCTCCCAGAAAAAGGAGGGATCCCCCGGAGCGGTCTCGAACAGCCGGGTCAGCCTTGGATCTCCGATCTTCTTTAAGCGGCCGAAAAAGGCCGGGCGGATGCGTTCGTCGATCAGCATTCAGATCATCCCCCTCAGGTATTTCAGTTTGACAAAGACCAGCTCGTCGTGCTCGCCGAGCTCCAGCCGCTCCGAAAGCGCTTCGTACTGCCGGCCCCGGGTCACGTTCCGAACCAGAAAGACCTTGTCCTCGAAGGCGGCACAGACAAATTCCCGCATCTCCTCCGGCGAGAATTTTACCCTTTCCCGCCCGAACGTCAGCCGCTCCCCGCCTCCCCGGAGCCACTCGTCCAGCCGCTTTAAGGGATCCGGCCCGGCCGTTTCCGCCCCCGCGTTTTTTTGGACCATTTCGCACAGCAGATCGCGCAGCGTGACCGCCTGCGTCCGGTAGGGCACCCGCCGGACCGGCGATCGGGGGTCTGAAACGGACTTTTGCAGAATGTACACTTCCATCTCCCTGCCTCCTTTGTTGACCTCTCAGGGGAAAAGCCCCCTCTTTCATCTTAAAGCCCCCCTCTTTTATCTTTCAGAGGGAAAGCCCCGCACACCCGGGAAAAGAGCGAAAACTCCTGCTCCGGCGCTTTGTGAGGGCTGCGGACCGTCGGCCGGAAAGGCTGAGGAAAGCTCCGGCGCTACTCGGCCGGAAAGACCGGCAAAGTCTTCCGGAAGATCCGGGCTTTTGGGTCATCAAAGCTTCCCTGCCGACCTTATCATTTAGCACGAAGTCCTCCCTTCATCGGCCCCGCGGCTATTGCGGGGCTTTCTATGTGCAAAGAGCCCTCAGTTTGGGGCCGAAGGGGGGACGGATGATCCCCTTTTCGGTGACGATCGCGGTGATCAGGCGGTGGTCGGTGACGTCGAAGGCGGGGTTGAACACCCGGATGCCCTCGGGCGCGTCGGGGGCGGCGAAGTAGCCCTTTGTCACCTCCTCCCCCGGCCGCTCCTCGATGGGGATGGAGGTGCCGTCCGGGCAGGTAAGATCCACGGTGGAGGAAGGGCCCAGCACGTAGAAGGGCACCTTGTACCAATGCGCCAGCACGGCCAGCGAGGCGGTGCCGATCTTGTTGGCGGCGTCCCCGTTGGCGGCCACCCGGTCGCAGCCCACGAACACGGCGGCGATCTTTCCCCGCTTCATCAGCTCGCCCGCCATGTTGTCGCACAGCAGGCAGACCTCGACGCCCGCCCGGCTCAGCTCCCAGGCGGTCAGCCGGGCGCCCTGCAGCAGGGGGCGGGTCTCGTCGGCGTAGACGGTGAACTTCCTCCCCCGCTCTTTGGCCAGGTAGAAGGGAGCCAGCGCCGTCCCCCAGCGGGAGGCCGCCAGCCTGCCGGCGTTGCAGTGGGTCAGCACCCCGTCGCCCTCCCCGAACAGGGTCAGGCCGTGCTCTCCGATGGCCCGGCACATGGCCTCGTCCTCGCCGCGCACGGCCAGGGCCTCGGCCCGGAGAGCCTCCGCAAAGGCCGCCCGTTCCCCTCCGGCTCCCCCGGCGGGCGGTTCCGTCTTCCCCTCACCGCCTCCTTCGGCGGACCCTTTTCCCCCCTCGTCCCGCCCGCGGCGGACAAAGACCTCCGCCGCATTCAGCATCCGGTCCAGCGCCCAGCCCAGGTTGACCGCGGTGGGTCGGGTGGCCCGCAGCGCTTCGGCGTCGGCCCGGAGCGCGGACAGCTCGGCCTCCCCGTCAAAGGGACCTTCCCTCCTTCCCGCCGCCAGGGCGCACAGCGAGAAGGCCGCAAACACCCCCAGGGCCGGCGCGCCCCGGATCCGGAGGCGGACCACGGCCTCGCAGAGCGCCTCCCGGGAGCAAAGCTCCAGCTGCACTTCCCGGCCGGGGAGCAGGGTCTGATCGAGGATGCGGACCCCGTCCCCCGCCTCGTTGAAGTCCACGGTGTAATCGTTCATGTACCCTCCTTCCGCGCAAGGCGGCAGCGCGCAGAGGCTGTGTGCCGCCCTCAGATTTTTTGTCCGTTCGTCCGGGATCGGCGCGGGACTCCCGAATGGCTTAAAGAGATTTGGCAAAGGGAAGAAAAACCGGATATGGCGGTCAAAGCCCCCCGGACGGGCCCTGACGGATCGCCCTCGGGCGATCCCGAGGGAACGCCTGAAAAAAACGTCCCCGAGGTCCGGTCAGACTTCGGGGACGGCTGTGACGGTCCTCCTGCGGATCCGGTCGCGGCGAGATTTATGGCGGCGCCGCGAAGATCGTGCGCGCCGCATCTGATTTTTCCAAATTCTCCGAAATCCATGCGAGGATCCCGGACGTATGAAGAGCAGGCAGGACGGCCGAAGCCCCTCAGGCGGTTTTGCGGGGCGGGGCCTTATTCAGCCTGGAACTTTTTGCCGTTCTTCAGGACGTACTCCTCGGCCTCGGCGTTCCAGAGGTTGTGATGGCGGGAGCAGATGTCGGCCAGATCCTTGAAGAAGGGATCGGTCTTGCCCAGCTCGGCGAAGTCCTCGATGGCGGTCAGAGGCATGTCCAGCTCGTTGTAGATCAGCTTTTTGCCGCCCTTGATGTTGGGCAGGTTCAAAGTGGTCTCGATGACGGCGTTCAGGCCGCCCACGTGGGTGATCATGACCGAGGGGGTCAGCTTGCCCTCGCTCATCATGGTCAGGCTTTCGACCATGTCGGCGGTGTTGCCGCCCGAGGTGCCGCAGATGTGGGTGGAGCCGTAGTGCACGTTGTAGAAGTTGAACATGGCCGCAAAGTCGGGCGAGGTGGGGCCGGCAAAGAAGTTCAGGCAGCCGTCCCGTCCCAGGATGGCGTCGCCCTGCTCGACCACCGGCTTGACGGGGGCGAACACGAACACGTCGTCGTAGCCGGTGCCGCCGGACAGCGCTTTCAGCTCGGCCACGGGATCGCCGGAGCCGGTGTTCAGATAGTGCAGCTCCACCCCGCGGGCCTTGGCGTACTCGGGCGAGAAGATGCCCTCGGCCCTCTTCAGGCGGGCCTCGTCGATGTCGGTGACCACCAGCAGGCTGGGCCGCCGGTCGCAGTTGAGGGCATAGTCGATGGCGCCCAGGCCCATGGGCCCGACGCCGGCCAGAATGGCGGCCTTGCCCCCTTCCTTGATGCCCATGTCGTGCACGTACACCCCGGGGGTGGTGTGGTAGTTGGCGTGGAAGCCGCCCACGATGCAGCTCATGGGCTCGGCCAGGGAGCCCCCAAAGAAGGGGCCGGAATAGGCCAGCAGGCAGTTGGTCTCCATGACCTCGTGGGGGATGACGATGTAGGTGGCGTCCCCGCCGATGTACTGGTAGGAATAGCCCGGCGCGTACAGCGAGCCCTTGTAGTTCATGGCCGGCTGGACCGAGAACTGCTGGCCGGGTTTGTACTTGTCCTGCCACTTTTTGCCCACTTCCAGGATGACCCCGCAGAACTCGTGGCCGATGATGGTGGGATGCTCGGCGACGTCGTCGGGGACCCGCTTGTGGTCCGCCCCCTGCTTGGCCGCCTTGTAGGAGGACATGCAGATGGAGTCCGAGACCACCTTGGCCAGGATCTCATCCTCTTTGATGGGCGGGAGCTCGAAGGTCTCCAGCCGCAGATCGTTTTTGCCGTAAATTCTGACTGCCGTTGTTTTCATGTGAATCCTCCGTCCGAAAATTTTTTGTTCAACCGGTGTTCGGTTTGTTCTGTCTGATCATGCGCCGCCTTTGGGGGCGCTTTGGTTTTTTCCGAGGCCGCCGCCATGTTTCAGACAGACCGGCAGGCCCCGCCCTGGGACAAACGCTTTTGGCTCCTTTCCATGAGGCCGCCGCCATATTTCAGACGGACCGGCAGGCTCCGTTCTCTGACCTCCGCTCCGGCCTCCCTCTGCCTCAAAAGGTCCGGGTGCGGCGTAAGGCCGATCTTTGACCTTTGTCCGGGTCAGATGACCGAAATGCCCAGCTCCTCGGCCGCCGCCTTCAGTTCGGCGGGAAAGCCGTCGTCGCTGATGAGCACGTCCACGTCGGACAGCCTGGCGAAGGTGAAGGGCATGGACTTGCCCACCTTGCTCGAATCCATCAGCATGATCCGCTTTTTGGCCTTGGCGATGACCGTCTTTTTGATCTCGCTCTCGCTCTGGGAGCCGCAGGAAAAGCCGTTTTCCTCGTTGAAGGCGGTGGCCGAGAGAAAGGCGGTGTCGATGTTGATGTCCTCGAAGAACAGCTTGCTCATCCCCCCCGAAGTGGCCAGATTGTTGGAACTTAAGACCCCGCCGATCAGGGTGACCGAGGGCATGGTCCGCCGGGCCAGCTCCATGGCGATGGACAGCCCGTTGGTGACCACGTAGTAGTTGATGTCGGGCAGCTCCTTGACGAAGTAGAGGGCGGTGGAGCCGCTATCGATGAACACCGAGTGTTCGGTCTCGATGAACTTGACGGCCTTCTGGGCGATGATCTTTTTGGCGGCCACGTTCTGGTTGTGCCGCTTGTCGAAGAGCTCCTCGGTCTTTTTGGACAGCTCCCGCACCGAGATGGCGCCCCCCCGCACGCGCAGGATGACCCCGCTCTCCTCCAGATTCAGCAGGTCCCGGCGCAGGGTCATGGAGGAGACCTCGGGAAAGCGCTCGATCAGCTCGTCCAGCGAGATCCTCCCCCGCTTTTGGATGAGTTCGGAGATCCGTTCGATTCTTTCGTGGTTCATCCCGCTCCTCCTTTGTCCGGGCGCCGGCCCGGCGATCTTGTTCATATTATACCATTTCATGTGAATTTTGGCAAACAAAAAGATACAAATTCACATCCTTTGTGAAAAATTCACATTCTTCGTCCCCGAATTTCACATCCCGTCCCCGCTCTGCCGGGCGGCCCGAAACCGCAGCGCGCCGTCCGTCCGCAGGCTCCCTTCAGCCCCGCCGGGCAGGACCCTTTTCCGCTGCCGAAAGGCTCCCCATTCTGCGTCAGTCTTCACCGGAAACTCCCGCCCGGGCCGGGAGGGCGGCCCCCGCCGGGAGGGAGAGGGCCGCCCTCCCCCGGATCCATTCGGAGAAAG
>CALVJY010000017.1 GCA_944332455.1 uncultured Clostridia bacterium
TCTGAAAGCCGATATGTCCGAAAATGGCGGCACGGTAACAACGGATTAAGCCGCCGCAAGCAGGCAAAAGACAAAGACCAAAACGAAAACAACTGAATAAAAAATTTAAGGCGTTCACGCACAAAAGCGTGAGCGCTTTTTTTATGCCCTGCGAAAAAAGTCGCATTATAAAAGCCCGCAGTCCTCCCGCGCGAATTTTGGAAATTTTATTGTTTTCAAAATTCAATCGGGAGGACAATTTTTTTGCAGACAATCAAGTACATATTTTCGGACGGTACGGCAACGGAGCGCATACGCGCATATGGGGAATATCGGCAGGCGCAATTCCTTTTACATTTACGACAATCTGAAAAAGGACGAAACGGCAACGCCGCCCGCCGCACCGCCTAAACCGGCGGCAAAGAAAAAGGCCGCCTGGGGCGGCCGGAAGAGAGACTTTGCCGGTTGCAAAAGTTCGCTTCAGTTTTTGGAGTAGATCTCCAGCAGCATCTTGTCCGCCAGCAGGGCGATGAACTCGCTGTTGGTGGGCTTTTCGTGGGGGCCGTAGATCTTCAGCCCGAACACGGCGTTGATGTTCTGGATCTTGCCCCGGCACCAGGCCACGTCGATGGCGTGGCGGATGGCGCGCTCCACCCGGCTGGCGGAGGTGCCGCAGCGGGCGGCGATCTCGGGATACAGCCCCTTGGTGATCTGGCTGATGATGGAGGGTTTCTGCACGGCCAGCTTGATCCCCTCCTTCAGATAGGCATAGCCCTTGATGTTCGCCGGAATGCCCACCGTCAGAAAGACATTGGTCAGCCGCTCGTCCAGAAAGTGGCCCACGTTTTTCTCTTCCCTTTTGGGCTCCTCCTTCCGGGGTTCGACCAGCATCCGGGCGCGCTCGCAGACCAGCTCGGCCCGGACGGGCTTGGACAAAAAGTAGTCTCCTCCCTTGGCCAGCACTTTGGCCATCATCTCCTGCGAACGGATGCCCGAGATCACCAGCGCCTTGGCCGGACAGCTCTTTTTCATCTCCTCGATGACTTCGATCCCGTCCATGCCCGGCAAAACCAGCTCGGTCACCAGAAGATCGGCGTCCCGGCACTCCCGCAGGGCCTGTACCCCGTCGGTCGTCGCCGCCACGTGCCAGCCTCCCTTGGTGAAGGCCTCGATCAGCTGTTGCAGAAAACGTTGGTCTCCGTCCAGAAGAACCACTTTCTGATTCATGTTGTTATTTCCTCCCTTAAAAAAAATTCCTCTTAAACAGGCTCGGGCGCAACCCGTTCCTTTCCTTCCTCAATATTATAGCATATTTGGCCTGTTGTTGGCAACTGTTTTCAGACATGTTTATTCAAAATTTGTAATCATTTTTTCAATAAATTTAAAATATGACATTAATCTTAATTATGATGTCAGAAACAACATCGAATTGCGGCGAACGACGGTTCCTTTTCCGTCCCCGGTTCGCCGTACTCCGCCAAAAAGGGCGCGTATGTCCCCATTTTACCAAAAAAGCGCTGTTGCGGCAAAACCGGCCGCCCGGAACGGACGATTTAGACAAAATTTTCCTCCGTTTCCCATCATTCGTCCCATTTCTCCCGCATATCCGCGGGAAAAAGCCTTAAAAATACGGGAATGATACCTGCTGACGCACCCTAAAAAAACGTCCGTTTTAATCTCCGGGACAAAGCTCTGCCGCCGGCTGCCCACCCCCCCTTGAACACACCAAACTTTAAAACCTCTGGGACCCTGCCGACAGCTGAGCAATACCCCCCTGAAAAACACCGGACTTTAAAACTTCGGGACAATGCCCTGTTAACGGCTCCAATATCTCTTGACAAAACGCCGGGCTTTCCCTAGCGACAGTTGAGCAACGCCCCTGAAAAAAACTGAACTTTAAATCTTCGGGGCAGGACCTTGCTGACGGCTGTACAACATCCCTAAAAAAGCCAGACTTTAAAACCTCTGGGACAATACCCTGCCGACAGTTGAGCAACACCCCCTGAAAAAACTCCGGACTTTATAGTTTCAGGAACAATACCCTGCCGACGGCCTTTCGGACGGCTTTCCGCAGAAAAAGGCCCAAACTGAAAAAAACACCGCGTGTAGCACGCGATGTTTTTTTCAAAAAACTTTCTGACCTTTGTGGCCGCACCCGCGTCTGCCGAAAAATCAGTCGGCCAGATCGCAGAGAAGGTTCAGATCCTCGGCCAGGCAGAGCGAGCGGGAGGCGATGGGCTCGGGGGCGTAGGCCAGGTCGCGGTTGACGCAGACATAGCGGGCCTTTGGATTGCGGGCGGTCATCTGCCAGAAGGGATACTTGATGATGGAGGGGGTGTTCATGCCCACGCCCAGCTCCCAAAACAGCACCTTTTTGTCCCGGTTTTGGGTCAGAAACTGCTCGTAGCGGGCGCAGGCCTCCCGCCAGCCCTCGTCCTCCACGAAGCGGTCGTCGGCCCGCAGGTTCATGGTCATGGGCCGCCCGCACACCGGGCAGACCGGCAGCAAGACGGATGGGACCTTCATGTCCCGCTGTTCGGCCGCCATCCTCCGCACGACCGCCTCGTTGTCGTAGGTCTTGTCGTGGCAGGGCAGCGAGCACTGGAACAGGCCGTAGTCGCCCTGAGTGTAGAACAGCCGCCGCTTGTCGAAGCCGGCGACCTGGAAGCGGTGGCGTTGGTGGTCAGCACAAAACAGTTCTTGTCCCGGACCAGCTTGAGCAGGGCCAGATAGGGCCGTCCGGCGGGCTGGTCGTAGCGGCCATGACGTACCGCGACCAGAACGCCCAGTACTCCTCGGGGGTCTTGTAGGGATAGAATCCCCCCGAATACATGTCGTGAAAGCCGTACTTTTGCTCGAAGTCCGCAAAATAGCGGCGGAACCGCTCCCCCGCATAGGTGAACCCGGCCGCCGCCGACAGCCCGGCGCCCGCGCCGATGACCACGGCCTCGGCCTCGTCCAGCCAGGCCTTCAGCTGTTCGGCTCCGCCCTTTTTCTCGGGCCGGCTCTTTTCAAACTTTTCCATGTCCTGTACCTCCCCCGGCTCCCTGCCGAAGTGTTTTTGTCCGCCCGCTGCCCGGCACAAAGGGCGCTGCTTTCACGGTCCGGCGGGCGCATCAAATAAGCTTTCAGTCCGCTGTCAGACAGGGAAAGATTTTTTCAACGCCTGACAACGGCCGATCTTCTGTTTCCGAAAAGCCCTGCGCCGGGTGTGCCCTCTGTTTCGGCCCCTTCGACGCACCCTGCGTCAGCATCGGCCCTTTTTCCGGCCCCTTCGACGGCCCTGCGCCTCGAAGGCCGCCCTCAGGTGCGCTGGGCGGGCTGGCCCAGCTCCCGCTCGTACAGCGCCCGGTCCTCGTCGGTAAAGACGTTGAAGATCACGCGAAGGCCGCTCTTGTGCCGGCTCAGCCAGTCCCGGACCGCGGCCACGGCCAGGCGGCAGGCCTGGTCCTTGGGATAGCCGTACACCCCGGTGGACAGGCAGCAAAAGGCCAGCGAGGTCAGCCCCATCTCTCCGGCCCGGTCCAGACAGGAGCGGTAACAGCTCTCCAGATCCCGCCGGTCCCGCTCGGTCACCCCGCCGAGGACCCTCGGCCCCACGGTGTGGAAGATGAACCGGGAGGGCAGGTTGTAGGCCCCGGTGACCCGCACCCGGCCGTTGGGCTCCTCTCCGCCCCGCATCAGGGCCTGGCAGTCCAGCCGAACCTGCACCCCTGCGTTGGAGTGGATGATGTTGTCGATGCAGTTGTGCAGGGGCTGAAAGCACCCCAACAGGGCGGGATTGCAGGCGTTGACGATGGCGTCGGCGTCCAGCCGGGTGATGTCCCCCTGCCAGAGCGCCGCCCCCTCCCGGAAACGGAGATCGGAGACTTTTGCCACCCCGCGCGCCCGGGTGCGGGCCGAGAGATATTCGTCCTGCAGCGGCAGAAAGCCCTCCGGGACCGGCAGCGGGGGCCGGACGTTGCACAGCGCCCGGAAAAAGTCCGGCTTCTCCTCCTCGGAAAGTTCGGGAACTTGCTCTCCCCGCTCGTCGCATAACATTTTGATCAGGGCGTCCAATCCCGTGTCGTTCATCTTTTGATCCTCCTGAAAATCACCGGCCTTGCAACCTTATCTGCCCGGCTCCTTCCCCTCTCCGCCTGATTTTTTCCAGCCGGCGCGGAAGACCCCGCTTGCGCGGGATCTTTCCGAACGGCAGGCAGACAGAAAGCTGCATCAGGAGATCCGCACCAGACCCGCCGGGAGCATACATCATAGTCGGATTTCTCCGAACGGCAGGCAGACAGAGAGCCGCACCGTTAACGCGGCAGACGTCTGCGCGGGAGCGCCGGCGGGGCGACGGATCTGCCGTCATCGTCTGCCGCCGGTGCCGCAGCGCCTCACACAGAAAGCATAAAATTTTACCATGCGCCGCCGGTGCCGAAGGCGGGACCGCGTTGCGGCCCCGCCGAAGTCCGGTCAGGCAAAGAAGAAGCCCGCCGTCATGTCCAGATAGTTTTCCCCGCTGTAGCCGGGATATTTTTTCTGCACCTCGGCCTTGAAGGCGGCCCCGTCCTGACAGGAGGCGGCAATGGCCTTCAGGTCGCGCAGATAGGCGATCTTGGTCTCCACGTCCTTGAGGTCCTCGGGGGTGTAGTGCGAGGTCAGAATGAGGGTGTAGCCCGCCTTCAGATAGCCCTCCAGCTGGGCGATGACGGCGTCGGCGTGGGCCGGCCCGGCCACGATGGAGTGGCAGTCGTGCCCCAGCATGTGGGTGTAGACGGCGTTGATCGCCGGGATCTCCACGTCGAAGGCCTCCTCGGTGGGGGTGATGACGAACTCGATCCCGCAGATGTCGATCCGCCCCCCGCCGATGACGTCGGTGATCTGATGGGGCGCTCCGTCAAAGGCCTCCCCGAAGGCGGACACAAAGCCGTCCTTCAGATTTTTTCCGCCCCCGCGCAGGCCGTACTCCACCGCGTTTTCGGTGGCGTATTTCTTCACGCCGGGCAGGAAGCTCCCCCCGCACATGTGGTAGGCGATCAGCATGGCCTCCACAGAGATCCCGCGCTCGGCGAAGTAGCGCTCCAGCTCGGCGTAGTTGTCGTAAAAGCAGGGGGCCTCCAGGGCGACCGCCTTGCCCGCCCGCTCAAAGAAAAACACTTCGTCGCTCAGAAAATCGTTGGTCTTGTAGGCGGCGGACTACCAAACCCTCTTGGCCCCGAGCGTCCGGGCGGGATCATCAAAGCGCCTGCCCGACTGTCCGGGCCGGGAGACCTCCTTTTAATTTTTCAGGGTCGTGACCGGGACAACATAGACGCCGTCCCGGCGGCGGTAGGCGTAATCCCCCGTGCCGGTGAGCACCATCAAAAAGGCGGGCGGCTTCATCCGGGTCGTGTCGATCTTCCCCTCCAGCGCCTTCAGCGTCCCGACGCCCTCCTCGATCAGCCTGTCCCCGCCGAGTTTGATCTCAATCAGGCCATAGGAGCCGTTCCGAAGATGGACCACGGCGTCGCATTCCAGCCCGTCTTTGTCCCGGTAGTGATAGACTTTTCCGTTGAGCGGCTCGGCATAGACCCGAAGATCCCGCACGGCAAGGGTCTCGAACAACAGGCCGAAGGTGTTCAGATCGTCCATCAGGTCGTCCGGCCCCAGCCCCAGCGCCGCCGCCGCGATCGAGGGATCGGTGTAGTAGCGGGTATCTGAGGTCCGGATGGCCGTCCGGGAACGCAGATTCGGGTTCCATGCGGGCATATCCTCGACCACAAAGATCTTTTTGAGCGCATCGATATAGGCGCCGACCGTCTCCTCGCCGAGCGAGCGTTCGTCGTTGGCCCGGACGTCCTCGCTGATGACGGAGTTGGGGGTCTGCGCCCCCTGCATCCGCGCAAACGAACGCATCAGCCGCTTGACGCGCTCCGGATTTTTCCGGACGTTGTCCGCGCGGTTGATGTCCGAACGGACGACCCCGTCGTAGTAGTCGACGGCCTGATCCAGGGCGATTTCCTCCCTCATCCCGACCGCCTGCGGCCAGCCGCCGCGGCAGATGAAAAAGGCCAGTTTTTCCAGGCCGGCGGAAGAGGCGCCCTCCACCTTTTCGGGAGCCGAAAACAACTCCTCCAGGCTGACCTGCCCGGTGCTTTCGCCCGATTCATACAGACTCATCGTGCGCATCGTCAGCCACGAAAACCGGCCCGTCCCGGAATGTCTGATCTCGTCCGTTTCGGGAGGCACTGCCGATCCGGTCAGAATGAATTGTCCCGGTCCGCCCCTGTGGTCGGCCTCGAAGCGGATGGCGTCCCACAGCTTCGGCGCAAGCTGCCATTCGTCGATGAGCCGCGGCGTCTCGCCCTGCAAGAGCCTTTGCGGATCGATCTCCGCCATGGAGAGATTCTGCCTCAGGTTTTTGGGGTCGTTCATGTAGAGGAAACTTTTCGCCGCCTGTTCGGCGGTGGTCGTTTTCCCGCACCATTTCGGCCCCTCGATCAAAACGGCGCCCTTGCCCTCGAGTTTCCTTTGCAGGATCTGGTCGGCGATCCGTTTTCTGTACTGTTCCATAGCCTTGCTCCGTTTGGTTTCCCTTCCAAGTATAACACAAACAGAGAAGGTTTGCAAGCATTTTCCGTCAGTCGGCGAAAAATTTTTCCGTCAGTTGGCGAAGATTTACTCCGTCAGTTGGCGAAAACCTGATCCGTCAATCGGCGGAGTTTTACTCCGTCAGTCGGCGGGAAGGCCGTTCTGATCTCCCGATACCCGATCCGCTTTCCCCGAAAAGTCGGAAAGGCCCGGGAGAGAGATTGGTTGGAAACTGAAAGGCCCGGGAAAGGGACCGACGAAGAACGGAAAAGTCCTCTTGAACCCCCGAAGAACTTATCACTCTCTGGCTTAACCATGTCAAACACCGGCCGCATGGGAAAGCCCGGAAAAGGAAAACTTCTCCCGGCTTTACAGAGCCGAAACCGCCGGCCGCAGGGCCGCCGAAAAAACTGTCAGCCCTCCGGTTTTACGAAGCCGGCAGATCTGCCGCCGGGAAGGGCGGAAAAGCAAAGCAGATCCCGGGAAAACCGGGACCTGCCGTTGGTTTTTTTTGATGTTTGGGCCTCTGCCCCGCCATGGGGCGGCCTTGGGGTCATGATCTCCGCTCCGCCAAAGGGTCAAGGCCCCTGTTTCGGAGCGAAACGCCCTGGGCTTTACTTGCCGCGCCTGACGTAGCTGGTGTGCAGGATGCGGTGGGCCTTGTGGCTGCCCGGCTTTTCGAGGTAGGTGTCGTACAGCTCCTTGACGGCCGGATTTTCATGCGACTTGCGCATGGGCATTTCGGCGTCCTGGCTGTACAGCGCCTTGGCGCGGGCGGCGCGCAGGTCGATGTCCTGGCGGACCGAAGCGGGCTGGATGGGCTGTCCGCCGCCGTTGACGCAGCCGCCGGGGCAGCACATGATCTCGATGAAGTGGTAGTCCTTCTCCCCGTTCTTCACGGCGTCCAGCACCTTTTTGGCGTTGGACAGGCCGCTGGCGACCGCCACGTTGACCTTTTTGCCGGCCACCATGTAGGAGGCTTCCTTGACCCCCTCGATGCCGCGGACGTCGTCGAAGTCCAGCTTTTTGAGGGGCTTTTTCTCGAGGATCTCGACCACGGTGCGCAGGGCGGCCTCCATGACGCCGCCGGTGGCCCCGAAGATGACGCCGGCGCCGGTGGACATGCCCAGAGGGGCGTCGAACTCACTGTCGGGCAGTTCGGTGAACATGATGCCGTGATTTTTGATCATGCGGGCCAGCTCGCGGGTGGTCAGCACGGCGTCCACGTCGGGCACGCCGGCCGCGTTCTCGTCATCCCTGCCCTTTTCGAACTTCTTGGCCGTGCAGGGCATGACCCCCACCACGAAGATGTTCCTGGGATCGAGGCCGTTCTTCTCGGCAAAATAGGTCTTGATGACCGCGCCGTACATCTGCATGGGCGACTTGCAGGAGGACAGGTTGTCCAGCATGTCGGGATAGTAGTGCTCGCAGTACTTGATCCAGCCGGGCGAGCAGCTGGTGATCATGGGGAGCTTGCCGCCGTGGGTCAGGCGCTCGATGAACTCGGTGCCCTCCTCCATGATGGTCAGGTCCGCGCCGAAGTCCACGTCGAAGACCTTGTCAAAGCCCAGCCGGCGCATGGCGGTGACCATTTTGCCCTCCACATTGGTGCCGATGGGGAGGCCGAATTCCTCGCCCAGGGCGGCCCGGACGGCGGGCGCGGGCGCCACCACCACGACCTTGTTGGGATCGGCCAGAGCGGCCTCCACGGCCGGGATCTCCTCCTTCTCCTTCAGGGCGCCGGTGGGGCAGGACACGATGCACTGTCCGCAGGCCACGCAGGGCACGTCGCTGAGGTTCATCTCGAAGGCGCAGCCGATGTGGGTGTCGAAGCCGCGGGCGTTGGGGCCGATGACGGCGACCTGCTGGTTGCGGCAGGCGGCCACGCAGCGGCGGCAGAGGATGCACTTGGTGTTGTCCCGGACCAGGTAGCAGGTGGACTCGTCCTTGGGCTCGTTGTTGGTCGCCCCCGTAAAGCGGGACTGATCCACGCCGTACTCGTTGCACAGGCTCTGCAGTTCGCAGTTGCCCGAGCGCACGCAGCTCAGGCAGGACTTGTTATGGTCGGAGAGGATGAGCTCCAGAGTGGTCCTTCTGGATTCCAGGACCTTGGGAGTGGAGGTGAAGACCTCCATGCCCTCGTTGACGGGATAGACGCAGGCGGCGCACAGCGAGCGGGCGCCCTTGACCTCGACCACGCACATCCGGCAGGCGCCGATGGCGTTGATGTCTTTCAGGTAGCAGAGGGTGGGGATGCGGACGCCGGCCTTGCGGGCGGCCTCCAGAATGGTGGCACCTTCCTCCACTTCGACGGGTATATTGTTGATCTTGAGATTTACCATGATCCTTCCTCCGCTCACTTTTTACTGATGGCCTTGAAGCGGCACTGATCGATACAGGCGCCGCACTTGATGCACTTGCTCGTATCGATGGTATAAGGCTTCTTGATCTCGCCGTGGATGGCCTCCACCGGGCAGTTGCGGGCGCACTTGGAGCAGCCGATGCACTTGGTCGGGTCGATGGAGTAGGTGATCAGCTTTTTGCACACGCCTGCCGGGCAGCGCTTGTCCCGAACGTGGGCCTCGTACTCCTCCCGGAAGTAGCGCAGGGTGGACAGCACGGGGTTGGGCGCGGTCTGGCCCAGGCCGCACAGCGAGTTTTCCTTGATGTAGTGGCAGAGCTTTTCCATCTTGTCCAGATCTTCCATGGTGGCGCGGCCGGAGGTCACTTTTTCCAGCATCTCCAACAGCCGCTTGTTGCCGATCCGGCAGGGGGTGCACTTGCCGCAGGACTCCTCCACCGTGAACTCCAGGAAGAACTTGGCGATGTCCACCATGCAGGTGTCCTCGTCCATGACGATCAGACCGCCCGAGCCCATCATGGAGCCGATGGCCAGCAGGTTGTCGTAGTCGATGGGGGTGTCGATCAGGGAAGCCGGGATGCAGCCGCCCGAGGGGCCGCCGGTCTGGGCCGCCTTGAACTTTTTGCCGTTGGGGATGCCCCCGCCGATGTCCTCGACGATCTCCCGCAGGGTGGTGCCCATGGGGATCTCGACCAGGCCGGTGTTGGTGATCTTGCCGCCCAGGGCGAAGACCTTGGTGCCCTTGGACTTTTCGGTGCCCATGGAGGCGAACCACTCCGGGCCGTTGAGAATGATCTGCGCCACGTTGGCGTAGGTCTCCACGTTGTTCAGAATGGTGGGCTGGCCGAACAGGCCCTTGACCGCCGGGAAGGGCGGACGGACCCGGGGCTCGCCCCGCTTGCCCTCGATGGAGGTCATCAGCGCGGTCTCCTCGCCGCAGACGAAGGCGCCGGCGCCCAGGCGGATGTCCAGATCGAAGTTGAAGTCGGTGCCGAAGATGTTCTTGCCCAGCAGGCCGTACTCCCGGGCCTGCTTGATGGCGATCTGCAGCCGCTGCACGGCGATGGGGTACTCGGCCCGGATGTACACATAGCCCTGATCGGACCCGATGGCATAGGCCGCGATGGCCATGGCCTCGATGACGGCGTGGGGGTCGCCCTCCAGCACCGAGCGGTCCATGAAGGCGCCGGGGTCGCCCTCGTCGGCGTTGCAGCAGACGTACTTTTTGTCGGAGACCGAGTTGCGGGCGAACTGCCACTTGCGTCCGGTGGGGAAGCCCGCGCCGCCCCGGCCGCGCAGACCGGACTTGCTGATGACGTCGATGACCTCCTGCGGGGTCATTTCGGTCAGCACCTTGGCCAGGGCCTGGTAGCCGTCGTAGGCGATGTACTCGTCGATGTTCTCGGGGTTGATGACGCCGCACAGCTTCAGGGCCACGCGGTGCTGTTTTTTGTAGAAGTTGGTCTCGGACAGGGAGCGGATGCCGGTCTCGGCCACCGTCTCCTTGTACAGCAGGCGGGTGACGATCCGGCCCTTTAAAAGGTGCTCGGAGACGATCTCGGGGACGTCCTCCACCTTGACCTGGCTGTAAAAGGCTCCCTCGGGGTAGACCACCACCACGGGGCCGAGGGCGCAGAGGCCGAAGCAGCCGGTCATGATGGTCTTGACCTCCTTGTCGAGGCCGGCCGCCTTCAGCTCGGACTCGAATTTGGCAAAGATCTCCTTGGAATTGGACGAGGAACAGCCCGTACCTCCGCAGACCAGAATATGTGCTCTGTACATGTTGCTCCTCCCTTATTCCTTGTTGACGGTGTATTCCTGCACCACATTGCCGTTGACGATGTGGTCGTTGATGACGCGCACGGCCTTTTCGGGCGTCATGTGGATGTAGGTGACTTTTTCCTGGCCGGGCACAAAGACCTCCACGATGGGCTCGTACCGGCACATGCCGATGCACCCGGTCTGGATGACCTTGACGTGGTGCAGCCCCCGCGAGAGCACCTCGTCGGAGAGCTTGTTCAGCACCGGCCGGGCGCCCGCGGCGATCCCGCAGGTGGCCATGCCCACCACGATGCGGATGTCCGAATCGTCCGTGGTCTCCCGGGTGTTGATCATCTTCTGCATCTTTTCCTTGATGGCCTGCAATTCCTGAATTGATTTCATAAAGGTTTTCCTCCCGAAACTTCTCGAATGTTTTCCGTCAGCATCTCCCGCAAAAAGGCCTGCACCTCGGGCAGATCGACGGGGACCCCTTCCAAAGTCTGTTTCACTTCTCGGGTATCCAAAGAAAAACTGCGCTCATCCACCTGAAAATCCAGCCGGAAGTCGATGTCCGGCGAGCCGGAGATCAGCAGGATCATGGTGGATCCCAGATCCCCCAGCGGCATCCGGTCGATGTGCGAAAGCTGAAATTCCGCCCGGACCTCGGTCCCCTTGCCCAGCTCGGAGGAGATGGAAAAGCTCCCCCCGGCGGACTCGGCCGCCTGCTTGAACAGCGGGATGCCCATGCCCACCTTGCGGGTGGTCCGGGTGGTGGTGAAGGGATCCTGCACCCGCCGCAGGAATTCGGGGCTCATGCCGCAGCCGTCGTCCCTGATGACGATGGACAGCCTGTCCGCGGCGGAGTCCGCGCAGACGGCGATCTCCACCAGCTTGGCTTTGGCCTTGACCGAATTCTTGGCGATGTCCAGAATGTGTAAGGACAGCTCCCTCATCTTCCCTTTCCCCCGGGCGGACGGCTTAGTGGTACTTGGCGATGATCCCGGCCACGTCGTCGGTGGTCAGCTTGCCGTAGACGTCCTCGTTGACGGTGAGGACGGGGGCCAGGCCGCAGCATCCGATGCAGCGGGTGGCGTCCAGCGAGAACTTGCCGTCCTCGGTGCACTGCCCGGCGTCGATGCCCAGCTGCTGCTTGAAGGCCTCGAAAATGTCTCCCGATCCCTTGACGTAGCAGGCCGTCCCCAGGCAGACGCCGATCTTGTAGCGTCCCTTGGGATTCAGCGAGAACTGGGCGTAGAAGGTGACCACGCCGAAGACTTCCTCCAGCGAGACGTCCATGACGTCGGCCACGATCTTCTGCACCTCGATGGGGAGGTAACCGTAGATCTCCTGGGCCTTCTGAAGCGCGGGCATCAGGCCGCCGGGGATCTCCTTCAGCTCCGCCAGGGCCTCGCGCAGCTTTTGCTCCTGCGCGGGCGTGCCCGTGAACGGTACGTTGCTGACTTTGATCTTGCTCATACTTCGCTCCTTTATCTGTCTGTTTTCATAAAACACCTTCCGACACGCGGAAAGGGCGCATTCTATATTATTATAGCAGATTTCCCGCAAACGGACAACTGTTTTTCAAGGGTTTTCCCGCCCTTCCGGCAAGAAATATTTGACAATGGCCGCCGCCGATCTCTCGGGCAGCTCCAGGGCGAAATCGGCCTCGGACAGCTGCCACAGGTAGTGGGCGTCCGAGCTGCGGACCACCTTGTAGCCCTCGCACAGGTAAAAGTCCTCGGCCGCCCGTCCGGCCCCCTTGGACAGCTCCACCGCGGCGAACCCGTACTCTTTGGGCACGCTGCCCAGGACCGCGGCCATGGAGTTGGCCTCCTTGTCCACGTGGGCGGGAAAGGCCGTTCCCCCGAAGGACATGGCCAAAGGCAGCGCCCTTTCGGCCGGAATGGCTGTGGCCACGGTCAAAAGCAGAGGCTCCTCCCCCGCCGGCTCGTCCCGCTCGTCCAGCAGGATCTGCCGACCGAAGATGTCCGGCCGGTTGGGGATCTCGGTCCAGTTTTTACGCACCTCGGCCCCGAAGGCCTCGGCGGCGTCGGGATCCGGGAAGAGGCAGACCACGTGGATGTCCTCGGCGGTGGTCAGTTCCATGCCGGGGACCACCACCAGGTCCATCTGTCTGCCGATGGTCCAGGCCGACCGGCAGTTGCCCGCGGTGTTGTGGTCGGTCAGGGCGATGGCGTCCAGGCCGTTGAGCTTGGCCATGCCCACCAGATTGCCCACCGTGTTCTCCTCGTCCCCGCAGGGAGAGAGACAGGAGTGCAGGTGGAGGTCGCAAAAGAGCTTCATTTCAGTTCGGGATAGAGCAGCCCGCAGCTTTGGAAGACGTCGAAGGGGGTGGACAGCAGAAAGATGCCCTGATCCCTGCACTTTTGCTCCAGCTCGGGAGAGGGCCGCACCCCCTCGCAGAGCACCACCGCGCCCACCTCGCAGAGCACGGCCACGGCGGCCACGTTGACGTTGTTCATCACCGTCAGCCACACCCCGTCCGAGACCGCCTTGCCCATGCAGTTGGACAAAAAGTCCCCGGCATAGCCGCCGGAGACCTCCCGGTCCCCCTCGCCGCAGATCTGTTCGGCCCGCAGCAATTCGCAGACTTTTGAAATTTTCATAAAAACCTCCCATGTTTTCCGGCCAGACGCAAAATTCCGTTTCACGGAATTTTGGCTGGACTTGAAAGTCGCTTCGCTTCCGGCCAGACGTCATTTTTCGCTCTGCGAAAAATGAGCCGGACTTGAGGGGACAACCACGGTTCGCTTTGTATTTAACAAAGCTCTGCCGTGTTTTTCCCCTCTCAAAAGGCGTTGCCTTTTGATTCACCTCTTTCCACCCGAAAATTTACTCACCGTAAATTTTCGATCGAGTCCAACGCCGGTACACGCCCGGCGTTGGCGCAACGAGATTGAAAACCCGGTGCGAGGATAGACTTTGAGAAGAAATAACAATCAAAACGGGCTTATATCTTTTTCTTTATGTGGTCCGTCCACAACGTGGCGCGAAGCGGCACATATCGAGCAAAGTGAGCGTAGCGGAACTTTGCATATCGAGTGGGCGCAAGCCCACATATCGAGCGAGGCTTAGCCTCGCATATCGACAGAAATCCATCGCAGGAACGATCAGCCCATTTCCCGGTTTGCCCAGAGTGGGCATGCAGAAAGGTGCCTGTGGCACCCCACAACGTGGCGCGAAGCGGCACATATCGAGCAAGGCGAGCGAAGTGGAGCCTTGCATATCGAATGGCCGTCAGGCCATATATCGAGCGGCCATAGGCCGCATATCGACATAAATCTATCGCAGGATACTTTAATCAATTTCTCCGGTCAGCCGGGAGTGGGCGTACACGAAAAGAGCGGCAAAAATCCACGGATTTTTGCCGCCTTTGCAGGGGGGGTCAGTTCTGATTGTCGCCCTTGTCCCACTTTTTGATCCCAGCCAGATTGCGCACCACGCCGGCCAGCAGAAAGGCCACCACGAAGATGATGACGCACCAGTACCACATCAGGGTCAGCATGAGGGCCAGGCTGAGGGCGCCCAGCGCGAACAGCAGGGTACCCAGCAGATGGGCGGGTGCGTTTTTGCGGACGGCGCCCTGCACCAGAAAGAGCAGCCCCGCCCCCAGAAACAGCACGGTGGGCAGGATCCAGCCGTTGGCAAACCCGGGATTGGCCATGGCTACCCCGAACAGCACAAAGGCCGCAATGGCCACCACCAGCAGACAGACGTTGAAAACTTTCTTGTTCATGTTTCTCTCCTTTGCCGGCCTCCCGCCCAAGCGAAAAGCGGCAATATGATTATAAACCGCGTACGGGTTTTGAAACACGACGGTCTTTCCGGCGGCCGGGACGGCGGCCGGACAGTCTGCGGGAGAAAAGGGCCGAAAAGAAGGGGCGGCCGGGAAAAGAAGGGCGGCCCGTCCGAAAGGCGGCCCGCAGTCCCCGCCCTGTTCGTTCCGGCTTTTGCCTGTTTCAGATCTTTTGCTCTAGGGGCCGTCTTAAAGGGCGGCGTTTTTTAAACCGGGGCCGGACCTTCAAAGAGCGCCCGACGGCCTCTTTCCGCATGGTTCGGGCAGCCAGAAGATCAGGCGGCCGCAGGCTCCTCCGGCTTGGGTCCGCGGTTGAGGATGAGGTTGGCGGCCTCCACGCCCAGCCCGATGACGGCGCCGGCCAGCGCGAACCACCACGACAGCAGCCCGGCCGCACAGAGCATGACCACCCCCACGGCGATCAGCGCGCCGGACAGATAGCCGTACATCCGCCGCTTGGTCCAGAAGCACAGCACCGCGCTCCCCACGCCGGCGGGCAGCATGGCCACCCCCAGCATGGTCCAGATGGAGTAGCTGAACACCCCCCACTGCTCGGCGATGAACCACAAAATGCCGGATACCAGCACAAAGCCCCAACAGATGAGGCCCGTCCGCTGCTCGGCCAGGGAGAGGTCCTTCCACAGCACGGCCAGGGCCACGGCGGTGAAGACCGTCAGCAGAATGACGCTTAAAAGCTGGGAGACCCGCAGCTCGCCCGGCGTCCACAGGCTGTCCGAGCGGAAGCCCTCGATGATGGCCCGGCCGATGCCGTACCAGATGAAGTAGAGGCAGGTGACCATGCCGTCATACTTGTGGCTCTTGTTGTAGGAGTAGGCGAACAGGATGGCAAAGCCGATGATGTTGACCAGAAACTCGTAGAAGAAGGTGGCCTGATACCACATGTTCTGGTCCTCGATCCACACCGCGAAGGGGAAGAACTGCCAGGCGGGGTCGGTGACCGCCTCGCCGTAGGCCTCCTGGTTGAAGAAGTTGCCCCAGCGGCCGATGGCCTGGCCCAGAATGAGGGCGGGCGCAATGGAATCGCAGACCGCCCGGATCTGCTTCCAGGTGAACTTTTTGATCCGGCACATGGCGAAGACGCCGATGGCGCCCCCGATCACCCCGCCGTAGATGGCCAGGCCCCCGCCCCGGATGTTGAACAGGTGGTAGATCCCCGAGCTGGAGGAGGTGGGATCGTTGAGGAAGCAGTAGATGATCCGCCCGAAGATCAGGGTCAGCGCCACGGTGAACACCGACCAGATCGCCCAGTCCCTGGCGCCCGCGGGCATCCGCTTGTCGCCCTCGGCGAAGGGCCGGATGCGGCAGAACTTGAGGGGGTTGATCCTGATGATCAGCAGGCCCACGGCGGCGAAGATCACAAAGCCCAGGATGGTCCCCCACCAGCTGATCCCCCGCCAGAAGGTGAACATGGTCCAAAAGGACGAGGGGTTGTCGCTGAAGATGATGTAGTAGAACCGCGCCCCGATGATGGCCAGCGGCAGCACCAGAATGGCGAAGTCGATGACCATGTCGGCCTTGAAGCCCTTGCGGCGGAAGAGGACGGCGGCCACCAGCATGCCGAGCAGCATGCCGGTGACGATCATGATGGCGTACCACATGATGTCGACGCCGAAAATGGTAAATGCTACGGGATCCATGGGAAACCTCCCTTTTTCAAATTCCGGACCGTCCGGCCCTTCCCCGGCGGCCTGCCGGGGAGGATTTTTCTATGGCGAGGGGCGGCTTTGGCCGCCTTCCCCTTGTTTTTGTTCTTTTCCCCAAAAGTGGGTCATCGGGTCGCCCCGTGCCTTTTGTTCTTTTCCCTCAAAGGGACCGGGCTGCAAAAGGGAGCCATCGGGCTGCCCCGTCTCCTCCAAAGGGATTCGGATTGTCCCGCCGGGCTGCCCCGTGTTTTCTTCCTTTCCCCCAAGGGGGGGCCGTCGGACTTGCCCGTCTTTGACGGTCGCCTCCCCCTCGGTTCGGCAGGATCCGTTCCCGAAGTTCATGGGGTAAGCCGCGCCCGGAGGGCCGCTGCGCCGCGCTTGATCGCGCTGCCGGCGGCGATCCGGCATGACGGCCGCGAACTGAGCCGCGCTTCCGGCATTTCGGAAACAACCGCGGACTGAGCCCCGCCTGAGGCGGCAGGACCGCCCGAGACGATGCCTTACAGTTCGGTCACCCCGCAGTTGCGGATGCCGATCTCGAAGAGGTTTTCGCGCCCGAACACCGCCGAGAGCCGTTCCGCAAAGGCCGAAGCCTCGCCCTCGGGCACAAAGGCCAGCACGGTGCCGGCAAATCCGCCGCCGTGCACCCGGACCGCGCCGCCCCGGGCATACCGCCGGCAGAGCGTCAGGCCCAGGGGGATGCGCTGGGCCCTGTCGCCCTCGGCCCAGCAGTTTTGCAGGCACTCCCAGGAGCTGTCCCCCGAGGCGTTGACGGCGGCCAGAAAGGCCGGCATGTCCCCGGTGCGGACGGCCTCGGCGGCCCGCTCCACCCGCTTGTTCTCCTCGAAGAAGTGGACGGCCCGAAGCACCGCCCTTCCGGAGACCGCCCGGGAGAGCTCGGGCATCCGCTCATAGAACTCGGCCTCGTCCACCTCGCGCAGGAAGGACTTTCCGAAAAAGGCGGCGGCACTTTGCATGTCCTCCTTGACGGCGGCGTAGGCCGGGGTGAGGTTGGCGTGGTCTCCGCCGGTGTTGACCAGAAAGAGCCGGTAGCCCGGGAAGGCGGCGCTGACCGAGCGGACGGCCGGCCTTTGGGGGTCGGCGAAGTCGATGTAGGTCAGGCCGCCCAGGGCCACGCCCATCTGGTCGAGCAGCCCGCTGGGCTTGCCGAAGTAGACGTTTTCGGCGTACTGGGAGACCCTGGCCAGCTCCTCGCCGGAAAGGGCCCCGTCGTTGTAGAAGCAGTTCTGGATGTGGGCGACCAGCACCTCGAAGGCGGCCGAGGACGAGACCCCCGCCCCCCGGAAGACCTCGGAGGAGGTCCAGGCGGCAAAGCCCCCGACCTTGCGTCCGCTCTGCTTTAAGATGGCCAGAATACCCTTGCAGAGGGCGGCGGAGTCCCCCTTTTCCTCCACCCGCAGGCTGAGGTCCTCCACCGAAAAGCGGACCTCGGGGTAGCCCTCGGAGCAGACGATGACCTCGTCTTTTAAGGGACGGGCGGCGCACAGGGTGTCCATGCTGATGCCGGCCACCAGCACCTTGCCGTGGTTGTGGTCGGTGTGGTTGCCGCAGATCTCGGCCCGTCCGGAGGCCGAAAAGCCCCGGACCTCGCCCGGCCCGAACCGTTTGAGGAAGGCGGCCTTTACCCCCTCCCACCGGGCCTCGGCCGCCTCCGGCGTCCGCATCCGCCCGTAGAGGGCTTCCGTTTTTTTGCGATCGAACATCTTCCGAAATTCTCCTTTTCCGATCTCCCCCGATCATGCTCCGGCCGCGATCAAAAAGTCCGTACGTCTTGAAAGGTCTGCACTTATCTGATTTATTATAGCACAATTTCCCCCGAATGAAAAGAAAAAACGGGCGCATTTTCCCCACTCTTTGCCCCGGAGGGGGACATTTCGGACAAAACCCGGCCCCGAAGCGCAAAATTTTCCTGTCCGACACGCCCAAAAATCCTTTTAATCGCGGCCCTTGTGTGGTATAATGTTCATAAACGCCCCGCCGTCCGGAAGGAAGCGCCCCCGATGAAGGGGCGCCGCCGCCCCGAAAGGACGGACGCCGGGAGAGAAAGGAGGAACGATCGTGAAAAAGCTGGTGCTCAAGGCCGTGAGAAACACCCTGATCGTGGCGGCCCTCCTCCTTTACGCCCTCTTCCTGCTTTTGTGCATGGACAACGAAAACAGCTACCGCCCCGGATTTCTCGACGTGAATCCCTTCACTTCCTTTTACCTGCTGACCGGCATCACCCTGGAGCTGAGGCAGGGCTCCTGGCTGCTGCTGACCTCCGCCCTGGGCGCGGTCGGATTTTTTTCGGTGGCCTGGGCGATCTGTCCCCCCATCCGGCAGAAGGTCACCGGCGGGCAGAGCGGGGACCGGAAGTTCACCCTGGTCTACTACACCGTCACCTTTCTGCTGTTTGCGGTCTGCTTTCTGGTCTTTCAGTTCCTGACCCCCCTGTTCCGGGAATCTGTGCTGAACGGCGACGCCGTCTATGCCGCCGTCATCGCCTTCGGCCTGGCCCTGGCCGCCGAGCTTCTGACGGTGGGCTTTCTGCACCTGGCGGGCCGCTCGATGGTCCGGCTGATCCGCTACATGAAGGGCGGGAGCGAGCCGGCCTCCCCGCCGCCCCCGCCGGCAAAGCAGACGGTCTCCGAATTTCTGGCCGAGGCCCATCGCTACCCCTCCCCCCACCGGGTCTTTACGGACCTGGGGTTCATCGACGACTACTACAAGACCAACCGGCCCGACCCCCTGCCCGAGGAAGATCAGCCCGGCGACCTGATGGCCCTGACCCTGGGCTTTCAGTCCTACCTGTCCTCGGTCTGCGGGCTCTCCTTCGGGCTGGACAGCCTGCGGGCCTTTTTCTCCTCGATGGCGGCCTCCCGGCTGGTCATCCTGGACGGCGGGACGGGGGCCGAAAAGACCCTGCTGCCCAAGTTCTTCTGCCAATATATCCGGGAATCGGCCTTTTACCTGCCCGTACAGCCGGGCTGGAAGGACCGCACCCCGGTGTTCGGCACCTACTATCCCCCCAACAACTCCTACCTGGAGACCGCCTTTTTACGCCGGCTTTACAACGCCTCCTACCGGGAGGACCACCTGAACTTTATGGTGTTCGAGGGCTTTGACCTCTCCCGGCCCGACCGCTACCTGGGCGATCTGGTCTCCTCCCTGGAATGGGAGGGCGAGAGCCGGGCGGTGGACCTTCTGCCCCTCTCCCTCCCCGGGGAGCTGCCCGCCCGCTTCAACAGCCAGGGCCGCCTGGTCGTTCCCGACAACACCTGGTTTTTCGGGGCGCTGGCGGGGGAGTCGGGGCTTCCCCTCCCCGAAAAGATCTGCGACCGCGCCATGACCGTGACTTTTTCCGACCACAACACCAAGCTGACGGCGGGGGTGGAGGCCGACCCCGTCTTCCTTTCGCCCCGGCGGCTGCTCGGCCTGTTCGAGGCCGCCCGCCGCGATCCCGCCTGCGCCCTGTCCGAGGAGGAGCTGAAAACCTTTTTGAAGCTCTGCGACCGGGTGTACGACAGCTTCGGGGTCCCCTGCGGCAACCGCTTTGTGGGCCAGCTGAAAAAGGCCGTCCCCGTCTTCGTGGCCTGCGGGGGCGAAAAGGCGACCGCCCTGGACTTCCTGTTTGCCTCCAAAATTTTGCGTAGGGCGGTCAAAAAGCCGGCCGCCGGCAGGGAGGCCGAGATCAGTGCCCTGACCCGCTGCATACGGGAGCACTACGGGAAAAACGTCTTTGTACGCTCGGCCGCCATGCTGGCCGAGTGGACGGCCCCGGAGGTGAAAGATGACTGAGCAAAACGGCGCCCGCCTGGCCGCCGACATTCTGAAAGAACGGGGTCCCGGGGTGGTGTTCGGCTATCCGGGGGCGGCCGTGCTGGAGCTGTTCGACGCCCTGGTCCGAAGCGGCCTGCGGGTGGTAGTGCCCGCCCACGAGCAGGGCGGGATCTTTGCCGCCGACGGCTTTGCCCGGATGACCGGGCGGGCGGGGGTGGTGGCGGCCACCAGCGGCCCCGGGGCCACCAACCTGGTCACCGGGCTGGCCAACGCCTTTATGGACTCCGTCCCCCTGGTCGCCGTCACCGGCAACGTCCCCTCCGACCTCATCGGCCGGGACAGCTTTCAGGAGGTCTACGTGGCCGGCATCACCGTGCCGGTGACCAAGCATAACTTTGTGGTCCGCCGCCCCGGGGAGCTGGAGGAGATCCTGCTTTCGGCCTTCGACATCGCCGAGAGCGGCCGCCCCGGCCCGGTGCTGGTGGACATCCCCCGGGACGTGTCGGCCGCCCCCAACGCCCGAAAGGGAGTCTCCTTTCCCGCACGCCCCCTGCCCTTCCCGACCGAAGGCGAGCTGGAGGCCGCGGCTGAGCGGATCAACGCCGCCCGCCGTCCGCTGGTGCTGGCCGGAGGCGGGGTGTGCCGATCGGGGGCCGGGGCGGCGCTGGAGGCCTTTCTGAAGGCCGGAAACCTCCCCTGCGCCCACACCCTGATGGCCGAAGGTCTGCTCGGCGAGGAGCCCTTGAACCTGGGCCTGTGCGGGGTGTACGGCACCCCGGCGGCCGGGCGGGCCATGAGAGAGTGCGACCTGCTGATCGCCGTGGGCACCCGCTTTTCGGACCGGGTGGTCCCCGACCGCTCCCTGTTCGAGGGGAGAGCGGTCCTCCACCTGGACGTCGACGAGGCCGAGATCAACAAGAACGTGCGGGCGGACGGCCTGCTGGGGGAGGCAGGGGCCCTGCTGGCCGCGCTGACCCCCCGCCTTTGCCCGCACCCGGCCTGGACGGCCCCCGACCCGCCGGGAGAGGAAGACTTTCCCCTGGCCGCCGTCCGGCTCATTCAGCGGCGCTTTCCCGAGGCCGTGTTCACCACCGACGTGGGCCAGCACCAGATGTGGGCGGCCAAAGCCCTGCGGGGGAGGCTGAACGGCTTTCTGACCTCGGGGGGGCTGGGGGCCATGGGCTACGGGCTGGGCGCGGCCATCGGGGCCAAGCTGGCCCGGCCGGATCTGCCCGTCGTCCACCTGACCGGGGACGGGAGCTTCCACATGAACTGCGCCGAGCTGTCCACCGCCGCCCGGGAGGGGCTGGACCTCCTTACCGTGGTCTTTGACAACCGCCGTCTGGGGCTGGTCCGCCAGCTGCAGAAGACGGCCCTGGGCGGGCGGTACGCCTGCACGGCCGTCGAGCGGCCCACAGACTACGTTCGCCTGGCCGAGGCCCTGGGCGGCAGGGGCCGCCGCGCCCGCTCCTTGACTGAGCTGGACGCCGCTTTGCAGGAGGCCGCCGGAACAAAAGGCCCCTTTGTGATCTGGCTGGAGATCGACCCCGAGGCCGACGTCTGACCCCTCTGTCTTTTCGCGGAAGGATCGCAAAAACATTTTTTCAAACTTGTCTCTCTTCCGCTCTTTGCTCCGGGTCTTCGGAGTCGGAACGAGGGGGGCTGCCTTTCCCGCCCGCTCCCGATTTCGGAGGCTGCGGTGAGGCAGCCGCCCCCTTTGCCGGGACGGGCGGAAGCCTGCCGCTCCGGCCTTTTGAACATTTGAACGACTATGCAGAATTATGTACTCTCCGTGCTGGTACGGAACCATGCCGGCGTGCTCTCCCGGGTGACCGGGCTGTTCGGCCGCCGGGGCTACAACATCGAATCCCTTTCGGTCGCGGCCACGCAGCGGCCGGAGCTCTCCCGCATCACCCTGGTGGTCCGTGGGGACGACTACCTGCTGGAGCAGGTCATCAAGCAGGTCCGTAAGCTGGAGGAGGTGCTCTCGGTCCGTCCTTTGACCGAGGAGCAGAGCGTCAGCCGGGAACTGCTGCTGATCAAGTTCGGGATCGGGGAGGACGCCTCCGGGCTCATCCGAGCTTTGAATCCCTTCGGCGCCCGGGTGGTGGACCTCTCCCCCGGCTCCCTGATCGCCGAGCTGACCGGCCCCCCGCGGGAGGTGGACCGCTTTCTGGAGGCTTTGGCCCCCTTCGGCCCTGCCGAGGTCTGCCGCACCGGACTGACCGCCCTGGCCCGGGGGGAGGACCCCGCATGAGCGGCCCCTCCTCCCGCCCAAAGTCCGAGGCTCCGATCGCGGACGCCCGCGATCCTGTGAGGAAAGCAAAGCCCGGCAGGGCGGCGCAATCCCCTCCGGCCGGCGAGAGCCCGCCGGACGGACGGTCTTCCCCCGCGGCAGAGGGGGCCGGCCCCCTCTCCCCCTCCGAGCGGCTCCGGCAGATGCCTCAGGCGCTGCTGGCCTGGTACGACCGGGCCGCCCGCGATCTGCCCTGGCGGAAGACCCGGGACCCCTACCGCGTGTGGGTCTCCGAGATCATGCTCCAGCAGACCCGGGTGGACACCGTCATCCCCTACTACGAGCACTTTCTGGCCGCCCTGCCCACCGTGCGGGATCTGGCCGGGTGCGAGGAGCAAAAGCTGTTGAAGCTGTGGGAGGGGCTGGGGTACTACTCCCGGGTGCGCAACATGCAGGCCGCGGCCCGGCAGATCGTCCGCTCTTTCGGGGGGGAGTTTCCCAGGGATTGGGAGACCCTCCGCACCCTGAAGGGGGTGGGCGATTACACCGCCGGGGCGGTCTGCTCCATCGCCTTTGACGGCCGGGCGGCCGCGGTGGACGGCAACGTCTGCCGGGTGCTGGCCCGCCTGACGGGGGACCGCTCGGACATCACCCTGCCCAGGACCCGGGCCGACTTTCGGGCCCGCATCCTGGAGGTGCTGCCTCCCCGGAGCGGGGATTTCAACCAGGCGATCATGGACCTGGGGGCCACGGTCTGCCTGCCCAACGGCCGCCCCCTCTGCCAAGACTGCCCCCTGGAAAAGTTCTGCGCCTGCCGGGAGGGCGATCTGTGGCGGGAGCTGCCCGTGCTGCCCCCCAAGAAGGGGCGCAGGAAGGAGCAAAAGACCCTGTTTTTCCTCTTTGACGGGGAGGGCCTGCTGCTGGAAAAGAGGCCGGATTCCGGCCTGCTGGCGGGCCTGAGCCAGCCCCCCATGGCCGAAGGGCTTTTGGGCCCGGCCGAGGCCGAACGATGGCTGACAGACAGCGGGATCTCGGGCGAACTTCTGACCTCCATGGAGGGGCGGCACATCTTTACCCACATCGAGTGGGAGATGCGGGCCTACTTTTTCCGCTGCCGGGAGCTTTCCGGCGCCGTCCCTTTCGGGGAGCTGGGCAGGCATCCCCTTCCCTCGGCCTTTTCGGCCTTTTTCCGATTTTTCAGACAACTACGCAACGGCGAGGTATTGATATGAACCGATTTTTCCCCTTCGGACGGGACCCGCAGGGCCGTCCGGCCACCCTGTACACCTTAAAAGCCGACGGCATCGAAGCCGACTTTACCGACTACGGCGCCACCCTGGTCAGCCTGCGGGTGCCCGATCGCAGCGGCGCGCTGCGGGACGTGGTGCTGGGCTACCGCGACGTGGGCGGCTACGCCCGCAACGAGGGGTATCTGGGGGCCGCCGTGGGCCGCTTTGCCAACCGCATCAAGGACGCCTCCTTTACCCTGAACGGCACGACCTTCCGGCTGACCCGCAACGAGAACGGCAAAAACCATCTGCACGGGGGCCGCAACGGCTTTGACAAGCGCTTCTGGCGGGGGCGCTTCCCCGAGGACGGCGGCATGGAATTCACCCTGGAGACCCGCGCCCGGGAGGACGGCTGGCCGGGCCGGCTGGAGGCCCGGATCCTCTACCGCCTCGAGGACGGCGGCCTGACCATCCTCTACGAGGCCGTCTGCGACCACGACACCCCCATCAGCCTGACCAACCATTCCTACTTTGCCTTGAGCGGCGGGGAGGAGCCGGGGGTGCGGGACGAGCTGCGGATCTTCGCGGACGCCGTGCTGGCCGTGGACGAGGAGCTGATCCCCGCGGGCGAGCTGCCGGTGGAGGGCACCCCCTTCGACTTCCGGGCCTTCAAGCCCATCGAGCGGGACCTGCACGCCGATCACCCCCAGCTGAAGATCGCGGGCGGCTTTGACCACAACTTTATCCTGCGGGACTTCGACGGCCTGCTCCGCCCGGCCGCCCAATGCTTCAGCCGCAAAAGCGGCATCGTCATGGAGGTGCTGACCGACCGGCCCGGCCTGCAGTTTTACTCCGGCAACGCCCTACGGACCGACGCGGGCAAGCAGGGGCCCTACGGCCCCGGGGACGGCTATTGCCTGGAGACCCAGGCCTTTCCCGACAGCCCCCATCATCCCGAGTACCCCTCCTGCCTGCTGAAAAAGGGGGAGGTCTTCCGCTCGGTCACCCGCTACGCCTTCGGAGTCCGGGAGGAATGAGGACGCTCTCTCTTCGGGCCTCCGCCAAGGTCAACCTGGGTCTGGCCGTGACCGGGAGCCTTCCGGACGGCTACCACAGTCTGGACATGCTCAACTTTTCGGTGGGCATTTCCGACCGGGTCAGCCTGCGGCTGCGCCGGGACAAAAAGGTCCTCTGCTTCATGAACGGCCGGCAGTGCTTTGCCGGCAATTCGGCCTTCGAGGCCTGCCGGGCCTTTTCGGAGCGCTTCGGCGCCCCGGGCGCGGACATCCGCATCCAGAAGGGCATTCCCTTCGGCGGGGGGCTGGGCGGCTCCTCGGCGGACGCCGCCGCCGTGCTGGTCGGCATGGACATCCTCTGCCCGGGGGCCGATCCCGGACGGCTGGACGAACTGGCCCTCTCGCTGGGGGCCGACGTGCCCTTCATGATGAGGGGGGGCTTTGCCCGGGTGGAGGGCAAGGGCGAACGGATCTCTCCCCTGCCTCCCCTGCCCCCGCTCACGGCGGTGATCTTAAAGTCCGGCAGGGTGCAGACCAAGGCGGCCTACCGCGCCTTTGACGAGGCCCCCTCCTTTGCCCCCCTGCCAGCTCAGGAAATTCTGGACGCCCTGCAAAGAGGGGATCTGACCGCCCTGCGCGGACGATGCTTCAACGCCCTGCTCCCGGCCGCCCGAACGCTGTGTCCCCCGGTGGCGGAAAACCTGGCCCTGCTTTGGGAGCGGGCCGACTTTGCCTCCTTGAGCGGGAGCGGGAGCGCGGTGTTCGGCCTGTTTTCCGATCCCGAAGCGGCGGCCGCCGCCTTTGCGGAGCTGAGAGGCCGGGCGGAGTGGTCGGCGCTGACCGCCCCCGTCCCCGAGGGCGTGCGCGTTTTTCGCGCTTCATGAATGAGGCAGCATCGCGTCGCCCACCGTCGCTCCCGACGCCGGGGCTCCTTAAGCGCGCCTCCGGGAAAAATGCCGGCGCGAAAAGGACCGGCCCCGAAATCAGTCTGCCCGCATCCTCCCCGTTTTTCGGGGAGGATCTTTTTTCCGCCCTTTTGGAAAAACGGGGCCGAAGGTCCTTTCCTCTCTTTTTTTGAACTTTTGCCGGAATCAAAAAAGTATAAAAATTTTTATGAATTTTTCTCTTTCTACCCCCTGAAAAGATTTGGTTTTTTTTCTATCTTGTGCTATAATGGTCATTGTCCGGGGAATCGGGACCCCGGCCCGAATCTTAGGGAGGTCATTTATGATAAAGCTTCAATATACGTTCTGCGAGAAGATGAATCGGGAACACTACTACGACTGTCTGATCCCCATTTCCCGTACCGAGGACAAACCGGACGAACTGCTGTCCGTCCCCATGCACTGGCACCCCGAGCTGGAGGTCATCGTCTGCGAGGCCGCGGGCGAGTTCCGGGTGGAGGACCGCACCTACCAGTACAAGCCCGGCGACATCCTCTTTGCGCTGCCCAACAGCTTCCACGGCTATGCCGGCAAGCAGGCCGGCAGCTACTACGGGGCCCTGATCGACCTGGAAAAGGTGGACCCCAAGAGCTTTGACCAATCGGACAGCGAGCTGCGCCAGCTGTTCAACAACGAACACGACATCCCGGTGCTGATCAACGACAAGGATCCCGACTATGCCACCTTTGTCTCCATCGTCAGGGAACTGTCCGAGGCCGACGGGAGCTACATGCCCAAGCTCCGCAAAAAGGGCCTGATCTTCCTGCTGCTTTCCAGCCTGATGAGCCGGGGCAAGCCCGGCCAGGCCTTCCGGCGGCCGCCCTACCTGCAGAGCGTCATCGACGCCATCGGCTACATGGAGGATCACTACGACGAGAAGATCGCCACCGACGACATCTCCACCTTTGTCCAGCTGAGCAAGTACCACTTCATCCACAACTTCAAGAAGTACACCAACATGAGCCCCATCGACTACCTCATCGTCATGCGGCTGACCAACGCCTACTACTTCCTCCGCCACAGCTATTCGGTCACCGAGACCTCCGCCCTGTGCGGCTTCAACTCGCTGTCCTACTTCATCCTCAAGTTCAAGGAGCTGTACGGCTACACCCCCCACAAGGTCACCAAGTTCGACGACTGACCCCGGCAATCTCCGCCCGGAGCGGTCCGGGAGGCGGGCGCGAAAGAAGGGGCAGGATATATCTCCGGAACGGGAGCGGGGCCTCTGCCCCGAAAAATTCAATCCCATTGAAAATGCAAAGAGCAGCTGCTTTTCAGGCGGCTGCTCTTTTTCTGCCGGGCGGCGGGGAAAGAAGGGGGCCTTCCTTTCCGGCAAGAGAGCGGGCCGCAGGGCCTCCCTCCCCGAAAAAATCCATTCCGTTGAAATGAAAAAAAGCAGCTGCTTTTCAGGCGGCTGCTTTTTCATTCTCTCTCCGGCGGGCGGCGCAGGCAGCTGTTTTTGCCCGCTGCCCCGGCCCGGTTTTTTTCGCCCGGGAAACCCGGGCTCAATCTTCCTCCCCTCCCTTGAGAAAGAGGTCGCGGTGCGCGTAAAAGAACTCGAAAAAGACGCGGGGATTTTCCAGCTCCCACCACTTCCGGGGGCGGACGGGCCGGGCGTCCAGGTCGTAGATCTTGGCCCCGGGCATGGCCAGGAAAAAGGGAGAGTGGGTGGCCAGGATCAGCTGACAGCCGCAGTACCGGCTCTTGCGCTCGAGGACGGACAGAAGGGCCTGCTGGGTGCGGGGAGAGAGGCTGTTTTCGGGCTCGTCCAGGCAGTACAGGGTGTCGTTTTGCAGGTGGGTCTCGAAGTACTCGACGGCGGTCTCGCCGTTGCTGCCGGGCGGGACCTCCCGGCCGGCCGTCTGCTGCAGGAACTTCCGGCGGCTGACCGACTTCCTGCGGGACAGCACCTGCAGGCGGAAGTCTTCGTAGTCGTCCATCCCGGTAAAGCGGATGTTGGAGCCGAATTTGAGGGCGGCGTAGTCCCTCTTCCCCTCCTCCAGGTTGTCGGCCACCTCGGCGTTGAAGGCGCGCAGGGCCAGCATGTACTCAAACACATCGTCGCTGGTGATGACGGCGCTCTTTTCCGGGATCGGCAGGGGATCTCCTTCCTCGTCCAGCCCCGCCCGCACCCGGCAGGCCATGGCGAAGGGGGTGAACAGCTCGCTCCGGTTGCAGGGGGCGCTGCGGGCGAGGCCCAGCCGCTCGCCGATGAGATTCAGCAGGGTGCTCTTTCCGCTGCCGTTCCCCCCGTAGAGGATGGTCACCGTCTCGAAGTCCAGCTCGGAGAGCTCCTTCGGCCCGAACAGGGCGCAGGGATAGCCGTTCTCCAGATAGCCGAAATCCCCGCTCCCCCCGTTTTCGATCCGGCGCCTGCGGGCGATCTCGTATTCCTTTTCCTCGTCCGGCAGCACGAATTTTTCCAGATAGACCATGCGCGTTCCCTCTGTTTTTTCAGGTTTTAAAAGTGTAGCACAGTCTGCCGCACGCTGTCAAGCGATTCGGGGGCCTCCCTCTCCCTCGCCAACAGCTCTTAACTCCCTCTCTCAGATCTTTCTTCCGCTTCTTTCCTGAATCTGCCGCACTTTACTTTACAAAGCGGGCCAAAGCGCGAAAAAAAAGGCCCTCGGACGAGAGCCTTTCGGTTTGAATTTTACGCCGGCCCAACGGCGGTTGCCCCGCGCATCACTTTTACAGGGGCAGCAGGTTCCTCCTGTTCTGGCATACATCCCCTGCTTTGTCAGCTCCTTTAAAAGAGTTCCCAAACCGCCTGTCGTTTTCAAAGAGAGCCTGCACAGTGAGGCCGATCTCGCTCAAGGCCCCCTTGTTTTTAAATTTTTCTCTTAGGCACCTTTCGGGAACTCCCTTAAAAAACTTGTCAAACTGTTTCACACGCTTTTAAAAAGACCTCCGCGGCTGCGGAGGTCTTTTTGATGTTTGACTTTACACCAGCTCCAGGATGGCCATTTCGGCGCGGTCGCCGGGGCGGGTGCCCAGCTTGACGATGCGGGTGTAGCCGCCGCCCTGACCCTTTTCCTCGGCGCGGGCCTGGTACTTGGGGGCCAGCTCGTTGAAGATCTTTTCGATCAGGGGGTGGTTGATGTCGCCGGTGCGGATCTTGTAGGCCGTGCGGGATTCCCTGGGCTGACGGAGCTCCTGCAGATCCCGGGTGTTGGCCATGATCTTACGGCGGGCGGCCAGCTTGCGGGGGCCGTCGTTGGTGAACTCCATGGGCTTGATCTCGTAGGTCTTGACCTTTTTGGCGTCCTTGTCCTTGGACTTGACCAGCTTTTCGACCTTGACCTGCTTGGTGACCTTGACGGTGTCCTCGTGGGTGTTGATGGCCAGGGTCAGCAGCTTTTCGGCCAGGCGGCGGACCTCCTTGGCCCGCTCCAGCGTGGTCTCGATGCGGCCCAGCCACAACAGCTCGGAGACCTGATTGCGAAGCATGGCCATCCGCTGGTCGGTCGGCTTTCCTAACTTTCTGTATGACATGATTGGTTACTCCTTATTCGTCCTTATTTCTCAGATTCAGGCCGTAGCTGTTGAGCTTGTGGATGACCTCGTCCAGCGACTTTTTGCCGAGGTTGCGCACCTTCAGCATGTCGTCCTCGGACTTTTTGGTCAGATCCTCCACCGTGTGGATGCCGGCCCGCTTGAGACAGTTGTAGGACCGGACGGACAGATCCATGTCCTCGATGTTCATCTCCAGCACCTTGGGGCTCTTGCCGGGATCGGGCGAGGTCATGATGTTGACCGCGCTCATGCTGTCGGACAGATCCACGAACAGCTTGATGTGGTCCTCCATGATCTTGGCCGCCAGCGAGACGATCTCACGCCCCGAGAAGGCGCCGTTGGTGGTGACTTCCAGCACCAGCTTGTCGTAGTCGATGCTCTGGCCCACCCGGGTGGCCTCCACGGTGTAGTTGACCTTTTTGATGGGGGTGTAGATGGAATCCACGGCGATGAAGTCGATGGGGTTTTTGTCCGACTTGTTGGCGTCGGCCGAGGTGTAGCCCCGGCCCTTGCCGATGGTCACTTCCATGTCCAGCTTGGCGCCCTCGTCCAGGGTGGCCAGGTAAAGCTCGGGGTTCAGAATTTCGATCTCGGCGTCCGGGGCGAAGTCCGAGGCGTACACCGTCTTGGGCCCTTCGGCCTTGAGGGTGAGGGTCTTGCGGAAGCCCTTGTCCAGGACGTTGCACTTGACCGCCAGATTCTTGATGTTCAGAATGATCTCGGTCACGTCCTCCTTGACGCCGGGGATCGTGGAAAATTCGTGCTTGACGCCCTCGATGCGGATCCCCACGGGCGCGGCGCCCGGCAGGGAGGAGAGCAGAATGCGTCTTAAACAGTTTCCGATGGTGATGCCGAAGCCTTTTTCCAGGGGCTCTACCGTGATCCTGGCAAAGGAGCGGCTGTCGTTCTCTTCCACCGTGATATTGGGCTTTTCGATTTCCATCATGATGGCCGTAAACCTCCTTTACGAATTGTGCCGAAAAACTCCGGAGTGTGTTCTCTTTGGTATTCGGAAAGAGGGGGTTATCTGGAGTAGAACTCGACGATCATGTTTTCGGCGATGGAGAGGTCGATGTCCTCGCGCTCGGGGAGAGCCAGGACCTTGCCCTCGAGGGTGTCCATGTTGAAATCGAGCCACTTGGGCAGATTGAGCTTTTTGGTCTCGGCCAGCTTTTTGAAGTACTCGCGGTTTTTGCGGGTCTCCTTGACGGCCACCACGTCCCCGGCCTTGACGATGTAGGAGGGGATGTTGACCGTGTGGCCGTTGACCGTCAGATGGGCGTGGTTGACCAGCTGACGGGCCTGGGCGCGGGAGGAGGCCAGCCCCATGCGGTAGGCCACGTTGTCCAGGCGGCGCTCCAGCAGGATCAGCATGTTGACGCCGGTGGCGCCCTTCATCTTCTCGGCCTTGTCGAAGTTCAGACGGAACTGCTTTTCCAGCAGGCCGTAGGCCTTGCGGGTCTTCTGCTTCTCGCGCAGCTGCAGGCCGTACTCGGAAACTTTTTTGCGGCCGGTGCCGTGCTGACCGGGCGCCACGGGACGCTTGGTCAGGGCGCACTTACCGGAAAAGCATCTGTCCCCCTTCAGAAACAGTTTGGTGCCCTCCCGTCTGCACACGCGGCAGGCGGAATCCGTATATTTAGCCATTGAAATTGCCTCCTTACTTACACTCTTCTACGCTTGGGGGGACGGCAGCCGTTGTGCGGAATGGGCGAGACGTCCTGGATCATGGTGACTTCGATCTCGGCCACCTGCAGCGCGCGGATGGCGGCCTCGCGTCCCTGACCCGGCCCCTTGACGAACACTTCCACCGAACGCAGCCCGTGCTCCTTGGCGGCCATGGCGGCCTTTTCGGCGGCCATCTGGGCGGCAAAGGGGGTGCTCTTCTTGCTGCCGCGAAAGCCCAGGCTCCCCGACGAGCACCAGCTTAGGGCGTTGCCGTTGGCGTCCGTCATGGTGACGATGGTGTTGTTGAACGAGGCGTGGATGTGGCAGGCTCCCTTGTCTACGTTTTTGCTGACCTTGCGCTTTTTGGTCGTAGGTTTGTTCTTAGCCATGATTTAACGCCTCCTTAGTCCTTTTTCTTGCGGCCCACAGTCTTCTTGGGTCCCTTGCGGGTGCGGGCGTTGCGCTTGCTGGACTGGCCGCGCACGGGCAGACCCCGTCTGTGACGGACGCCGCGGTAGCAGCCGATCTCCATCAGGCGCTTGATGTTCAGCGCGACTTCCCGGCGAAGGTCGCCCTCCACCTGCAGATGATGATCGATATATTCCCTGATCTTGCTGATGTCGCTCTCGGTCAGATCCTTGACTCGGGTGTCAGGATTCACACCGGTTTCCTGCAGGATCTGGGTGGCCGTGGGCCGTCCGATCCCGTAAATGTAAGTCAGTCCGATTTCCACCCGTTTTTCTCTGGGCAGATCTACACCGGCAATACGAGCCATTTTGTACCTCCGTTAAAGTCCGGACAGCTTGTTCTGTCCCTGAAATGATCTATGTCCACCCCGCTTCGCCGCCGCCGCCGTAAAATCGGAATGGACGGGGCCGCAAAGGGGCCTTTTTTTCTCGTTCGGGGACGGCCGGAACCCGGCCGCCCGGGGGACCCAGACGTTCAGCCCTGGGTCTGTTTGTGCTTTTTGAACTTGCTGCAGATGACCATGACCTTGCCTTCGCGCTTGATGACGCGGCACTTGTCGCACATGGGTTTTACCGAGGGTCTGACTTTCATCTTCCTGTCCTCCTTGTTAGGATTTGCTCCGCCAAATGACTCTGCCTTTGGTCAGATCGTAAGGGCTCATCTCGATCTTCACGGTGTCGCCCGGAATGATCTTGATGTAATTCATTCTCAGTTTTCCGGAAATGTAGGCGGTGATGATGTGTCCGTTCTGGAGCTTGACCTTGAAGTTGGCGTTGGGCAGGGCCTCGATGACCACGCCCTCTACTTCGATGACATCGTCCTTCGACATATCGTTCTCCTTAATTCTCGTTGTAGGCCCGAAGCGCGCTCTTCAGCTCGCTGTCGAAGACCTTGACGCCCTGCTCCAGCTTGCTGCCCAGGGCCAGGATGTCCTTGGTGGGCTTTAAATGCTTGAGCTTTTTGCGCTTGGGACGGTCGATCTTGTGGCGCTCGCCGTCCGCGATCAGGACATAGTCCGGATCGACCACGGTCAGGATGCAGTAGTACCTGCCGCTGTCCCGGCCGGCCTTGGAAAAGACCACCAGCCCGGGCTTGATGCCGTTTTCCTCCATCATTCCTCCCTCCCCCGTCCTACAGCGTCAGGATTTGGGGGCCGTTTTCGGTGATGGCCACCGTGTTTTCGTAGTGGGCCGAATTTTTGCCGTCCCGGGTGACCACGCCCCAGCCGTCGTCCAGAAATTTGACCTGCCAGGTGCCCAGGTTGATCATGGGCTCCACCGCCAGGACCATGCCGTTCTTCAGCCGCATGCCCAGCCCCGAGGTCACAAAGTTGGGGACCTGGGGATCCTCGTGCATCTCCCGGCCGATGCCGTGCCCGGTCAGGGCGCGGACCACCGAGTAGCCGTGGGATTCGGCGTGCTGCTGCACGGCGGCGGCGATGTCGGAGAGGCGGTGCCCCTCGGTCATGACCTCCACGGCCTTGAAAAAACATTCCCGGGTGACCTCGATCAGGCGGGCGTTTTCGGGACTGATCTCCCCCACCGCGAAGGTGCGGGCGGCGTCCCCGTGGTAGCCGTCCAGCACCGCGCCCACGTCCAGGCTGATGATGTCCCCCTCCTTCAGCTTCCGGGATCCCGGAATGCCGTGCACCACCATCTCGTTGACCGAGGCGCAGACGGAGGCGGGATAGCCCTCGTAGTGCAGAAAGGAGGGATAGGCGTGATGCGAGGTGATGTACTCGTAGGCCAGCGCGTCGAGATGGCGGGTGGTCACGCCCGGCTTGACGTGTTCGCCCAGAAGGTCCAGGGTCTCGCGGACGATCTGTCCGGCGGCCCTCATCTTTTCGATCTCGGCGTGGGATTTCAGGGTGACCATTTTTTTTACAGGATCTCCCGGATCTGCGCGAAGCACTCCTCGATGGGCAGGTTGCCGTCCACCGTCTTTAAGACGCCCTTTTCGGCATAGTACTCGATCAGGGGGCGGGTCTGCTTTTCGTAGACCTCCAGGCGGGAGCGGACGACCTCCTTGGTGTCGTCGTCGCGGTGGACCAGGGTCTGGCCGCACCGTTCGCAGTCGGGTTTAGAGTAGGTGCTGATGTGATAGGAAGCGCCGCAGCCCGGGCAGACCCGACGGCCGCACAGCCGGTCCTCCAGCAGGCCAAAGTCGGCCTCGATGTCCAGCACCACGTCCACGTCGGTGAATTTTGCCAGGCTTTCGGCCTGTTCCAGCGTTCTGGGGAAGCCGTCCAGCAGCCAGCCTTTCTGGCAGTCCTCCTTTTTCAGGCGGTCCTCCACGATGGAGACCACCACCTCGTCGGGAACCAGCTGCCCCTTGTCCATGTAGGACTTGGCCAGCTGCCCCAGTTCCGTGCCGTTTTTGATGTTCTCCCGGAAGATGTCCCCCGTGGAGATGTGCGGAATGGCATAGAAATCGGAGATGCGCTTGGCCTGCGTGCCCTTGCCGGCGCCGGGGGCGCCCAATAAAACGACTTTCATGAAAGAATCCTTTTTGTGGTTTGCCCTGCCCCGCCGGAAAAGGCAGGGCAGGGATGACATGCTTTTAATCGAGGAAACCCTTGTAGTGGCGCACCATGATCTGGCTCTGCAGCTGCTTGTCGAACTCCAGGGCGACCGAGACCACGATCAGAAGTCCGGTGGTGGAGAAGGCGTTCAGCAGGTTGCTGTTGCCGTTGGTCACGGCGATGAAGATCAAGGTGGGGATCAGGGCCACCAGGGCCAGGAAGATGGCCCCGAACAGGGTGATCCGGTTGTTGATCTTGGCCAGGTAGTCGGTGGTCGGCTTGCCGGGGCGGATGCCCGGGATAAAGCCGCCGTACTGCTGGATGTTGCGGGAGACGTCCTCGGCGTTGAACTGGATCTGCGCGTAGAAGAAGGCGAAGAAGATGATCAGGATGGCGACCAGGATGGAGTAGATCCAGGTGCCCATGCCCACCCACTCGTTCCACCATTGGGTGAAGCCCCAGTTCATGTTGGGGTCGAACATGTTGCAGATCAGCTGCGGGAAGGACAGCAGGGCGTAGGCGAAGATCAGGGGCATGACGCCGGAGGCGTTGACCTTCATGGGGATGAAGGTGGACTGCCCGCCGTACATCTTGCGGCCCTTGACCTGCTTGGCGTACTGCACGGGGATCTTGCGCTCGGCCAGATCCACGTAGACGATGACGCCGAAGATGACGACCACGGCCACGATGAAGCCGATGAACTGCCAGATGGCGTTCAGATCGCCGGTAGCCATGTTGCCGAAGTTGATCAGGATCGCCTGTCCGGCCGTGGACAGGATACCCACGAAGATGAGCAGGGAGATCCCGTTGCCCACGCCGTGCTCGGTGATGCGCTCGCCCAGCCACATGGTCAGGGAGGAGCCGCCCACCATGATCAGGATGACCAGGGTGTAAAGCAGCCACTGCGCGTCGGGCAGGATGGCGGTGTCCAGCAGGTCGCCGCTGCCCAGCAGGATGCCGACGGCCTGGATGATGGCCAGAAGCACGGTGACGATGCGGGTGTACTGGGCGATCTTTTTACGGCCCTCTTCCCCCTCCTTCTGCAGCCGTTCCAGGGGCGGAATGGCCACGGTCAGAAGCTGCATGATGATGGAGGAGTTGATGTACGGCCCGATGCCCATGGCAAACAGGGTGCCCATGGCCAGCGAGCCGCCGGTCAGGGCGCTCATGATGTTCAGAAAGACGTTGCCTTCGATGGTCTCTTTCATGGCGGCATAGTCCAGCCCGGGGACCGGGATGAAGCAGCCGATGCGGTAGACCAGCAGAAGGCCGATGGTGATGAAGATCTTTCTGCGGACTTCCTTGACTTTGAAGGCGTTGACCAGTGTTTCGAACATCACACCACCTCAGCTTTTCCGCCTGCCTTTTCGATCGCTTCCTTGGCGGATTGGGTGAATTTTGCGGCCTGAACCGTCAGCTTCTTTTCCAGCGTCCCGTTTCCGAGGACCTTCAGTCCCCTGTTGTCCTCAAAGTACTTTACCAATCCGAGTTCGATCAGTCCCTCGGCCGTGACGACGGTGTTGTCGTCCAGCTTGTTGAGGTCCGAAAGTTTGACGATCAGATATTCTCTTCTCCACTTGTTGTGGAAGCCGCGCTTGGGCAGCTTGCGGTAGATGGGCATCTGGCCGCCCTCGAAGCCGGGACGGACTCCGCCCCCGCTCCGGGCCCACTGCCCTTTGTGTCCTTTTCCGGAGGTCTTGCCAAGACCGCTTCCGATGCCCCGGCCCAGCCGCTTGGGGGCCTTGCGGGCGCCGGGAGCCGGAGACAATGTCTGAATGTTCATGGTCCTTCCTCCCTTAGTCGATCTCTTCGGCCGTAACCAGGTGTCTGACCTTGAAGATCATGCCCCGGATGGCCGGATTGTCGTTGTGGATCTTGCTCTGTCTGATCTTTTTCAGGCCGAGCGCCGCGACTGTGGCTTTCTGATCCTCCAGGCAGCCGATGGTGCTGCGCACCAGGGTCACCTTGATCTTCTTGCCGGTTTCGTTATTCGCCATTTCCTTCACGCTCCTTACCCGATGATCTCTTCCACGGCCTTGCCGCGCAGCCTGGCCATATCCTCGGCGGTCTTTAACGACTCCAGCCCGGCGATGGTGGCGCGGATGCAGTTGTAGGGGTTGTTGGTGCCGTGGGATTTGGTCCGGATGTTCTTGATGCCGGCGGCCTCCATGACCGCACGCACCGGGCCGCCGGCGATGACGCCGGTACCTTCGGCGGCGGGGAGCATCAGGACCGAACCCCGGCCGAATTTGCCGATGACCTCGTGGGGGATGGTGGTGTTGACCAGCTTGACGTCGATCATCTTCCGCTTGGCGGCCGTGGTGGCCTTTTCGATGGCCTCGGGCACTTCGCCGGCCTTGCCGGTCCCCATGCCCACCTTGCCGTTGCCGTCGCCGACGACGACCAGCGCGGAGAAACGCATGTGGCGTCCGCCCTTGACGACCTTGGTCACGCGGTTGATGCAGACCAGCTTTTTGATCATGTCGTCTTTTTCTTCGTTGTTCCTGCGGGGTCTGGTGTTTTCTCTAGCCATGATCCGTCCCTCCTTGTCAGAATTTGAGGCCGTTGGCTCTGGCGCCTTCGGCCAGGGCGGCCACCCGCCCGGTGTAGAGGTAGCCGCCGCGGTCGAACACCACCTCGGTGATGCCCTTGGCGACCGCCTTCTTGGCCAGCTCCTCGCCCACGATCTTGGCCTGCTCGGTCTTGGTCTTGCCGGAGACGGCCTTGGCGATCTCCTTCTCCATGGTGGAGCAGGCGACCAGCGTGTTGCCGGCCACGTCGTCGATGATCTGGGCGTAGATGTGCACCGTGCTGCGGTAGACGTTCAGGCGGGGACGCTCGGGCGTGCCCGAAATTTTGGCGCGCACCCTCTTGTGACGTTTTAATCTCTCTTCGTTTTTATCGAATTTGGTAATCATCTCACATCACTCCTTTACTTGCCCGCCGTCTTGCCTTCCTTACGCTGGATGACCTCATCCTTGTAACGAATGCCGTAGCAGTGATAGGGTTCGGGCTTCTTCAGGGCGCGGATGTTGGCGGCCGTCTGGCCCACCGCCTCCTTGGAGATCCCCTTGACGGTGATCTCGGTCTGGGAGGGGCAGTCCAGGGTGATGCCGGCGGGCGCCTCGAACTCCACGGGGTGGGAAAAGCCGATGTTCATGACCAGCTTGTTGCCCTGCTTTTGGACCTTGTAGCCCACGCCGTTGATGACCAGCCCCCGCTCGAAGCCGGAGGTCACGCCGGTCACCATGTTGGCGATCAGCGCGCGGTACAGCCCGTGCATGGCCCGGATCTCCTTCTGTTCGGAGAGGCGGGAGACCGTCAGCACGTTGCCCTCGATCTTGATCTCGATCTTGTCGCTGGCCACCGGCTGGCTCAGTTCGCCCTTGGGCCCCTTGACGGTGACCACGCCGTGTTCGAACCTGACCTGCACGCCGGCCGGCAGCGTAATGGGATTTCTTCCAACTCTTGACATAACTCGCTCCTCCCTCTTACCAGACGTAAGCCAGCACTTCGCCGCCCACGTTCTGGGCCCTGGCCTGCTTGTCGGTCATCACGCCTTTGGAGGTGGACAGGATGGCGATGCCCAGTCCGCCCAGCACCTTGGGAATGTCGCTGACGTTGGCGTACACCCGCAGGCCGGGGCGGGAGACCCGCTTCAGGCCGGAGATGACGCTCTCGTACTTTCCGACATACTTCAGGGTCAGCCGGATGGTGCCCTGCACGTTTTCCTCCAGAACCTCGCTCTTGGTCACGAAGCCCTCGTCGACCAGGATCTTGGCAATGGCTTTTTTCATATTGGACGCAGGAATGTCCACCGTGTTCTTGCGGGAGACGATGGCGTTCCTGATTCTGGTCAGCATATCTGCAATGGGATCTGTGACTAACATTTCCTGTCCTCCTCTTACCAGCTCGATTTCTTGACGCCGGGGATCTGTCCCTTGTAGGCCAGCTCCCGGAAGCAGATACGGCAGACGCCGTACTTGGACAGGACGGCATGAGGTCTTCCGCAGATGCTGCATCTCGTGTAGGCTCTGGTCGAGAACTTAGGCGTTTTTTTCTGCTTGTTGATCATGGATTTCTTTGCCATAATTTTTTACCTCCTGCCTTATTCCGCCTTGAACGGCATCCCGAAGGCCCGCAGCAGCTCGCGGGCTTCCTCGTCCGTCTTCGCGGTGGTGACGAAACAAATGTCGAATCCGCGGATCTTCTCGATCTGATCGTAGGAGATCTCGGGGAAGATCAGCTGTTCCTTGACGCCCATTGCGTAGTTTCCCCTGCCGTCAAACGAGTTTGTTGAAACGCCGCGGAAGTCCCGCACACGGGGGAGCGCGATGCTCATGAACTTGTCGAAAAATTCGTACATCCGGACGTCGCGGAGGGTGACCTTGGCGCCCACGTTCATGCCCTGGCGGACCTTGAAGTTGGCCACCGATTTTTTGGCCTTGGTGATCATGGGCTTCTGTCCGGCGATCTGGCGGAGCTCCTCCACCGCCATCTGCACGCTCTTGGCGTTGTCCTTGATGTCGCCGTAGCCCATGTTCAGCACGATCTTTTCCAGCCTGGGCACCTCGTTGATGTTCTTGTAACCGAATTTTTTGACCAGATAGGGCACGATCTCCTCGCGGTAGCGCTTTTTCAGGCGCACCTCGTGATCGGAAAGCTTCACGGTCGCAGCTTTGTCGGTTGCAGCTTCCTTAGCAACCTGAGCATTCTTTTTCTTTTCAGCCACTTTCGTTTACCTCTTTTTTTATTTTGGTCGGCAGGATCACTCTTCGGTCTTGGCGGCCTTCTTCCTCGAAGGCTTTTTCTCGGTGGCCTTCTTGTCGGTCTTGGTCTTCTTGTCCTCGACCGCGGCCTTGGCAGCCGTCTTGGCGGCCTTCTTCTCGGTGATCTGATCGAACACATAGCCGCACTTGCAGCAGGCGCAGACCTTTTTCTGCTTGCCGGTCTTGGGGTCGGTCACCATGATGTGCTTGACCCGGGTGGCCCGGTTGTACTTTTCGCAGGCGCTGTTGCCGCAGAACAGGGCCACGTTGTTGGCCGAGATGGGGCCGGCGACCGCATTGATGCCGCCGGCGTCCTTGGCCGAGCGGGCCTTTTTGTGATGCTTCTGCATGTTGACGCCTTCGACGATGACGGTGTTGTCCTCGTAGGAGGCCTTGATCACCGTGCCGATCTTGCCCTTGCGGGCCTTGTCGCCCACGGTGTCGCCGACGGTGACAATGACTTTGTCACCTCTCTTGATATGAAGGGAATTCATGAAAAGCCTCCTTTACAGCACTTCGGGCGCCAAGGAGATGATCTTCATGTAGTCCTTGTCACGCAGCTCTCTGGCCACAGGCCCGAAGATACGGGTGCCTCTGGGCTGTTTCTGGTTGTCGATGATGACCGCGGCGTTGTCGTCGAAGCGGATGTGCGATCCGTCCTTTCTCTGCAGGCCCTTGGCCGACCGCACGATGACGGCCTTGACCACGTCGCCCTTTTTGACGGCGCCGCCGGGCACCGCAGTCTTGACGCTGGCAATGATCACGTCGCCGATGTTGCCGAACCTCCGAAAAGATCCGCCCAGCACCCGAATGCACATGATCTCTTTTGCCCCGGAATTGTCAGCAACTTTTAAACGGGTTTGAGGTTGAATCATACTTGCATTCTCCTATTACTTGGCCTTTTCGATGATCCTGGCGACCCGCCAGTTCTTGTCCTTGGAAAGTTTCCTGGTCTCCACGATCAGGACCTTGTCCCCCACGCCGCAGGCGTTGGCCTCGTCGTGCGCCTTGAAGCGCTCGGTGTGGGTGACCGTCTTTTTGTAGAGGGGGTGCTTGGCCTTGCGTTCGATGGCCACCACCACGGTCTTGTCCATCTTGTCGGACACCACCAGGCCCACGCGGCTCTTTCTCAGATTTCTCTCGTTGTTTTCCATGGTTTACCTCCCGCCTCAGGCCTTGGCCTGCACATCGCGCTTGATCCCCATTTCCCGCTCGCGCAGAATGGTCATGACCCTTGCGATGTCCTTTTTGCAGACGTTGATGGTCAAAGGATTTTCCAGCTGGCCGGTCGCGTGACGGAACCGAAGATTGAACAACTCGCTCTTGAGCTCGGCCAGCTTGAGCTGGAGCTCTTCCGTCGTCATCTGATGCAGTAAACTAGACTTCATTGACCTTCACCACCCTCTGTTTGATTGTCCTCCTTCTTGATGAATTTGGACTTGATGGGCAGCTTGTAGCTGGCCAGCCGCAGGGCCTCTCTGGCGACTTCCTCGGGGATCCCCGCCATCTCGAACAGCACCCTGCCGGGCTTGACCACGGCCACCCAGTACTCGGGAGAGCCCTTGCCCGATCCCATGCGGGTCTCGGCGGGCTTTTTCGTCACCGGCTTGTGCGGGAAGATGTCGATCCACACCTTGCCGCCGCGCTTGATGTAACGGGTCATGGCGATACGGGCGGCCTCGATCTGGTTGGAGGTGATCCAGGCCGGCTCCAAAGCCACCAGGCCGTAATCGCCCCCGGTCAGCTTGTTGCCGCGCAGCGCCTTTCCGGTCATGCGTCCCCGCTGGACGCGTCTTCTCTTGACTCTCTTGGGCATTAACATGATTACGCTTCTCCTCCTTCCCTGACAAAGGGACGCCTTCCGAGGATTTCACCGTTGTAGATCCAGCACTTGACTCCGATGACGCCGAAGGTGGTGTGGGCCTCGGCAAAGCCGTAGTCGATGTCCGCCCTCAGGGTCTGAAGGGGAATGGATCCCTCGTGATAGTGTTCGCAGCGGGCGATCTCGGCCCCGTCCAGACGGCCGGCCACCATCAGCTTGATGCCCTTGGCCCCGGCGCGCATGCTGCGCTGAATGCTCTGCTTCATGCACCGGCGGAAGGAGACGCGCTTTTCCAGCTGGGCGGCCACCGATTCGGCCACCAGCTGCGCGTCGCAGTCCGGACGGCGGACCTCCTTGACGTTGATGACCACGTTTTTGCCCTTGGTCAGCCTGGAGATCTCCTTTTTCATCTGTTCCACGCCGGCGCCGCTCTTGCCGATCAGCACGCCGGGCCGGGCGGTCAGCACGTTGACGATGATCTTGCTGGCCACCCGCTCGATGGTGATCCGGGAGACGGCGGCCGAAAAATAGGTCTTTTTGAGGAAGGTACGGATCTCGTAGTCTTCCTTCAGGTTCTTGGAAAAATCTTTCTTATCGGCGTACCAGACGGTATCCCATCCCTTGATGACGCCCACGCGCAGTCCGTGCGGATTGACTTTCTGTCCCATAAACGGTCTTTATACCTCCTTACGCCTTGACATCCAGGATCACGGTGATGTGACTGGTGCGCTTCAAGATCCGGTAGGCGCGCCCCCGGGAGACCGGACGCACGCGCTTGAGCGTGGGGCCCTGGTCGGCGAAGCACTCGGCCACGCACAGCTCGTCCACGTTGTAGTGGGGCGGGTTGTTCTCGGCGTTGGCCATGGCGGACTTGACCACCTTGGCGATCACCGGAGCGGCCGCTCTGGGCGTGACTTCCAGGATGGCCAGCGCCTCGGCGCAGCTTTTGCCGCGGATCAGATCCAGCACGGAGCGGACCTTGAAGGGGGACATGCGGATGTATCTGGCGACGGCGTGGGGACGCTTGTCCTGCGCTTCCCGGCGGGCCGCTGCTTTTTCTCTCATTCTTGTTGCCATTCGTATGCTCCTCCTTACTTCCTGGCCCCGGTCGCCTTTTCGCCGGCGTGACCGCGGAAGGTCCTGGTGGGGGCGAACTCGCCCAGCTTGCAGCCCACCATGTCCTCGGTGATGTAGACCGGCACGTGCTTTCTGCCGTCATGCACCGCAATGGTGTGCCCGACCATGTCGGGGAAAATGGTGGAAGCGCGGGACCAGGTCTTGACCACCTTTTTCTCGTTGGCTTCGTTCATCTTCCGGATTCTCTGTAACAGCCTCTCTTCTACGTAAGGCCCTTTCTTCACACTTCTGCTCATGGTGAACCTCCCTTAATTGACCCGCTTGATGATAAACTTGTTGGTGACGTTCTTTTTCTTGCGGGTCTTCAGTCCCAGCGCGGGCTTGCCCCAGGGGGTGACCGGGCCGGGGCGGCCGACCGGCGATTTGCCCTCGCCGCCGCCGTGCGGGTGGTCGCAGGGATTCATGACCGAGCCGCGGACGGTGGGTTTGACGCCCAGGTGGCGGCTCTTGCCCGCCTTGCCCAGGCTGACGATCTCGTGATCGAGGTTGCCCACCTGGCCGATGGTGGCCCGGCAGAGCACCGGGATGTAGCGCATTTCGCCCGAGGGCATCCGCACGATGGCGTTGGCCCCCTCCTTGGCCATCAGCTGAGCCGAGATGCCGGCGGCGCGGGCGATCTGGCCGCCCCTGCCCTTTTTCAGCTCGATGTTGTGGATCATGGTGCCGACCGGGATGTTGGCGATCGGCAGGCAGTTGCCCGCCTTGATGTCGGCCTCGGGGCCGCTCATGACCACGTCGCCCACGTTCAGGCCCACGGGAGCCAGGATGTAGGCCTTGGCGCCGTCGGCGTAGTGCAGGAGGGCGATGTTGGCCGTCCGGTTGGGATCGTACTCGATGGCGGCCACCTTGGCGGGCACGCCGTCCTTGGTGCGCTTGAAGTCGATGATGCGGTATTTGATCCGGTTGCCGCCGCCGATGTGGCGGACGGTGATCTTGCCGGCGGCGTTGCGGCCGCCCGTCTTCTTGACGGTGTCCAGCAGGCCGCGCTCGGGCGTGGTCTTGGTGATCTCGGCAAAGTCCGACACCGACATGAACCGTCTGGCCGGAGAAGTCGGTTTATACTTTTTCAAAGCCATTGCTGTGTTCCTCCTGCCTTAGGCTAAGCTGTCGAAGAAGGGAATGGTCTTGCTGTCCTTTTTCAGGATGACCATGGCCTTTTTGTAGCTGGCGGTCTTGCCCTCGCTGCGGCCCATCCTCTTCCACTTGCCGCGCACGTTGACGGTGTTGACCTTGTCGACCTTGACGCCCTCGAACAGCTTTTCGACGGCCTCCTTGATCATGGTCTTGTTGGCGTCCTTGTGGACCACGAAGGTGTAGGTCTTTTTCAGTTTGCCGTCCGCGCCGGCCTTCTTCTTTTTGTCGTTCTCGTTGTTGAAGCCCTGATAGCTTTTCTCGGTCAGCAGCGGCCTGATGATGATATCCTGTGCGTCCATTATGCGTTGACCTCCTCGGATTTTTCAGCCTCGGGCTTCGCAAAGAGCTGGCAGAACGCCTCGACCGCGGACTTGCTGGCCAAGATCTTGGCGTTGCGGACCACGTCGTAGACGCTGGCGTTCACAGCCTCGAGGACGGTGACGTTGGCAATGTTGCGGGCGGCCAGGGCCAGGTTGGCGTCGCCGTCGGTCAGGATCAGCACGCTCTTGTCCAGCTTGAGGTTTTTGAGGACCTGGGCCACTTCCTTGGTCTTGGCGGCCGTCAGCCTGAACTCGTCCAGCACGATGAACTGGTCGTTGGCCACCTTGTAGGACAGCGCCGACTTCAGGGCGCCGCGGCGGGCCTTGACGTTCATTTTCTGGGAGAAATCGCGGGGCTTGGGGGCAAAGACCACCCCGCCCTTGGTCCACTGGGGAGCCCGGATGGAGCCCTGTCTGGCCCGGCCGGTGCCCTTCTGCCGCCAGGGCTTGATGCCGCCGCCGCGGACCTCGGCCCGGGTCAGCGCGCTCTTGGTGCCCTGTCTGGCGTTGGCCAGCTGAGCCACCACGGCCTGGTGGATCAGCGCCTCGTTGTATTCGCAGCCGAAGATGTCGGCGGCCAGTTCCATCTGCCCGACCTCGGCGCCTTTGGTATTGTAAACTTTTACGCTCGGCATAACATTCACTCCTTATTCACCGCTTATTTCTTTTGGGTTTTGACGGCGCTCCGGATGGTGACGAAGCTGCCCGAGCCGCCGGGAACGGCGCCCTTGATCAGCAGACAGTTGCGGGCGGCGTCCACCTTGACCACCGTGAGGTTGAGCATGGTGACGGCCTCGCCGCCGTACTGCCCGGCCAGGTTCTTGCCCTTGAACACCCGGGAGGGCGAGGAGTTGGCGCCCATGGAGCCCACCTCTCTGTGGACGGGGCCCACGCCGTGGGTCTCCTTCAGACGGTGCTGGTTCCAGCGCTTGATGACGCCGGTGTAGCCCCGGCCCTTGGTGGTGCCCGAAACGTCCACCACGTCGCCGGCCTCGAAGGAATCGCACTTGACGACCTTGCCGACCTCGTAGCTCTCGGCGTTTTCCAGCCGGAACTCCCGCAGGATGCGGGCGGCGGGGACGCCGGCCTTCTTGAAGTGGCCGGCCATGGGCTTGGTGACCTGTTTTTCCTTGACGTCGCCGAAGGCCATCTGCACGGCCGCATAGCCGTCGTTGGCCAGGGTCTTGACCTGGGTGACCGCGCAGGGTCCGGCCTCCACCACGGTGACCGGCACCACGGTGCCGTCCGGCGCGAAGTACTGCGTCATGCCCAGCTTTCTTCCAATGATTGCTTTATTCATAGATAAAGTTCATCCTCCTTGATTCAGCCTCTTTGCCCTCTCGGGCCGATAAGCTCTTTTATGTTGATTTTTATTGAATCACGAAACTCACAGCTTGATCTTGATGTCCACGCCGGCGGGCAGATCCAGCTTCATCAGGCTGTCCACGGTCTTGCCGGTGGGGGCATAGATGTCGATCAGGCGCTTGTAGGTCTTGATCTCGAACTGCTCGCGGCTGTCCTTGTCCTTGTGGGGGGAGCGCAGGATGGTCACCACCTCCCGCTCGGTGGGGAGGGGAATGGGCCCGCTGACCTTGGTGCCGGCCTTCTTGACCACTTCGACGATCCGCTCGGCCGACTGGTCGACCAGGCTGTGATCGTAGGCTCTCAGTTTGATCCTGATTTTCTGGTTCATGGTTTCTTCTCCTTTTTTCTCTCCCGGACGCGCCGATTTTTCCTTTGTCCGTCGGCGTACAAGCCCTCTTTTTCCGCTGCCATACACCCAGCCGTGTGTGTCATGAGGAAAAGGCTTATAAAAGAGCAAGCTTCCCTTGCCCTGCTGCCATCGACCGGTCGCCCCCATCCGATTTGGGGACCATTGTCAACAGAAATTCTCTTGTGCGACAGCCCAAGTAACCTCCTGTCTCAACCCAACCGGCAGACCTTTTGCGCCTCCTTTCCCCCGCGGCCGATCCGCCGGAGGGCAGAATTTGCATACTGATCTACCATACAGCCTTTCTATTATACCGAAAACCCTCTTCCTTGTCAAATGTTTGAAGGGGAAAAATAAAAAATTTTTATGATTTTTTCTCCGGACTTCGGCCTTTTCCCCCGTTCTCCCCCGCCTTCTCTTTCCCGGGGACCGCTTTCCCGCTTTGGGGCAGCCAAAAAGCCCCTCCGCAAAAGAGGGGCTTGACAGCACGATCCGGCCCTTTCACAGGAGCCCCTTCATCCGGCCCTTGAAAGAGAGCCTTTCCTTTTTGGAAGGGATCTTTCTCCTTTACAAAAATCTTTCCGATCCTCTCCCTCATGTTCAGGCAGCCGATCGGCTGAACCGCTGTACTCCTCTTTATAAAACCTTTCCGCCCCTCTCCTCCATGCTCAGGCAGCCGATCGGCTGAACCGCTGTACTCCTCTTTATAAAACCTTTCCGCCCCTCTCCTCCATGCTCGGGCGGCCGATCGGCTGAGCGGCTGTTCTCTTTACAAAATCTTTCCCGCCTGTTCCGTTCGGCCTTGACAGCAGCCGAGTTTTCGGTGAGGAACGCCGTCGGCGGCGGACGGAAGGGACTTCCGGGAAGGAATACCGGCGGCGGAGACAGAGGCCTTCGGGGAAGGAATATCGGCGGCGGGCGGAAGGCCATTTTCCGATCCTCTGCCGCGCGAACTTTTTGGCCTGTTTTGCTTGACATTTTCCGGATTCCCGGTTAAACTGTAATTAAATTAAGCGAGCGCTCGATTTATTTTGGAGGAAGACATGCGGAAAAAGGATCCCTGCAAGCGGGAAGAACTGCTGGAGAAATGTTTTGACTGTTTTTGCAGGCACGGGATCGAGGGCACGTCGACCCGGATGCTGTCCGAGGCCTGCGGCATGAGCGCGGGCAACATTTTTCACTACTTTAAGAGCAAGGACGAGATCATCATCGAGTCCACGGCGCACTGCATGGCCAAGGTGGAAGACGAGTTCATGGCCAACGCCCCCCGGGACATGGCCGACGTGCAGCGCTTTTTGAAGGAGATCCCCTACTGGACGGCGCAGCGGCACGGCGAAAAATACCGCTTTATGTACCAGGTCTACACCTCCCCCAAGTACCGCAGGTACGGCACCGAATTTTTCAGCGGGGTGACCAGGCGGTATGCGGCCTACGCCAAGGTGCTGGAGGAACGGCTGGGCATCCCCGGCCAGATCATCCAGGCCCTCATCTACACCTTTGTCCGGGCCAGCGTGCACTACGCCCTGTTCGAGGACGAGGCCTACCTGCTGCCCCAGCTCCGCCTGCTGGAGGCTGCCGTTCCCATGTTCCGGGAAAAGTACGCCAAAGCGCCCCCGCAGGATCCGGAAGATCCGGACCGACAAAGTTCCCCTCCCCTCCCGAACGGCGAGGGGGAAAAATAAATTTTGCAAGGAGGCCGGAAAACTGACAAGACCATGATTTGACACCGCGGGATCCGCAACCGAACAGCTTTGAACCGAACAGCTTATTATCAGCTTGGACCAAACAGCTTATTATTTAAGTTTAAAGGAGGAAATGACATGACGCATCGGACATTTTTTGCCGGAAAGACCCTGTGGACGGCCCTGCTCGGCGCCCTCTTTCTGGTCTGCGCGGCGGCGCTGCTCTTCCCCGCTCCGGGAGTCCGCGCCGAGGAACACACCGACCACACGGGCTGGACGGTCCTGACGGCGGCGGGCGGCACGCTGGAGAGCGGGCGTTACGTGCTGGAAGAGGACCTTTTCCTGACGAACGACCTCACCCTGGCCGACGGCGCCGCGGTCACGCTCTGCCTGAACGGCCGCCTGCTGTGGGGGACCGGCGCGGCCTCGGTCATCACGATCCCCTACGGGACCTCCCTGACCCTGTGCGACTGCGACGGCGCCGCCTCCCATGCCTACTACAGGGACGCCAACGGCATGTACGTGTTTGACGACGGCAGCGACGAGTGGGACGCCGCCTACGGCGCGGCCTCCGACAGGGGGACTTTGTCGGGCGGGGCGGTCACGGGCGGCGCCCATTCGGGGAACGGCGGGGGCGTCTCCGCTTCGGGGACCTTTGTCCTGGAGAGCGGGGCCATCGCGGGCAACGCCGCCCGGCAGGGCGGCGGACTGTGGATCTTCAACCCCGGGACCACCCTGAACGGCGGCTCCATCGAGGGCAACTACAGCTCCTCGCTGGGCGGCGGCATCTATGCGCAGCACGCGCTCACCCTCAACGACTGCACCATCCGCAACAATGTGACCGATCTGGTCGGCGGCGGCATCTCCTGCATCAACGGGGACTTTGTCATGAACGGCGGCCTCATCGAGGGCAACGCTTCGACCTACACGGAATGGATATACGACCACGGCTGCGGCGGCGTGTTTGCCAGCACCAGCGCCAACTTTGTCATGAACGGCGGCAGGATCCAGGGCAACACCTCCGCGAAGGGCAGCAGCGTGGGGACTGACGGAGGTTCGCTGACCATAGACGGCGGCTACCTGGCCGACAGCTTCTCCTCCGAGGGGGTCCGCATCGTTTCGGGATACTTCTCCTCGGAGCCGGACAGCGCCTGCGTCGACGAGGACAGCGTGGCCCTCAGGATCTCTCACAATGACCCCGCGTACTCGGTTTACGGCAGCCAGACCCACGCCGTGTACCGCAACGGCTACAAGCGGGCGATCTTCGGCGAGCTGGTCTATGACGGCGGCGCCCTGGAGGCCGGCACGGACTTCACCATCGAGGAGCCCTTCAGCTCCTGGACGGGCGGCTACTCCCTTTCCTGGTACACCGCCGACGGCGTTCAGCTGGACGGGCCGCCCTCGGGGGCCGGAGATTACCGGATCAACGTGCATATGTCGGTGGGCATGTACGCCGAGAAGGACGGCAAAAAGTACTACACCCCCCTGGGCGACAACTACTACGACTTTACCATCCTGCCCGCCGCGCTGACCGTCAGCACCCCCGATCTGATCCTGACCTACGGGGACGAAGCGCCCGAGTACGAACTGTCCTACGAGGGCTTTGTGAACGGCGAAGGGACGGACGACCTGACCGTCCTCCCCCAGGCCGTCTGCGGCTATCAGCCGGGCACCCCGGTCGGGACGCTGGAGATCGGGATCTCGGGCGGCGAGGCCGACAACTACACCTTTGTGTATGTGCCGGGCACCCTCACCGTCGAAAAGGCGACCTACGACATGACAGGAGTCACTTTTGAAGATCTCACCGTCACCTATGACGGCACCGAAAAGTCCGTGCTCCTCTCGGGCGAGCTTCCTCAGGGGCTGACCGTCACTTATCAGAACAACGCGGCCACCGACGCCGGCACCTACGAGGCCACGGCCTCCTTTGCGGGTGACGA
>CALVJY010000018.1 GCA_944332455.1 uncultured Clostridia bacterium
GCAGGATGATCCCGGTGATGAGGGCCGTGACTTTGATCGTCTCCCGCATCTTTCCCTCCTCGTTTTCGCGTTTTCTCTATTATAGCATGCCGGCCGGAATTTTTCAATAAAATTTCCGTTTTTCTCAAAGGCTTCAGCCTTCCCCCGGCAAGGTTTATGCGCTTCCCCGGCCGGACCTGCCAAAGCCCGGATCGCCCGGGTTTCACGACAAAGACAACCAAAGCCGCCGCCAGGCCGGGACCCGGCCGGCTCCGCAAAGGGACCGGAACCGTCCCCACCCTCCCGGTTTGTCCAAGATCCGGCGGCGGGCCGGATATCAGAAGAGCGGCCCTCCGTACACGCCGGAGGACCGCTCTTTTTTGGGGGGCCGCTGCCCTTTCGATGCTCTCTTTTTTGGAAACAGCTGACCTTTGGCTCTCTTTTGATCAATAGTTCTTGGCCACCAGCTGGAAGTAGGCCTTGGGATGCTCGCAGACCGGGCAGACCTCGGGCGCGCTCTTGCCCACGTGGATGTGGCCGCAGTTGGAGCAGATCCAGACCATCTCGCCGTCCTTGGCGAAGACCTTGTTCTCCTCCACGTTCTTCAGCAGGGCGCGGTAGCGCTCCTCGTGCTCCTTCTCGATCCTGCCCACGGCCTCGAACAGCCAGGCGATGCGGTCAAAGCCCTCCTCCTTGGCCTCCTTGGCGAAGGTGGCGTACATGTCCGTCCACTCGTAGTTCTCCCCCGCGGCGGCGTCGGCCAGGTTCTCGGCGGTGCCGGGGATGCCGTCGTGCAGCAGCTTGAACCAGATCTTGGCGTGCTCCTTCTCGTTGTCCGCAGTCTCCAAAAACAGCTTGGCGATCTGCTCGTAGCCCTCTTTTTTGGCCTTGGAGGCGTAGTAGGTGTACTTGTTGCGGGCCTGGGACTCGCCGGCAAAGGCGGCCAGGAGGTTGGCTTCGGTCTTGCTTCCTTTCAAGGTCTTCATAAAGTGTTTCTCCTTCGGGTTTCCCCTTTTTAATTTTTTTTTGATGATGTCTGACCGGGACCTTCGGCCCGCGGCAGAATTTTCAGTCTAAGCCGCCCCGAACAGCTGACGGGACAACCCCTTTTGGGGATTTCTCCCTCCGTTCAAATGTCCTCAATACGGTCAGATCTCCTGCCCCGGACGGACAAAAAATCTGACGACGCGGCCCTTCTTCCCGCCCCGGTCTTTCCGGAACGCCGGCAAAGTCTCTCCGACCGGGGTCAGGCTCGCGGACCATTTTTCCCGGCCCTCTCGAGGATCCGCTCAGCCCGCGTGGGGGCCGCTCTTTTCCGCGGCCAGACAGGCCGGACAGAGCCCCAGAAAGACGGTGTTGTGCCGCTCCACCCGTCCCCCCGAACAGCGCTCGACCTCCCGGTCGGCCTCCGCCCGGTAGGGGAGCGGCACGTCGGTCACCCGGCCGCACCGCCGGCACTGGAAGTGGCCGTGGGGATGGGCGGTCAGATCGAAGTGATCGGGGGCCTCGTCCGCGCCGATGCGCAGGATCTTGCCTCCCCTCTCCAGGCTGTCCAGAATGCGGTAGACCGTGCCCTGCGACACGGAGGGCAGTTCCGCCCGGACGCGGGTCAGGATCTGGGCCGCCGTGGGATGATCCAGTTCGCACAGCGCCCTTTGAACGGCCTGTTTTTGTCGGGTGTTCCGTTCGGCGGTCATTTTTTAAGGAAGTTCTCCTTAACAGGAATTATTATTATTAAGAGAATAACACACTTTCTCTCTTTTGTCAAGTGTTTTTCCAAAAAAGGGGGAAATTTTTTCCGCTTCCCGACCGCCCTTTGATTCTCGGCTCTTTTCCCCGTTTTTTTCTCCGTTCCGCGCCTGCCTCCTCTTTGTTGTGTGTTTTCGCTCTTCCACCGACCTTCTCCCCTGCTTTGCCTTCGCCCGATCTTTCCCTGCGGCCTCACCCCCCCCGCTCCGCCTTCTGCGCTCTGCCGGACTCCCCTTTGCCCGAGTTTTCCCTATATCGCTTTCCCTTTCCTCCCGCACCGTTCCGGCTGTCCGGATCCGGCCTCGCGCTTTCTTATGCCCTTTCCCTACCTGCGGACAAGAGAAAACCCGGACAGATCGCCTGTCCGGGCCTTTCTCCCTTTATGAAAACAGTTTAGGAAAGAGCTTGTTCAGTCGGAAGAATCTCTTCCGGATGGCCGTTTTCCGGCCTCTGTCTGTCTGCAGGCGGGACAGTTCTCACAGTGTCCCGAACACCCCCGCCCGCAGTCGCAGCCCGACCGGCCCGACCGCTTCCGGCGGATAAAGCCCCACACAGTCGCGGCCACCAGCCCTGCGGCGGCGACGGCGATGACGATCCCCAGCGGATCCATACACAGACCTCCTTTGACCGATGACCGGTCTTTGCTGCCCCTTTCCCGGACGGACTTTTCCGCGGGCGAAAGGGGTTGAGCGGATCGCGGACCTTTGGTCCTTCGGGGGACCGGGGTGCGCCCGGCCCTTCCGGTCCGAAGGGCTTTTGCGGGCGGCTCAGGCGGCGGCTTTTTTCCTGCGCCGGACCACCGCCCAGATGACCGCGGCCAGGATCAGGAGCGCGGCCAGGATGACCCCGATCCACCAGTAGGTCCCGATCCAGAAGATGAGGGCGGAGACCACATAGGCGGTAGCCATCCAGTAGCCGATGGCAAACCAAAGCTTGCGCCTGGAGCCGAACTCCCCGCTGGCGGCGCCCACGGCGGCCATGCAGGGCACGCTGAGCAGATTAAAGGCCATAAAGGCCAGGGCCGCGGGCACGCCGCCGGCCATGCCGGCGACCAGGGAGCCCAGCGCCGTCGAAGTCAGCGAGCCGGGATCCTGATCCAGCGCGTCGTCCATACCCACAAAGGTCCCCATGGTGGCGACCACCATTTCCTTGGCGATCAGGCCGGTGAAGGCGGCCACCACGAACATCCAGCCGTTCTCGCCCATGCCGAAGCCCAGGGGCACGAACAGCCAGGTGAACCACTGACTGATGACGCCGATGATGCTCTCGGACTGGTCCACCATGCCCTGCCAGAAGGCAAAGCCAAAGTTGGTCAGGAACCAAATCACCACCACGGCGCCCGCGATGATGGTGGCGGCCCGCACGATGTAGTGCTTCAGCTTTTCCCACAGGTGGATCATGGTGTTTTTGAACTGCGGCCGATGGTAGGCCGGCAGCTCCATGATAAAGGGTGGGGTCTCCCCCCTCAGCGCGGTCTTGCGCAGCAGGATGGCGGACAGGACGGCCACCACGATGCCGAGCAGGTACATGGAGTAGACGATCAGGTCGCTGTGGCTGCCCGCGAAGAGGATGGCGCCGAAGGCCGCCCAGATGGGCAACTTGGCCCCGCAGGAGAAGAAGGGCGCCAGCAGAATGGTCATTCGTCGCTCCTTTTCGTTTTCCAGCGTGCGGGTGGCCATGATGCCGGGCACCGCGCAGCCGAAGCACATCAGCAGGGGCAGGAAGGCCTTACCCGACAGCCCGAACCGGCGGAAGGCGCGGTCCATGATGAAGGCCACCCGGGCCATGTAGCCGGAATCCTCCAGAATGGAGAGGAAGAGGAACAGCACCAGGATCTGGGGAATGAAGGACAGCACGGAGGCCAGACCGGCCCACAGGCCGTCCACCACCAGGCTGGTGTACCAGGTACCGGCCGGCATGGCATCCACCAGGGCGGCGTTGACCAGGGAGGTCAGCACGTCCATGGTGTTGAACAGAATGACGCCCGGCGAGTTGACCCCCTCCTCGAATCCGAAAAAGGTGTGCCAGCTGATGCCCGCCAGTAGAGCTTCCATCTCGCTGCCGAAGATCCGCTCGGCCCCGGAAAGACTGCCGTCCTCCCCGATGACCGGCTCCACAGGATTGCCGTCGGCGTCGAAAAAGCCCTCATAGGCCCTTCCCGAGGCGTCGTAGAAGGTCTCGATGGGCGCCCCGTCCACCAGGAAGGTCTCCAGCCGGTTGCCGTCGGCGTCATACAGCGCCTCGATGAGGGCGCCGCTGCCGTCATAGAGTTCGACGGCGGCCTCCTCCTCGCCGGCAGCCGGGAAGGCCCAGCTTAAAAAGAGGAAGTTTTCGCTGAACGTACAGTGAAAGACGGCGAACATGATGACCAGAAAGATGGGGATGCCCCAGATGCGATGGGTGAGCACCCGGTCGGCCCTGTCGCTGCCGCTCAGCTTTTCCCCGCCCTCCTTTTTGGTCACCGCCCCCGACAGCCGGGCCGAGATGTAGGTGTAGCGCTGATCGGCCATGATGCCCTCGAAGTCGTCGCCGAAGTCGTTGGCCGGCATCCCCTCCTTTTTCAGCCCGGCCACCCGCTCGAACAACTCGGGCGAGGCCTTCTGTTCCAGCTCGTCCCCCTCCAGAGCCTTGACCGTCCGGAACATGGGATTGTCCTTGCCCGCCTCCCGGTACAGCCGCAGGGCGCGCTCGTACAGCGGACGATAGGGGGTGTCCTCCAACACGCAGGTGCCGGCCCGGGGACGGGAGGCCGCCTCCCAGGCCGCCTTCATCACGGCGTCCAGATTTTTGTTTTTCAGGGCCGAGATGGCCACCACGGGCACGCCCAGGGCCTCGGCCAGCTTTTCGGGATGCAGCCTGCCGCCCTTCCGCTCCACGGCGTCGGCCATGTTCAGGGCCACCACCACGGGGATGTCGGTCTCCAGCAACTGCGTGGTCAGGTACAGATTGCGCTCCAGGTTGGTGGCGTCCACGATGTTGACGATGACATCCGGCTCTCCGCTGAGCAGAAAGTCCCGCGACACCGTCTCCTCCGGGGAATAGGGCGACAGGGAGTAGATGCCCGGCAGGTCCACGATCTCCACCCTTTCGGGCAGCTTTTTGTAGAGCCCCGTCCTGCGGTCCACGGTGACCCCCGGCCAGTTGCCCACATGAGCGGTGCTTCCGGTCAGGGCGTTGAACAGGGTGGTCTTGCCGCAGTTGGGATTCCCGGCCAATGCGAATTTCATACCGATCTCCTTTTTAACATTCTCTGCCTTACCGTGTCCGGACGGAGGACAGGACCTCCATCTGCACCGAGGCGGCCTCCTCCTTGCGGATGGTCAGCTCGTAGCCCCGCAAGGTGACCTCCAGGGGGTCTCCCAGCGGCGCCACCTTGCGCAGCACGATCTCCGCGCCCGGGGTCACCCCCATGTCGAACAGGCGGCGCCTGGTCTTTCCCTCGGCGGTCAGGCGCTTGACCCGCCCCCGCTCGCCGGGCTGAAAATCCTTGAGCATTTTTTCCATCTGATGACCTCCAGGTTTGGATTCAAATGATCGGCACAAGATCCCGGACAAGACGGGCCATCCGATCCGGGGCCTTTTGCCTCCCGCAGTCCCGCCCGGACGGCGGCCCCTGCGGCGGAGCCCCGAGCGGGATCAGACGACCAGGATCTTTCCGGCCAGGGCCGCGTTCAGGGCCACCCGGCCGTCCTTGACCTTGATGATGACACTTCCCTCCGCCGCCGTCAGCGGGACGATGACGGTCCCCTGCATGATCCCCAGATTCTCCAGGTGGCGCTTGGTCTTTTCGTCTGCGGTCACTTTGATCACCCGGCAGTTTTCGCCCTGTTTGGCCAATGTCAGCGGCATAAGGTCCTCCTTCCGGCGCCGGAACGGCGCCCGATTAAGTTCGCGGTCTCGAACGTCTGAACTGAAAAAAAGCACGCTCTGACGCGATCCGATGAATGAGCGACAGGCCTTTTCCCGATCGCCGCCCTTTCCCCTTCCTCAAAACCTGAGCCGCACTTTTCCGCCGCGCGTTCGCTTCCTCGAACTTTTCTCCCGAAAAAACGGAACTTTTCTCCTCCCCTGCTACGGGTCCCCGGCAGCGCGAGAGGCTCCGGCCGCCTTGTCCCAGGCAGGGAGAGCGCCCGCCGCCTCGCATCGGGAGCGGAAAGTTCCTGCAAATATGCTACGAGTATAGCATAAATTTTCCCCTCTGTCAAGCAGTTAGTATATGCGAACCGAAAATTTTTCCGAAAAATTTTGCCGGACCTCCTGCCGAGTCCCGACAAAACCGGAAAGCCAAAGAAATAAAAAAAGAGACAGGCCCCTGCGGCGCCTCCTCTCCCCTTTATTCGGCTTCGCGTTTTAAATGCAGGTCCTGCCTTTAATCCAGGTCCTGACAGAGAATGTCGTTGGCGTCCAGGTCCAGCACTTTGCAAAGGTTGGCCAGGGTGTCCAGCGCCGGCATGACCCGACCTGAGACGTACTGACTGATGGTCGGCTGTTTGACCCCAAGGCGTTCGGCCAACTCGACCTGCGTGAAATTGCTCTGTTTGATGGCTTCCGCGATCCTCTTCTGAATTTGAGCCAGTGTGATCATTTTTTCCTCTGCAACAAAAATCCTGTAAAAATATTATAGAGGCAATACCTATAAAAAGCTTGACTTATTTGCTTTGCTTATATTATAATATAGGCATTACAAATAATCAACCCTTGAAAGGAGATTCTTTATGCAGCTAAATGCCTCGTACCGATGCTTTCGGTGCCGCTTTCTGAGCCGATTTTTCACCCAGGAGGCCAGATCTCTTCAAAAGACCCGCTACGGCTGGTGCCGGCAGCACGCCAAAGTGGCCTTTATTCAGAACACCTGCGAGCTTTTCCAGCCCAAAAAATCCTCCCGGGGCGGTCTTTGGAACATTCAGATCTGCCTGAACGGGATCCTGAACGAAGTGTCCGAACTGCGCAAGCGACTGGAGGCCGAACAGGATGAAAGAGCCGGGCAAGAGCAGGAAGACCTGTAAAACCTGCCGCTTCTGCCGGCAGATGGGGCGCATCAGCATGGGCCGCTTTGATCTGGGCCGGTTCCGGCCCGACCCTTGTTTTTTTTGCAGCATCCGCGAAACCCCGATCTCCCCGAAGGCGCGTTGCCCGCTGTGGCAGAAGGGGCGGCCCCCGGTGGACCTCTCCCCCGAACGCTTTGAGGCCTTTGAGGCCGACATCGCCTTTTTGAAGGCGTTTTTCGAGCATTTGTGACCGGCCCTGCCTCCGTTTGCGCGGCCGGGCCTTTTCCCCGAAGGCAGAGCCGCCGAAGGCCGTCCTTCCCACGAGAATTTTTTCGGCCTCTCTTTGCCCCCATAGGCAGAACAAGACAGCTCTCCGCCCGGCCCCCACGGACAAAGGAGATCACTCTTCGCCCGGCCCCCACGGACAAAGGAGATCACTCTCCGCCCGCCGCGGGCAGAAAAGACCTCACTTCTTTCGGCCCCGGACAGAGCCGTCGGCTCTCTCCGGCCTCTGTAAGGCGCTGTCTCCCTCCGCCCCACGGACAAAGGAGGCCGCTCTCTCGCCGCAGACAGAAAAGGCCGCACCTTCTGCGCACAAAAAGACCGCCGCCTGCCCGAAGGGGCGGACGGCGGTCGGAACAGCCTCCCCGGAAGCAGAGATGCTCCGGTTTTTTTATGATACCACCAAACTTTTCAGCTGTCTTCCGAGGCTCAGGGCGCCGCGGGCAGGTGATAAAGCCAGCTTCGAGGCTCAGGGCGCCGCGGGCAGCATGTCGTTGACGGCCTGCATGAGCGCGGTCAGCTTTTGGGTGACGGCGGCATAGTCCTGCCCGAAGTTCCGCTCGGCGGGCTGTTCCTGGGCCAGGGCGGCGGTATATTCGCCGTCCAGCCGGGCGATCTCCTCGTTCAGGGCGGTGCGGGCCTCCTGCACCCGGGGGTCATCCACCCCCTCCACCCCGTCCGCGGCCGAAGCCACGGCGGCAAGCAGGCTCTGCGAGACGCGGAGGACCGATTTCGTCGGCACCACGCTGAGGGCCTGCATCTCGTCCAGGTAGGTCCCCACCCCGGTGACGTCGGCGGAATCGCGGGTGACCACGATCTCGGGGGGATTTTCGGCCATCGTCCGCAGTTGGTCCAGATCGCCGAACAGGCGGGCATAGGTCAGCTCCCCGGCCTCGGCTTGGGCGGCACAGGTCTTGGCGTTTGCCAGAATTTCATCCACGGCTTCCTGAGGGATGTCGGTGCCGGTAACGTCGATGTCCACCCGATCCACGGCCAGAGAGACCACGCTCTCCCGCACCGCGCAGATCAGCACGGCCGGCCCCTGCCCCTCAAAGTCGGAGTAGCCGTCCAGCGCGGCCCCGAACCCGGCCAGCGAAAAGTCGGCCATGTCGGCATTCTGCATCTCCTCCACCCGGTCCACAAAGTCGTTGAGGGCGGAAAATTCGGTCTCGTAGCTGGAGATCGAGGGCACCGCGGCCTTCATGTCGGTCACCAGATCCCGGATGTCCCCGTCGGTCTGCCCCTCGGCGACCTGATCCAGGATCATCTCCACCATGCTCTGCCGGACGTCGGCGGCCTGATCGGAGCCGTAGCCGGCCAGCAGGCGGCTGTCTGCCAGATCGTCCAGGGTGGCGCCGAAGGCGGTCAGGGCGGAAGCATCCGAGCCGTCCAGCCCGGTCATGGATCCGATCTCGTCCACAAAGGTCTGCAAGTGGCCGAACTCGGCGGCAAAGCTCTGAATGTTGTCCACGTTCCCGCGGATCTCGCCCACGATCTCCTTCACCCGCTGATCATCGGTCTGATCGGAGACCGTGACCAGCAGGGCGTCCACCAGGTCGAAGCGGATGGCCGACACCAGCACGCTGGGCCGGCTGCCCGAGGTCTGGTCAAAGCTGTCCAATGTCCCGCCCAGCCCGGTCAGATCCAGATTGTCCAGCGAGGAGGCATCCAGCGCGCTGACCTCGTCGAAGAGGCTGAACAGGGCGCCCATTTCGTTTTCGTAGCCGAGGTCGGGCGTGGTGCGCACCGCCGTCTTTAGGGAATCGATCACCCCGGCAAGGTCCACCTCGCCCGGCACGTTGGCCGACAATTCGTCCACGGCGGCGCAGATCATCTCGTTCACCGCGGCGCGGGAGAGCAGCTGGCTGTTCCCCTGCACGATCTCGTCCAGGGCGGCGCCCACCGACAGGGCCAGCTCCTCGGTCAGATCGCCGGAGATGTTCTGCACCTCGGCGCCCAGCCGCTTGACGGCGGCAAATTCGGCCTCCCAGTCGAAGTTCTCGCCCGCCCGCAGGTTGGCGCGGATCTGGTCCAGCATGGCGCCGGCCAGGTCAGAGCTGCCCAGGGAGCTTTCGGCCTGGTCGAGCAGGATCTCGAACACCGACTTGAGCTCGGGCTGTAGCAGGGTGGAGGCCTCGGCCCCGTTCAGGGCGGCGCCGAAGCGCTCCAACAAATCGTTGTCCGCCTCGAACAGGGTCTCGGGATCGAAGGTATCTCCCCCGACCTCCTCGATGACCTCGTAAAGCCCCATGTAGTGGCCAAGTTCAGTCTCCCAGCTTTGCACCTCGTCCAGGCGGCCCTTCATGCTGTCGAGGTTGGCCGACAGGGAGGCAAAGTCCTCGGGCAGCACGCTCTTGGCGTAGTCCAGCCCGGCCGAGAGCAGATCGTTCAGGGAATCCCCGAACAGGGCGGTTTGGGCAAAGCCGTCCAGCACCCCGCCAAGCTCGGTCAGCCGGACCTCGGCGGGCTCGGCCCGCATGCCGTCGGCAAAGGCCACAAAGTCGTCGAACTTTTCGCCCAGGGCGGCAAAGTCGGCCCCGAAGCTGTCGGCCTCGGACAGCCCGTCCACCAGGTCGAACAGCACGGAGCGGATCCCCTCCAGCTCGGGATCGGTGAGGTTCTCCTCCAGCGCGGTCCTGATCTTGGCCTCGAAGGCGTTGACCAGGGCGGCGTAGCGCTCGGCGCCGATGCCGGGATATTGGCGGACGGTGTCCAGCAGGGAGCCGGCCAGGGCCAGCGAGGGCTGGGTCAGGTAGTAGTCGCTGTCCGGATCCAGGCTCTGGTAAAGTTCCACGCCGTCGGTCAGCAGGTCGACCAGAAAGGTCTTCATCTGCTCGGCGGTGGCCGAACCGCCCGCCCCCTCGGGCAGGGTGCCGCCCAGCTCTTCGATGGCGAAGTCCAGCCCCGCCCCCAAAAAGGCGGGAAAGGCCACGGTGATGGACTTCATGGAGAACAGGGCGTCTGCCAGCGAGGAGGCAAAGTCCTCGTCCACCTTGGCGGCGATGGCCTCGAAGTCAGGCTCGCCGCCGGCCAGCAGATCGGGCAGGATGTCCTCGTTGTTGAGCAGCACCCCCACGTCCAGCACCCGGTCGATCTCGTTCTTCAGGTCGGCAAAGGTCAGCCCTTCCAGCCCCCGCAGGGTGTCGGACAGGGCGGCGTTCAGCTCGGGGGTGCCGAGGTCCGGCAGCTCGAACCACTCGCCGTCGGCCGCCTTGGCGATGAAATAGGGCATCAGGTCGTTGCCCACCGCCGAGAGGACGCCGATGGAAAAGATGTCCTCGTTCAGACCGCGCAGATCGCTCAGAAGCTGAGTGAGCTGTTCCTTGGTCAAATTTTCAAAGTCGACATCCAGCAGAGCCATCCCCCGGTCGGCCACCGACAGCGCGGTCAGGACCTCGTCGGTCAGGGAGACCCGCACCCCGTTGACGGTGTTGGAACTTAAGCCCCCGTAGATCCAGTCGGACAGGGCCTCCATGCCGGTGTAGCGCAAAATCTTGCGGCCCACGCTGTCCCGGTAGAGCTCGACGTAGCGGGCGTTCTCCTCCCCCGCGGCCTGCAGCAAAAGCCCCTTGTCGGGGTCGGCCTGTCCGCCGGCCAGCTGGGCGGCCAGCGCCGTGCCCTTGGTCTGGTCCTCCACCGCAAGGGCAAAGTTTGCCGTTCCGGTCAGCGGGGTCAGGGTGATCATGCACACCAGCAGCCCGAGCACCGCCCCGGCCAGCATCCCCCACAGCCTGTGCTGGGGCTTTTTCTCCCCGCTGAGCGTGCGCTTGCGGATGAATATGGCGCTGAGGATGGCCCAGATCGGCCACAGCACGATCTTCAGGGCCCAGAACAGCAGCACGAACACGAACACGTTGACCGCCAGCGAGGCGATCTGCACGAGAGAGGAGACCGCCTGGGGGTTGTCCGCCGCGATCTGGCCGAGGTCGGCATCCTGCCCCAGCAGGGCTACCACGTACTCCTGCAGGGTGGTGACCTGCTCGCCGCCGACGTTCAGATCCAGGGCGCTGAGGTCGGCGTTCATGACCGCGCGGGTGATCATGGGGGTGAACGCGAACAGCAAAACGGCGGTCACCGCCAGCCAGGCCGCCCGGAACAGGGTCTTTTTCAGCCCCCGCTTGAGCCCCCACAGCAGCCCGAACACCACGAACAGGAGCAAAATGGCGGCCAATGCCAGCGAAATGATGAGTTCGATCATAAAAAAGCAGCAACCTCCTCGGCGGGCATGCCCCGCCACTCTTCCAAAAGATCCGCGCTCCCGGCGCGGACACCGGGCCTCCGGCACAAGGGTTTCCCCTTTATTATAGCCTTGACTTGGCCAAAAGGCAACCAAAACGAACGGCGGGCGAAGGAATATTTGCGGTCTCCCCTTATTTTGTCCGATTCCCCGGAAAATTTTCGGTTTTTGAAGAGATCTTTTCCCGAAACAGACAAAATTTTTAAACTTTCCGCGCGCCCGCGCAATAAGCCCTTTGGCGATGTCGAACAGGTCGCGCCCCCGGGGACTTTCCGCGCGCCCGCAAAAAGCCCTCCGGAAGCTCAGGCTTCCGGAGGGCCGGTTTGCATTTGGGAGGTCGGGATCGTTCCTCAGTGCCGGGCCAGCTTCAGGGCCTTGACGATCTCCAGCACCACGATGGGCACCAGCGAGAGCAGGAAGACCCACAGGTAGCACAGCGGCTGCAGCAGGATCAGGCCGAAGATGTCGGCCACGGGGGGCACGAGGGCGGTGACCGCCAGCAGCGCGACGGCGCCCAGGGCGGCCAGGTTCATATACTTGTTGGTGAAAAAGCCGATCTTGAACAGCGACTTGGCCGAGCGCATGTTGAAGCCGTGGAAGACCTGGGACAGGGCCAGGGTCAGGAAGGCCATGGTCCGGCCGGCCGAGACGGCGTCGGCCTCGGGCAGCCCCATGCCGTTCATGCCGGTGTGGTAGCCGATCTGGTAGGCGATGAGCGAGAGCGCCCCGAACATGACCCCCTGCAGGATGATCTGCACCCACAGGCCGTTGGCGAACAGTCCCTCGGATTTGGGCTTGGGCTTGCGCTGCATGATGCCGTCGTCCACCTTTTCCACCCCCAGGGCCAGGGCCGGGAAGGTGTCGGTGAGCAGGTTGATCCACAGCAGCTGCATGGACAGCAGCGGGGTGACGTTCCACAGCAGCATGGCCACGAACACCGTGATGATCTCGCCGATGTTGGTGCCCAGAAGGAAGGTGACCGCCTTTTTGATGTTGTCGTAGATCCCCCGGCCCTCCTTGACCGCCTCCACGATGGTGGCAAAGTTGTCGTCGGTCAGGATCATGTCCGAGGCCCCCTTGGCCACATCGGTGCCGGTGATGCCCATGGCGCAGCCGATGTCGGCCGCCTTCAGGGCGGGGGCGTCGTTGACCCCGTCCCCGGTCATGGAGACGATCTCGCCCTGGGCCTGCCAGGCCTTGACGATGCGGATCTTGTCCTCGGGCGAGACCCGGGCATACACCGAGATGGTGCGCACCCGCTCGTTCAGTTCCTCCTCGGACATTCTGGCCAGCTCCTCCCCCGTCACGGCGTCCTCGCCGTCGGTCAAAATGCCCAGCTGGCGGGCGATGGCCGAGGCCGTCACCACGTGGTCGCCGGTGATCATGACCGGGCGGATGCCGGCCTGCTTGCACACCGCCACGGCGGCCTTGGCCTCCTCGCGGGGGGGATCGATCATGCCCACCAGGCCCACAAAGGTGAGGTCGGCCTCCACCGTCGCGGACTCGAAGGGCTGGGGCAGTTCGTCCAGGGTGCGCACGGCCACGGCCAGCACCCGCAGGGCCTCCCCGCTCATCTGATCCACCGCGGCGGCGGCCTGCTCGACCGGGCCGGCCTTGCAGCGGGTCCTCATGACGTCGAAGGCGCCCTTGGTGACCACCGTCAGTCTGCCGTCCATGCGGTGGACGGTGCTCATCAGCTTGCGGTCGGAATCAAAGGGCAGTTCGGCCTCCCGGGGATACTTTTGCTCCAGCTCGTCCTTGGGCAGGCCGCAGTTCATGGCCCCCTTGATGAGGGCGGTCTCGGTGGGATCCCCGAGGTGCTTTTCGGTCCCGTCCTCGCCCGTCACCACTTCGCCGTCGGTGCACAGGGAGGCCAGGGTCAAAAGTCTGTTGACGGCGGGATCGCTGCCGTCCAGGGCCTCGGAGGGGCCGGCTTCGGTCCAGACCTTGACCAGGGTCATCTTGTTCTGGGTCAGGGTGCCGGTCTTGTCCGAACAGATCACCGAGGCCGAGCCCAGGGTCTCCACCGCGGGCAGCTTGCGGATGATGGCGTTGCGCCTGACCATGCGCTGCACCCCCATGGCCAGCACGATGGTGACGATGGCCGGCATCCCCTCCGGAATGGCCGCCACCGCCAGCGAGACCGCGATCATGAAGATCTCCACCGGGTTCTGCTGCCGGATCAGGCCCAGCACAAAGATGACCGCGCAGATGCCCAGGGCGATGATACCCAGATTTTTGCCGAGTTTGGCCAGCTTTTTCTGCAGGGGGGTGCCGGTGTCGCCCTCCCCCCGCAAAAGCCCGGCGATCTTGCCCATCTCGGTGCGCATCCCGGTGGCCGTCACCACCGCGACCGCCCGGCCGTAGGTCACCGAGCAGCCCGAATAGAGCATGTTTTTGCGGTCCCCCAGGGGGGCGCCCTCGGGCACCTCGGCCTCGGCCTCCTTTTCGGAGGGCACCGACTCCCCGGTCAGGGCGGACTCCTCGGACTTTAAGCTGAAGCTCTCCAGGATGCGGCAGTCCGCGGGCACATAGTCCCCGGCCTCCAGCTTGACCAGATCCCCCGGCACCAGATCGGCGCTGTCCACCTGCATCTCCTCCCCGCCCCGGATGACCCGGGCGTGGGGGGCCGAGAGCTTCTGCAGGGCCTCCAGCGACTTTTCGGCCTTGCTCTCCTGCACCATGCTCAAGACCGCGTTCATGACCACGATGGCCAGGATGACCACCGGCTCGATGTAGCCCTCGGCGTCCTGCTCGTAGACGGCAATGCCGAAGGAAACGGCGGCCGCCACCAGCAGGATGATGATCATGACGTCCTTGAATTGCAGCAAAAAGCGGACCAACCAGGATCTTTTCTTCCCCTCGGCCAGTTTGTTCGGTCCCTCTCGGGACAGCCTGGCAGAGGCTTCCTCTTCGGTCAATCCGCTCTTTAAATCTGTGTTCAGTTCCCGGCCCAGCTCTTCCCTGGGCTGCGCATATGGCTCCATGTCCGACCTCCTGTCTTTTTTGGGGGGATCCCCTGCGAAAGTCAACGTTTATCTTATAACCCGACCGCCCCGCTCTTAAACAGAAAATCGCCGATTGATCCATTTTTTTGAACAGATCTGCCTCAGGGCGAGAGCAGCTCGTCCAGCAGTTCCCCGCCCTCGTCCGACGTAGCGGCGGAGAGCTCGGCCTCCAGCTCGTCCCCGGGCAGCAGCAGGGTCTCCCCGTCCACGGGCAGCAGGACCCCCTCCCGCCGCAGGCAGATGACCTGACAGTGCCCCGGCCAGAGCACCTCCCGCACGGTCCGCCCGGCCGCCGCGCTGCCCGCCTCCACCTTTTTGCGGAAGACAAAGGGACGGCCCTCCCGCCGGTCCTCCTCGACCATGCGCTCGAGCAGGGCCTCGTACAGCGGGGGCGTGTTGGTCAGCCCGGCCAGCAGATAGGCGATCGCCGCGCAGAGGATGAGGGGAAGCAGGGCGGAGGAAAAGCAGCCGGTCAGCTCCAGAGGGAGCAGCACCGCCGTGATCGGCGTCCGCACCGAGGCCGCAAAAAAGCCGGTCATGCCCAGCACCAGGCAGGTCTGCATGAGTTCCGGACTCAGGCCCAGGGGCTGCAGCAGGCGGGCGAGCAGCCCCCCGAAACAGGCGCCCAGGGCCAGCATGGGGATGAGCAGACCGCCCGGCACCCCCGCCCCCGCGGCCAGCACCGCGAGAACAAAGCGGACGACCAGCACTAGGGCCAGAAACCCCGCCGCCAGCTCGCCGGCCGACAGGGACATCACCAGCTCCTTTCCGGTCCCCGTTCCCTCGATCAGAAAGAGCCCGCACAGGCCGGCCAGCGCAAAGGGCAGGGCCAGCTTGAGCCAGCGCAGGGACTTGCCTACCCCGCGGTACCACAGCAGCGCCCGGCAAAAGAGCAACCCTCCGGCCCCGGACAGCAGCCCCACGGCCGCGGCCAGGCCGACCGAGGCCCAGGACAGCCCGGCCGTCTGAAAGCCGGGAAAACAGACCTCCCCGCCGATCAGCAGCACCCGGCAGCCCACCGCGGTGATCACGGCCGAAAAGGAGACCGCGAACAGGTCGGGCGAAAACCGCCGGTGGGCGTCCTCGAAGGCGAACACCAGGCCGGAGAGGGGGGCGTTGAAGGCGGTGGCAAGGCCGGCGCAGGCCCCGCCCGTCATCTGGTAGCGCTGTTCGAAGCGCCGGCGGCGGAGCAGTTTGGCCGTGCCCTTGCCGCAGCAGGCCCCGATCTGCAGGGAGGGTCCCTCCGACCCCACGGCCAGCCCGCAGAAGATGGCGATCAGGCTGCCGAAGGCGGTGCCCAGCAGGGTGCGCAGCCACTTGAACCGCAGCACGCCCCGGGCCGCGCCCTCGGTCTGCGGGATGCCGCTCCCCCGGCTCATGGGCGAAAGCCGGGTGATCCCCAGCACCCCGAAAAAGCCGGCCGCCAGCGCCAACGGCAGCAGGGCGATCCAGGTCGGATTTTCCCGCAGCCAGCCGTAAATTCGGGCGGACTTCTCCCCCAGAAATTCCACGGCGGCGGTGTAGGCCGAGACCGTCAGCCCCGCAAAGAGCCCGGTCAGCACGCCCACCCCCACCAGGGAGAGCCAGCCCTTGGGATGAAGTTTTTTGGCAGTCTGTCTTTCCATGCTTCATTCCCTCCTTCCTTCGGGCGGAAAAAAGAGCGGGAAACAGCTTTCGCGCTCCCGCTCTGACAGAAGAACTTTTCCTTACTTGCTCACGGTGCGGCGGAACTTTTCGGCCTCCCAGTGATTGATGAAGTCCACGTCCTCCCCGCCCATGACCGAGATGGGCAGGTTGTGCCGGCGGAGCTGGTCGACCACGAAGAGATAGGCGCACAACGTCTCCTCCAGGGTGGTCGCCTCCTTTTCGGTGGTGCGGTAGAACACCCGCTCGCCCTTGACTTCCATCTTGGAGGGGTCGTTGCGGAGGGTGTTGTTCAGGTAGACCAGCTGATCGGGATAGAGGGGGATGCGGTCCAGCTCCACCAGGTTGATGGGGCTGTGCTTCAGATAGGCAGCGGGCTGGGCGGAGGCGGACACAAAGCCCTCCCCCTCCTTTTTCAGGGCCACCTTGCCGAAGTCCTTTTCGGTCAGCCCGAAGTGGGCCATGATGCGGTCGTTGACCTCGGCCTGCAGCTGCTTGGCCCGCCCGGGGTCGTCGTCGTGCACCACCAGGCCGTGGTTCTGCATGAAGATGACCGAAGGCTCCTCCCCGTGGTCGGTCCGGTAGGAGCGGATGCGCTCGGCCATTTTCAGGGTCAGGGTGAAGCCGGGCTTGATGTAGGGCAGCCAGATGACGCCGAAATCGGCGTCGGCGAAGATCTCCCGGGCCAGCTCCTCCCCCTTCGAGGTGCAGCAGAGCAGGTTGGCGTAGACCGCATGGGTGTGGATGACGTATTTTTTGAGCAGGGAGTGGAAGCCCACCTCCACGCTGGGCCGCAGGGCCGGAAGGCCGGGCAGCTGATCGACGGCCTCCTGGGCCACCTTGGCGCTTTCGGCCTCGAAATCCTTGTCTTCCGCGGGGTCCACGGTGCTGTAGTAGTTCAGAAGCTTGGGATAGTCCACCGTCACAAAGCCGGTTGTCGGGGTGATGTCGGTCAAGCGGTAGCCCGAGGCCTTGATGGCCATCAGGCGGCCGTCCAGCTTGACGCTGGTGTTGCCCCCTCCGCCCTGGGTGTAGTCGGGGCGGTTGCCGGCAAAGTCGGAGATATCCTGCAAAATTTTGAGTTCGTCGGTGTAGTCCATCATCAAATTCCTCTCTTTCTGGATTTTCGGCCGCGGGCCGTGCTTCCCCTCTCCCTCTTCATGCCCGGTGCGGGCGGACGTTCAGGCCAGGCGGGTGATCTCCCGGAACCTGCGGTAGGCGTCCTCCCACTCGTCGTCGTTGTTGGAAAGGTAGGTCTTCAGCTCGCCGCCGGCGGCAATGGCCTTGCGGACGGACTTCAAGTCCTTAAAGTCGCCCAGGCTTAAAAGCTGCACCCCCACGTTGCCCAGGGCCGTGGCCTCGGTGGGGCCGGCCATCACGGTCAGGTTGCAGGCGTCTGCCGCCATCTGGGAGAGCAGTTTGTCCTTGCCGCCCCCGCCGACCAGGTGCAAAACTTCAAACTTGGTCCCGCACAGGGACTGGATGCCCTCCAGCACATAGCGGTACTTCAGGGCCAGGCTCTGGTAGATCACCCGGGCCACCTCGCCCACGCCCTGGGGCACGTACTGGTGGGTGCGGATGCAGTAGTCCTGGATGCGCTTGGGCAGATTTCCGGGCATCTCGAAGTCGGGGTCGTCCGGGTCGATGAAGCTCCGGAAGGGCTTGGCCTTTAAGGCCTCCTGCTCGATGTAGTTGAAGGAGGCGTCCAGCCCCTCCCGGATCCACTGCCGGCGGGACTCCTGGATCAGCCACAGGCCCATGATGTTCTTCAGCAGGCGGACCGAGCGGCCGTAGCCCCCCTCGTTGGTGAGGTTGAACTTCAGGCACTCGGGGGTGACGACGGGGGTGTGCAGCTCGGTGCCGAACAGCGACCAGGTCCCCGAGGAGACGTAGCAGAACTTGTCGGCCTGGGTGGGCACGGCGGCCACGGCCGAACCGGTGTCGTGGGTGCAGACCGCCACCACGGGCACGGGATCCACCCCCAGCTCATCGCAGATCTTGGGCGACAGGGTGCCGTAGACCTCCCCCGCGTCCATGATCTCGGGCAGGATGCGGGTCTCGATGCCCAGCTCCTTGAGCATGTCGAAGGCCCAGGTCCCCTTGCGGACGTCCATCATCTGGGAAGTGCTGGCGATGGAGTACTCCGCCTTTTTGACCCCGGTCAGGAAGTAGGCGAACAGGTCGGGCATGAACAGCATGGACTCGGTCCGGTCGATGAGGTCCTTTTTGTACCTGTTCAGATAGTACATCTGATACAGGGTGTTCAGCCGCAGAAACTGGCTGCCCGTGATCTCGAAGATCTTTTCCCTGGGCAGGATCTTGCAGACCTCCTCGATCATGCCCTCGGTGCGCAGGTCGCGGTAGTGAACGGGGTTCTGCAGCAGGTTGCCCTCCCTGTCCAGCAGGCCGAAGTCCACCCCCCAGGTGTCGATGCCGATGGCGTCGAATCCGCCGTCCAGCTTGGCCTTGACGATGCCCTGCTTGATCTCGAAAAACAGGCGGAGCACGTCCCAGTACAGGGTGCCGTTCAGTTCCACCGGATCGTTGGAAAAACGATGGATCTCCTTCAGCTCGATCCTGCCGTCGGCATAGGTGCCGATCATGGCCCGGCCGCTCGAGGCGCCGAAATCAAAAGCCAACACTCTTCTTGCCATGTTGTATCCTCCCGGCGCGCGCTCCGGCGCGCCTGTGTTTTAAAACAAGCAAACGCTCCCTTCCCCGACGGGATCCGGCGTTCCGCCCTCGATCGGTTTCCGGCCTCTCGGAAGACTTCTCCGGCCGGCACTCGGCCTCCCGGAAAAACCTCCGCGGCAGAACTTTGATCCGGCCGCTCCCTGCCGGGGGCAAAGGGAGATCTTGTTTCCGTTCTCTATTTTACAACATTTCCCGATTTTTTGCAATTGTTTTCCGCATTTTCCCGCCGCAGGCCCCCTTTTTCCGCTTTGGGCCGGCCCTTTTTAAACTTTAATTTCCGGCCGCCTGGACCTCAGTTTCCGCGCCTCCCCAAACGGCCCGCTCCCACGTGCAGGACTCCGGGAAACGCACTCCTTCCTGCAAAATACCTGTTCCCGGGCGGGGCGGCGGAACTTTGCTCTCCTGCACGGCAAGTCCTGGACACCGAAAAGTTCACTCCTCCTGCCGGTAGAGCTTGGCCAGGCCCCCTTCCCCGGTCTCGCGGTAGGGGCCGGGGAGGTCCCGCCCGGTCTCGTACATGGTCTGCACCACCAGGTCGAAGGAGATCTTGCGGGTGCAGAACAGAAAGTTGGCCAGACTTAAGGCGTTGATGGCCCGCATGGCCGCCACGGCGTTGCGCTCGATGCAGGGGATCTGCACCAGCCCTCGGATGGGGTCGCAGGTCAGCCCCAGGTGGTGCTCCATGGCCACCTCGGCGGCGTATTCGATCTTTTCCAGGGACATCCCGAACAGCTCGGCCAGGGCGCCGGCCGCCATGGAACAGGCGGTGCCGACCTCGGCCTGACAGCCGCACTCCGCCCCCGAAATGGAGGCGTTGGTCTTGATGAGGTTGCCCAAAAGCCCCCCGACCGCCAGGGCGCGCAGGATCTGCTCCTCCGAAAAGCGGTGTTTTTTCTGCATGTAGACCAGCACGGCGGGCAGCACCCCCGAGGCCCCGCAGGTGGGGGCGGTGACGATGATCCCCCCGGCCGCGTTCTGCTCGCTGACCGCGTAGGCATAGGCGCAGACCATGCGGTTTTCGGCGGTCTCGGCGCTCTCGTCCATGTGGTGGGACTGGTGCAGATAGCGGGCCTTGCGCTGCACCCCCAGTCCGCCGGGCAGCACCCCGTCTGCGGCCAGCCCCTCCCGGACCGTCTGCTTCATGCGGGTCCAGATCCGCTCCAGAAAGTCCCAAATCTCCGGCCCCTCGCAGCGCTCGACGTAGTCGGAAAGCCGGATGTCCTCGGCCCGGCAGAGGGCGGCGATCTCGTTGAAGGTGTTCAAAGGATAGATCTCGGGCGGGGCGATGTGTTCGATCCCCTCGGCCTCGATCTCCCCGCCGCCCACGCTCAGCACCCGCCAGGGAGCCGACCAGTTCCCCTCCTCCAGGGCCTGAAAGTCCATGGTGTTGGGGTGGGGCAGTTCGGCGGTCCGGGTGTCAAAGACGATCTCCGCCGGCCTGGGCAGCGTCTTTTGCAGCACGGTGTCCGTGCCGTGTCCCCGCCCCGTCCGGGCCAGCGAGCCGTACAGCCTCACCCGGAAGCGCTCGGCGGCCGGGTGCTTTTCCGCGAACAGCAGGGCGGCCCGCTCCGGCCCCATGGTGTGCGAACTGGACGGCCCCCGCCCGACCCGGTAAAGCTCCTTCAGACTTTTCATAAACACCTCGAAACCTGTTTTGCGCCCGCGGGTCCTCCCCGGCTTTCAGGGAAGCCCCGAACTCTTTTGCTTTCGTTTTGCCCCGCCTTGGCGCCCGGAACGCCATTGGCTCTGGCTCTGCGCCCAGGCCGGGAAGGGTTTGCCGCGCCGCTTTCCCGTTGCCCGAACGGGCAGGAAAAAGGAACTTCCCCGGCAGGGAAGCCAATGCAGTCCCAGAAAGCCCCACGGAGCCGGGCGAGCAGGCCGGAAAGCCCGGCCAAGGCAGATCGGAACAGCCTCTGACGCTCCCGGAAAGCCCGACAGAGGCGGGAGGCTCTGCCTTCGTCAGTCCGCCCGTTCCGTCATATCTTCTCTATTATAGCACACAAGGCCGCCCGCCGACAAGGATCGCGGGGCGGGTCCCGAAAATTTTTTCCCCGACCTTCCCGGCAAGGGCCGAAAGGCCGCCCGAACGCGGTCGTCCCGAAGGGCTCCCCGCCTCGTAAGTAAGTCAGGCCAAGGGCCGGGCAGCCCTTGGCTTGCTCCGGCCCCCGAGCATTTTGCATAAAAAAAGCGCCCTGTCCCGCGGACTTTGCGCTTTCGCATGATTTCTCAACCCTATTTGGTCTCGCTTTGGTTTTCATGCCTATCCTTCAGACCATCAGACAGATTCCGTCCACGATTCCGAGAGGGGGGATTCCCCTCTCCTGTTCTTCGCGAAGATAACCATTTTCCTCCAATCTCTTGAACAATCTTTCAAATTCTTCCGGATAAGTTTGCGTAATGGCGTCTTTTTTGCACTCTTTGTACACGATGTCCCTGTATTCTTCGTATGTCATTTTTTGATTTCCTCTTCCTTGCGCCAATCCCACACACGTCTGATCTTCACGATCTCGAATCATCTTCTCTTTCAGAATAATCCAGATAATCCAGACTTTCATCTTCCGTGGAAAGCCGCACCTCTCCCCCTTTGACGAGAACAACATAGGGAAGCCCGACATACACCGGCTGCTCATATTCCGGGACATAGACATCATATCCCTTCCAACTCTTCCCTTTCCGGTAACCGTCGGCGTTCAAATCCTCCATGTAGTCCTCGATTGCTTCTGTGATCTCTTTTTTCATCATTTTATCCTCCCTGTAAATAATTTTAAGCTGTTTTGATTATACCGATTGCCGCAGAAGCATGATGGCCCCGGTCACGGTCTGAGACGGAGACCCTGTTTCGATTATCCCGATTTAGGCAGGAGCAGCTCTTACCACAAAATCCAGCGTTTCGAAATGAGCGATGGCCTGTTCTACCCTTCTCCGCCCCGTCCTCTTCAGAAACACCGTCAAAGCCCCTCGTTCCGTGTTTTCAAACCAACAGACATATTGGATCCGCTCAATATTGTCCCAACCAAATGTTTCCGCCGTAATCGTTTTATTGTCATAGGCCTCTTTCATCTGCGCATCAACAATTATTTTAACTCTGTCGGTATAGATATCCTCCTCCTCTCCGCAGCCGAATCCCGACATCCCGAAAGCCAGAAGAATGGCCAAAAGAGCGGCAATTTTTTTCATGAAACACCTCCTGCGTTGATCAAATGATGATTTTAAATGAAATAACAGATGCAAAAAGGCAATAAGACGCCCTGTCTCCGGAGTTGATCTTATTGCCTTCAAAAGCCGATCGGAGTATCCATTTTCTCCCTCCGAAAAATGCGAACTCGCTCAATTTTGGATTCAATTTTAGTGAAAGCTTTGGCTGTCTTTCTGTCCGTGCGTTCCGGTCCTGCCTCCGCGATCCCGCATTTTTTGCTTACGGGCTTATTATAACACACTTACCAATTCTTGTCAATACCCCTTTTAAAAAAATTTTCGGTCAAAGCGCAAAAAAAGTCCGGCAAAATGCCGAACCCAAAAAAAATTTTCAGATTTTCAAAAAACAGCGGCAGCGGCAGGGCAGGCCCGGGCGGCCTCTTTTTGACCTCCGCCGAGTACCGAGGGGGCTGGCGACGCCCCTCACAGTTCCGACGCGGGCAGGCCGGGTCAGAACGCCCGGGCCCTACTTTTCGGAGAGCTTGTCGCGGAGCTTGGCCAGAATTTTGCTCTCCAGGCGGGAGACCTGCACCTGCGAGACCCCAAGTTCCCTGGCGATCTCGCTCTGGGTCTTGTCCCGGAAGTAGCGCAGCAGGATGATCTTTTTCTCCCGCGGGGTCAGCGAGGCGATGCCGTCCTTCATGGACAGCAGCAGGTTGATGTCCGGGCCCTGCGGGGCGGCCAGGCGGTCGATCACCCCCATGGACTTGTCGTCGCCGTCCTCCTTTTCGAACAGCGAGACCGGCATTTTGGCCGAATCCATGGCAAAGACCACCTCGCTGGGCTCCAGGCCGAGTTCGGCTGCGATCTCCTCCACCGAGGGCTCCTTCTGGTGCTCCCCGCGGTAGCGCTCGCAGAAGCGGTTGATCTTCCCCGAGGTCATCTTCAGGGAGCGGGAGACCTTGACCGCCCCGTCGTCCCGCAAAAACCGCTTGATCTCCCCCATGATCATGGGCACGGCATAGGTCGAGAACTTGACCCGGTAGGAGGCGTCGAAGTGGTTGACGGCCTTGACAAAGCCCATGGCCCCCAGCTGAAAGAGGTCGTCGTACTCCACCCCCTTGTTGCGGTATCTGGCCACGATGCTCTTGATCAGCGGGGCGTTCTCGGTGACCAGCTTTTCCTTGGCCGCCGCGCTGCCCGCCTGGGCCTCTTTGATCAGTTGTTCGGTTTCCGATTGCAGAAGCATAAAGACCCACCCCCGGCGTTATGTAGCGGCAGGGATCACGCGCCGCGGAAGGTCTTTTTCATCTCCACCTTCAGCCCCCGCGGCTCATTGGGGGTCACCGTCAGTTCGTCCATGAAGGCCTGCATCACGGTGAAGCCCATCCCCGAGCGGTCCTGATCCGCCTTGGTGGTGTAAAAGGGCTGCATGGCCGCCGGGATGTCCTCGATCCCGATTCCGTTGTCGGCGATGAGCAGCCTCACGGTGCTGCCTGAAATTTCTGCGTCGATCCAAATGTCTCCTTCGCCTCCCTCGTAGCCGTGTACGATGCTGTTGGTCACCGCCTCGGACACCGCCGTCTTGATGTCGTTGATCTCCTCCAGGGTGGGATTCAGCCCCACGCAGAAGGCCCCCACCACGCTGCGGATGAAGGACTCGTTTTTCATGTCCGCCTTGATCCGGATCTGCATATAGTTGTCGCTCATGCTCTTCCCTCCTGCACGCCCTCTGCCTTGGGCATGACCTGATAGATCCCGGACAGCACAAAAATTTTGTCGCATACCGGATTGGGGTTCAGGATCTTCATGGGAATGCCCCTCCCCCGGCCCCGCTTGTAGCGGCCCAGCAGCAGCCCGATGCCCGTGCTGTCCATAAAACTGACTGCGGACATGTCAAAGACCACCTCCCGGAATCCGCCGCCGGAGAGCGCCTCGTCCATCTCCTGCCGGAGCGCCGGCGCGCTGCTCTCGTCGATCTCGCCGGAAAGGACAAAGCAAAGGCTTCCGCCCTTCCGCACCGTCTGCAAATTCATTGGTGTTCCTCGCTTGTGTTTTCTTCCCATCAGTATAGCGCACCCCCGCCCCCGCTTTCCGTCCTCTTTTGTCCCCTCCCGGCGAAAAAAGCCGAAGATCTTCCCCCGGACCGGATCAAAAAGAGGGGCAGGAGCGTTCCCGGCCTGATCACCCCTCACGGATCATGTCCCGGCCTGCCCGGGGAAAGGCTTGTGACCATGCTTCGGGAAGATCTTTCCATTCGCTCCGGCGCCTCCGGAATGGGACCTCTTTTCCGGAGAAAGCAAGACTGCCGCCGCGCTGTCCAGGCATGGCGGGCCGACTTCTGGCCGCGGGAAAAGCCGAGGCAAAACCGAACTCTCTGCCATGGGACTCGAATTTCTCCGGCATGACAGGCGGCCCCGGCTGCCGGAAGCCGCCGGGCCGAAGCAAACTTTCTCGCTTTTGTGCCTCCCCTGCCTCCGGAGGGCCGCAACGGGCTTTCGCCGGGCATGGCCCCTTGTTCCGCGAAAACCCTCCGGCCGGAGGGTTTGACCGCGATCATTCCTCTGTTCAGGCAGAGAAGGCCGACTTCTGGCCGCGGGAAAAGCCAAGGCAACACCGAACTTCCCTCGCCGGCTGTGCCGGAGCCGCCGGGCTCCCCTTCCGGCCGGTGCGCCCGTCCGAGCGCAGGCCATCGGGGGCAGAGTTAATTTTTGGCCGGAAGCGCCCGTTCTAAACCCGACGGGAGCATGAAATTTTTTTTGAAAAAACTCCCAAATGTGTTTGACTTTTTTTCCCCGATATTGTATAGTATTATAGCGTTGTGATTACGTCGACGTCTTACGACGGGGTGTAGCGCAGTTTGGTAGCGCGCGTGGTTTGGGACCATGAGGGCGGGAGTTCGAGTCTCTTCACCCCGACCATTCAGCTTCCGCTTCGCTGCGGCTCATGATTCGGGCCTTTAGCTCAGTTGGTTAGAGCGGTCGGCTCATAACCGATTGGTCCGCGGTTCAAGTCCGTGAAGGCCCACCAATTTACCATATGGCTCGGTAGTTCAGCTGGTTAGAACGCTAGCCTGTCACGCTAGAGGTCGAGGGTTCGAACCCCTTCCGAGTCGCCAGAACGCAAAGCATACTTTGGAAACAAAGTATGCTTTGCGTAAAAACAACTTTTTTTGCCTTGGTAGCTCAGTCGGTAGAGCAGAAGACTGAAAATCTTCGTGTCGGTGGTTCGATTCCGCCCCAAGGCACCACTTTCTGCTGGTGTGGCTCAATGGCAGAGCAGCTGATTTGTAATCAGCAGGTTGATGGTTCGACTCCGTTCACCAGCTCCAACCAAAAGTCCAAAGAGCTTTCTTTCCGAAATAGAGGCCGCCGTTCAGGCCGGTCGCCGGCGCCTTCGGCGCCTTTTCTCCAAAATCCGGCCCGTCCGGGTGACGATCCGATCCGCGAAAGCGGCAGTCCGTTTCAGCCCGTCCCCTGTGGAGCGGGGCGAGGTGGTTTCAAGCCTCTCCTTACGGCGGAAGATCTTCGCCTGAGTTCTCGCTCAGGCGCACGCCCGATCGATCTGCCCTGAGGCACACAGGGGCCCGGACCGATTGATATGCCCCAAGGCGCAGAGGTTTCCGGTCCGATCGGTTTCGGATTCAGTTTTTCAAATCTCCGGCTCTGTCCGGTTCATACGAGGGGAGGTTCCCGAGTGGCCAAAGGGGGCAGACTGTAAATCTGTTGTCTTCGACTTCGATGGTTCGAATCCATCTCTCCCCACCAAGAAAGCCTTATCGCGAATTTTTCGCGGTAAGGCTTTTTGCTTTGTACCATTTCGGTTTTTTGTTTTACGCCGGGCCAGTTTTTATTCTCCTCCGGACCAGGTCGCAGATTCATTTCAGTTTTTTATTCTCTGCCAGAAAAGGCCTTACCGCAATCGCTTTATCCGCCGAAGCCTTATCCCGATCGCGGCAGGTCTTTTTCTTTTGTGCCCGGAAAAACTTGTTCTGCCCTCAAAATCGGAGCCGCGCACACTCCGGTCCTCCCCCATCTTTGAAAAATTTTGCCCGCGGGCCAAAAAGTTCAATCAGATCCGGATCTCATGTTCAGGCCTTTGGATGGACCTATAAAATCAGTTTATAACTGTATTTTTACAAATCGACAGTTTAAAACTGTATGCTATAGGTAACAGATCAAAAGGAGACCTGATATGAATCCGAAAAAGGAAGGAGCGCTCGAAGCGCTGCACAACCGCCATTCCGTCCCAGAGAAATTTCTGGCCAATCTGCCCGCTTTCCTAAAATCCGAACGCGAGCACTATCAGTTGACGCAGAAGGAACTGGCCGACTGGATGAACCTGGCCACACAGTCGTACCAGGCTTACGAATCCGGCAAGAGCATTCCCACCCTGCCCAACTTCATCCGCCTGGCAGATTTTTTTGATGTTTCGCTGGACGAGATGATCGGACGGAACTCCGATTGAACCGGATCCCGGAAGATCCGCTCTTTCCCCATCGGAAGACAGTTTTTTGTCTAGATCATTCACGGCATCTTCCGGGATACACCAACTCAGCGCCTTTTATGCTAAGCCTTCGGATCTCCGTAACGGATCCGGCATTGTCTGAATTCCTTTACAAGCAAAAGTCCGGATCTTTTCGATTCGGACTTTTGCTGTTTACCTGTTTTTGCTTTTGAATTGCCGGCTTACAATTTGTACCGCTTTTCCACCTCGAAGTCCAGACCGTGCCCGACCGCTTCCATCCACTGCTGCACGATCTCCAGACACTCCACGTAAGCCGTCTTCTCGCCGTAGGCGAATCGGTCCGCGTCCTCCGCTTTTGCCTCTTTCAGTTCTTCCAGGTTGATCAGCAGTGTTTCGATCAGGTCGATCAGCGTCTCCCGGGCTGTCAGCTCTTCCATCCCTTCTTTCTCCTTTTCGTTTTTCTTTTGTTCCCCTGTCATACGGTCATGTTCGTTTTTCATGGCTCCGAACCCTCCCCTTTACCGTTCTGTGCTGTTGCACCGTTTGCTGCCATCAAAACCAGCAGCAGCGCTTCGATTTCCTCGATCAACATCTGCCGAGTCATGTACTTCCGTAGCTCTGCTTCCTCCTTTCGGTTTTTCTTCCTCTCCCTTATCTTGTTATACCCCTCCCTTTTCATCCTTCAACCTCCTCCTGCCGCACCTTCTCGTCCCGCTGCTCTTCTAAGTTCTTCAGCAGCATTTCGATCAAGTCTGTCTGCTGAACGGGCTGCCTTTCGGCTTTTGCACAGGTCGCCTTTTCGCCGCACAGAAAGAGATCTTCATCCTGTGCCTGCTCGTGTTTCCGTTCTTTCAGCTTCTTCAGCTGCATTTCGATCAGGTCAGCCTCTTGAACGGACGGCCTTTCGGCTTTTGCACAGGTCGCCTTTTCGCGGTGCAGGGACCGAGCTTCAGTCTGTGCCTGCTCGCGCTTCCGTTCTTGCAGCTTCTTCAGCTCCTTTTCGATCGAGTCTGTCTGCTGAACGGACGGCCCTTCGGCTTTTGCACAGAGCGTCTTTTCGCAGAACAGGGACCGATCTTCAGTCTGTGCCTGCGCGTGCTTCTGTTCTTGCAGCTTCTTCAGCTGCATTTCGATCAGGTCAGCCTCTTGAACGGACGGCCCTTCGGCTTTTGCGCAGATCGGTTTTTCGCAGAACAGAAAGAAATCTTCATCCTGTGCCTTTTCGTCTTTCAGTTCTTCTAAATTCATCAACAGCCTTTCGATCAGATCGATCAATGTCTGTTGCACTGTCGAGTGTTTCATGACAGTAACTCCTTGTGATATTTTATCCCCCATCATATCAAGCGCGACGGCTTCTTTTATCCCCGCCATAAAACCTTGCCCTCCGGCAGAACTTCTGCGGACTGATTCGTCAAGGAATTCCTCAACCATATCCGGGCCTTCAGCGAGTCTTTGTAAGGGCAGGCCGCTTCGCTGGAGGCCTTTTCGCCTCTATGAGCCTCGGATATACGGCAGAGATCTGACCCATAACACCTGGGTCTTGCTTCAGAACCTCGTGGCGGATACCTACAGGCGAAGTGATTCAATGCCTCCTCACTCGTACCCAAGCCTTCAGCTGGTCCCGACTAGCGGAACAATTCGCCGCAAGACCTCCGCCTAGGTTCGCGGATATACGGCATAGATCAGCCGGAGCAATTCAGGATAGCTCGCCTATGCCTATCGGATGCGGAAAACCTGCGGCCCGCTCAAAGGCCTTCCTCGCTCATGATCCCTGACCCTCCGGCGGATCTCAGTAAGAGCAAGCCGCTTGTGAATCCGGTAAGCGGAGCGATTTATTGACTCCTCCTCTATGCCCCTCGGACATGCAGTGGGGCTATGGCGGACTGTTTCAGCGAACCCTCTCTGCCTGGGGCCTTTGTCCTCCGTCAGGTCTTGGCAAACGAGCCATTTAAGGATTCTACGCCTGTAGTCCTCGGGCCTGCGGCGGAACTTTTGCAACCCGATTCTCCGGACTTCCGCTATGTCCTCCTGTCCGCCGGCGGGGACCTCGCGGCCTGATTCGACGGAGGACTCCTCGTCTGCAACGGGACCTGCTTCCCGTCCTTCCGCCTTTCCGCTGTCCATGTTTCTGATCCATCACACAACATTGTCTTCATTTGCTCTGACTCACAGAAAATCCTGAATGATTTTGCCGCTCGGCCGAAGTATTTCGGCCCGGCAGTTTTTCCCTTGGAAAAACCCTCCACTTTCATAACGTTTCTTAGGGCCCGTTTGTACCAATTTTCGGAAAAAATTTTTTAAATTTTTTTTGCCGGGCTCAACTCTTTAAACGCTGAAGGTCTTTCTTTCGGACAGGACTTACCTTTCTTTGAGCAATTTCTGACTTGATTTATATTCAATTTTGAAAAACCACTTTAATTTTTCATAGAATCAAATTATTTTCTTCAACCTTATTATTTCAACACCTTGACTTCCCTCTCCGGGCATGCGAAAAGGCCGACAGCATTGATCTGTCGGCCTTCGGCCAAGTCAAGTATTGGTTTTGAAAGGGAATTCCCTCAGCGCGTGTTATTTTCAGGGAATCGCATAAAGACGGTCATCCTTCCCCAGCAGATCCTGTACGCTCTGTCTGAAATTCGTATTCGCCGGCGCCGACTTCCCGTCTGCTCCCGTCGGGGAGCAAAATTTCCGCCGTGGTGTTGGCGGGGACGCGCACCTTAAATTTCCAGCCGCTGTCCGTCTTTTCCCAGCTGCTTCGGACCTCGCCGTACACGCTTTTAAAGCAGGCTCCGGCATTGTTCAGACTGCCGCCGGGCCTGGGGGCGATGCGGAAGCGGTTTTCGCCTGCGACGAGGATGCCGCACATCGTCCGCATCATCCATTCGCAGACCGCCCCCTTTGAATAGTGGTTTAAAGAGGCAAGGCCCCTGGCCTTTACGGTGTTGCCTTCCCAGGCCTCCCAAATTGTGGTGGCGCCGTTTTTGGGCATGGCGAGCCAGCCCGGCACTTCCTCGTTTTCCAGAAGGCGGTAGGCATACTCGATGTTCAGCCCTGCCAGCACGTCGAGTATGATCGGGGTAGACAAAAAACCGGTGCCCAGCCGCCAGCCGTAATTCTCCATGGCCTTTACGAGGCGCTTTTGGGCAAAGGCTTCCTGCTCCTCTGTAAGAAGCCCCATGTACAGCGGACGGACAAGTTTTGCCTGTCTGTCGGTGTCGAGGGTGTGCGCCTTTTTTGTGACCAGCTCCTGATAGGCTCGCTTTGCGCCCTCGCTGTATTCTTTGATGCGGGCGAGCTGTTTGTCCGGCTTTTTCCCGAGGATATCGGCGACTTCGAGCACGCGCTTCAGGGTAAAACAGGTGTAGGCGGTAGATTCTTCGGGATGGGGCGAGGCAAAGTCGTACCACTTGAAAGCGCAGACGTCCTCCGGTTCGGCCCATTCCCCGTAGGACTGCCCGCAGTTTACGGCATACTTCCTGTTTTTTCGGGAAAGGTGCAGGGGCTTTGCATAGGGTCCGCCCCATTTGCCGGCGCGCCTGATCATGAAGCCGGCATATCGGAGCATCCCCTGATAGTTTTCCTCCAGAATACGTTTGTCGCCGTACATTCTGTAAAAGTACAGCGGAATGTACACGCCCGCGCAGGCCCAGCCCACCGAGCCGTTCATCACCCACATGAACCAGTCCTCGTTGGCAAAGGGGGCGATCTGCGGCAGCCGGCCGCTCTTCCACTGGCGGTCAAAGATGTCACGCACGTGCTTGCGCGCAAACGCCGCATAATCGACCATGTACGCCGCCGTGTTGAAAAATATTTGGCTGTCGCCCGTCCAGCCCATGCGCTCGCGGGTGGGACAGTCGGATGGAAAGTCGGTGGAATTGCTCTTTAACGACCACAGCGTGTTCTGAAACAGTTTGTTGATCAGAGGATGCGAACATTCAAAGGAGGCCCGCTCTTCGAAGGCGCTGTACACGGCCACCGCCGTAAAGTCCTCCTTTTTGAAGGGCAGATCCGCGTCGATCTGGGCATACTGAAATCCGCCGTAGAAGAACTTGGGCGTGTAGGTGTTCTCGCCTTCCTTGCAGGTGTAGTCTGTCTCCTGCAGCGGCGTACGCTTTCCCCTGTGGACGCACTGGATGTTTTTCAGAGTAAGCTCGCCGTCGGAGCCGAGCATTTCGCCGAGGGTGATATGGATCTTTTGTCCCTTGTGCGCCGTGACGGAAAAAGAGAGCCAGCCCGAAAGATTTTGCGGGAACTTTAAGACCGTTTTGCCCTTGGGCGTTTTGATGAGTTCTGCGGGCAGAAATCTTTCCATCTCCCTGACCGGCAGATTGTTGGAGGCGGTCAGATTTGCGGAGAACCTGACCGCTCTGGCCCGTCCGCCGTACGAGGGGACCTTGGCCGCGTCAACGACTTCCCCGTCTCTGAGGTCGGCAAAGCAGATGGGGCCGTCGTTCGACCATTTCCAGCTTTCGTCCGTGACGATGCGGGAAACACGCCCCGCCTGATCCGTCAGTTCGAGCTGCGCGAAAAGTCCGGTTTGTTTTCCGTAAGTGTTGCGCCTGCCCTTGGCGCCGTTGGAACCGCGGTACCACCCGTCGGCAAGTTCCGCCGTCAGCTCGTTGTCCCCCTCCCGGATCAGGTCGGTGACGTCATAGGTCTGGTACTGAATACGCTTTCTGTAATCGGTGGAGCCGGGCGCCAGCACAAAGTTTCCGACCCGCGCCCCGTTGAGCCTGGCCTCGTACAATCCGCAGGCCGTGATATAAAGCCGCGCCTTTGCGACGCCCCTTGCTTCGAAAGATTTCTGGAAGCAGTCGACGGGATAGCGCCGTCTTTTGCTGACCCGGTAGTTTCCGCTGATCCACCCGGCCTGCCAGTCCGAAGCCTGCAGCAGGCCGTACTCGAAGGCCGCAAAGGCGCGCTCTCCCTCGGCGCCGTCTTCGTCCCAGAGGCTGACCTGCCACTCGATCCGCTGCCGGGATTTGGGCGGCAGGGGGTATTCCGCACGCATGGAGGCCGACTGCACCTTGCCGCTGTCCCAGACCGTTTGCCCCTCCGAGACGGCGACGATGCGATAGGCCGTCTGCCTCTTCCCCCCTTCGCAGTTCCACATGAGGCGGGGATGGGGGATGTCTATGCCGATGGGATCAACGAGGTATTCCGTTTTCAGATCGATCGCTTTCATGTTTTTCCTCCTTTGCGGCGATTTTTCCGGGAGGTTCTCCGTCTTTTCCGGCGTTTACAGGGACTCGCCTGCCCCGTCCGCCTCCAACTCCCGCCGGATCTTCCGGTAATACTGTTCGCCGGCAGCGCTCTCCTTCTGCCACAGGGCTTCCTCGCGGGCGGCTTTGCGCTCCAGTCCGGCCCGCTTTTGGGGGGTAAGGGCGGCCAGCTTCTGTTCTTTCTTCCGCGCGGCCAGCCTTTCTTTTTCTTCGGCGCAACGGGCGGCGGCCGCCTTTTTGGCTTCGGCCTTTTCGCGCTTGGCGCGCATCTGCTCCCGATGGGCGGACAGCTTCGACTCGTAGTCCCAGCCTTTCTGCGCGCAGGTCTCCTTCAGCTCGCGGGCGAAGATCTCCTCGCTCTCTTCCCAAAAGGCCTGCTCCTCGCGGGCGGCGCGGACTTCGGGCGCCACCCACTCCTCGCCCCTGGCTTCGCAGGCGGCCTTCTGGCGATCGCGGATGACCTGCTGCTTGCGGGCGATGGTCTTTTCCACCGTCAGAAACAGAAGCAGCGCCGCCAGCACCAGACCGGTGACCGCTTCCAGCCCCACAAAGGCAAAGGTGATGACGTTTTTGACAGCCTGGGTTTGCTCATACGCCACCGTGACGCCGTCGATGATCTCGGGAGCCAGATAGCCGCTTCCAGCCAGCAGGGCGTTGAACACGGCGGTGGCCACCCCCACGATGGCGACCGCGATGATGTTGTAGATCGACATGGCCGTGCCGTCGCAGCGGATCCCGCTCTTCCACTCGAGGTGGTCCAGCCCGTCGGCGAACAGAGCCATGAACACGTAGGCGCAGGGCAGACCGCCGATGTTTTTGATGAACTGCCCGATCAGAACGACCGCCATGCTCTCGGGAGCCGCCCAGCAGATGGCGGAGCCGGCCGCGTAAAGCAGAAAGCCAAGCAAAGTGAGGTTGCGCTTGCCCAGCTTTTTGGCCAGCGGCCACACGGCGAAGATGCCGATACCCATGGGGACACCGCCGATGACCGAGACCATCATCTGCGTGACGCCGTCGTTGTAGGAGCCCAGCACGTTGTCGCAGTAATAGACCAGCGCCAGATTTTTGAGCGAGGAACCGAAGGTGTAGATGAGAAAGTAGGCGAACATGACGATCATGTACTTGTCGGTCAGCACGATCTTCAGCTGGGTGAGAAAGGGCACTTTGCGCTCCCCGCCGGAAACGGCCTGTTCCTCGGTCACCCGCTCCTTGGTGAAGTAGTACTCCAGCAGCGTGAGCGGCAGGGCCAGGATGGAGAGGATCCCCATGACCAGGATCCACCGGATCTGGTAGACGTCCATCAGCGGACGGATGACGAAGGGAAACACCAGCGCGACCAGGATACCGCTCATCATGATGGTGGCGATCTGGTTGAACACTGACAGTCCGCCGCGCTGCAGGGTGTTGCGGGTGGAGAGAGGCACCATCAGGTTGTGGCTCATGTTGAAGATGGTGTAGGCGAAGGAGTAGAACAGGTTGTAGGAGAGCATGACCCAGACGACCTGCACGGTCTCGCCGGCCCGCGGCACCGTGAACAGCAGGATTCCGGTGACGCACAGCAGCGGGGCCGACACCAAGATCCAGGGTCTGGCCTTGCCCTGCCGGGTGCGGGTTCGGTCGATGATATAGCCCATGATGACGTTGGTGACCGCGTCGATGATCTTGGACACCAGCGGAAACACCACCAAAAAGGCTCCGCCCCACACAGGCGTGAGGTGTAGCACATCGGTGTAGAACACGTTGAGATAGGTAGCCAGCACCGCATTTAAGAGCAGTGCGCCGCAGGGGCCGAGCAGATACCCCAGCCATTTTTCCTTTCCCGTCACGTTCTGGGAATGCACTTTGCTGTCGAAGATCCTGCCATTCAGCAGTTTTGCCGCCATGGTTTGTCCTCCTTCCTTGCTTTCAAGATTTTTTTCCTTTTCGGAGCCTTATTCATTCTTTTTCCTCCTTGGGCAGCTCCGGAACCCTGATCTTTTTGCAGAAGCACCGGATCCCCTTCAGCAGCTGCCCGTTGGCCAGGGCCACGAACCCCTCCGCGAAGTTGTAGGGCATGCTCTCCCCCGCCGACATCGACATCGACACCACGGAGTTGCTCTCCAGGATCCGCTTCAGAAAGAGGGCTCCCTTGAGCTTGTTGTCCCGCTCCGGCCCCTCGGGCAGCCTGCGCGCCCTTTTGAACTGTTTTTTCGCCACGCTCAGCACTGCGGAAAACAGGATCCTGCCCATCAGGGTCTGCCGAAGGTCGGTGAACCGGCTCTCCAGCGTGATCGGCTTCCGGGGCGGGAGCGGGGGGATCTTCTGCCCGCTCATGCGCTCAAAGATTTCGTCCGTCACCCCTTCCAGTCCGGCCTCCCGGTAGACCGCCAGAACCTCGGGCGGGTAGATTGCTGCCCGCTCCCCCTCGATCTCCAGGTCCTGCCCGCAGATGGGAGTCAGGGCGTCCCGGCACAGCTCGATCCGGTACCTTCCCCCCTCCGTCTGCCAGGTCTTCCTCACCGGATCGAAAAATGCCAGCTGCGAGAGGGGGATCCGCAGGGTCACCTCCGCGCTCTCGCCGGGGCGCAGCCTCACCTTCCGGAAGGCCTTCAGCTCCCGTCTGGGCCGGAACACCCCCGAGTCGGGGAGGCCGGCGTAGACCTGCACCACCTCCGCGCCGGGGACCGCCCCGGCGTTCGTCACCCGGCATCCGACCCGGATCCCTTCCCCCTCCCGCTCGGCCCGAAAGTCCGAGTAGGAAAATTTGGTGTAAGACAGCCCGTAGCCGAAGGGATAGCGCACCCGCCTGCCCGCCGTCGCATAGTAGCGGTAGCCCACGAACACGCTGTCGCGGTAGATCTCGTTCGGCCCCTTGCCGAAAGCCGCCACCGAGGGGACGTCTTCGTAGCGCTCCGGCCAGGTCTCGGCCAGCCGGCCCGAGGGACTGACCCTGCCGAACAGAAGATCGGCGCAGGCCGCGCCGCCGCTCTGTCCGGGCAGATACATGTCGAGGATGGCGGAGACCCGCTCCGCAAAGGGCAGTTCCACCGGAGAGCCCCCGAAGAGCACCACCGCGATCTTTTTGCCCGTCTTTCCAAGGGCCTCGAGGAGGGCCAGCTGGTTTTCGGGCAGTTTCATGTCCGCCCGGTCGCAGCCCTCGCTCTCGGCGGCGTCGGTCAGCCCCGCGAACACCACGACCTTTTCGAAGCCCTCGGCCAGCGCCAGCGCCTCCCGGAGCAGCGCCTCGCTCGCCTCCCCGTTCTCGGCATAGCCGCGGGCGAAGCGATAGCGGATCCCTCGTTCGTCAAAAGCCTTTTCGGGCGTCGACAGCATGGCGGGATTGATCATGGAGCTGCCCGCCCCCTGGTAGCGCATGCGGGTGAACAGGTCGCCGAGCACGCAGAGCTCCTCCCTCTCCGCCAGCGGGAGCAGGCCGTCGTTTTTCAGGAGCACGGCGCAGTCCCCGGCCACGCGGCGGGCCAGCTCGTTGTGGGCGGCAAAGTCCGCCTCGTCGGGGTATTCCTTCACATAGCGGTCGACCGCGCGCAGCACCCGGCCGGCCGCCCGGTCCAGGTCGGCCGGGTCCAGACTGCCGTCCGCGATGCCGTCCAGGATCCACCTGCGGCAGATGCGGGTGTCTCCCGGCATCTCCAGATCCAGCCCCGCCTTCAGGCTGGCCACGCGGTCGTGCATGGCCCCCCAGTCGGTCATCACCAAACCGTCAAAGCCCCACTCGCCGCGGAGGACCTCGTTCAGCAGCCAGCCGTTCTGCGAGCAGTAGGTGCCGTTGATCTTGTTGTAGGCGCACATGACCGTCGCCGGCTTCCCCTCCCGCACCGCGATCTCGAAGACTTTGAGGTAGATCTCGCGCATGGCCCGCAGATCGGCGACGGAATCCCCCATGAAGCGGAAATTCTCGGCGTTGTTCAGGGCAAAGTGCTTGACCGAAACGCCCACGCCCTGCGACTGGATCCCCCTGATCTGCGCCGCTGCCAGCTTGCCCGCCAGATAGGGATCTTCGGAAAAGTACTCGAAATTGCGCCCCGCCGTGGGGTTGCGCTTGATGTTGACGGCCGGCCCCAGCAGGACGTGGACGCCGTACTTGCGGCACTCCCGCCCCATCGCCTCCCCGATCCGGGTCAGGTTTTCCTCGTCCCACCCGCAGGCGGTCGTCGCCGCCGTGGGAAAGGCCGTGGCCGGCAGGCTGCCCGTCACCCCGTTGTCCCCGCCCTCGGTCTGCACGCGCAGCCCGTGCGGGCCGTCCGAGGTGCGAAGGGCGGGGATCTTCAGCCGGGGCACCGCATTCGTGTACATAAAATCCGTCCCCGACACGAGAGCGGCCTTTTCCTCGACCGTCAGTTCCTTCAACAGCTTTTCGACGTCCACGCAAAATACCCCCTTTCAGGTTCTTCCCTAAAATTATACAACTTTTCGGGCCGGATGTCTTGCATATTTGTTTTATTTGAGTTATAATTGTTTTGACTTTCGGGAGGAATCCATGGAAAAAATCGATTACGAGTATCTGTGCACGGTCATCGGGGATCTCTCCGGCGTTCCCGTCCGCCTGTTTTCCGGGGACAAGCTGACCTTTTACCACGCCATCGCGCCGCTCCCGAAGGACCCCATGAAGGCCTTCGAGGCGGAGATCCTGGCCGTCCGCGCCCACATCGGCTACTTCATCACGCCCTACTTCCACTACTACGGCGTGGTCAACCACGCGGAGCGGCGGATCGTCATCGGCCCCTCCATCCAGACCAGGTGCAGCGAACAGACGCTGCGGGAACTGGCCTTCCGCTGCAATGTTTCCGCCGACGAGGTCGGGGACTTCATCGCCGGCATGAACGCCATTGTGCCCATGCCGCTGGACAGCATCCTGCAGATCCTCTGCGCCCTGAACTACCTGATGAACGGGGAAAAACTCGGGCTGAGCGACCTGCGCATCTATGACGCCGAGCAGCAGACCCTGCGGGCGGCCCTGGAACGGGAGCAGACCTCCCGGGAGATCGAAGGCTTACAGGACGGGGACCGGCCGCAGGACATCCACAACACCCTGGCTCTGGAGCAGACCATCCTGAACTTTGTCCGCCGCGGCGACACCGCCTCCTTAAAGGCCTGGATCTCCGGCATGCCCGCCGTCCGGCCCGGCATCCTGGCCTCAGACCAGCTCCGGCAGGTCAAGAACACCTTTGTGGTCACCGCCACCCTGGTCTCCCGGGCGGCCATCCGCGGCGGCATGGCGGTCGAGGACGCGCTGTCCTTGAGCGACGCCTACATCCAGAAGTGCGAGCTGATGCGCGACATCGAGCGGATCACCAACCTGCAGTATCACATGCTGTTCGACTTTACCGGGCGCACCGAAAAACTCCGCCTCGGCAGGGCGCCGTCCAGATTCGTGACCGAGGTCACGAACTACATCCTCCACCACCTGTCCGAGCCCGTCACCACCGAAAAGATCGCCAAGGCCCTCTTTCTGAGCCGCTCCCGGCTCTCGGTCAAATTCAAGCAGGAGACCGGCGAAAACCTCATCGACTTCATCCTGAAAGAAAAGACGGAAGAGGCAAAACGCCTCCTCCGCTATTCGGACCGATCGGCTGCGGCCATCAGCGCCTACCTCGGCTTTTCCTCGCAGAGCCATTTCTCCCGCGTGTTCAAAAAGTATGCCGGCTGCCTGCCGAACGATTACCGCAAACGCCACGGCAGCTGATCTTTCCCCTGCCGCCGCGCCGATCGCGAAGCCGTCTGTCGGGGGCTTATCCCTTTCCTCTCCCGCGGCAAGTCCTTTCCTGACAAGAAAAGAGGAGCGCAAGTCAGTTCGGCTTGCGCTCCTCTTTTGAAAATTTTCCCTTTTTCCGATCGGGAATCCTTTTGAAAAACACAGGCTGTCCGCGGGCAGAACGAATGTAGACAGGTCTCCTGTTTTCGGGCCCCGCTTCTTTTCCGGATCTCCGCCCTCTTTTGCCGGTCAGCGGGTGACCGTCACTTTTTTGAGGGCGCGGGGGGTGTCGGGCGAGAGGCCCTTCCGGCAGCTGACCTTGCAGGCCAGCATCTGGGCGGCCAGGGCGAAGAAGAACACGGCGTCCCGCTCGTCCGCGCCGCCCGGCACCGCGACAGTCCTGGCGCCCTTGCCTGCAAACAGGGCGGGCTGATCGGTGATCACCCACAGCTCGGCCCCCAGCGAAAGCATCTTGCCGGCGCAGGCCTCCAGATCTTTGCGGTGGGCGGCCTCCGTCTCCCCGCCCAGGGCGCGGGAGGAGGCAAACAGAATGACCGGCGTCTCCTCCTCCACCATGGCCATGGGGCCGTGGTAGAAGTCCGAACTGTGATAGGCCCGGGCGCGGATGTAGCAGGTCTCCTGCAGCTTGAGCCCGCACTCGAAGGCCACTGCCGCCGAGATCCCCCGGGAGAGGATGAAGCACTCCCGGACGCCGGCAAAGCGCTCGGCCATGGGCTCCGCTGCCGCCTCGATGCGGGGCAGGGCCTCGGTCAGCGCCCCCGAAAGGGCGGTCAGGTCCTCCTTTGCCCCCGAAAGAGCGGCGCAGATCAGCCGGGCCAGGGCCAGCTGGCCGAGAAAGGTCTTGGTGGCGGCCACGCTCTTTTCCTTTCCCGCGCAGCAGGACAGGGCAAAGTCGGCCATCCCCGCCATGGGGCTTTCGGGCTCATTGGTGACGGCCGCCGTCAGTCCCCCGCAGGCCTTGGCCGCCCGCAGCACCTCCATGACGTCGGCGGCCTCGCCGCTCTGCGAACAGCCCACGGTGAGCGCCTTTTGCAGCTTCGGCCTCCCCCCGTAGAGGGTGACCGTCGAGGGGGCGGCCGAGGCGGTCAGGATCCCCGGGCCGGCCTCCAGCAGATACTTCAGGTACATCATGGCGTGGTCCGAGGTCCCCCGGCCCACCGTGCAGACGGCCTCGATCCCGGAGCCGACTGCGGCCAGTCTCTCCAGGACGGCCTCATTTTCCCTTCCGACCCGGCCGACCGCGGCGGGGCCCTCCGAAAGTTCCTTCCACATCAGGGTGTCTTTGGTGTTCATAAATACCTCCGCAGGTTGAATCGGAAAAGGAGACCTCTTCCGAAGTGATACAAAAACAGCGCAAAACCCGGCCTGTTAAGCCGGAATAGAGGGCTCTCGTTTCGTCCTTTCCGTTAGGTTTCCCCGGACAGGCGGCTTTTGCTTCCTCAGCCGGAATACCGGCCATCCTCTTTCAGTGGCAGGGCCTCTCCCGCAGGGAGCGCGGCTCTTTTCCACTTTTTCGCGTCAGAAGATAAGGCCCCATGCCTGCCGTCAGGCCTCTCCGACTAGCGGCTCTTTCCGCCTGATCGCCCGGAATGCCGGGCTTCCTCTTTCAGGGCAGGTGTCCTCCCGCAGGGAGCGCGGCTCTTCCCGACCTATCGCGCCGGAAGATAAAGCCCTCTCCTTTCGTCAGGTTTCCCCGGCCAGGCGGGCGGCCCGTTCCCGGACCTGCGCCCGGAATTTTCCGATCTTTTCGTCCACGAAGTCCGAGATCTTCAGGCCGGGATCTTTCATCAGCGGGGTCAGGTCCATGGCGTAGTTCAGCCCCTCGAAGCGGTCGCAGGCATGGCTCTGGGAAAAGGTGGCGTTGGCCGTCCTCCTTCCCTCGGCGGCCAGGTCGTACCGCTTGCCCCCCTGGATCTGACTGTCGAACACCCCCGAGAGGGCGCGGGCCAGGTTGGGCCGGGCCGAGCAGTCCAGCAGGATTTTGTCCTCCTCGCACAGCCAGTCCAGATCCCGCCAGACCTCGCAGCCGAACACCCGCTCGGGACGCTCCCCGCTTTTCAGGGTCCGCAGGGCGGCAATGGCCTTGACCGCCGTCCCCAGATGGGTGTCGTGCCGGTCGGCCGGATTGTGCAGGTAGACAAATCGGGGCCGGGCGGCCCGGAAAATTTCGGCCAGCTCCTCGGTCACCGCCGCATCATCGGGGTCTTTGATCTGCGAGGAGGGATGGCCCAGCAAAAACAGGGAGCCGTACTCCCCCACCACGGCGGCCTTCTTCTGCTCGCGGGCGCGGATGGCCTTCATGTCCTCGTCGGAGCAGTCGGCGTACAGCCCGGAGCGGGGACTGCCGGCCCCGTCCCCCGCCACCACGCCGCAGAACCAGAACTCCTTTTTCCCGAAGCACTCGGAGATGGGGGCGTAGGCCATGAATTCGATGTCGTCCTGGTGGGCGGCCACGGCCAGATGGGTGGTGCGGGCGACCGCCCGGCCTTGCTCCTCGCCGTCCGGGATGAACAGCCTGTCTTTCCAATCCATATTTTTCACCTTCCTTGCGTTTTTGTACTGTCACGTCGGAGATCCTGTTCCGCCTCTTTCCCTGCGGACAAAAGCCGCCTTCCCCGGCAGGCCCCGTCCTTTTCCCGAAAAGCCGTCCGCCCCCGCCTTCGGCCTAGAACGGACAGGCCGAGGCCAGTTCGGCCCAGTTGTTGAAGACAAATCCTTTGGGACAGTCCGGCCACTCGCGGCGGTCGGACAGCTCCTCCAGCGCCCCGATCTCCCCGGCCAGATAGGCCGAAAGCCGCTGCCGGCAGGCCCGGACGCGGGCGCACAGGCCACCCAGCCGGATGTCCTGGACTTCCCTTCCCGGGGCCTTGTTCTCGGCCGCCCACTGTTCGGCAAAGGCGGCGTGAAAGGTCCGGATCTTCCGCTCGATGCGGTCCAGCTTTTTGCACAGTCCGGCCATGGCCTCCCGGTCCCGGGCGGCATAGGCCTCCCGCAGCTGCCGGCCGAAGTCCAGCTTTTCGGTCACGGCGGCCAGCAGGGTCCGGGCCGTGCGGAAGAGCGGGGAGAACCGCGCGCAGCGGGCGGCCGCCCGGCGCAGTCTGGGTTCGGCCTCGGCCAGCACCGAAGCGGTCTCCGGCCGGACCAGCCCGTCGAAGATGCCGAGCATCGGGTCGTTGTACAGAAAGATCTTGGAGTAGTTGGCCAGATACCCTTCGGGCGGGTCCCGGAGGATGACGTCGGGCAGGTCCAGGGTCAGAAAGTCCGCAAGCGCACAGCCCGCGATCCGGGGAAAGGCGGTCTCGAGGTCCCCGCCGTACCGCCGCTCGGCATAGTAGACCATGACGGGCAACACTGAAAACACCGAGGCCTCCCCGCCGTTGTCCCCCCAGGCGGTGACGGTGATGTCGTCCACCCCGCGGCTCTCGCAGCTGTCCAGGGCCTGCCGGGAGGTCAGCAGCGAAAACCCGTTCTGGGGGAGAAAGCCGCTCCACTTCCAGGCCCCGCCCGCAAAGGCCAGGGGGGCGCCCAGCTTTTTGTAGCAATCCAGCATGCCGTCGTAGACCCTGCGGTCGGTCTGGTAGTAGTCCCAGTAGATCAGCCGCACCCCCTCGGGCACCGCCTTTTTGGCCTCCGCGGGCAGCTCCCGGTCAAAGCGGTAGTACTCCCCGCCGAAGGCCAGCCGGAAAAACATGTCCCCCCACATCCGGCAGGTAAAGCCGTGTTTTCTGGCGATGGCGGTCACCCGGGACAGGTGTTCGGCCAGAATGGCAAAGCGGTCCTTGGAACCGAAGCGGTCCAGGTACTGTCCCAACCCCACCCGATGGGCCTCGTCCATGCCGATGTGGACCTCCCGGCAGGTAAAGGAGCGGGCCAGCTGGGCGAACAGGTCCTCTAACAGGTCATAGGTCTCCTCGGCGCCGCACAGCAGAATGTCGTCGCAGTCCCGCAGCGGGGCGAACTCCGGCCAGCGGAAGATGGCGTTCAGGTGGGCCAGGGTCTGGATGCAGGGCATCAGGGTGATCCCGAAGCGCGAAGCATAGCCGTCCAGCTCCCGCAGCTCCTCCTCGGTGTAGGCCCCCCGGAACAGCCCGAAGGCCGGGCGCCCCGCAACGCGGTAGGTGTCCTCGGTGTACAGCTGCAGCCGGTCGTAGCCGCAGGCCGCCAGCAGGCGGATCAGCCTTTTGGCCGCGGGCAGGGCCAGAACGGCGTTGCGGGAACAGTCAGCCATGAAGGTCAGGTGGGAAAAGCGGGAGATCTGCTCCCCTTCCTCCCCCGCAAAGGCCATGGCCAGCCCCCGGAAGAACTCGTACTTTTCGGCGTATCCGATGCGGATCTCCGCCCCCTCCCGCCGCACCGAAAGCGCCGGGGCCCGGAAGGCGGTCACCGCAGGGCCGGGGCCCTCGGCCGCTCCCAGCTCGGCGGCCAGCTCTCCGGCTGCCTGCCGCAGGTCGGGATCCAGATCGGAAAAGTCAAAGACCTTGGGGACCTGCCGGGCGGCAGGCAGTTTTTGCAACGCGCCGGACAGCGCCGTCAGGGCCTCGGCGGCCGGCCTTTGGTTATGTCTCTCTTTCATCAGATTCCTCCTGATTTTTTGCCCGGCACCCTCAGACCTCCAGCCTGGCCACCCGGGCGCAGAGGCTGGTGCCGTAGTCGAAGGGGCGGACGGCAAAGGAATTGTCCGTCACCTCGATCTTTTCCCCGCTGTCCAGCCAGCGGGCGCGCCGGATCCGGAGGGCGGGATCCAGGATCACCCTGGACTCTTTCTCCCCCAGGACCACGTTGGGATCGCCGGAGACCGGGACCTCCCGGACGACGGCATACAGCGCCTTTTCCCCCTCCAGCAGCACGGCGTTTTCCGCCTTCGCCGGGCAGGGCCGGACGCCGTAGACCGCCTCGGCGTTCCGGCGCACCCATTTGCCGAACTCCCGCAGCAGGCAGCGGTCGGTGGGGTTGACCAGGCCGTTCCCCCGCGGGCCGGTGTTCAGCAGAAAATTGCAGCCCGCCCCCCGGCAGTCGATCAGGTTGCGGATCAGCTCGCCCACCGACTTGTAGTTGCAGTCGGCGGCGGCATAGCCCCAGTGGTCGTTCAGCACCTGGCACATCTCCCCCGCGAGGTCCGCCGTCTTTTGCCCCAGGGCCGGCGTTCCCCGCTCGAAGGTCACGCCGTCCAGCTCGGGATGCCCCGCCTTGCCCCGGGCGTCCAGCCCGGTGTTGTTGATGATGACGGCGTCGGGCTGGTATTTCCGGATGGTCCCGTACAGCCGGTCCTCCTGCCAATTCTCCCCCGGCTTGTCCCACATGCCGTCGAACCACAGGCCGCCGATCTTTCCGTAGCGGGTGCAGAGGATCTCGACGCTCCGATTCAGGTAGTCGAGGTAGGCCGGGAAATCCGTCCGGTAGGAGGGCTCCCGCCAGTCCAGCAGGGTGTGGTAGAAGAAGGGCAGGATCCCGCCCTCCCGGCAGGCCTGCACGAATTCGGCGACCAGGTCCCGCCCGCAGGCCGAGTGGGGGGCGTCGAAATCGTTCAGCCCCAGGGTGTCGAACAGCGAAAACCCGTCGTGGTGCCGGGTGGTCAGGGTGATGTACTTCGCCCCGGCCTCCTGGGCCGTCCGGACCAGGTTCTTTGCCCAGTCCCGGCGCACCCGGAAGCGGGACGGCAGGGCGGCGTAGGCCTCCCGGTCGGCATCGGGCCGGCTGAGGTACCATTCTCCCTTGCCCAGGAGGCTGAACAGGCCGAAGTGCACGAACAGTCCCAGCCCCATTTTTTCAAATCGTTCCACCCGTTCTCTCTTATCCATCTCTCCTCCTTTCCCGTCTTTCCGGCAGAAGCAGACTCTTCAGCGCAGTCCTCTGCGCGGGATCCGGACGCCGCACAGGAGCGGAAAGTCCCTTGCTCTTCTTTCCGCCGAGGCGTTTTCTCTCTTTTATGATAGCACGGAACTGCCGGAAAAGCAATCAATTTGGGGACGGAGGCTGCGTTTTGTTTCCCGCTTTTCCTCAAAACCCTCCTAAAGACTACGGCGGGAAGAAGCCAGTCAAAAAGGGCCGACGGACGGTCGGGCCCTTTTTGTTCTGAAAGTTTCTTGACAGAGCGCGGCGATCAGCCGATCTTGACAAAGGTGTCGCCGAAGGGGACGGTCACAAAGACTCTGCCGTTCTGTTCGGCGCTCTCGACCATCCGTCCGTTGACGTAGACCCGGTACTCCTGATCGGGGACGGCAAAGCTGACCGTGACCGAAAGGCCGGTCTTTCCGCTGCCCAAGGAGACCTCGCGGCTGTCGGAGATGCGCAGGTAGTTGCTTCCCGCGCAGACATCGTACTGCCAGCCCTGGAAGTAGAGGTTTTCCAGCTTGAGGTAGGTCAGTCCCTCGGGCAGAGCGGGCGCAAAATTCAGCGTCCGGTAGTCCGTGGAGCTCAACCCCAGGAAAGCCTGCGGCACGGCGGCATAGAGCACGGCGTTCTCCAGAAATTCGGCGTCCAGGCCCAGCCCCCCGGCTGTATCCCGGCCGTTGACCGCCCCCTGCAGCGTGATGTGCTCGGGGTTGTAGGTTTCGTTGAACACGTTGTAGCTGGACGAGGAACTCCGAGCCAGATCGTAGTAGTAGGCCCGGTAGAATTCCTTGGCCGTAACGTCGGCCCCCCGGGAGATGGCATCATTGTAGGCCGTCTGCACATCCGCATACCAGCCGGCGATCTCGCTCAGGCGGCCGTAGGCGCTGTCGGCGCCGTAGACCTCCGCCCGGGCCAGCAGGTCGTAGTAGGAGATCCACAGGCAGCTGCCCCCGTTCTGCACCTGTTCGGTGAAGGGATAGTTGTCGTCCGTGGCCACCCCGCAGTAGAACCAGTAGTCGTTGTTGACGGTATTGAAGCGGGGCGCGCAGTCGAAGAAGTACAGGTCCTCCCCCGTGGCGTCGTCCCCGGCGATGACGCGCTCGCCCGTGGCCCAGGACAGGATCTGTTCGGCCTGTTCCTCGCTGGCCACCCCTGCCGAGACGGCCTCGAGGTTGAAGGCCAGAAAGCCCAAGTCGAATTCGGAGCCGCGGGAGGCCAGCTCCTGCATCTTGCCCTGATCGGGCATGTCGGCCGAGACGTAGCAGGCAAGTTCGCCATCCCAGTCGTTGAAGCCCTCCGCAAAGCGGCCCTTTTCCTCGTTCCAGAAGTAATCCGAAACCTCCTGTTTGCAGGTCTCGGCCAGCGCGGCCAGGGACTCGGCGGTCTGCTCATAGGTCTCGCTGTCCTGCATGTCCGGGGTCAGCACCGAGGCCGTGCCCGCTTCGATGCCGGCGGCCTCGGCCATCTGCTCGAGGTATTCCATGGACTGGACGGCCTTGTAGAAGTAGACGTTGAAGTAGAAGTCCACCGAGGGCAGGGAGACAATGTCAAAGTAGCCCGAGGAGATGCCGTGGCCGGGCAGCGGAACGCCGTCGTGGCCCACAAAGTTGTCCTGATGGATCAGGCCTCTCTCCCCCCCGCAGTAGGTCAGGTAGAACTGGAAGATGCGGCGGCAGGTCTCCAACATCTGGGCCAGATAGGCGTCGTCCCCGGTGTAGCGGTAGTACTCGGCCACCGCGTCCAGGTAGATGGCGTTGTTCTGCACGCAGCGGGTGTCGAAGTCGGTGCGGAAGTAGTCCAGGGTAAAGTTGACGTAGTTCAGGGACTGTCCGGCCTTGGGGCGGATGACCAGCCGCATGGACTCCACCGTGGGCGCGTCGGCGTCTTCGGGGCGGTACAGATTTTCACGCTGTCCCCATTCCTCCGAGGCGAACATGGCAAAGTACAGCTTGGCGTAGAAGCCGCTCTGATTGAAGTCCTTCTCCTGGGTGCCGTAGTCAGCGTAGGAGACCTCGTGCGAGACCCCGTCCGAGGTGGTCCACTGAAGGTAGATGCCGTCGATGACCTGGGCCGAATTGTTGTCGATGCGCAGGCAGAACTCCACAAAGGGGGCGTAGAAGGTGTAGCCGTCCTGCACGCCGGAGACCTCGAAGTAGAGCTCCTCTCCGCTGCCGGGATAGGCGCTGGTGGCAACCAGGCGGTAAGCGCCGCCGCTGTAGGTCAGCTGGCCGTTGGTCGCATAGCCGTCCGCTCGCACCGCCCAGCCCGGCTCTCCGGCCTTTACGTTGCAGTTGGTGCCCCAGCCGTAACCCCGGTTGCCCATGCTCTCCATGCTGGGGAAGGGCCAGCCCTGGTCAAAGTTGGCATAGGAATGTCCGCTCATGGGGGTAGAGGTGTCGTCTTTGCTGGACCACACGTAGCCGAAGCGGTCCACCGGGATGATGTCCAACCAGCCCCGGAGCTTTTGCTGCCGGTTGTTGTCCAGGCCGTTGATGCTGTTGTACCACATCAGGGACAAAGCCTCCCATTCCTTCCAGGCCGTGCCGCCGTCCCCCACGTCCAGGATGGGGATCTGGGTACTGTCGGGATAGCCCGAATGACGAGCAAAATAGTCGTTCAAAAAAGCGTCCAGAACGGCCGAATCGGACTTGAACAACAGAGTCTGGGCCGATTCCTTGGCGAAAATGCCGTCCGTAAAATCGGTGATGGGGACGTAGGTGTCCTCTGGCTGCGAGCTCTCCGGCGGCTCCTCCCCGCCCCCGCAGGCCGCCGCCGCAAACAGCAGGCAAAGCCCCAGAAGCAGGGTCAGCCCCCTCTTGAAACATTTTCCGAACATAATTCCTCCTTATTGCAGAAAGGGGGGATCGGTCTCCCCCCTCCCATCCGGCCCGCAAAAGGCGGGGCCGCAGGTTGGTCTTTTGATCCCGATCAGGCCTCCCGGACCAGCACGTAGCAGTTCTGGAAGGGCAGGGTCAGGGTAACATAGCCGTCTTCCACGGTGTAGTTGCTGACGGCCGCATTGTCCACAAAGACGTAGAAGTCGCCTTCGGGCGCGGGCAGCCGGACGGTCACGGTCAG
>CALVJY010000019.1 GCA_944332455.1 uncultured Clostridia bacterium
AAAAGCGCATGGGTTTTGGCTGGACTCATACGCTGTTTGCCCTTTCTTCAATAGTGTCCATAAAATGTATTAGCAACTGCAATGCTTAGATATAACAATCAGATCAACAACGTATTGGCGGGAGTGGGACGCAGAAAAATTGTCCTGAGGTGGGTCGGACAGACCTCCGGAAGTTAAGCCCTCCGCGAAAGCCCCTTTGGGTGAAGGCCCTCGTTCGAGGACGCGACCTACATCTATGACGGCAGAGAAAAGACGGTTTATACTTGGATTTCAAGCTAAAAGAAGCTCGGACACCCGTTACACTCCGCACTGTTGCTCTTGTTTTTCCCGGTACCCCTCCCTGTCTGTCGTTGATCTCTTTTCGTAATATGGTCTTGCGGAATTAAGTCTTCTATGCTTACCATCCGTATCTGATTCCGGCTGCTCGTCTCTTTCTTGTTTATCATGTTTCTATTATAGCACAACCCCCGTTAAAAGGCATGCCTTTTAACGGGGGTGTCTTCAGACTGAACCCCGCGATTTTCGCGGGGTTTTTGCATCCCGGATTAACGTTTAGCTTTAATAAGCTTGAAGTTTCCGAAATACCGCAACAAACGAGCATGAGCTGTTTACGAAGATTGGAATCGTTTAACCTCATATCTGAAGCAATTGACTTGAACGACAGCGTTCAATTTGACTTTTCAGGGAAAATAGAGTACAATAGGTCTGATCACCTAAGGAAGGATGAGAAGATGAAAACTTATAAACTGGGCATTTTAGGGTACGGGAACATGGCTTCCGCCATCGCGGGCGGGATTTTGAAAAAAAATGTGCTGCGGGCCGGGCAGATCCTGGTCTGCGACAGTGATCCTAAAAAGACCGACGCGGCCCGGGCGGCCGGGTTTTGTCCGGCGCGCGATCATCAGCAGTTGGCTGATGACTGCGAATTCGTCCTGCTTTCGGTCAAGCCCCAGATGTTCGAGGAGGCCGTCCGCGGCATCCGCTTTGAGCAGAATGTGCTGATCAGCATCATGGCCGGGGTCCGGATCGACCGGATCGAGTCGCTGACCGGCTGCAGGGCGGCCCGGATCATGCCCAACACGCCGGCTTTGGTGGGGAAGGGCATCAGCGCGGTGGACGCCTCCCATCTGACGACCTCCGGGCGGCAGTTCGTGCTGGAGATCTTCGGCGCGGTCGGGGAGGTGCTGGAGTGCCCCGAGGACAAAATGGACGGCGTGACGGCCGTCAGCGGGAGCGGGCCGGCCTATGTCTATCTCTGGCTGGACAGCCTGATCCGGGCGGGGCAGAAGCTGGGCTTTTCCGAGGCAGAGGCCCGAAAACTGGCCGTGCAGACCTTTGCGGGGGCGGCCGAAATGGTCAAACAGTCCGAAGAGCCGCTGGAGGTGTTGATCGACCGGGTCTGCAGCAAGGGCGGGACCACCATCGAGGCGGTCAAAACCTTCCGCAGCGGCGGGCAGTACGAGCTGACCGAAGAGGCCGTCCGGGCCTGTTTTCAGCGCTCCCGGGAGCTTTCCTCCCTGTAAGGTGGCGCACATGGAACGGAAGGAAGTCGAAATTTACACGGACGGGGCCTGCTCGGGAAATCCTGGCCCGGGCGGATGGGGGGTCATCCTGATCTACCGCGGCGTCAAAAAGGAATTGGCCGGCTACGCCAAGGACACCACCAACAACCGGATGGAGCTGTTTTCGGCCCTGGCAGGTCTTCGGGAATTAAAAGTACCCTGCAAGGTCAAACTATACAGCGACTCGGCCTACCTGGTGGAGGCCTTCAATCAGGGGTGGATCCAGACCTGGTCCAAAAACAAGTGGAAAAACACCAAGAAAGAGGACGTCAAGAATCAGGATCTTTGGCGAGCCCTGCTCATCGAGACCGCCAAACATCAGGTCACCTTTTGCAAGGTGAAGGGGCACAGCGACAACGAATTCAACAATCGCTGCGACGAACTGGCCCGGCAGCAGATCGCGCTGGCCGGCGGAGGAACATGAAAAAAGATATCATCAACTTTATTCTGACCCTTGTCGGCGCCATCGGAGCCGGGGTGTTCATCTGGTTCACGGATTATTATTCCTTCGGCCTGCAGATCGCGTTGATCTGCCTGCTGGGGGTCCTGATCGCGCTGGAGATCATTTTTTATGCCCTGAAAAAGCCCATGATCTACAAACTGGGCTTTACGGTGGCCATGCTGGCCTTGCTGTTTGCCGGGCTGTTTTTCCTGCTCGACCGCATCGGCTTTTTCGAGACGGTCGAGGACATCGACACGCTGAGAGAATATATTTCAGGATTCGGCCCCTTTGCCTTTGTGGTCTACTTCCTGATCCAGTTTTTCCAGGTCATCGTGGCCCCGATCCCGGCCACGGTCACCATTGCCGTCGGGGCGCTGATCTTCCATCCGGTCGTGGGCGGGCTGATCAGTCTGGCGGCCATCACGTCGGGATCTGTTCTGGCCTTTCTCATCGGCAAGAAATTCGGGATCAAAGTGGTCAAGTGGATCGTGGGGGAGGAAAACCTGAAAAAGGGCCTGGAATTGATCAAAGGCAAGGACAAAGTGGCCATCAGCCTGATGTTTCTGTTCCCCTTCTTTCCGGACGACGTGCTCTGCTTTGTGGCCGGTCTGTCCACCATGAACCTTCCCTTTTTCGTGATCGTCGTGGTGGTCTCCCGCATCATCACCATCACCTCGACCAGCGCGCTAATCTCCTTCTTTCAATGGATCCTGGCGGAAAATCTGTTCCTGGGCATCATCCTGTGCATTTTGGGAGTTGCCCTGATCGTGGCTGTCTTCTACGTCGGCATGAAGAACGCCGACAAGCTGGAACGGTGGATCGAAAAGATCTCCGGCAAGCGGAAGAACAAGAAGGCCGGAAAGTCCGAGTCCGAGGGCGAAGAAGGGAAGGAGCAGAAAGGGGGAGAGCCGGAGGCTTCCGCGGCGGAGCAGAACCAAGACAGCGCCGCCCAGGTCCGCGCCTTTCAAGAGGAAGCAAGATCCGAGAGCGCTGACAAGACGGTGAGGAAGGGTCCTGAACATGAGTAAGTCCCTGTCTTCCGCGACGGAAGGCGAAGCTCCGGCTGCGGAAAAGCGGCCGTTGCCCGAATTGCTGGCTCCGGCCGGAGATCTGGACTGCGTTCGGGCGGCCCTGGCCTGCGGGGCGGACGCCGTCTACTTGGGGGCGGGGAATTTTCATGCCCGCGCCAAGGTCGGATTCGGGCCGGAGGAACTGCGGGAGGCCGTTCGTCTGGCCAAACTGTACGGGGCCGAAATTTATCTGACCCTCAACACCCTGGTGGCGGACGAGGAGGTGGAGCAGGCGCTGCAAACGGCGGACTTGGCCGTGGAGGCCGGCGTCCGGGCGCTCATTGTCCAGGATCTCGGTCTGGCGCTCCTGTTCCGCCGCCGCTATCCGGAGATCGAGCTTCATGCCAGCACCCAGATGGGCATACATAACGTGCAGGGGGCCAGGATGCTGCGGGAACTCGGCTTTCAGCGGGTCATTCTCGCCCGCGAGACCCCGATTTCGGAGATCCGGAAGATCTGCCGGGAGATCGAGACCGAGGTCTTTGTGCAGGGCGCGCTCTGCGTCAGCTTTTCTGGGAACTGCTATCTGAGTTCCTCCATCTTTTCGGCCAGCGGCAACCGGGGAAAATGCCTGCAGCCCTGCCGGAAAAAGTATCTCTTAAAACAGGGGAACCGCCCCCTGAAGGAAGGATATCTGCTCTCGATGTCGGACCTCTGTCTGCTGGACCGGCTGGAGGAGTTGAAGGAGGCCGGCGTCCGTTCGCTGAAGATCGAGGGCCGGCTGCGCCGGAAGGAGTACGTGGCCGGCGCCGTCACGGCCTACCGCCGGGCGCTGGACGGACGTCCCGATCCGGAGGCCGCGACCGAGCTGAAAAAGCTGTTCAACCGGGGAGACTTCACCCTCGGCCACGCCTTTTCGGCAGAGACGAATGATCTCATCAGCGCGGACATTCAGGGACACAAGGGGATCTTCTGGGCCAGGATCGAGCGGACTGAGGGCCAGCGGCTGATCTGTTCCCGGAGGGGTTTTCCGGGGGACGGCTTCAAGGTCTTCCGGAAGCGGGGAGAGGCGCTCGCCGAGGTCGGGAGTGCGGTATGCGAAAAAGACGGAGAGCTGGCCGGTTCCAGAGGACTGAAACCGGGAGATCTGCTGTTTCTGACCAGCGATCAAAGGCAGCTGGAGGACCTTCGGCAGTTCCCGAAGCCCGCCGTGGACTTGCGATGCAGGCTGACCGCCGGCCGCCCTGCCGAGCTGGAACTGTCCGTTCGCGCGGGGAGCGGGAAGGTGACGATCCAAACCAAAGGCGCCCCTGTCCAGCCGGCTACCGGAACGGGGTTGACCGAGGAGCAGGTGCGCGCCCAGCTGTGCAAACTCAACGATACTCTCTTTCAGCCCGGAGCCGTCCGCATCGACATGGAGGCCGGCCTCTTTTTGCCGGTCTCGGCTCTGAACGCCCTTCGGCGGCAGGGCGTCGGGCAGCTTGAGTGCGCTTTGGACGAGCTCGGCTCCAAGCCGGTCATTCGCCCCGCAGATCCCGTTCTTCCCGAGCGGGCGGGCCGAAGATCGGGCCGGGTGATCCTCTTCCGGCCGGGAACGGAGCTGCCGGATCCCGAGGCCGAGGCCTTTGTCCTGAAGCCCTTCGACCTGGCGGAGGATCCCAAAGTCCCGTCTCCGGAAAAGACCTTTCTCTATCTTCCGGCCTACACTTCGGAGGCCGACCTCGCCAAGGCCGGGGCCTATCTGGAAAAATACGGCCTCTGCGGGATCTGGGCCGATCAGCTCTCCCAGGTCCGTTGGGCGGAAGCGCGTGAACTGCCCTACTACTGCGGGCTGGGCATGAACGTGTTCAACGGGCAGACTGCGGCCTTTTTTCAGCGCCGCCCCCTCTGCCGGGGGATGGCGCTCTCGCAGGAACTCAACCGCAGGCAGCTGGCCTCCCTGACCGGGTTGGACAAGGTCCTCCTGTACGCCTATGGCCGGCCGGAGGTCATGACCCTCCGTCACTGCCCGGTCCGGCAGGGCTACGGCACGAACTGCGCCGACTGCCGTTACCGGGAGGGGCTGAGCCTGACCGACGAAAAGGGCGTCGTCTTTCCCTTCAGTCGGATGAAGATGAGCGACTGCACTTTTTTCCTCCACAATTCCACCCCTTTTTCCGCCTTCAAAGTTCTGCGGAACTTTTTCTGCGGGCTGATCCTGGACTTTACTTTCCCCGAGGGGATCCCGCCGGAGGAGGTTCTGGCCTACTGCCGGCAGGCGGAGGCCGGAAAGGCGCCGGCCTGGCCCTATCCGGGGACTTCAGGCAATCTCAATCGCGGAGTCTGACTTATGATCGACGCAAAAACACTGAACATTCTGGAATACCGTCGGATTACCGACCGCCTCGCGGAATTCTGCGTCAACGAGGGGGCGGCCGGGCGGTGCCGGACCTTAGAGCCCGTCACCGAATTCGAGGCCTGTCAGGACCTTCTGGACTGGACGGCCGAGGCCGACAGGATCCTGTACCTGTACGCCGCCGACCCGGTCTGTTCCTTCGACGAGATCGGCCCGGTCCTCGAAAAGGCACACGTGCTGTCTACCTTGAGCATTCCCGAGATCATGCGCTCGGCCAGACTGCTCCGTGCCGCCCGGATCTTTTCGGCCACGCTGCAGCCGCTACCGGACGAGGGGTTGGAAAAATTCAAATCCTTCGCGGGGGCGCTGTACGAAGATCTCTTCTTTGAAAAGGAGACCGAGCGCTGTTTCCTGACCGAGGAGCAGGTCGCCGATCAGGCCACGGACGAGCTGTTTTCCATCCGGAAAAAGATCCGGAAGTGCAACGAGGACATCAAAAACACCCTGCTGAATATGTCCCGGAGCAAGGATTTTTCCGCCTTTTTGCAGGACTCTCTGGTCACCCTGCGGAACGGGCGGTATGTGCTGCCCGTCAAGCAAGAGCACAGGTCCGCCGTTCCCGGCCTCATCCACGACCAGTCCGCGACCGGGGCCACCGTCTTCATCGAGCCCATGGCCGTGGTGGAGGCCAACAACGAACTGCGCACGCTGTACGCCGAGGAACAGGCCGAGATCGAGCGCATCCTCAAGCACTTTACCGCAAAGGTCTGCGGCATGTACGAGGCGCTGAAGACGGACGCCGAAATTCTGACCGTCTGCGACGTCCACCTGGCCAAGGCCAAGTACGCGCACAGCGTCAAGGGGCAGCCGCCCAAGCTCAACTCCTCGGGCTTCATCGACATCAAGGGGGGAAGGCATCCGCTGATCGATCCCCAAAAGGTGGTGCCCGTCAGCGTCTCGCTGGGCCAAAACTACCGGATGCTGGTGATCACCGGGCCGAACACCGGCGGCAAGACGGTGACCCTGAAGCTGACCGGCCTGTTCTGTCTGATGGCCATGAGCGGGATGTTCCTGCCCTGTCTGGAGGGGACCGAGATCTCCGTCTTTTCCAAGATCTTTTGCGACATCGGGGACGAGCAGAGCATTGAGCAGTCCCTCAGCACGTTTTCCTCCCACATCAAAAACATCGCCTACATCACCGATCATGTGGACCGGGACACCCTGGTCCTGATGGACGAGATCGGGGCGGGCACCGATCCCGAGGAGGGCAGCGCGCTGGCCATGGCGGTGCTGGAGGCCCTGCTGGAATCCGGGTGCAAGGGCATTTTGACCACGCACTACGGAGAGCTGAAGGAATTCAGTATGGTCACCGAGGGGGTGGAAAATGCCTCCATGGCCTTCGATCCCGTGGACTTTGCCCCCACTTACCGCCTGAACATCGGCATGCCGGGCAGCTCCAACGCCCTGGAGATCGCCAACCGCCTGCACCTCGCCCCCCGGATCATCCAAAGGGCCAGGGGCTACCTGAAACAGGAGAAGGTCGACCTCGAGCGGGTGCTGCAGCGGGCGGAGGAGTCCCGCTTTCAGGCGCAGACCATCGTCGAGGAGGTCTCCAGGGAAAAATCCGAACTCGAACAGAAGCTGGCCGAGGTGGAAGCCGAGCGGGAAAAGCTGGCCCGGGAACGGGAAAAACTGACCCAGAACGCCAAGATGGAGTCCAGGCGGATCATCCACGAAACGGTCTACGAGGCCGAGGAGATCGTGGGAAAACTGAAGGACCTGCTCAACGAGGAATTGAGCGAGCAGACCCTGTTTACCGCCAGGCAGCTCAAGAAAAAGCTGGAAAACCTCAGCTACAAAAACCAGGCCGAGGAGGAGAGCTTTTTCGAAGAACCCAAGCCTCTGACCCGGGACAAGCTGTTCCGCAACCGGCAGGTCTATGTCCGCTCCCTGAAGGCGGTGGCCACCCTGGTCGACTTCAACGAGCGGAAAAACGAGTACCGGGTGCGGCTGGGCAATCTGACCACCGTGGTCCGCTTCGAAGATCTGTGCGAGGTCAAAAAACAGCCGGCCCCCAAAAAAGAATCCAGGCCGGAGGTCTACCTGAAGAGGGGAGGGCCCGCCGCCGTCGCCTCCGAGATCAAGCTGCTGGGCAAGACCGTGGCCGAGGCGCTGCCAGAGGTCGAAGCCTTTCTGGATCAGGCCTATCTGTCCGGCCTGCACGAAGTCAAGATCATTCACGGCACCGGAACGGGGGCCCTGCGCAAGGCCATTCAGGATGATCTGCGGCGCAATCCCTGCGTGCAGGAGTTCCGGGACGGTGTCTACGGCGAGGGAGAGCGCGGCGTGACCATCGTCACTTTGAAGGAAAAATAAGACTGAGGGGACAAATTCGCTTTTATTTTAGTTCAGTATTAGTCTCCGATTCGTCTCGATCATGTTTTCCGTTTAGCCTCGCCCGGAGCCGAACGGGGTTCAAAATACTGCATAGTACTATGCAAAACCCATATTTTTCAGAGTACTATGCAGGACAAACACTCCTTACTGCCACAAGCAGAAAAGAAACTCTTTTTGTCTTCCCAAAAGAACCTTACTTGCCTCAAAAAAGGGCCTGTCAAGATCGAGGGCCGCCCGTCAGTCCTTTTGCAGGCAGTCCTGTTGGATCAAGTGCTTCCGACCTTCCCCCGATTTTTTCGGAAATCGGGGGATTTTCTCTTGTATATTTATCGAACTTATTGTATAATTATAGAAAACAAGATCGAGGCCGCCATGAAAATCGGGATCTACATCAATCCGACAAAGGACCTTTCCTCTCCCGGGATCTCCGCCTTTCTGGAGATGCTGGAAAAGGTCAGACTGCCTTTTGCCCTCTTTTCGGACCTGAAAGTCCGCTATCCGGATCGGGAAGGGTTTGATTTCGATCAACCGAACGGGGTGGACACCCTGATCGTCTTCGGGGGGGACGGCACCATTCTGGCCGTGGCAAAGCGGGCGGCGATGGCGGGAATGTCCATTCTGGGCGTCAACCTGGGAAACCTGGGCTTTCTGACGGAGGTGGAACCAGACGGCTGCGAGCGGGCGGTTCGGGCCCTTCGGCAAGGGACTTTCCGAACGGAGGAGCGCTGCCTTCTGGCGGTCGACTACCGGGGCGAGACCTTTTTTGCCCTGAACGAGGCGGTGATCTCCCGTGAAAACTCCGAGGAAGGCTACGGCAAAATGGCCCGCATCAAGGTCTTTTCGGACGGCCGACTGATCGACCACTATGTGGCCGACGGCGTCATGGTCTCCACGCCGACAGGGTCCACGGCCTACTCGCTCTCCGCCGGCGGTCCCGTCCTGCTGCCCACGCTGGACGCCCTGCTGCTGACGCCCCTGGCTTCCCATCTGCTGCACACCCGTCCCATCGTCTTTTCGGATCGGGAAGAGCTGACTTTCCGGTCCGAGGCCGCGCAGCCCGCGCTGGTGCTGGCCGTGGACGGCGAGATCAAGAGCGGCAACTGCGATCTTGCCGCCCTGCGCATCCGAAAGGCCGCCCAGGCCGTCCGCTTCCTGCGCTATCCGGACAGCAATTTTTACGCCAGACTGCTGTCCAAACTGAACAAATGGAGCCTGACAGAATGAGAAACGCCCGCCAAGCCAAAATTTTGGAGATCATTGCCAAAAACGAGATCGAGACCCAGGAGGAGCTTTCCGACGCCCTCCGCCAGGCCGGATTCAAGGTGACGCAGGCCACCATTTCCCGCGACATCAAGGAGCTGGGGCTGATCAAGGCGCTGGATGAGAACAAAAAGTATCGTTATGTCTTTGTGGAGAACAGCGATCTGAAGATCTCGACCAAGCTGATCACCCTCTTCCGGGAGTCCGTGGTCTCCATCGCCAGCGCCGAAAATCTGATCGTCATCAAGACGCTTTCGGGCAGCGCCAACGCCGCGGCCATGGCCATCGACAAGCTCAACCTGCCCGAGATGCTGGGATGCGTGGCCGGGGACGATACCCTGCTGATGGTCATTTCGGACAAAGCGCACGTCAAGAAGATCGTGGAACGGATCTCCCAGCTGATCTACTGAGGAAGGATCATGTTGAAACAACTGCTGATCAAAAACGCGGCCATCATCGCCGAACAGCGCCTCGATTTCGGTCCCGGACTGAACGTGCTGTCCGGGGAGACCGGGGCCGGAAAATCCATCCTGCTGGACTGCCTCAATTTTGCGCTGGGCTGTAAGGCGGACAGGGAGCTGATCCGCTACGGGGAGGAGACCATGACCGTCCGGGCGGTCTTCGAGATCGACGACCAGCCCGAACTCCGCGCGGCGATGGAGGGCATGGGGCTGGAGTGGGAGGACGTCCTGATCCTGTCCCGTTCCTTTTCCCGGAGCGGCCGGGGAGAGATCCACCTCAACGGCCAGCCGGCGGCCCTGTCCATGCTCAAACAGCTGTCCGGGCTTTTGATCGACATTTACGGCCAGTCCGAACACGTCTCCCTGCTCAAAGTTTCCAATCACATCAAACTGCTGGACGCCTTCTGCCGGGAGGAGCTGGACCCTCTCCGTCAGCGCAACAGAGCGCTTTTGGCGGACTACCGGCAGATCGCCGAAGAACTCGGAAAATTCGGAGGCAGCGAGGCGGAGCGGGCCAGGCTGATCGACCTTTACGCCTTTCAGCTGGAGGAGATCTCGGAGGCCGCCCTTCAGGAGGGAGAAGAGGAGAAGCTGCAGGAACAGCGGGCCCTCCTTCAGAACGCCGAAAAGATCCGGGCGGCGCTGTCCGAAGCCCGGGCGGCGCTGTCCGGCGACTACGGCGTCATCGGGAATCTGGGCAGCGCTCACTACCGCCTGAATCAGGTCTCAAGGTTCGATCCGGAACTGGAGGCCCTGTCCGAAAAGCTGAACGACCTCAAATTCGAGGCCGAGGATCTGGCCGACCGGCTGGAGCAGAGGGCGGGGGATTTCGAATTTGACGAGCGCAGCGCGGACCGGATCGAGGACCGCCTGGAGCTGATCAAACGCCTCAAAAAGAAGTACGGCTCGGGGATCCCCGAGATCCTCGCCTATGCGGATCGGATCTCGGAAGAGCTGGAAAAGCTGAAAAACGCGGACGCCGAGATCGCCGGCCTGACCGAACGGCGAGGGCAGATCCTGGCCCGGCTGGAGAAAAATTTCCGGGCCATGCGAAAGATCCGGCAGGGGGCGGCCGCCCGCCTGGAGGAGAAGATCACGGGAGAGCTGCGGCAGCTGAACATGCCCAGCGCCCGGTTCGTCATCGCCTTCGGGGAGGAGCCGAAGGAGGCCGTCGGGCATCTTTCGGCGGAGGGCTGGGACTCGCTGGAGTTTTTGCTCTCGGCCAACAAGGGCGAACCGCTGAAGCCCCTCAGCAAGGTCATTTCCGGGGGAGAGATGTCCCGTTTCATGCTGGCCGTCAAGACGGTCACGGCCGAATTGGACGACCTCGAGACTCTGGTCTTTGACGAGATCGACGCCGGCATTTCGGGGCAGACCGCCGGCGTGCTGGCCCAAAAGCTGGAGCGGATCTCCCGGACGCGTCAGGTCATTTGCATCACCCATTCGCCCGCCATCGCGGCCATGGGGGACCGAAATTTTCTGATCACCAAGACCGAGACGGCGGACAAGACGGTCTCGCAGCTCTCTCTTTTAAATGAAGAGGGTCTGCTGGCCGAGATCGCCCGCCTGACTGGCGCCGTGGTCACGGGAGAACACGCGCTGCGGCACGCCGCCGATCTTCGCGCCTGGGCCGCCCGGGAAAAGGCCGGAACTTGACCGCTTTCTCAGAAAAGCGCACGGACTTTGACTTTGTCCGCAGCGAGTGAGATTTTGAGCGGCAAGCTGCCCCCACTTTATCGTTGTTACTCTCTTATCTCTGCTTGAGAGATGAGCAGGAAAACACGCGAGAACAATTTTATTGCTGAATCGGAACATATTTTTTTATTCAAAAAGAATTAAAAACTTCATTTTGCAGAAGAAAACAGCGGGACGGAGAGCCGCCCTGCGGGAGGCACTTTGGGATATGAATCAACGCGAGACGCTCTGCGTAAAAGACGATCATCTGGTCATCGGCGGCTGTGACGCCGTCAGTCTGGCGGCCGAATTCGGGACTCCGCTCTACGTCATGGACGAGGCCTTCATCCGCGGCATGTGCCGGATCTACCGTGAATCTCTGGCCGAATACGGTCCCTATCGGGTGCTCTACGCCTCCAAGGCCTTTTGCTGCAAGGGGATCTATCGCATCGTGGAAGAGGAGGGCCTGGGGGCGGACGTGGTCTCCGGCGGCGAGCTTTACACCGCGCTGTCTGCCGGTATGCCGGCGGACAGCATCTACTTTCACGGAAACAACAAGACCGTTGAGGAACTGGAAATGGCGGTCGAAAACGGAGTCCACGCCGTGGTGCTGGACTGCCTGGACGAGATCGGCCTGCTGGATCACGTGGCGGACTCCCTGGACAAAGAGGTCGGCGTCCTCGTCCGGGTCAATCCGGGCGTGGAGGCGCACACCCACCACTACATCCAGACCGCAAAGCCCGATTCCAAATTCGGGTTCAATCTGGCGGCCGGCCTGGCCGAGGAGGCCGTCGGGGCCGTCCTGAAAACACAGCACCTGCGCCTGCTGGGCCTGCATGCGCACATCGGGTCCCAGATCTTCGACAAAAAGCCCTTTGTGCTGGCCCTGCACAAGCTGACCGATTTCATGAAGGAGATCCGGGAAAAATTCGGCGTGGACTGCGAGGAGCTCAACCTGGGCGGAGGCTTCGGCATCTGGTACAGCGAGGAGGACCGGAAGATCCCGGCTTCGGGGTACGCAGAGTACACCAGAGCTTTGGCCGAGGCGCTGGACGAGGACGTCCGGGAGAAAAAGCTGAAAAGACCGGTCCTGGTCATCGAGCCCGGCCGCTCCATCGTGGGCGAGGCCGGCGTCACCCTCTACACGGTGGGCGCGGTCAAGGAGATCCCCGGCATCCGCAAGTATGTCAGCGTGGACGGCGGGATGTTCGACAATCCCCGGTTTGCCCTCTATCAGGCCAAGTACTCGGCCGCGCTGGCCAACCGCATGAATGATAAGGCGGAGGAGACGGTGACCATTGCCGGAAAGTGCTGCGAAAGCGGCGACATGCTGGCCGTGGACGTCCGCCTGCCCAAAGCCGAACGGGGGGACACGCTGGCCGTCTTTTCCACCGGGGCCTATAACTACTCCATGGCCAGCAACTACAACCGGAACGCCGTGCCGCCCGTGGTGCTGGTGTGCGACGGCAGGGCCGATCTGCTGGTCAAGCCGCAGAGCTACGAGGACCTGGTCCGGAACGACGTCATCCCCGCCCGCCTGCAAAAGGTAAAACGCTGACGGAGCGGAGCCGCCGAGGGCTGAAACTTTGTCGGCTCCGGACCCGGGGTCGACCTTGATGGCATGGAAATTTTCCATGCTGCACGGGTCAGGCCGTTGGCGCCCGGAGAAACGGAGGAGCGCAGCGAAGAGCGACCGGAGGACGGGCCGGACCTCAGATCCGGCCTTTGAGTTTTTTGAACTGAGGAAACATGGAAAAAGGGACGCACGGCGCGTCCCTTTTTCCATTTAAACATGAATTCCATCCGTATTCAAACTTTCAAAAACATTTTATTTCTCCTGTTTCACACATAAAACCGACCGGAGCGGTGGAGCAGAATGTAGAGAACGGTCCCCACCACAATGTCGAAGGAGAGCAGGATGGGCAGGATCACATAGGTGATCAGCTGGGGAGGATTGTCGAACACCGTCTTGGCCACCAGATTGACGGCCAGCACGGCCAGCGCGAAGAAGACAAACATCAGCAGGGCGTTGATCATCCATTCGCTGCTGCGCCGCCGGGCCGAAGACCGCTGATTGGGGGCGACCAGGAAGATGACGGTCCCGGCGATGGGGAAGATCAGCAGGGCCGCGGCGATGTAGCCGTAGACGGGCAGTCCGAGCTGAATGGTGGATTCGCCGAACAGATAGACCAGCAGCAATTCCAGCACCATGACGGCATAAAGCAGCCAGAGCGTTGAGCAGAGCAGACGGTTTCGGTAGATCTGCTGTTTGTAGCCCTTGGCCAGATTAGGCTGGTAGACCTTGATCTTGAAATCCTCTTTGAAGTCGTCCTCGTTCAGTTCCGGGTCATAGGACAGCCCCTTTTCGTGGGGCAGAAGGCTGCGGTCGGGCTCGGAAGGACGAACGGGTTCGGGGGCCGGCTCGGGAGGCATCTCCTGCAGAGGCGGTTCCGCTTCGTTGATCTCCCGTACGGACGAGGCCTTGGCCGACTGAAAGAGCTTGTTGATCCGGGTCTTGTAGGTTCGCTCGGCCTCCGTCATCTGCTTTTCTTCCCGATCATAGGCCGGACGCTGCGGCTGCGGGTCCGGATCGCTCTGTCTTATGTACCGCTCCAGCTGTTCCCGGGTCTCGGTGAAGGTGTTGACCGGCTTCGGCATGGCCTCCAGGTCAAAATTGTTGAAGGTCCGCTCCTCGGCTTCGGCCTTGGGGGGCTGAGCGGAGGAAGGTTCGGGTCCGGACCGGGTCGGCGCGGGCGGCTCCGGCGACAGCCGGAGCACGATGGGTTCCGGCCGCACGGGTTCCGGCACAGGCTCGGGGACCGTCATGACCGGCGGTTCCGGAGCGGCAGGCTGGGGATCCTCGGCGATCGCGGAAGTTGCCGCGCTCTCTTCCCGGCTGTCCACCTTCGGATCCGGGGCTTCCTCCGATTTGGACTCGGTCTCCAGTTTGTCCACGATCTCCTGCAGCCGCTCCACGTTTTCCTCCAGCTTTTCCACCTGTTCGGGCTTCAGCAGCGGGGGGAGAGGCTTGCGGACCTTGGGCTCCTCATTTTTGGGCGGAGAAGGAAACTTTGCAAAATCCAGCTCCGGGGGCGCCTCGTCCAGGTCGTATTCCTTTTCGGAGATCAGTTTGTCGATGAGGGTGCGGGAATACTCCCATTGGGTCAGGCTCTTTTCGCCGATCTCCCGTCCCTTTTCGGTCAGGGTGTAGTACTTGCGCCGTCCGCCCCCCGTCTTTTCATCGTCGCCGTAGTAGGCCGAGATCATCCCCTGTTTTTCCAGGCGCTTCAGGCTGGAGTAGAGGGTCGGCTCCTTGAGCTTGTACTGCCCCCGGGTCTTGGCCTCGATCTCCTTGCCGATCTCGTACCCGTACTTGTCGCCCTCGCAGAGGGCACTGAGGATGATGGTGTTGATGTGCCCCCGGACGACGTCGGGTTGGTTTTTCTTTTCCATAGAGAGAACCTCTTCCGGACTTTTAAAGAGTCCGTTGATACCTATTATCATACACGATTTTTTCGCGTATGTCAATCCAATATGCGAAAAGTACTATCATTTTCGCCCCGTTTGCATAGTACTATGCAAGCAACGCCGTCTCCGAAAGGGCGGGAAAAGAGAGATCGGGGGCAAAACAGGGAAAAGAAGGGCCTGACAGGGGGAAGAAATTGGGAAAATCCGGACGATTTCATTTGCAAAACCGGGCGAAAAGGGATATAATATAGACTGGCATACTTTGGAACATCCTGAAGCGTTGTTTTCCGAATTTACTTGCAGCATTTTTGCAGGAGGTTTTTATGGTGGACTTAAATCAAAGAAAGTCCGAAGTTCAGCAGGCCGGCAAAGCGGCCCGGGACTTTATCGTCTCGCTGACAGACGAACTCAGCTTTGTGGAACTGGATACCTTTGCCTTTTCCAAGAGCGATTTTTTCGAGGAAGCGGCAGACGTCGGCGCCGGCGTGGTCACCGGATTTGCCAGGATCGGGGATAAGCCGATCTACCTGGCCGTCCAGAACGAACACGATCACAAGGGGGGCATGACCAAGGCCCAGGCCGACAAGATCCTCAAAGCCATGACCCAGGCCGAAAAGGCCGAGGCGCCCTTTGTGCTGGTGCTCTCGGGCAAGGGCGCCCGCATCGGGGAAGGCCTTGCCGTCATGGACGGATTTGCAAGGCTTGCCGCCAAGGCTTCCGCGCTGTACGGCGAGATCCCGCTGATCACGGTCATCCGGGGGGATACCTTCGGGTCGGCCGCCTTTGTGGCCGCACAGTCTGACTTTGTCTTTACCGTGGGCGAGGCCCAGCTGGCCACCAACTCTTCGGCGGTCATCGCCGCCAAAAAGCCCGATCTGAAGGCCGCCGACGTGGCCGGCCCCAAGGCCCAGGCCGAGAACGGCAGCTGTTCGGTCCGGGTGGCCGATGCAGCCGAACTGCGCATCAAACTGAATGAACTGCTGGATCTGCTCTCGGGGGAGATCGCCGAAGTGGGTGAGGACTCCCTGAACTACTCCTGCGCCGGTCTGAACGAGGGCTATGATCCCGAAAAGATTCTCAGCTGCGTGCTGGATCCCGGCAGCTTTTTCGAGCTGAACGCGGGCTTCGGGGAGGAAGTCCGCATCGGCCTGGGCCGGGCCGGCGGCTTTACGGTGGGGGTGCTGCTCTGCGCGGACGAGACAAACGGCGTCAAGATCGGCAATGCCGCCGCCCGCAAGATCTCCCGCTTTGCCCGCCTGCTGGAATGTTACGGCATCCCTCTGGTCAGCTTTGTCAACGCTTCGGGGACGGCTGTCTGTCCGGGCGCCGAGCGTCACGGCCTGATGCGGGAGGTCGGCAGCATGATGTCGGCCATTACCGATCTGTGCGCACCCAAAATTTCGGTCGTCTGCAAAAAGGCGCAGGGGGCCGGCTACATGGCGCTGGCCGCCAAGGGGCTGGGATTTGATTATGTTCTGGCCTGGCCGGAGGCCGAGATCTCGCTTTTAAGCGACGAGGTGGCCCTGAACACGGTGTACGCCGCCGAGCTGGCCGCCTCCAAGGATCCCGAGGCCGCCCGCGCCGAACTGGCCGAAAAATATGCCAGGCTGGAGAGCGATCCCATGAACGCAGCCAAGGACGGGCTGATCGACAACATCATCGAGCCCTCGACCACCCGTCAGTATCTGATCTCGGCGCTCATGATGCTTACCGCCTGAGGAGGTCGCCATGTCGTTGAAATTGATGCTCCTGCTGAGCGAAGCCTCGGATACGGTCACGGACGCCAACGACCTGCCGTTTTGGGACAAAGTTTTATTCGGCCTGCAGACCTTTGCCATCGGCATGATCGCCGTGTTCGTCCTTTTGGGCCTGATCATCCTCTTTGTGGCGGCCATCCGATCCGGAATCCATGCCGTCACGGACCGGAAAAATGTCTCCGAAAAAACAGTCCCGCAGCAGGCTGTTCTGCCTGCGCCTCTTGCGGAACCCGCCGTCGCTCCGGCGGATCAGGGGATCACCGAGGAAGAGGTCGCCGCCATTACCGCCGCCCTCGCGGCATACTTTCAGACCAGAAGCGTCCCGCCGGCGGGCTTTGTCATCCGCTCGGTGAAGCGCCGTTGAAAACCGAATATCAAAATAAATTTTTAATGAATTTGCGATAAAGAAGGAGAAAAAACCATGCGCACCTTTAAAGTTACCGTCAACGGCAATCAGTATGACGTCACCGTGGAAGAGCTGGGAGCGCCCGCTGCCGCTCCCGTCGCCCTTCAGCCCGCTCCGGCTCCCGTTCCCGTCCAGGCTCCGGTCGCTCAGCCGGCCCCTGTCCAGGCAGCCCCGGCTCCGGCCGCTCAGCCGCAGCCCGCGCCCGCTGCGCAGCCGGCCGCCAAGGCCGCACCCGCCGGCGGCGTGCAGATCACCGCGCCCATGCCCGGCATGGTGGTGGACTTCAAGGTGGCCGAGGGCGCGACCGTCAAGAAGGGAGAGGCCATTCTGATCCTGGAGGCCATGAAGATGGAAAACGACATCGCCTCCACGGCGGACGGCGTCATTTCCTTCGTCACCACCAAGGGGGCAAACGTCAACACCGGCGACCTGCTGGCCGTCGTGAAGTGATCGCCTGAACGGAGGTTACGGATGTGTTGAATTTTTTGTCAGCCCAGGGCCAGAGCTTTTGGGATATTCTGGTCAACCTGTGGAACAGCACGGGCTTTAACCAGGCTACACAGGTCACGATCAGCGGCGTGCCCTACGACGTCTACCTCTGGCAGAATTTCCTGATGATGGCCATTGCCTGCGTGCTGCTCTATCTGGCCGTCGCCAAGCAGTACGAGCCGCTGCTCTTGCTGCCCATTGCCTTCGGAATGTTTCTGATCAACATTCCGGGCGCTTATGATATCCTGTATGCCGAACCGGCAGGGAGCGAAGCCGGCGGATTGTTTTACTATCTGGCACAAGGGGTGCAGAACGTCATCTTTCCGCCCCTGATCTTTCTGGGGATCGGGGCCATGACCGACTTCGGACCCATGATCGCCAACCCCAAGACCATGCTCCTGGGCGCGGCCGCTCAGCTTGGCATCTTTCTGACCTTTCTGATCGCCCTGATCATTCCCAGTTTCAGCGGTCAGCAGGCTGCCGCCATCGCCATCATCGGGGGCGCGGACGGTCCCACGGCCATCTACGTCACCAGCAAGCTGGCCCCGAACATGCTGGGCATCATCGCCATCGCGGCCTATTCCTACATGGCTCTGGTCCCCATCATCCAGCCGCCCATCATGAGGCGGCTGACTACCCCGAAGGAGCGGGCCATCCGCATGGAACAGCTGAGGCCGGTCTCCAAGCTGGAAAAGGTGGTCTTCCCGATGGCGGTCACCGGCATCGTGGGTATCTTCCTTCCCGACGCGCTGCCTCTTCTGGGCATGCTGATGCTGGGCAACCTGATGAAGGAGTCCGGCGTGGTGGAGCGGATCGCCAAGACGGCCGCCAACGAGCTGATCAACATCGTCACCATTCTGCTGGGCGTGGTCGTGGGAACCAAGGCCTATGCGCCCATTTTCCTGGACCTTGATTCTTTGCTGGTCATCGCACTTGGGTTGTTCGCCTTTGCCTTCGGAACGGCCGGCGGCGTGCTGTTCGGCAAGCTGATGTGCTGGATCACCAAGGGAAAAGTCAATCCGCTGATCGGTTCGGCCGGCGTGTCTGCCGTGCCCATGGCCGCGCGGATCTCCAACAAAGTGGGAAGGGAGACCGATCCGAACAACTATCTGCTGATGCACGCCATGGGACCCAATGTGGCCGGCGTCATCGGCTCTGCCGTGGCCGCGGGCGTGCTGCTGGCCATGTTCGGCGCCTGATTTAGGAGGTTACCATGTCAAAAGTCCTGATTACCGATACCATTTTGCGGGACGCTCACCAGTCTCAGGCGGCCACCCGCATGAAGACTTCGGAGATGCTTCCCGCCTGCCCGATGCTGGACAAGGTGGGGTACTACTCGCTGGAGGTCTGGGGAGGCGCGACCTTCGATTCCTGCCTTCGCTTTCTGAACGAAGATCCCTGGGAGCGCCTGCGCGCGCTGAGAAAGGCCCTGCCCAACACCAAGCTGCAGATGCTCTTCCGCGGTCAGAATATTCTGGGTTACAAGCACTATGCCGACGACGTCGTGGACAAATTCTGCGAGATGTCCATCAAAAACGGCATTGACATCATCCGCATCTTCGACGCCCTGAACGACACCCGGAACCTGAAGACGGCCATCGAGTCCACCAAACGCTACAAGGGGATCTGCGAGGCGGCCATCAGCTACACCACCAGCCCGGTGCACACCACCGAGTACTTCGTGGATCTGGCCTGCGAGCTGGAGGAGCTGGGGGCCAACATCATCTGCATCAAGGATATGGCCAACATCCTGCTGCCCTACACGGCCGCCGACCTGATCTCCAAGATGAAGAAAAAGCTGAAGGTGCCCATCCACCTGCACACCCACAACACCGCCGGCACCGGGGACATGATCTACCTGAAGGCCATCGAGGCCGGCTGCGACATCGTCGACACCGCCCTTTCGCCCCTGGGGAACGGGACCAGCCAGCCGGCCACCGAACCGCTGGTCGCCACCCTGAAGGGGACGGAGTATGACACCGGCCTGGACATCAATCTGCTCTCCGAGATCGCCGCGCATTTCAAAGGGGTGGCCAAGCGGCTGGAAAAGGACGGATTCTTAAACCCCGCCGTGCTCTCGGTGGACATCAACACTTTGGTCTACCAGGTGCCGGGCGGCATGCTGTCCAACCTGATGAACCAGCTCAAGCAGGCCAACGCGCTGGACAAGTACCTGGAAGTGCTGCAGGAAGTGCCCCGGGTGCGCGAGGACTTCGGTTATCCGCCCCTGGTCACGCCGACCTCGCAGATCGTGGGCACCCAGGCCGTGCTGAACGTGCTGTCCGGGGAGCGCTACAAGCAGGTGACCAAGGAGTCGCAGGGATTGCTGCGCGGGGCCTACGGCCGTCTGCCCGGCAAGCCCAACCCCGAGGTGGTCAAAAAGGTGGTCAAGGATCTGCCCATGATCACCTGCCGGCCCGCCGACGAGATCCCGCCCGAACTCGACAAGTACCGCTCCGAGATCTCCGAATTCATCGAGCAGGAGGAGGACGTGCTGTCCTATGCGCTCTTCCCGCAGGTGGCGCTGAACTTCTTCAAGTACCGTCAGGCGCAGAAGTACGGCGTGGATAAAAACATTTTCGATCAGGACGGCGTGCATCCGGTCTGATCGGATCTCAGATGATTTCGGAACGGGTATCATTGCCTCGGCGATGGTACCCGTTCTCGGACAGAGGAAGACGGATGAAAATTTTTCTGACAAACGACGACGGCATCGGATCGGAGGGGCTTCAGCTCTTGGCGGAGGCCCTCTCAAAGCGCGGGCATGAGATCCTGGTGATCGCGCCCCTCTCCGAAAAGAGCGCCTGCAGTCACTCGCTCTCCATCCGCAAACCCATGCGGCTGAAGCGCGCGGAAAGTGCCTGGCAGGCCTACGCGCTGGACGGAACGCCGGCCGACTGCGTCAAATTCATGCATCTGCGCTTTGCGGATTTCCGCCCCGACCTGATTATTTCCGGCATCAACCGGGGGGAGAATCTGGGCCGGGACGTCCACTATTCGGGCACGGTCGGCGCCGCCATGGAGGGCGGAACGCTGGGCTATCGCGCCCTGGCCGTCTCCTCGGACACCCATCAGAACAACAATTTCGGGGAGGCCGCCGGCATCGTCTGCCGCAATCTCGAGGCGCTTTATGCCCTCGACTTCAAAAACACCGTCTACAACATCAACATCCCCAACATCCCCCTGGAACAGATGAAGGGCATCGTGTTCACCCGGCTGGGCGAGCACACCTTCGACGACCACTATGTGGAAGAGGAGGAGGGAGTGTTCATGCTGACCGGAGACCCCCTTCCGGGCGGCGAATCGGAACAGGATACCGACGTCGCCCTGCTGCGGGAGGGCTATGTCACCATCACGCCCATTCTCTGCAACAAGACCAATCAGGGGATCTTGTCGCGCTGCCCGAGTTCGTTCGGGCGCCTGTGGGAATGAGCCGCCTGATCGTCGTCGGCGGAGGTCCCGCCGGCATGGCGGCCGCCCTGGCCGCGTCAGGCTCGGGCGCCGAAGTCCTGCTGTTGGAGCGGAACGAAAAGCTGGGAAAAAAGCTGTACATCACCGGCAAGGGTCGGTGCAACCTGACCAACCGCTGCGACCGGGAGGAGTTTCTCCGAAACGTGGTCACCAACCCGAAATTCCTGTATAGTACTCTGAAAAACTTCGATTCCGAGAGTACTATGCAGCTTTTTGACCCGATCTGCCCCCTGAAAGTGGAGCGCGGCAATCGGGTCTTCCCGGTCAGCGACAAGTCCTCGGACGTCATCAAAGCCTTTTGCAGGCTCCTGGACCGGGCCGGCGTCAAAGTCCGGCTGAACGCCCGAGTCCGCGGGCTGAGGATGGATGAAAAGGGGATCCGCGGGGTGGAACTCGAGGACGGCGAGGCGCTGGAGGCCGGGGCCGTGATCGTGGCGACCGGAGGGTGCAGCTATCCCTCGACCGGCTCGACCGGGGACGGATTCCGCTTTGCGAGAGAATCCGGGCTGGCGGTCTCCGCGCTGAGGCCGGCGCTGGTCCCGATGCGGACCGACTCCGCCGAAACCGAGGGCCTGTCCGGTCTGTCCCTAAAAAATGTGGGAGTGACGCTCCGCTCGGAGGGCAGAATCGTGGCCCGGGAGTTCGGAGAGATGCTGTTTACCCATCAGGGGCTGTCCGGACCCTGCATCCTCAGCCTCTCCAGCTTGTACAGCCGGGAGGGCCTGAAAAGGGCGGAGATCGTCATCGACTTCAAGCCCGCGCTCTCAGCCGAAGTGCTGGATCAGCGGCTGCTGCGGGAGATCGACGCGGCCAAAAACAGACAGATCAAAAACATCATGGGCGCCCTGGTGCCCAGATCGATGGGGCCGCACCTGCTCCGAAAGGCCGCCGTCCCGGCCGACCTGCCTTTGCACTCGCTGACGGAGGCCATGCGCCGCAGTCTGGGGGAGACCCTCAAGCACTACGCCGTCCCCGTTCTGGGGCTGGGAGATCTGGAGGAGGGGATCGTCACGGGCGGAGGGGTGGACGTCCGCCAGATCCGGCCCTCCACCATGGAAGCGCGCACCCTGCCAGGGCTCTTTTTCTGCGGGGAGGTGCTGGACGTGGACGCCCTGACCGGAGGCTTCAATCTGCAGATCGCCCTCTCCACGGGGTGGACGGCCGGTCTCGGCGCGGCCGCCATGCTGCGCGGGGAGACCGGAAAGGCCGAATAAGTCCTGGTTCAGAAAGTTTACCGCCGTAAATCAGAAAGTTTTCCCACCTCAAAAGGGGGGAATACTGAACCGATTCCGCTAAGGTCTTCCGGGCGCGTCAAAGTAAGGAAATACTTTACGTGCCGGAGTAAGGAAAAACTTTATTTAAACTTTTATTGGTAAAATTTTAAAGATAAAATACTTTTGAACATTTTTACATGAAGAGTCGGAGGCAACGAAATATGGATTACACAACGGAAGCGCTGAAAAAACACAGGGAATGGAAGGGCAAGATCGAGGTGGTCTGCCGGGCTCCGCTGAACACCCGGGACGATCTGTCCCTGGCCTATACGCCCGGGGTGGCCCAGCCCTGTCTGGAGATCCAAAAAGACGTCGATCTCAGCTATGTCTACACCCGCAGGGCCAACTTGGTGGCCGTGGTCACGGACGGCACGGCGGTCCTGGGGCTGGGCGACATCGGCCCCGAGGCCGGGATGCCGGTCATGGAGGGCAAGTGCGCCCTGTTCAAGGCCTTCGGCGACGTGGACGCCGTCCCGCTGTGCGTCCGCTCCAAGGACGTGGACGAGATCGTCAACACCGTCCGCCTGCTGGCCGGCAGTTTCGGGGGAATCAATCTGGAGGATATTTCGGCCCCCCGCTGCTTCGAGATCGAGCGCAGACTGAAGGCCTGCTGCGACATCCCCATCTTTCACGACGATCAGCACGGCACGGCGGTGGTGACCCTGGCCGCCCTGCTCAACGCCCTCAAGCTGGTGGGGAGGAAAAAGCTGGACGAGATCAAGGTGGTGACCAGCGGCGCGGGCGCGGCCGGCATCGCCATCATCCGCCTGCTGATCGCGCTGGGACTGAAAAATGTCATTCTGTGCGACCGGAAGGGGGCCATCTGGAAGGGAAGAGATGGCCTGAACGCCGAAAAGGCCGAGATGGCCGAGATCACCAACGCCGCCTGCGAAAAGGGAAGTCTGGCGGAGGTCTTAAAGGGCGCCGACGTCTTCATCGGCGTCTCCGCGCCCGGATGCGTCACCGAGGAGATGGTGGCCTCCATGAACAGGGACGCCATTTTGTTTCCCATGGCCAATCCCGTGCCCGAGATCATGCCGGACCTGGCCAAAAAGGCGGGCGCGGCCGTGGTGGGGACCGGCCGGTCGGATTTTCCCAACCAGATCAACAACGTGCTGGCCTTTCCCGGCATCTTCCGCGGGGCGCTGGACGTGCGGGCCTCGGACATCAACGACGCCATGAAGATCGCCGCCGCCCACGCCATCGCCGCCTTCGTCACCGAGGACAAGCTCTCCCCGGATTACATCATCCCCAGCGCTCTGGACAAGAGCGTCGCCAAGGCGGTGGCCGAAGCCGTGGCAAAAGCCGCCCGCGAGAGCGGCGTAGCCAGGATCTGAGCGCTCTCCGGCGGAAAATACTTTCGCCGTACGATGATTTGCCAAAGGCGATCCCTTCAGATTCATCAAAAGTCGCAGAGATCCCCTGATGTTCGGTCAGGGGATCTTTGGCTTTTTAAAGATCTGAAAGGGCGGCAAGAAAAGGGGGAGAGCGAACCTTTTGGAGGCGTTCGCCGCCTTCGTCCGCCTGAAAAAGAAGGAGTTTGGGGGCGTCCGGATCCGTCCGACCGCCCTTTTTGGGGCGCGCAGAGGGGCGGACGGGGGAAAGTCGAAAAGAAAATCGCGGAAAAAGCCGAAAATTTTCGGAATATCCTTGCATTTTTTTGCATTTCGTGCTATCATAGAAGCAAGACTTGCAGTCTGTCCTTTTCCTGATTTGGGCGGGAAAAGAAGGGACCGCCGGTCAAAATACCAATTTGGGAGGTATTTTATGAAGCTGCAGTTTTTCAGGGTGAAAAATTACCGCTCGTTCGAGAACAGCGGCTGGATCGAGGTCAAGGATCTGACGACCGTCATCGGCGCCAGCGAGGCCGGAAAATCCAATCTGCTGACCGCGCTGTGGAAATTGAACCCCGCGTCCCGTGCCGGAAGGGTCAAACCCGAACAGGATCTGCCCCGGAGCATGTACGACGCCATGATCCAGGCCGACCAGAAGCCCGACTTCGTGGAGGCCATCTTCGGCCAGGACGAGGAGTCCCGTGAGATCGTCCGCGAGGTCTTTCCCAGCGGCGTTTACGCCGACAAGATCTATGTGGCCCGCAATCTGGACGGCACGCTGAAGATCGCGCTGGACGGCAACTACGACCCGGCGCAGGTGGAGGCGCTGACCCCGGCGCTTGCGCCCAAGCTGCCCAAGACCATCTACTCGGCCAACTACGGCAACCTGGACTCCAACGTCTACCTGCCCAGCATCCTGCGCCGCTTTAACCGCTTCGGCTACAACGCGGCCAGCAGAAGCCTGAGCCGGTCGCTGCGCATCATCTTGAGTTATCTGGGGATCAGTTCCACCCGGCTGCTGAAGGAGATCCGGCAGATCCGGGAGGACAAGACCATCAAAAAGATCTTTGCCGCCGACATCAAAGCCGCCATCGACCGCAGTCCGGACTACTACCAGCCCCTGATCCGGGAGGGCTGCAAGAAAATGGCCGCCGAGTTCAATACATACTGGCGGCAGAGCACCATCGACATCGATCTGGAATTCACTGAGACCGAACTCAAGTTCTGGATCATCAATGAAAGCGGCCTGAAGATCGAGCTCCAAAGCTGCAGCGTGGGGTTGCAGTGGCTGCTGTCGTTCTTCCTGATCTTCACGGTGGAGCTGAAAAATCTCTACGCCAACTGCATTCTGCTGTTCGACGAGTGCGGCATGGCCATCAATCCCGAGATGCAGAAGGATCTGGTCAAGTTCCTGAAATTTATGTCCGAGACCGATCAGATCATTCTGTCCACCCCCAATCCCTACATGCTCTCGGCGCTGGATCTGGACAACGTCCGGGTGGTCTACCGCGATCTGGCCAACCAGTCGGTGGTCTCCAACACGCTGGATCTGAATTCCGACAAGTCCAACGCCCTTTCCCTGCAGACGGTGTTCTCCAGCTACGGGCTGTCCATGTCGTCCATGCTGATGACCGCCTGCGTGCCGATCATCGTGGCCGAAGTTTCCGACACCTACTATCTGGACATCATCAAGGGCTACCTGCTGGCCGGCGGCTGGATCTACAACGCCAAGGAAGTCGTCTTTGTCCCCACCGGATTTTCCGGCATGGAAAAGTCGGCCAAACTGCTGACCAGCCAGTACAACACCGCGCCCTACGTCATCCTGCCCTCCACGCCCGCGGGGCTGAAGGCCAAACAGGAGCTGCTGAACGGGTACTATGCCAACGATCCCTACCGGGTGATCACCATGGATTCCATCGTGGGCAAGGACAAGGAGCTGGAACAGCTGATGCCCTTCAAGTGGATCCAGGTCTCGGCCATGGACTACATCAGAAGCATCACCGGCCCCGATTTCCAGGCGGACAAAAAGCGCTCTCTGATCCAGCAGATCGAGGACTACGCCAGGGCCAAAGGGCTGATCCTGCCCGAGGACTACCGGGTGCAGATCGCCCAGCGGGTCAAGCTTTACGAGGTCCGCAGCTATCCCAAGATCCGCATGAGCCGGATGCACTTCCGCAAGTGGCGCAAGCTGTTCAAATTCCTGCAAAAATAAAGGCGCTGGCCTTAGTTGTTCTGAGGGGGAGTCCCTGCGCGGAAGCGGCGGACTCTCCTTTTTTTCCGAAGTATGAAAATTTCTGCCATATTGCGAGACCGTCACAGCTTTTGGGGGATCTTTTACCTGGTCTTCAAGATCGCGTTCGCCCTCTTTTTCGTACTGGCCATCGGCATGTCGGTCTTTGTCACCCTGAAGATCAATCAGCAGCGCACCTCGACGGGGCCGCTGAATCTCCTCGGGCAGGTCTACGTCATGCCCTACGAGACCCTGCCCTCCCGGGTCCCGCAGGGGGCCTTTGTCTATGTCCGGGAGCCCGGGAGCCTGAACGAGGGGGATCTGGTCCTGTTTTTGCAGACGACCACGGGCGGGGAGCGCAGCCTGCTGCTGATCGGCGAGATCGCCGGCGATCCCGAAGTGGTCATGGAGGGGGATGAGATGACGCTGGCCTATCCGATCCGGGCCGAGGAAGGCTCGGAAGACCTCGTCCGGGTCAGCCAGGATTCGATCGTCGGCGTTCCCTCCAGGATCTCCCGCTTTCCCGTCTTTTTCCTCAATCTGGTCAAAAACCCCTGGACCCTGATCTTCGTGCTCATCGTGCCGGCCGTGGTTTTGGTCATGCTGGAGATGAGCGGCCTTGCCTCCATGCTGCGCAGCCGGGATCCCGAGGAGGAAGCCAAGGGGCCGTCGGTGGATCTGAGCGGCTATGACCCCAAGGTGGTGGAGGAGATCGACCGCATCCTGGAAGAGGAGCGGAAGGGAAAGAAAAAAAACTGAAGGGATCCCTCCGGGAGGACCTGCCGGCTGCCGCGGCGGCCGGCTTTTTGCGGCCTTTCCGGATCATCGGGGAAAGGATGGCAGAGGAAGGGCCTCTTCCCCTTTGTGCGAATTGCCAGAAAATGGACGGAAATCATAAAATGTTGTTTCAAAGCGGGGATTCTGTGTTATAATAGGGGAAACCTGGGGATATACATCGGACCCGAAGCGAATAGAATAGAAAGCGAATACAATAAAGTAGAAAGCAGAATGGGCAGGAGGACGCGGCTATTTTTATTCTTTGTTCAGAGTGTAAATTGAATGAGGCGGAGGTGACGGTCATCAAGATCATCAACGGGCACAAGACCGAACTGCATCTGTGCAAGAACTGCGCCAAAAAGTTCGAAGACGCCTCCGACCCCGATCCCGCATACGAAAACATCTTTGCCCCCCTGGGGGAATACGAAAACCTGCCCCGGAACAAGGTCTGCCCGGCCTGTAAGACCACGCTGAAACAGTTTCTGGAGACCGGTTACCTGGGCTGCGAGCAGTGCTACCGGGAGTTTGAGGACGAGATTGAGGAGGTCCTGAAAAAAGTGCAGGGCGCCACGCTGCACGTGGGGAAGATGCCCAAGGGGCGGGACCGCAACGACCGTCAGGAACTGCTGGAGTACGAACGGCTGAGCCAGGAACTGAAGCGGGCCATTCTGGACGAACGCTTCGAGGACGCCGGCGTCATCAAACAAAAGCTCAAGCGGCTGCTGAAATAAGAGGAGGCAAGCTATGGAAAAAATTCCGGACATCGCCTTTTCTTCCCGCATCCGGCTGGCTCGCAACGTCAAGGGCTATCCCTTTCCGACGGTCGACGACCACTACGTCTCCGACATCGTCAAGCCGGTCTACCAGTCGCTGAACAAGCTGGGGCGTTTTCATCTTTACCACATGGGCAAGCTCTCGGCCCTGGAAAAAAACGTGCTGAGGGAAAAGCACCTGATCAGCACGGATCTCACCAACCATCAGTCGGGCGCCGCCCTCATTTCGGAGGACGAGCGCATTTCGGTCATGGTCAACGAGGAGGACCACATCCGGGAACAGTGTCTGATGCCCGGTTTCCGTCTGGAGGAGGCCTTTTCGGTCCTCGACAAGGTGGACGACGCCCTGTCCGACAAGATCGAATTCGCCTACGACACCCGCTACGGGTATCTGACCTCCTGTCCCACCAATGTGGGGACGGGGATGCGGGCCTCGGTCATGCTCTTTCTGCCCGCCCTGACCATGACCCGGAAGATCACGGCGGTCATCCACGCGGTCAGCAGAGAGCGCATCACCGTACGCGGCGTGTACGGGGAGGGCAGTTCGGCCGAAGGGGCCATGTTCCAGCTCTCCAATCAGATCTCGCTGGGGAACACCGAATCGGAGATCCTCCGCCACGTCTACGACACCGTCCTGAAGATCAGCGAGGCCGAGATCTCGGCCCGGAACGAGCTGCTCGCCCGGGACGAGCTGGCTCTGAAGGACCGGGTCAGAAGGGCCTACGGCACCCTGACCCATGCGGTCATCCTCTCCAGCCGGGAGTTCATGCAGCTGTTTGCGGACGTCAAGCTGGGGGTGCAGATGGGCCTGCTTCCCTTTCAGAACGCCGGACTTTTAGACGACGTGGTGGTTAAGATGCAGCCCGCCAATATCACCCTGATGGCGGGACGGGAGCTCTCTCCCCGGGAGCGCGACGCCTACCGTGCCGAATACGTCTCGAAGGCGCTTTTATCTCTGGGGTGAAAGGAGTTGATGTCAGATGTTTTTTGATCAGTTTACGGATAACGTCAATCTGGCCGTTTCCATCGGCAAGGATTGCGCCCAGGAGCTCGGCATCCGCTATGTGGGCTCCGAACATATTCTTTACGGGCTGATGTGCACGCCCAAGTGCATGGCCAGGCGGGTGCTGGAGGCCAACTTCGTCGACCCGGACACCTACGGAAATCTTCTCAAGCAGGCCAAGGACGTCAATTACAAGGCCAGCGGTTTTACGCCGCGCGCCAAAAAGATGTTCGAGGTCGCGGTCCGGATCAGCGTGGAGACCGGTCAGGGCTTTGTGGGGACCGAGCATCTGCTGCTGGCCATTCTGGCCGACGGCGAGAGCGTGGCCGTGGCCCTGCTGCAGATCATGGGGGTGGACATCCGCAAGGTCCTGCTGGATCTGCAGAACGAGATGAACGCCTCCCTGCAGCCCAAGGCGGCGGCCGGCGTCCGGGATCGTTTCGCCCGTAGCGGACGGGAGGTCCCCATGCAGGAGTTTCTTCCGCATCAGCCCGAAAAACGGGAGAGCGAGGCCCTGGAAAAGCTGTCCAAGTTCGGCACCAATCTCTCCCAGAAGGCGAGGGAGGGCAAGCTGGATCCCGTCATCGGCCGGAGCAAGGAGATCGACCGGATCATTCAGATCCTCTCCCGCCGGACCAAGAACAACCCGGTGCTGATCGGGGAGCCCGGCGTGGGCAAATCGGCGGTGGTCGAAGGGCTGGCCCAGGCCATCGAGAGCGGCAACGTGCCCGAACTGCTGAAGGACAAGACGGTGTTTTCGCTGGACCTGGCGGGACTTCTGGCCGGGACCAAGTACCGCGGCGACTTTGAAGAGCGGCTGAAAGACGCCATCGAAGTGGTCAAAAAGGACGGAAACATCATCATTTTCATCGACGAGATCCACAATCTGGTGGGGGCGGGGTCCACGACCGAGGGAAAAATGGATGCCGCCGACATCTTAAAGCCCCTGCTGGCCCGCGGGGAACTGCAGACCATCGGGGCCACGACCATCGACGAGTACCGCAAATACATCGAAAAAGATCCCGCGCTGGAGCGCCGTTTCCAGCCGGTCATGGTCGATCAGCCCTCGGTGGAGGACACCATCCTGATCCTGAAGGGGCTGCGCGACCGCTACGAGGCCCATCACCGGGTCACCATCACCGACGAGGCCATCGAGGCGGCCGCCAGGCTGTCCGACCGCTACATCGCCGACCGCTTCCTGCCGGACAAGGCCATCGACCTCATCGACGAGGCGGCCTCCCGGGCCAGGCTGGACAGCTTTGTGGCGCCCAGCGACCTCAAGAACAAGGAACAGGAGCTTGCCCGGCTGGAGCAGGAAAAGAAGGCGGCCATCGCCGAGGACAACTACGAGGGAGCCGCCAAGATCCGGGACAAGATCAATCAGCTCAATCAGAGTCTGGAGGATCTCCAGAAGAACTGGAGCAAACAGAAACTGAAAACAAAGTCCTCGATCGGCGCCGAGGAAGTGGCCAAGATCGTCTCCCAGTGGACGGGGATCCCGGTGGTGCGGCTGACCGAGACCGAGACCGAAAAACTCCTTCACCTGGAGGACAATCTGCACCGCCGGGTCATCGGACAGGAGGAAGCGGTCGAGGCCGTCTCCCGGGCCATCCGCAGGGCCAGGGCGGGGCTGAAAGATCCCAAGCGCCCCATCGGATCCTTCATCTTCGTGGGGCCGACCGGCGTGGGCAAGACCGAGCTGTGCAAGACCCTGGCCGAGGCGGTGTTCGGGGACGAAAACCTGATGATCCGGGTGGATATGAGCGAGTTCATGGAAAAGCACTCGGTCTCCAAGCTGGTGGGCGCCCCTCCGGGATACGTCGGCTACGACGAGGCCGGGCAGCTGACCGAGAAGATCCGCAGAAAGCCCTACTCCGTGGTCCTGTTCGACGAAATCGAGAAGGCCCACCCAGACGTGTTCAACATGATGCTGCAGATCCTCGAGGACGGCCGGCTGACCGACTCCAAGGGGAGGACGGTGGATTTCAGGAACACCATCATCATCATGACCTCCAACGTCGGCGCCACGGAGATCAAAAAGCAGCACAAACTCGGATTTGAGGACGGCGGGGACGAGGGCCGCTACCGCGACATGAAGGAGACCCTGACCGAGGCCTTAAAGCAGCAGTTCAAACCCGAATTTCTCAACCGGGTGGACGACATCATCGTCTTCCACCACCTGAAAAAGGAGGACATCGGCAAGATCGCCGGCATTCTGCTGGACAATCTGAACCAGCGGCTGAAGGAGCGCGAGATCTCGCTGAAGCTGACCGATGGCGCGTTGAATTACCTGATCGAGAAGGGCTATGACGAGGAATACGGCGCCAGGCCCCTCCGCCGGGTCATCCAAAGGCAGCTGGAGGACCGTCTGTCCGAAGAGCTCCTGAAAGGGGAGATCAAGTACGGACAGACCGTAACGGTCGACTGCGCCGGGGAGGAACTGAGTTTCCGCCCGGCCGTCCGGACAAACTGACCCTGATTGGGGACAGCAAAGAAAATTATGTGCTTTTTGCACACAGGAGGAAACGCCATGCGTCTCGACATTTCTCAGAAAAACTACCAGATGAGCGACAAACTCGAGGACATCATCCGCAAAAAGACCGACAAGCTCTCCCGCTACCTGAGCGAGGACACCGTGGTCAAGGTCATGCTGAAGGAGGAGGGCGAAAAGCAGAAGCTGGAGATGACCATCAACTTCGAGGGCACCTTCGTCCGCTCCGAGGTGATCGGGAAAAACTTTTACGACCTCATCGACGAGGCCCTGCCCAAGCTCGAGCGCCAGCTCAGCAAGCACAAGAGCCGCCTGAAAAAGAAGCTCAAGGAGACCGCCTTCAAGGAGCCGGCCTTCCAGGGCGAGGAGCCGGCCCTGAATCCGGGCGTGGTCCGGGTCAAAAAGTTCGAGCTCATCCCCATGAGCCTGGACACGGCCATCGAAAATCTGGACATGCTGGGACACGATTTCTATGTCTTCCAGGACGATCAGACCCATCAGATCTGCGTGCTGTACCGGCGGGACGACGGAAGCCTGGGTCTTCTGGAACCTCAGCCGGTCTGATCAGAAGTGACAAACCAAAAAAATTCGAGCGGGAGCCTGAAGGTTCCCGCTCTTTCTGTGTCTAACGGACATAACGTATGCCGAGCGACAGGTATGGCGGTGTGTGAGGGCGATTTATTTTGCCTGCTCGATTGTTTCGTTCCCGGAAGAGGGCACCGGATGATTGAAAAAATCTTTTCTCCCTCCGTCCGAAACTCTTGCCGGAAAGCGATTTTTATGGTACAATGTTAAGAGGAAAACGAGCGGAGCAGATGTCCGATGGGATGGTTCGGATTTTTGAAAAGAAGAGGGCGGGCGGCAGGGCCCAAGGTCAAGGAAGGGCGGGAGCGTCCGCCCAAAGTGAAGGCCGGCATCGCCTTCGGAGCCGGCGGCACCCGCGGCTTTGCGCACATCGGGGTCATCCGGGCCCTGGAGGAAAACGGCATCGATTTTCCCTTTGTCACGGGCTGCAGCGTGGGATCCATCGCGGCCGCGCTCTATGCCTACGGTCTGAATTCCCGCGAGATGGAGGAATTTTTCACCCAGATCCGCTACTCCGACATCAAGTCCAGCCGGTTATTTTTTGTCCCCTCCAATTCGAAGAACATCGAAAACATGGTCCGGCGGGTCATCGGGGAGGTCCGGTTTGACCAGCTGACCAAGCCGCTGTGCATTTCGGCGGTCGATTTGAAGACCGGGGAGGAGATCGTGGTCAATTTCGGCGAGGTCGCCAGGGCCTGCGCGGCCAGCTGCGCGGTGCCGGGCATCTTTACGCCGGTAGAGATCGAGAATTACCGCTTTATCGACGGCGGGATGGCCAACCCCATCCCGGCCGACGTGCTGCGCCTGATGGGGGCCGAAAAGGTGGTCTCGGTCGACGTTCACTCCAAGCGTGGCCCCGGCACCGACTCCACCAAGATCGTGGACATCTTAAAGGCCTCCTTCGAGATCGGCATGAAGGCCACCGCGATCAAGGGCATCGTCAACTCCGACGTACTCATCCAGCCGGACTGCCACCGCTACAGCCAGCTGAAGCTGGAAAACAGCCGGGAGATGATCGAGGAAGGCTACCGCGCGGCCATGGAAAAGATGGACGAGATCAAGGCCCTGATGGGAATACGGCCGGATCGGCTCTTGGGAAAGGAAAAATTGACTGAGAGCCATTCATAAAAAACTACCGACAGGGGGAGCCTGTTTATGTCAAGAAAACGAGAGAGCCGGCGCAGGGCCTCGAGGGTGTTTTCCGAATCCTCGGGCGGCAGGGCGAGGGCCAAAAAACGGAGAGCGGCGAAGCTGGCCGTTTTGCTGATCCTGCTCTGCCTGATCGTGATCGGCTGTTATCTCTGGGATCGGAACACCCTGATCTTCAGCGACTTTTTCTATGACTTCTACTACACCTATCTTTCGCCGGTCACTCCGCCGAAGATCCCGCAGTCTGACGGGAATTCCCAGGGAGAGCTTACCATCCATTTTGTGGACGTCGGTCAGGGGGACAGCATCATTCTGGAGCTGCCGGACGGCAAAAAGATGATCGTGGACGGAGGTCCCCGTTCGGCCAAGGCTCAGCTGCTCAGCTACATCGACGAACTGGGCATCACCCGATTCGATTATCTGCTGCTGACGCACACGGACGAAGATCACGTGGGCAGTCTGGACGACGTTTTGGATCACTGCGACGTGGTGCAGATGCTGGTACCGGATATCTCCACGGACCTGATCACCACGGCCGTCTACAGACAGTTTGTGGAGGCAGCCGAGTCCGAGCTTTCCGAAGTGGAGGGTTCCTCTTTGACCTACACCTGCTACGATTCGGATTTTTCGGATGAGGAGACGGGCTACTTTGTGGACTTTGTCACCCCGTCGGCCGCGGATTACGGCACCGTCACGGCCGGCAATGCCGAAAAGATCAACTCCATCTCGCCGATCATGATCATTTCCTTCGGCGGGTACCGGATCATGCTGACGGGAGACGCCAACGAGATCAGCGAGGAATGGTTTCTGGAACGGGTGGCGGCCGACACGGCCAACGGCGCGGATTACTATGACGTCGACGTCCTGAAAGTCGGACACCACGGAAGCGAAACTTCCACCAACGACACCGAGGAGATCCCTTTTCTGCGGACCATCCGCCCCGAATATGCCGTCATCAGCTACGGCGAAGGCAACAAGTACGGGCATCCGCGCCCCGAACTGCTGGCGAGGCTGGCCCAATACATGCCAGAAGATCACATCTACGGGACGGCGGAAGACGGAAACATCGTGCTGAAGATCGCCAAGGAGGGGGAGGCCTTCGAGATGAACTTTTACACTTCCGAAGAGAGCGGAGGTCAGGAGGCAGCCCTCGGCCTGTGGGCAAACTTTGCGGATTTTTCCAAACTTTTCTACCTTTCCGCCCGAAAGTTCCAGCCCTTCGCTGCCCTGATCTGAATCACAGCCGAGCCTGACAGGAGAAAAATATGAAAAAGAACAGACAGCCCTTTCAACCAAATCCCATAGACGCCGGCTTCGCCCTGTCCGGAACGGTCCTGATCAATGTGATCCTTTCGCTGGGGGTCACGCTGGTCCTGGCTTTCATGGCCGTTTTCATGGTGCAGGGCGGACAGTACGGAAGCGTAAATGAGGCCGTCGCCGCGCTGGAAAACGACATGGGGATCCAGTGGTTTTTGCAGATCCTGCTGCATTTTTGCATTCTGGCGGGCGGATTGATCTATCTGGTCATCCGGCGGGCGGACATCGGGAAGGAGATGGGCTACAAGCGCTTTATGTCCTGGAAGGATCTGCTGATGACCCTCGCGTACACTTTCAGCTACATTCTGATCATGCTGCCCGTCAACGCCGTCTACATCGCCCTTTTGGAGGCCATGGGCATGGATCTGAGCAGTTCCGCCTCCTCTTCGCCCATGTTTGACAGCGTGGCCGGCATCATTCTGGGCTACTTTGCCATTGCCTGCATTCCGCCCTTCTCGGAGGAACTGATGTTCCGGGGACTGGCCGTCAACGGGCTGAAGAAGCTGGGGAAGTGGCCGGCCGTGCTGCTGTCCGCCCTCTGCTTTGCCTTCATGCACATGAACCCCGTGCAGTATCTGAATGCCTTCTGCGGCGGCATCGTCATGGGGCTGGTCTACTGGAAGACGAAATCCATCTGGTCGAGCGCCATCGTGCACTTCATCAACAACGCCGTGTCGGTGACCGAATCGGTGCTGATCGAAGTCAATCAGGTCACCGATCAGATGCTCAACAGCTTTCTGGAACAGCATGCTTGGGTGGCCGTGGTCTTCCTGCTTCTGATCCTGTCCGCCCTCGCGGGCATCGTGCTTTGCACGCTTTACTTCGGGCGTGAAAGGAGGCCGATCCTTCGGATCCGGGCCGAAGGACAGGTACAGCCCGGCCAGGCTCCGCCCCTGCCCATGAACGGGATGAGTGAGTTCGGAACGGCCGCGCCCGTCCGGCCGGAGACTGTTGCGCAGCCGGTGTACGGCAATCCCACAGGCGGAGCGCCCTGTTCGCCGGTCATGCCGCCCTATGCGCCGTACGGAATGTACGCCTGGGGGCTCAGTCCGGCTCAGTGGGCGGCACAGCAGGAGCGGGCGCGGAACAAGCGGGATCTTCTGATCGGGTTTGCCGTCGCGGCGCCCGGGATCGTGGTCTGCCTGCTGATGACGCTGGGGAGTTTTCTTTGAGCGATGATCCGGATCCATCTCGTCTGCGTCGGCAAGATCAAGGAACCATTTTACCGGGAGGCCGTTTCGGAGTACCAAAAACGGCTCTCCCGCTTTTGCGATCTTCGCATCTGCGAGGTCGAGGAAAGCTCTCTGCGGGAGGATGGCAACCTGCAGAAGATCCTGGAGAGCGAAGCCGCCGCCCTGAAAAAGCACCTCAAGGGCCGGGTGATCGCCCTCTGCGTGGAGGGGAAAAGCCGGAGCAGTCCGGATTTTGCGGAGCACCTGAAACAGCTCTTTGACCGGGGCGTGTCCGAGCTGACCTTTGTGATCGGATCCTCCAACGGCCTGGCCGAGGAGATCAAAAGGGGGGCGGACGAGCGCCTCTCCTTTTCGGAGATGACCTTTCCGCACATGCTGATGCGGGTCATCCTCACCGAACAGCTCTACCGGGCCTTTATGATCCTGTCAAATTCTCCCTATCACAAATAAAGACCTCCTGCTCATATGATGGCGTATGAGTTCCTTCGGATACGATCAGCTGCTGGAGTGCGTCAATGCCCTCGGTCCGCCCTTTGAGACGGGAAGCATCGGCCAGAGCGCCGAGGGCCGCCTGATCCCGTTTGTCAGAACGGGGGAGGGGCGGCCGGTCCTGCTGATCGTGGGAGGCTTCCACGCCAGAGAGCACATCACGGTGCCCCTGGTCCTCGGCCTCATACGGCCCTTTCCATTCGGGACCGTCTTTTTTGTGCCCTGCCTCAATGCGGACGGCCTGGAACTCTGTCAAAACGGGCTGTCCTCGGTCTCCTCCCCGGCCAGGAGAAAGTTTTTAAGAGCGGTCAACGGCGGGTCCGAGGACTTTTCTCTGTGGAAGGCCAATGCCGACGCCGTGGACCTCAACCTCAATTTCCCGAGCGGATTCGGAAAAGGGAGGGGCAATCTCTTCGCGCCCGCTCCGCAGGGCTATGTGGGCCCCTGTCCGCTGTCCGAACCCGAAAGCCTGGCTCTGGCGGCTTTTACGGCGGCTGTGCGGGCCGAAGCCGTTCTGACCTTCCACAGCAAGGGGGAGGTGATATTCTGGCGCTACGGGCAAAAGGGAGGCCGTCTGCGGCGGGACCGGGCGCTGGCCCGGAGGCTTGGCAAGGTCAGCGGCTACGCCCTGGCCGAAAGTCCGGAGAGCCACGGCGGCTACAAGGACTGGTGCGTAGAGGTCCTGAACATTCCGGCCTTCACCGTGGAAGTCGGGGCCGAAAGCTGGCCGCACCCGCTGGATCACAGCCTGCTGCCAAAGATCCTGCCGCAATGCCGGGCCATGCCGGGGGAAGTACTTGATTTTTTGAGGAAAGAGAATGGACGAAAGAGAAAAATGGATGCGGGCGGCCCTGCGTGAGGCCCGAAAAGCTGCCTCGCGCGACGAGGTCCCGGTCGGATGCGTGATCGTCAGGGAGGGAAAGATCCTGTCCCGGGCCCACAACCGCCGGGAGGAGACCCAGATGGCCACCGCGCACGCCGAACTTCTGGCCATTCAGAAGGCCTGCAAAAAGCTGGGGTCCTGGCGGCTGGAGGGCTGCGACCTCTATGTGACGCTGGAGCCCTGCCCCATGTGCGCGGGGGCGATCGTCAACGCCCGGGTGGGATCCGTCTTTTTCGGGGCCTTTGACCCCAAGGGCGGCTACGCCGTGACCCTGCACCGAACCTTCGAGGATTCCGCCCTCAACCACCGCCCCGCCTTTGAAGGCGGGATCCTGGAGGAGGAATGCGGGGAACTTCTGCGGGCATACTTCCGGGAAAAGAGAAGACAAAAAACCAAGGAAAGATCTGTGTGACCTCACGGATCTTTCTTTTGTCTCCGGAGGGGGCTGGAGAAGAGAAAATACCGGATGGGAAAGAGAAAAATCCAAAATCATGCCGTTTTCATTTGACATAAAAGGGGGTATCATTTAAAATATATGTTGAAAGAATATGAGAGCCTGATCACTGCGACCGTGTTCGTCGACCCGCATTTTTCGCTGCACGCCCATTCCTGTCTGGGAAAGACTTCTCTGCAAAGGGTGTGCGATTGTTTTTCCCGCTGTTCGGTGCGCGAGGGCGGGCTGGACAGCATCGACCAGCTGCTCCAAAACAGCGAGGGAGACTGGCGCCTGGTGGTCGGGGAGGACTTTCCGCTGCTGACCGCCGAGGGGCTGGACTCGGTGATGGAGTACGCCCTGCTGACCGGCGAGGACTGCATCCGCTTCGAGGGCGGGATCCTGTTCCGTCCCGAAAAGCTGGCCCGGGCCGCCACCTTAAAGGAGATCCTGTTCAAGACCTTCGACGGCCTCCAATCCGTCCGTCTGACGCCGGAAACGCTGTCCTTTGTCTGCGAGCGCTTCCGGAAACAGATCCTGAAGGGCCATGCCGAAAACGGGGTGCTGATCCCCTATCCCGAAACCGTCTTTGTGGACTGTCACACGCGGATCGGGGCCGAGACCTATGTGGGCCCGGGGGTCATTCTGGAAGAGAGCGTCATCGGCGACTGCTGCAAGATCGGCAGCGGCAGCACCTTGAAGAGCGCGGTCGTGGGCGACTATGCCGAGATCACCAGTTCTCTCATCGACCACGCGTCGGTGGGGGAGGGCAGCAAGGTGGGACCCTTCTCCTATCTGCGGCCGGATTCCAAGGTGGGCGAAAACTGCAGGATCGGGGATTTTGTGGAACTGAAGAACGCCGAGATCGGCAGGGGGTGCAAAATTTCCCACCTGGCCTACGTCGGGGACGCCGTCATGGGGCAGAACTGCAACATCGGCTGCGGCGCGGTGTTCGCCAATTACAACGGAAAGCAGAAATCCAGAACGGTGCTGGGAGACAAAGTGTTTGTGGGCAGCAACTGCAATCTGGTGGCGCCGCTGAGCATCGGCGACGGAAGTTTTCTGGCCGCCGGCACCACCGTCACCGAGGACGTCCCGCCCTTTTCGCTCTGCATCGGGCGGACCCACCAGCTCCTGAAGGAAAACTGGACCAAGCGCTACTTCGGGGAAAATGGAGATCGATAAAATTTTTTTGGCACACAAGTACCAAGGAGGAGTGTTACAGTGATTACACACGGGAACAGTATCAAGCTGTTTGCGGGGAACTCCAGCAAACAACTGGCCGCCGAGATCGCCAAGCTGCTGAACATGGAACTGGGCGAGATCGAATCCGGATCTTTCAGTGACGGAGAGACCATGGTCAACATCCACGAATCAGTCCGCGGACGGGATGTGTTCGTCATTCAATCCACTTCGGCGCCGGTCAACGACAGCTTGATGGAGCTTCTGGTGATCATCGACGCTCTGCGCCGGGCCTCGGCCGGCCGGATCACGGCGGTCATTCCCTATTTCGCCTATGCCCGTCAGGACCGGAAGGCCAGATCCCGCGACCCCATCACCGCCAAACTGGTCGCAGACCTCATCACCACGGCGGGGGCCGACCGCGTGCTGACCATGGATCTGCACGCGCCGCAGCTCCAGGGCTTTTTCGACATCCCGGTCGATCACCTGCTCGGATGCCCGGTCCTGAGCAAATATCTGATCAAAAACGAGTACGTCTCTCCCGATCTGGTGGTGGTCTCTCCCGACGTCGGCAGCGTCAAGCGGGCCCGCTCCATCGCCACCAAGCTGGACGCGCCCATCGCCATCATCGACAAGCGCCGCCCCAAGGCCAACGCGGTGGAGATCATGAACATCATCGGCGACGTCAAAGACAAGCGCTGCCTGATGGTGGACGACATGATCGACACGGCCGGGACCATCGTGCAGGGCGCCGAGGCCCTGAAAAAGGCGGGCGCCAAGGAAATTCTGGCCTGCTGCACGCACGGCGTGTTCAGCGGCCCCGCTCTGGAGCGGCTGGAAAAGAGCTGTCTGACCGAGATCATCACGCTGAATACCTACGAACACAAGAACGCGCTGATCCCCAAGATCAAGCAGATCTCCGTGGCCCCCATTTTTGCGGAGGCCATCGAGCGGGTCTATGCCGATCTGCCCCTCTCGAAGCTGTACGATTGACCGACAAAAGCGCCCTTTCGGGGGCGCTTTATGATTTTAAGGGGGAAAAATTGAATATGAGGAGAACGTTTTTGCTCCTGTTCGGGCTGCTCTTCGTCGGGCTTTCCTCCTTTTGGGGAGGCCCCGCGCTCGGAGAGGAAAGCCCGCTCGTTCTGACGACCGATCCCGTGACCGGCCGTGCGGAGAGGAAGGCCGATCAGACCTTTGATCTGCTGAACCAATTCCGCTTTGTCTTTGCGCCCTCGGAGGGCTTTGAAGCCAATCTGGCCGGCTGCGACAGGCTGATCATTCTGCTGGAGTCCGATCATCAGCTGATCCGCATCGTCTATGGCGGCCGGCTTTCCGAAGCGGGGATCTTGACGGAACTGACCATCGAGTGCGGGGAAGCCTCTTGCCGGTTCGACCTGCAGGCCGGCGCCAAAGTGGAACTGGACCTTCTGACCGAGGGAGATCTTGTTCTGGCCAAAGTCTCCCAGGGCGATGATGTCCGGAGCCGGACTTTCGGGGCCTCGCTGCGGAGCGAACAGGCCGAACTGACCCTGATCCTGGAGAGAGATCCGGGATGGGAGGGGAGCTGTTCTGCGATCATCTATGAGGCGCAGGCGGGCAGTTTCGGGGATCCGTCCCTCCCGCCGGACTCCTCGGCCCCGGATGGTTCCCAAAATGAGAATTCCTCCGACCCGGACGGCGCTTCCGGCCGGGCCGATCCGGAACGAGTCTGGGCTCCGCTGCACTATGTCCTGCTGGGTCTTGCTGTGGCCGCCGGAGTTTGCCTGGGCGGACTTGGGATCCTGCTGATCCGGAAGAAAATGAATTGAGGTCCGACATGTTGTTTTTTCTCACGGGCCGGCCTGACCTGGTCCGAAAAGCCGCCCGATCTTGCGCGGAAGATCTGCTTTTGCCCGCTTTGCCCGCCCCGGAAAAGGGCTCTCAGCGCACAAAAAGTCTTGCCTCCGATGCCGTCGTCCTTGAAAATGCGGAGCCTGATTTTTTGACGCTGCCGCCGGGGAAGACCTGCATTTTGGCCGGACCGGAGGAGCCCGAGGGGGGCCTGACTTCATCGGACGAGCTGTCAGGGCGCGCCGCAGCGTCGGGAGATCCGGCGATCCCGCGTTTCGTGATCCGCTCGGAGGAGGACTTTTCAAAAGTCTCTGCCTGGATCTGGAAACAGGGATTTCATCTCCGGGATTATCGGGAGGCCGATCTGGAAGAGATCGGCGAACTTTTCCGAAATTCCATCCGGAACCTCTGCCAAAAGGACTACTCTCCCGCCCAGCGACAGGCCTGGATCTCCGGCTTTGATCCGGAAAAGTGGAGCCGGACCCTGCGGGAGCATCAGACTGTCGTGGCTGAATTCGGGCAGAGGATCGTGGGCTTTGCCGATCTGGACGGAAATTTGCTGGACCGGCTGTACGTGCACGGACACTTTGCGAGGCGGGGCGTGGGCCGCGCGCTGACGGAGAGGATCCGGGAGCTGGCGAGACAGTCCGGGGAGACCTCCCTGCGGACGGAAGCCTCTCTGACGGCGAGGCCGTTTTTCGAACGGATGGGGTTTTGCGTGCGAAAGGAACAGCAGGTCGAAAGAAAGGGCATCCTGCTGACCAACTTCGTCATGGAGACTGTTTTGTAGTTTTTCATCCTTTCCAGATCGCAGGAGCGGCCTCCATAATCTTCAGAGAGTAGCGAAATTTTATGCTGAAATATAAAATTTTAAATCTTTTTGAATAAAGAAAGACCCAAAGCGTCTCTTGGCCTGCCTTTGTGTTTTTGCGGAAAGAGCAGGATAAATTGTGGACAAAGAGGGGAAGGGCGGCGTTCAAGGCCGGACCGAAAGGCCGACCTTTTTCCTTTACTTTTCGGCGCGGAACGGGTATAATATAAAAAACGCGAGGAGAAAGACCATGGCAAGAAGGCGGAACCGCGAATCGGAAGAGATGTATCTGGAGGCAATCCTGTTGCTGCGGAAGAGCAGTTCGAACGTTCACTCCGTAGACGTGATGAACGAGTTGGGTTTTGCAAAATCCAGCACGTCGCGCGGGCTGCATCTTCTGATCAAAAAGGGCTATATCACAATGGACGAGTCCGGCGTGATCGAATTTACGGAGGCCGGCAAAAAGCGAGCGGAGGGCGTCTACGAGCGCCATCAGGTTCTGACGGCCGCAATCAAAAAGCTGGGCGGCAGCGAGGAACTGGCCGAACGGGACGGCTGCCGCATCGAACACATGGTGTCGGACGAACTGCTGGAACTGCTGAAAAAGTTTGTGGAAGAAGAATAGGAGAAATTTTTGGAAACGCAGTAAGCGGTTGAGCGGCACCCTCGCCACACAATGCCACACAATTGTATCCTGAAAAGTTCATCTCTTTGAAAGACAGAAATCAAATCGACCGGACCGTGTAAGAGAGAACCCTGATGTTTTCGGCATTTGTGCTGCCGAGATCGAAAAGGCTACATGAGAAGAAGTTCGAAGAAAAGGCCCCGCAAGGGTCTTTTTGCCTTTGAGGGCAGGAGGTGTGGTCCCGTTCTCCTGAAAACAACGAGAGTATGAGATCACGAGGCAACAGCGGGTAGGGGGGTATAGGAGCCCGTTCTTCTGAAAACCTCGAAAAAAAATGCGCTGGATGCCGGTTCATTTTGTTGACATACGCCCGAGGGCGTGCTATAATATTCCATGGTTCGCGATAGGGAACTCATCTGTTGCGGACCGGTCGATCCTGATTTTTTTAAGCAATACGCGTGAGCGTATTTATTTTCAGGCCGTATGTTCGCATAGGGGAACGTCACCCCTGATTTTTTTTACAAATTGGTTCGCATAAGGGAACAAATGTGTGCCTTCGTATCGAGAGACCGGGGATGAAAGTTAATGGAGAATGCGGAAAGCAAGAAAGTACCCAAAGAATTGAAAGCATGGGAGAAAGAGAAGAAGCTCATTCCCGTGATGATTCGAAAGTACTGCCACGGCAAGCACGGAACGAAAGGGGAGGAGCTATGCGAGGAATGCAAAGCGCTCACTCAATATGCGCTCTTCCGCCTCGAAAAATGCCCCTTCAAGAAAAATAAGCAGTTCTGCTCTTTCTGCAAGATTCATTGCTACAAGCCGGATATGCGGCAGAAGATAAAGGATGTTATGAAGTGGGCGGGGCCGAGAATGATATTCACGCACCCCGTGTTCGCGTTCAAACACGTCTTTCAGATGATAAAATACAAAAAGAAGTTAAAAAAGGAAGAGAAGGCGAAAGGTAATGTTTGATAAAGAA
>CALVJY010000020.1 GCA_944332455.1 uncultured Clostridia bacterium
AAGCGCATGGAACTGGGCGCGCGCCTTCGGAAACTCCCGATGGGCTACTTTACGGCGGGCAACATCGGCAAAATCAGCTCGGTGCTTTCGTCCGATATGGTGTTTGTCGAAGAAAATGTTATGCAGTCGATCGCCGACATGCTGGGCAACGGGTTTTCGGCGCTCCTCATGGTCGCCTTTATGTACGTCATTGACTGGCGCATCGGGCTGCTGGTCACGGGCGTGTCGCTGGCGGTCGTCATCGCCGCGGCCTTTATGAATAAATCGGGCGTAAAACACAGCAATATCCGTCAGCAGCAGAACGAGGAACTGACGGATGCGGTCATCTCCCATATCGAGGGCATCGGTGTCATCAAAAGCTACAATCTGCTCGGCGAAAAGTCGGAAGATCTGACAAAGAACTTCCGCAAGACAAGGGACGCCGCGCTCAAATTCGAGTTCACGCAGCTGCCGTGGATGGTTGTGCTCAACGTGCTCTATACCGTCGGCATGGCGGGCATCGTCGCGCTCGGCGTGTGGCTGTACTTTGAAGATATGATGACTTTGCCGTACCTCATCGGCTGCGTGCTGTTCGCCTTCTCCATCTTTCTGCCGCTCAAAACGCTGTACAGCGAATCGTCGCGCCTGACCGTCATGGGGAGCTGTCTCGACAGGATAGAGGGAGTGTTTGACGAAAAGACGCTGCCCGACAACGGCAAAAAGCACATCCCCGCGACATCTTCCGCGCCCGAAATATCGTTTGAAAACGTGACCTTTGCCTACGGCGAGGAGGATACCGTGCACAATGTCAGCTTTGCGGCGGAAAAGAACACGATGACCGCGCTCGTCGGCCCCAGCGGCGGGGGAAAGACCACGCTTGCAAACCTTTTGGCCCGCTTTTGGGACATCAAGTCGGGCAGTATCAAGGTGCGGGGCGTGGACATCCGCGATGTGCCGCTTGCCGAACTCATGGACAAGATCAGCATGGTGTTCCAGCGCGTGTACCTGTTTCAGGATACCGTCTATAACAACATCGCGATGGGCAGACCGACCGCCACAAGAGAGGAAGTGGAGGAGGCAGCTAAGAAGGCGCGCTGCTATGACTTCATCATGAATTTGCCGCAGGGGTTCGAGACCGTCATCGGTGAGGGCGGAGCCTCCCTTTCGGGCGGGGAAAAACAGCGCATCTCCATTGCGCGGTGTATTTTAAAAGACGCGCCCATCGTCATTCTGGACGAGGCGACGGCGAGCGTGGACCTCGACAACGAGCGGCACATTCAGGAGGCCATCACCGAACTTGTCCGCGGAAAAACCTTGCTCGTCATCGCGCACCGGCTGAACACCATCCGCGCGGCGGATCAGATCGTCGTCGTGTCCGAGGGCAGAGTCGCCGAACAGGGCACACATGAACAGCTGTTGGATCGGGGCGGCATCTACCACAATTTCGTACAGTTGCGCGAAAGACAGCGCCTTTCGGGCGGATAAGGAGGAGAGGGACAAGGGATTCTGAGTGATATTTTGGCCTTTGGCCAAAGTGATATTTTCAGCCTTACGGCTGAAAGTGATATGCAGGTTCCCTGCGTGATATTTTGACCTGCGGTCAAAGTTGCGGACAAGACCAAAACTTCTCCTGAAGGGAGAAATAAAACTTTGCGAAGCAAAATCTCACTTGCCGTCAGGCAAATATAACTTGCCATTGGCAAATATCACTGGCCAACGGCCTGTCACTTGCCGCAGGCAAATAACACTGCCGAAAGGCAAATACCACTGCGGGGCAGCGATCAAAATCCATCGCTGTCCCGCATTCATCGCGGCCCCGCGCGAGGCCGCCTGCGGCAGGAATAATTATCCGCGATTTTCGGCAAATTGATAGGGACCCTTTCCGGCCGGAAAAGCCGGTGCCGGAAAGTCAAAACACCGTCTGGGAGAAAATCATGAAGCAAAAAGTTCTGCGGATGCTGTCTGTCTTTCTGATCCTCGTCATGCTGCTTTGCGGCAGCTTTTCCTGCCGGTCCGGCTCGGGGTGTTCCAACCGGGAGCCGGAAAGTTCCCTCCCGCCCGAGAATTCTCTGCCGGAGCCCGGCCTGCCGCCTGAGAGTTCGGATCCGGCTTCGCCCGAAGAGCCCGGTCCGGGGGAGGAGCCGGAAGAGGAACGCTGGCCGGAGACCCTCTTTTCGGACCGCATGAAAAACACCTCCAGGGTCGGCATGGAGGCAGAAGTTTTGGGCACGGTCCAAAGAAGGCTGCCCGAGATCTCGGACGGCGGCCTCGGCAGCTATCCCCTCTACGGCCGGACCTTCTCCGGCGACGAGGAGGCAAAGCAGGCCGTCCTGGACGAAAACCAATCTCTTCTGGCCTCCGATTCCACCTATGACGGCATGGACGCCGAGGGCAACCTGTATCTGAACGGCGCGGAGACCGGCCGGAAGCTCTTCAGGCATTCGGCCTCGGTCGGGCTGTACGAGGGGGATGTGGCCGACGACGAGCCCGCCCTGGTCAAACGGCTGACCATCCGCGCCAGGAGCGGGGGCAACCACATCACCGGCCTCTACGCCCCGGCCGGAGAAGTCGTCAAAGTCGAGATGAGCGGGGAGGATCTGGCCGCCACGGGGGGACTGCGGGTCTGCATCGGCCAGGAGCTGACCAACGGACAGCAGAACAACATCTGGCTGACCCGGGACTTTGTCCGCATGCCCTATTTGGCCAACGTCATGACCGTGAATGCGGAGACGGCCTATGTCGGTTCCTTTCTGGGCGGGCCGATCTATCTCCGCCCCGTCCGCGCCGGAACGGAGTTTGCGGTCACCCTCTCGGGCGGCGTGGCCTATTCGCACTTCATTCTGGGCTGCACCACCCGGGAGGAATTCGAGCAAAACCGGAAGGCATCGGCCCCCTACTTCGATCTGGAGGTCTGGGATGACGCCGTCCGCCATTCCGGCCCCAAAAGCCGGGCCGCCCGCTTCGATTTTGAACAGCTGACCGAGGCCGCCCTGCTGTGGGACAAGATCTGCCTGGTCTCCAACCAGGTGCCGGCCGGGTCGGGGGGCGATCTGGGGATCAACTTTCTGTATGACCCCTTCGTCGCCGCGGGCAGCATGGTGGCCTTTGTGGGCCGGCACACCGTCAACTGTCCGCTCTCCTGTCTGACCGACGCCCTCGACGCCGAGCAGGCCGTGCTGGATCCTTCCGACAACTTCTGGGGGTGCATCCACGAACTCAATCACCACTATCAGCGGTTCGGCTTCCATCCCGGGGACGAGGTGACCAACAACGCGGTCAGCATCGTCTCCTACAGCCTGTTCACCAAGGTCTCGTCCAGGCGCACCCTCGACGGCGGATCGGAGGGGAACTACGCCACCGGCTGGAACCGCTACGCCAATCCCTCCTGGTGCCTGAAGCAGACCCTGCAAAACGGCGGAGTCAATTCGGCCCTGGATTCCTACGTCAATCTGATCCACGCCTTCGGACAGGACGCCTTCATCCGGGCCACTCAGGCGGGCGGAGGGCGGGGCGGCACCGACGTCTGGTTCAAAGCGGTCTGCGAGGCCACCGGGTTTGACATGACCTACTATTTCACGGAGGTGCTGCACCAGACCCTCTCGGAGGAGGTTCTGGCCGAAGTCGAGGGAAAAGGGCTGCCCATGTATCTGCCGGCCGCCCTCATCTATCAGACCGGAAGATCCTACGGGGGAGGGCGGAAGGCCTTCCGCTCCGCGCAGCCCTACGAGATCGAGCCGGGCGCCGACTTTGTGCTGGATCTGTCCCAAAATCTGGTGCTGCCCGAGGGATTTTCTTGGGAGGTGAAGAAGATCACCGCCCCCGCCTTCGGAGTTTTGACCGAGCGGGGCGAGGGCGTCTACGTCTACGCGCCGGATCCCGGCCGCCGGGACTCGGGGCCCATCCGCCTCACCCTGCGGGTGACCAAGGACGACGCCGCCTTCGAGGTGGAGGACCTGGAATTTCTGATCGAGCTCAAGCAGAGCCAGAGGGAGGGCGTGCTGGAACGGACGGTCTATACCTACGAGCCGGAGGCCATGTACGCCGACGTCGAGGAGGCCGTGCGCGCCGGGTACGCCGGCTTTTCCTCGGTCACCGAGGAGGACAACCTGAACCGGATCCAGAACAGCAACACCGAGATCTGGGAGCCCTCGCCCGGGCAGAATGCGGTCATGGAGATCCGGGGCAAGTTCAGGATCCCCGGCGACGGGACCTACCGCGTCGCCCTGCGCGGCCGCCGTCAGGCCGGGCTGTGGCTCTCCCTGGACGGGGGCAGCACCTACGAAATGTCGGCCGAAGTGAACAACCCGGAGGGGACGCCCGGCTTCCACCCCGAGGACCCCGGGACCTTCCGGGACCTCGAGCTGAAAAAGGGGACATGGGTGTATTTCAAGGCCGTGCTGTTGGTCACCTACGGGGGGAGTTTCATCGGCCTGGGGCTGGGACGGGTGGAGGACGGCCAGGCCCAGATCGGCTATCTGAACGCCCTGAGGCAGTCCTATGAGGAGGAAGCCTTCGAGAGCGGCTATTTCTACCGCCGGGACTACCGCTGGGACTACACGGAGCCCCGTCCGGTCGGGCAGAGCCTGGAAGAGACCAATTACCGCCCCTGGGACCAAAGCTACGCCATCGAAAACCTGTTCGACGAGGACAAGACCAATTTCATCCACTCCGACCGCACCGGGATCAGCGAGGAAAATCCCTTCGACCTCACCGTCCGCCTTGCGGAGCCGGTCACGGCCAACACCCTGACCATCGTGGGCGAGCCCACCAGAGTCTATCTGCCCAAAAACTTCGAGCTGTACGGAGGCCCCGATCCCGGGCATCTGGAAAAGCTCTGCTCGGTCCGGAACGCCGAGGTGAAAGACGGCAACGTCACGGCCTCTTTCGAGACCCGGGAGATCGGCTGCTACCGCCTGGTCGTCACGGACACCACGGCGCCGGGCACCCGCTACATCGCCTTCCGGGAGGCGGTGCTGTCCTTTCGGATCCCGGACGGCCTGTGGCTGTCGCCGGACGAGGAGCATTTCGAGTTCAAAGGGGACTGGACCCTGACACCGGGGCTGGCCTCCTTCGGGCATCGCTACGAGGGGGAAAACGCGGTCATGGAGTTCTCCTTCACCGGCAGCCGCTTTGCGATCCTGGCCGCCCGAGGGGAGACCTACGGCCGTTTCGAGGTGCTGATCGACGGCCTTTCGGCCGGCACGGCCGATCTGAGCGGCGCGGACGATCCGGTCTCTTTGGCCTTCCTCTCCGGAGAACTGTCCGAAGGTCCGCACAGGGTGACCCTCCGCAGCCGGGAACGGTTCAACCTGGATTCGGTGGTCATCTGGGGTCAGATCACGGAAAATTGAGCGAAGAAGGTTAGAAGCGAAAAAAGCGGGTTTAGCCGCAATTTTCGAAATTAAAACGAAACCATTCTAACAGAGGTCCGCTTCCGGAAAAAGCTCGGGAGCGGACCTCTTGTCCTTTATAGGACAAAGTTCAGCCCCCGCCGTTGCCGTCCCTGTTCAGACGGCAGCGGCGGGGGCGGTATCTGTTTGCCCGGGAATGGACCGGCGGCGAATCAGGTCCTTTGCAGAGATCGGCGGGACCGCAAGGAGATCGGATCCCTTCTCAGGGTGTCCACCGGAGCCAACTCCTTCGCAGCGATTGACAGAGCTGGAGGGGATCAGCGCGTTCGCAGGGGCGGGCGAGAGCAGGGGATCCCTGGGCTGTCCTGAACGGAGGAGATTGGTCCGTCCGCCGCGAGGAGGAGCAGAGGGCAAAATCAGTACCGTCCGTAGCGGTGGGCGGCGTTGTACATGGCGATGACGTTTTCCACGGGGGTGTTGTCCTGGATGGCGTGCGTGGGGGCAAAGTGGTATCCCCGGACGGGCATCATGATCTCCAGGGTTTCCCGGCAGACCTGTTCGGTCTCGGCCGCGGTGCCGTAGGCCAGGGGACCGGCCGTGGAGATGCAGCCGCGGAAATTCAGCCGTCCGCCGAAATGTGCGGCCAAAAAGGAGGGGCTCATGTTTACGGCCTCGGGCTGCAGGGTGTCCACCCCGCGGATGCCCATTTGGATAAAGTCTTCAAAGGCCCAGCTGCTGCTGCCGCAGGAGTGCATGATCACGGGCAGGCCGTAGCTTTTGGCCAGATCGACGAACTGCTGATGGATGGGCCGGATGCGGGTCCGGTAGAGTTCGGGGCTGATCATGGGGGCGATCTGGGTGCCCAGGTCCTCGCCCAGCCAGACAAAGTCCAGAAGGCCCTTGCAGGTCTCGAGCAGGCGCTCCATCATGCCCAGCTGGAAGGCGGCGCGCCGGCCGATGAAGCGGAGGGCGGCCTCGTCTCCCAGGGCCAGGTGGCAGAGGACGTCCTCCATCCCCATGATCCTGCCGTTGGAGTTCAGAATGTCCGGGATGCCGGGATTGCCGGCGTACAGGGCCAGCTCTCCGCCGTAGCTCCGGGCCAACTCCCGGGCGGCCGCATAGTCGAAATCGTCGGGATCGGGCACCGGAAAGCGGTCGAACATCTCGTCGGAGGCCTCCTGCAGCGGGAAGTCCACAAAATCCCAGTAGCCGCCCGTGCTGTGCTCCACCCAGCGCATGACGCAGCCTTCCAGCGGGTCTACCCGCCGGTCGGGCGGAGCCTGAAAGAGTTCTTTTCCCACGTAAGGGGCCGAAATGGGGCGGTAATCCACCCCCAGCGCCCGGTACAGCGGCTCGATGTCCGTCTCCGGCAGGCCGAGGGCCCGGCAGAGTTTGCGGTAAATGTTGGGATTGGTCTCAAACCCGATGGTCACCCGGTCGGTCTTTTCAAAATCAAAGGTCCGGCGGACCCTTTCCTTGGCGCTCATGCGCTCGGGGGCTTTTTCGATCTTCATGTTCTGCTCCTTGTAAGTTGTCGAAACGGTTGTTCCTGCCGCAGCAAGAGGCCCTCCCCTGGGCAAAATTCCCGGTTCGGCTTCCTTGACAGCTTCGGGGCCGCCTCTCTTGCCGCTTTACTTTTCGTCGGAAATATTATATACTATATTTGCACTCCTGACAATGGAGTTTTGACCCGAAAAAATGTACTTTTGCACAAAGGAGCAGGCATGAGCGTCTTCGCCGAATTCAGCGTCATCAACTATTTTCCCTGCGAAAAGGGCTTTTTCACCCCGCCCCGGGTCTTTGACTATCCCTATCTTCTGTATGTTCACGGCGGAAAGGGGGAATATAAGATCGGGAACAGGCGGCACCGCTGTGAAAAAGGGGATCTTCTGTTCTGCCGGCCGGGGGAGGAAAACACCATCTTCGCCGACAAGGAGGATCCCTTTGTGCTCTCCGGACTGGAATTTACGGTGGAGGACGAGAAAAAACTGGAGCAGATGCTCCCCGAAAAGCTCAATCTGCGGGGGCAGGACTTTGCCGAGGCCTGCATCGGCAAGATGATCGAGGAGGCCCTTTACGACCGGATCTGCGGCAGGGAGATCTGCACCCATCTGCTCAACGCCCTGCTTTTGGAATTGTTCCGGACCGCGCAGGGGGATCCGGGGCGGGAAAAGCCGGACGCCCGGGAGATCCTGAACTACATCGCGGCCCATCTCGGCCGGAAGATCCCGGTCCGGGAACTGAGCGAGACCTTCCATTACCACCGGAACACGGTCAACCGTCTGGTGAAGGAGGCCACCGGCCTTTCCGTCGGCGCCTACATCCAATCTCTCCGCCTCCGGGAGGCCAAAAAACTGCTGCGTTTCACCCGCAAGAGCGTGGAGGAGATCGCCTTTCTGACGGGCTACTCCTCGGCGGCCTTTTTCTGCCTGCAGTTCAAGGAGAAGACCGGCCTGACCCCGGCCAGATTCCGGCGGGGCGGGCCGGAGCTGTGAATCCCGATTTTCCGGCGGAGGGTCCGGAACGGTGATTTCTTTCGTCGGGACGGTCCGGATCGGCAGAGACCCTGGACCGGAGGATGTTGGGCGCGGACCGTCAAACTTTGCCTCAGATCGGGCGATTTTAGGGAGAAGAGGCCCTTTTTTCTTTACCTTCGCCGGAAAAATGTGCTATACTAGGGAAAACGGAATCAGGGGAGGCTTTGTCCCCTGAAATAAAATTTGTCTCCTGAAATTGAAAAACCTGTTGCCGCTTCGCGGCATTCAAGCGATTCTGCGCTGAATTAAAATTTATTCCCTTACATTGGGGAAACTGCCCTTCACTTGCAGTGCGTCAAGTAACGCGGCAGCTGCAATAAAATTTGTCTCCTGAAATTTGGAAAACCTGTTTCTGTTGAAAAAGTTCGCTTTCCGGCCCCGCGCCGGACCGGAAGCGGGGATGGCCCGGAGAGGGCGGAGGAGGTGCGGATGAACAACATCTTTCTAGCCGTCATTCCGTTTTGGCTGTTCGGGTTTGTCTGCGCGGTCCTCACCCGGCGGCGGTTTTCGGCCCGGGTCACCCGGACGGTCTGGGGGATCGTGCTGGGCGCCCTTTCGGCCGGCCATCTGATCGCGGGGCTGACCACGCTGGACAACAGCCGGCTGATCTCGCTGATGCCGCTCACCGCCTACCTGCCGGCGGCAATTGCCTGTTTTGCGCTCTCCCGGCGGAACCTCGTCGGGAACCTGTTCATCCTCCTGCTCGGCGGGCTGGCCGCGCTGGTGGTCGACCTGGCCGAGAAGCTGTGGATGACCCCTCTTTTGATGGCCGGCTGGGGGATCTGGAGCGGCCTGCTGAACCTTTTGCTGGCGGCGCTGGTCGGGGCGGGACTGGGCTTTGCGGTCTTCCGGATGCGGAAGATCCTGCTGTCCGAACCCCTGATCGACAACGGCAGCTGGTACATTCCCCTTGCCCTCTTTCTCCTGTGCGGGCTTTCGCTTTATCAGGCCGACAGCACCCGCGGCGCGGCGGTCATCATTCTCCTTCTGCTGGTGGACGCCACGGTGTTCGCGGTGCTGCTGGCCTTCATCCGGGCCCGCTTTCACAGCGAGCGGCTGCGGCTGGAGCGGGAGCGCATGGAACGGCAGATCGCCGTAGAGCGGGCCGAATACCGCCTGACGGAGCAGAAGCTGGAGCTGGGCCGCCGCTACCGTCACGACATGCGCCACCACTTTGCCGCCATCAGGGGGCTGATCCGCCAGGGCGACACCGAAAAGATCGGGCAGTACCTGGATTCGCTGGGCGAGGGCCTGCGGGAATTCGAGCAAAAGACCTGGTGCAAAAACGCCGTGGTCAACGCCGTGCTCTCCGCCCTGATCGATCGGGCCGCCCAAAGCGGGGTGGAGGTCGAGGCCGCCGTCAACATCCCCGCCGAGACGGCCATCGACAGCGCGGACATCTGCGCGGCGGTCGCCAACACCCTCGAGAACGCCCTCAACGCCTGCCTGCTGGCCCGGGAGGAGGACCGGAAGATCTCGATCCGGGCCGACTACGGCGGGCAGGACAAGTTCACCCTTGCGGTGGAAAACGGGGTGCGGGAGAAGATCCCCCTGGGCGAGGACGGTCTGCCCAAGGGCCGCAAGAGCGAGGAGCACGGCTACGGCCTGGACAGCGTCCGCTACATCGCCGAAAAGTACAGCGGCTTTTTCGTCTGCCAGTCCGGGGAGCGGACATTCGCCATCCGGCTGGTGCTGTTCGGGGCCGGCAGGGGAGAGCGCGCCGAAGGAGGGAAGGGGCGGAACAAGCCCCGTCTGATCGCCGGGATCGCGGCCGCGGCGCTGGCGGCCGTGTTCTCCCTCAACTGCATGCCGGGGACGGTCAGCGCCCTCGAGAGCCTGCCCGGCGTCGGCCCCGCCTTTCAGATCATCGACTTCCGCAACTGGGGATTCGGGTGGGGAAGCAGCGGGCTGGAGGTCGAGCGCCCGGTGACCGACGAGGAGCTGGAGGCCCAGCTGCAGCGCTTCGAGGACGAGTGCAAGGTCCGCTTTGTGGAATACCTGGGGCAAAAGTACAGCGGCTACGTCTGGATGGACATTCAGGGGAAGGTGGAGCGGGACGGGGAGGATCTGCTGATCCTGTCCATGAGCTGCACCGTCAATCTGGGCAGCTCCCTGAACGTGGTGCGCTACTTCGTGGCCGACCGGCAGCAGGAGAAGATCCTGGCCCTTTCCGACCTCTTCGGGGAGGAAGGGGACTTCACCGCCGCCCTGGACGCCGAGATCCTGCGGCAGATCGGGCTTCGGACCTCGGACTGGGAGGGGGAGGACTACCAGGAATTTTACGGCTGGGGCATCTGGACCTCGGAATATGACCAGAGCCTGGCCTTTACCTCCCTGGCCGATGAGCGCATCGCGGCGGGGCTGACCTTTACCCTGAGCGAGGAAAACGAGCTGATCCTCCGGTTCGACGAGGATCTGATTTCCCCGGGCAGGGCCGCGGTCTTCCTCATCCCGGCCGAAGTCACCGACGAGCTGGCCGCGGCGGGCGGACCGCTGGATCCGGGCGGCAGAACGGCCCTGCCCGAAGGAGGCGGGTCATGATCCGGGTTGCCGTGCTGGACGACAAGGCGGGGGAGATCGAGCGCATCCGGCAGCTGGCCGTCCGCTTTTCGGCCCAGGCCCCCCGACCCTTCGGGATCGAGGCCTTTTCGGATCCCTTCGATCTGCTGGAATACGTGGAGAAAAACGGGGGCTTCGATCTTTACCTGCTGGACATCATCATGCCCCACCTGACCGGCATCCAGGTGGCCGAACAGCTCCGCAAGCGGGGGGAGCGCTGTCAGATCGTCTTTCTGACCACCTCGAGGGAGTACGGGGTGGAGGCCTTCGGGGTGCAGGCCGCCGGCTACCTGGTCAAGCCGGTCTCCGAAAAGGACTTTTCCGAGCTCTGCGGGCGGGTCTTTGCCGAGCTGAACCGCAGCGACCGGCCCCCGGTGTTCATCAAGACCGCGGGGGGCGGGCGGAAGGTGGAGCCCGGCGAGATCGTCATGGTCGAAAGCTTCAACCACGAACGGGAGATCCTGCTCGCGGACGGGCGGAAGATCCGGACCCCCTTCACCCTGACCCGCATCGCGGAGATGCTGAAGGACTGTCCCGAGTTCTATTCTCCCCACCGGGCCTATCTGGTCAATCTGGACTTCGTCACCGGGGTCCAGGACGGGGAGATCCTGCTGCCCGGCGGGCGGATCCCCGTGGCCCGGAAGACCATGCAGAAATTCAGGGATTACTACATGGCCTACACCTTCGGAAAGTAGGGGACCGCCGCAATTTGCCGGCTTTTATGTAAGAAAAACTGCTTTTAAATATCTTTCGAAAAAAGCCCTCTTTGAAAAGCAGTTGACTTTTCCCGATCGATATCATACAATGTGAAAATAAAAGGTCCGTGAACAGCAGAGAGTCTGCATCGACTGCCGATTCGGTTCGATGATGGGGTTGCAGTCCATCCGCAGATCTTTTATTTTTTATGGCAGGGACAGACCCTCTTCGGCTTTTGGGGAAAGATTTTTTCGTGCAGAAACTGCGTTCTCCGCTTGGCGCGGAGGGACGAGAGGGGAATAGATGCGGGATAGAGGCATTCTTTTGGCCGTTGAGAAAATTCTTTTGATTTCAACCGAATGAGCCATGAAAAAAAATTGACAGATCTGAAATTTATGTTATAATATAATTTGCGATGACCGGCCGCTGACCGGAGAGTCCGATCTGCAAAGACGGTGAGGGGCGAGCCTTCCCGGCACTGCCTTTCCGCCGCGATCACGGCGCAGGCGGCCGCATTTTTCGGGAAGGGCGTTGAAGAAGGAAAGACCGGGGACGGTCCTTTCCCGGGAGGGGGCAAATAAGGCGGTGAACCTTTCACGCAGAAAATCCAGCCTTTCGCGCAGATCTTCTCCCGTATTTTTGATTTTTCCGTATAATAGAGGACAGTAAATTCAAGGAGGCGGGGTCTGATGGAAGAGGAAAAACCCCGCGCCCTCGGCTTCGAAGACGCGGCGGCTTTTAACCAGGCGATCGACACCGACGCCAGACTGAAGGAGGGCCTGAACCGGCTGGCCCTTTCCATGGCCGGCCTGTCCAGAGAGGAATACGTCGACGAGATGCTGCTCCTGTTCAAGGAGGCCGGCATCTTTTTGACGCAGTCCGAGCTGGAAAGGCTGCTGGTCCTCCGCCGGCAGACCGACCGGATGCTGGCCGAGCGGGAACAGGAGGGGCTTTCCGAGGGGAAAGGCGGGCCGGCGGGAAAAGGACAGTAGGCTTTCGCCGACCCCAAAAGGCCCGGCGGGAAAAGGGCAGAAAGCCTTCGCCTGTCTCAAAAGGCCCGGGAAGATGCGGAAGGCAGACCTTCCGAGAGCGGCCAAGAGCCGCCCGAAGGGTGGGACCTAGCCGTTTTCTCCTTCCGGCAAAAGATCATTCGGAGAGGAAGGCATCCCCCGGAGAGGGAAGGCAGCCCCCGGAGGGGCCGCGCCCAAAAACGGCGGCGGGCCCTGAAAGCGGGCGGAGATCCGCGGCGAGCGGACCGCCCATGACACGATGAAAAAAATATTTTACAAGAGAGGTAAAAACTCATGACCATCGAAAAGACCGTCAACGGCAGCGAACTGACCCTGACTCTGTCGGGCCGGCTGGACACCACCACCGCCCCCCAGCTGGAGGCCGAACTTAAGCGCAGCATCGAGGGCGTGACCGGCCTGGTGCTGGACTTTGCCGCCCTGGAATACCTGTCCTCGGCCGGACTCCGGGTGCTGCTGGCCGCCCAGAAGGTGATGAACAAGCAGGGCAAAATGGTGATCCGGAATGTCAACGAGACCATTGCCGAGATCTTCGAGATCACCGGTTTTTCGGACATTCTGACCGTTGAGTAGGCGGATGGGGGAGGACAGAGCTGCGCGCAGCGTAAAGAGGCTGTATGCAGGAGCGGAAAACGCGTACGCCGTCAACGCGCGCAACCTGCGCGAGGTGCTGACCGCGAACGCCGGCACCGTCCTTGGCAAAAGGGCCGGATTTTCCGCGGCGGCAAACGCCGATGATTGGGCGCGCGCCATGCCGCTTACCGATTACGCCTTTTACGAGGAGTACGTCCGCCGCGCGGCGGACGGGGAGAAAAACCTGCTTACGGCGGAGGACGCGTGCACCTTTCTCTATACCTCCGGCACCATGGGAAAACGCAAGATGCTGCCGCTGTGCCAAACGGCGCTCTCCCGCTACGGCTCCTGCATCTGCGATATGCCCTTTTATCTGACGGGCGCGCGGGGCGGGGAGCACCTGCACACGAGCGTGTTCTGCCCGCCGGACGGGCGGGGCGGACAGCTGCTCTCCGCGGCCTACTTCGGATATCTTGAGGGCAGCGGGCAGACGGAGGGGAGCTATCTCGGCGGAAAAAGGCTGAACTTTGCGGGCGATATTTCCGCCGTGCCCTACGTCAAGCTGCGCCTTGCCCTCGCCTGCGAGGCGCTCTGCTCCGTCCAGTCGATCTTTTTGTATGACACGCTGCTGCTCTTTGGCTATCTCGAGGAGCATTGGCAGACGATCCTGCGCGACCTGCGCGACGGAAAGGTCTCGGCGGAGCTTTCCGCAGAGGCCAAGGAGGCGCTCTGCGCCGCCTCCCGTCCCACGCGGGAGCGGCTTGCGGCGCTTGAAGGCATTCTGTCGGGCGGCGACTTTTCGCATGTCGCCCGGAAACTGTGGCGGGGGCTGCGCTTTGTGAGCGGCATCGGCGGCGGGGAGCACACCTGGCAGGCGGAGGCGCTGCGCAAATACATCGGCGATACGCCCGTGAGTTACTTTACATACACCTCCTCCGAGGTGATGTCGGGCGTACCCACCCGCATGAACAGCGCCGAATACGCGCTGATGCCGGAGAGCGCATACTACGAGTTCCTGCCGGCCGGCGGCCTGGATCCCGTGGCCATGGAGGACGTGCAGCCCGGACAATGCTATGAACTGGTCGTGACCACGTTTTCGGGGCTGTACCGCTACAGGACGGGCGACCTGCTCCGCATCACCGGACGGCTCGGACAGGCCCCCCTCTTTGAAGCCGCGGGCAGAGTGGGGCGGTTTCTCAACATTGCCGGGGAAAAGCTGGACGAGGCCACCCTGGCCGAAGGCGTGCGGCTGCTGGCCGAGGACGGGGTGAAGATCCGCGACTTTACCGTGTGTACGACGGCCCGGAAGATCCCCGGGCACTATGTGTTTTTTCTGGAGACCGAGGCGGAGGCCGGGCGCTGTTCCCGATTCCTCGACGACGCGCTGGTCAAACTTTCGCACGACTATGCGGAACTGCGCGCGCTCGGCATGATCGACCCGCCCGAAGCGGTCCGGTGCGAAAAGTTCGCCATCGACGCCGCCCTGCACGCGGGCGGACTCTCGCACCGCAAGGAGGGCGTGATCTCGGGCGAGGCGGTGTTCCGCGCGCTGACGGCGCGGACGGAGGGAAAAAGAGGGTGAAGAGCGATTCTTCGTTGATCCGAAAACTCTATCTCAGCGCGCTGCTCCCCAACGTCATCTCGGTGCTGGGGGGCACGATCAACGTGTTTTTTGACGGTCTGCTCGTGGGCAGACGGCTGGGCGACGCGGGGCTGGAGGCGGTCAATCAGGTGCTGCCCGTCTATCTGGTGCTGTGCGCGGTCGGCTCGCTCATCGCCTCGGGCGCCGCGCAGCTGTCGGCCATGGCCTTCGGTTCGGATGACAAGCAGGAGGGGAAGCGGATCTTCGGCTGCGCCATGACCCTGGCGCTGGCCGCCTCGGCGATCGTGTGCGCGGCGGGGCTGGCGGCCGCCCGTCCGCTCGCGGGCCTGCTGAGCACGGAGGAGACCTACGCCTATGCGCTCACCTATCTGCGCGTGACGCTCCTGTGCGGCGTGTTCAAGGTGATGCTGTATGTGCCCTATTTCTATCTGCGGCTGGAGGGCAGGAACAAGCGCTCGATGGCGGCCATGCTGACCATGACGGCGCTCAACATCGCCCTCGACTGCCTCTTTCTGTTCGTATGCGACTGGGGCGTGGCGGGCGCGGCGTGGGCGAGCGGCATCGCCACGGCGGCGGCCTGCCTTTTAAGCTTTCTCTTTTTGTGTACGCGAGGCGGGAATTTTTCCCTCTCTTTCGCGCTGCCCAGACGGAAGGATTACGGCGGCATCTGCCGCTTCGGCGCCATGATGGCGCTGAACAACGTCCTTTCGGCGGTCAAAATTTTTGCCGTCAACAAGATCCTGGCGCTGTTTTCCTATGCCGGGGCGACCGCGGTGTTCGCGGTGGTAAACAACATTTCCGAGTTTTCCGTCTGCGTCCAGAACGGCGTGCCGCAGGCGTCCGGCGCCATGACGGGCATCCTGTACGCCGAAAAGGACGCGCCAGCCGTCAAAGGGCTGTTAAAGACCCAGATCGCGGCGGGCGCGGGGCTGTCGCTGCTGCTGGCGGCGGCGCTGTGCGCCCTCTCCGGGCAGCTCGGCGGCTGGTTCGGCAGCGCGGCCGACGTGCGCACGGCCGTCTGTCTGTTCGCCGCGGGGCTGGTTCCCGCCACCTTCAACAACGTCATGTGCTACTACTACAACGCCACGGGCAGCGTGCTGATGTCGAACGTCATCAACGTCAGCCGGGGCTGCCTTGCCGTCGTGCTCTTCTGCCTCGCCTTCAGCGGGCTGGGGGAGTGGGTCTGGCTGTTTTACCCCGCCGCCGAGCTGTTCACCGCCGCCCTCTTTCTGTGCGCGGGGTGCGCGGCGGGCAGGCGGAGCGGGCGCCATTTTTTTTACCTGCTCGACGCCGATTCGGAGCGCGAGGGCAGGACGCTGGCCTTTTCCGCCGAGCGCACGCCCGAGGGCAGCAGCGCCGCCAGCATGCGCGTGGGCGAGTTCTGCGAGGAAAACGGCCTTCCGCCCAAGACGACCATGGCGGTCAGCCTTTCGGTGGAGGAGATGCTGACCGTGCTGGCGGAAAAAGTGCCGCTGCGCGCGGGAAGAACGGACGTGCGGGTGCGGATCGCCGGGGAGGAGGTGATCGTGCGCATCCGCTCGGGCGGCAGGCGGTACAACCCCATTGCGCTCGCGCAGGAGGAGGAATACCTCGGGATGCGGCTCCTTCTCGGCCTGGCGGAGCGCACTGAATACCAAAGCGCGCTGGGCGTGAACACCTTCGTCATTTTTCTGCGGACGGCCGGCACGCGCACAGGAGATCTCTCGTGAAAAAAACAAAACGACTGCGGCTTTCCCAAAAGATCATGCTGGGCTTTGCGCTGCTCGGCCTGCTCATCTGCGTCTGCACCGGCGTTACGGGCTATTTTCAGTACCGCGACAACCTGCAGGAAATTTACAATTCGACCGCCTACGACATCGCCGAGACGGCCGTCTCCTACTTCGGCAAGGAAGAGCTGGCAAATTATGCCGCGCTGGCGCTCGGCTACGACGGCGGGACGGTCGGCGAGGAGGAGATCGCCGCCGTGCACGCTTCCGAACGCTACCTCGCCCTTTCCGCGCAGCTCGACGCCCTGCGCGAGGCCATGGGCGCCAACGATGTGTTCGTCTTCTGCCTCGACCTGGAGGTCCTCAGTTCCTATGACGGCGACCGCACGGACTGGGAGCCGCTGCTCTACCTCTTCGACAGCTACACCGATCCCGAATATTCCTACGTCTTGGGCGACAAGAGTTCCTTCAACCCTGACTACATCGCCGAACTCGAGCTGATCGGCACCACGGGCGAACGGGTGGACAGCCTGCTGATCTCCAAGGGGGATTACGGCTACAATACCTCCGCCATTCTTCCCGTCAGGCTTGCAGACGGCAGCCTGGTGATGTTCGCGGTGGAGATCCCCATGCGCACCCTGCAGTCGGCGCTGCTCGGCTATCTTCTGGGCGTCGTGCTCATCTCCGCGGCCATCGTGGTGGCGATCATGTTCATCTACTATTTTCTCTTCAAGGAGATGTTTGTGCGCCCCGTCGAGCGCATGGCCGCCGCCGCCAACGACTTCGTGCTCGGCGGCAGGGAGGGAAGCCTGTCCGACTCCATCGTGTCGCTCACCGTGCGCTCGCACGACGAGATGGGGCTGTTGTGCGAGGCGCTCAAGCAGATGGACCACGACATCCGCGACTACATTGCCAACCTCAGCGCCGTGACCGCGGAAAAGGAGCGCATCGGCGCCGAACTGAACGTCGCCACCCAGATCCAGGCCTCCATGCTCCCCTGCATCTTCCCGGCCTTCCCCGAGCGGCGGGAATTTGACATCTACGCCGCCATGGATCCCGCCAAGGAAGTGGGGGGAGACTTCTACGACTTCTTCATGGTGGACCAAACCCACCTGGCCGTGGTCATGGCCGACGTCTCGGGCAAGGGGGTGCCGGCCGCCCTGTTCATGGTCATCGGCAAGACCCTCATCAAGGACCACACCCTGCCCGGCCGGGATCTGGGCGAGGTCTTTTCCGAGGTCAACCGCCTGCTGTGCGAGGCCAACAGCGAGGGACTGTTCATCACCGCCTTCGAGGGGGTGCTGGACCTGAAGACCGGGGAGCTTTGCTACGTCAACGCCGGCCACGAGATGCCCTTTGTGGGCCGGGCCGGCGGCTTCGAGGCCCAGAAGATCCGCCCCGGATTCGTGCTGGCCGGCATGGAGGGGGTGCGCTACCGGGCCGGCAATCTGACCCTGCAGCCCGGCGACAAGCTCTTCCAGTACACCGACGGGGTGACCGAGGCCACCGACGCCGGCAACAACCTGTACGGCATGGAGCGGCTTTCGGAGGCCCTGAACGCCCACGCGTCGGAGTCCCCCCAGCAGATCTGCGCCGCCGTCCGGGCCGACATCGACGCCTTTGTGAAAGACGCCCCCCAATTTGACGACATCACCATGCTCTGCCTGGAGTACAAACAGCCCTGCGAGGAGAAAGAATCATGAAAGAACTGACCGTAAACGCCGTTTTGGAAAACATGCCCAAGGTGACCGAATTCGTGGACGAGCAGCTGGAGGCCTTCGGCTGTCCGCCCCGGGCGCAGGCCCAGATCGACATCGCCGTGGACGAGCTGTTCGGCAACATCGTTCGCTATGCCTACCAGCCCGGCATGGGGCCGGCCACCGTGCGGGTGGAGGTCACCGGGGAGCCGGCCGTCATCCTCACCTTCATCGACAACGGGGTCCCCTACGACCCCCTGAAGAAGGCCGACCCCGACACCACCCTGTCCGCCGAGGAGCGACAGGTGGGGGGCCTTGGGATCTTCATGGTCAAAAAGAGCATGGACGAGATCGCCTACGAGTATCAGGACGGACAGAACATCCTCCGGATCAAGAAGAAAATCTGACGGGAGACAGCAAGTGAAAGCCTTTGAGAACAGCTGCGCCGTTCTGGCCGACACGGCGGCGCGGATAGGGAGATAACATCATGGAAAAAGAAATTTTTCGCCAAAAAAGTCTGGAGCGGGTCTCCTCGCCCGAGCAGCTGAACGACTACATCCGGGTCTCCCGGCCCTCGATGTGGATGGTGCTGGCCGCCATCATCGCCCTGCTCGTCGGGGTGTGCGTGTGGGGAGCCCTGGGTCGGCTGGAGACCACGGTGTCCGGCGCGGTGTGGGCCCAGAGTTCGGGCACGGTGTGCTACGTGCGGCAGGAGGAGGCCGCCGGCATCCAGCCGGGCATGACCGTGCGGGTGGGGGATCAGACCTTCACGGTGGCCGAGGTGGCCGCCCAGCCCGTGGCCGTCACCGCCGAGGCCTTCAGCGATTACTTCCTGTACGTGGGCGGCTTCCAGTCCGGAGAATGGGCGGTGGCCGTCACCCTGGACGGGACCCTGCCCGAGGGAGCCTACGCCGCCGAGATCGTGACCGACAGCGTCTCCCCGCTCTCCTTTGTGTTCAACTGAGGGGGAAGCCATGGCCAAGCAGAAAAAGATCAAGACGCCCCTGACCAAGGGGGCGGCCAAGGTGCCGGTGGTCATGCAGATGGAGGCCCTCGAGTGCGGGGCTGCCTCGCTGACCATGATTTTGGCCTACTACGGCAAGTGGGTGCCGCTGGAGCAGGTGCGGGCGGACTGCGGGGTCTCCCGGGACGGTTCCAACGCCAAAAACGTCCTCAAGGCGGCCCGGCGCTACGGGCTGACGGCCAAGGGCTACCGCTACGAGCCCGAGGATCTCAGAAAGATGGGGAAATTCCCCTGCATCATACACTGGAATTTCAACCACTTTCTGGTGCTGAACGGCTTCAAGGGCAGCAAGGCTTATCTGAACGACCCCGCCAAGGGCAGCTATTCGGTGTCCATGGAGACCTTTGACAAGTCCTTTACCGGCGTCTGCCTGATGTTCGAGCCGGGGGAGGACTTTCAGCCGGGCGGCAAGCCCAAAAGCATGCTGTCCTTTGCCAGAAAGCGTCTGGCCGGGGCGGGCGCGGCGGTGGCCTTTGTGGTGCTGACCTCGGTGATCTCCTCCCTGCTGGGGGTCATCGACCCGGCCTTCTCCCGCATCTTTCTGGACCGACTGCTGACCGGGCAGAATCCGGAGTGGTTCACCCCCTTTCTCATCGCCCTGGCCGCCCTGTCGGCCGTCCAGCTGATCGTGGCCTGGATCCAGGCGGTGTGGTCCCTGCGCATCGACGGCAAGATGTCGGTCACCGGCAGCGCCTCGTTTTTGTGGAAGGTGCTGCGGATGCCCATGGAATTTTTCTCCCAGCGCATGGCGGGGGACATCCAGCAGCGGCAGAGTTCCAACGCCTCCATCGCGGGCAGCCTGGTCAACACCTTCGCCCCCCTGGTGCTGGACACCGTCATGATGATCTTTTACCTGGTGGTCATGATCCGTTACAGCTGGATCTTGACTCTGGTGGGGCTGGGGTCCATCCTGATCAACCTGATCGTGGCCCGGATCATCTCCAAAAAGCGGGTCAACATCACCCGGGTGCAGATGCGGGACGCGGGCAAACTGGCCGGGGCCACGGTGGCCGGCATCGAGATGATCGAGACCATCAAGGCCAGCGGGGCCGAAAACGGCTACTTCGAGAAGTGGTCGGGCTACCAGGCCAGCGTCAACACCCAGAAGGTCCGCTTTCAGCAGCTGAACCAGGTGCTGGGGCTGATCCCCTCCTTCGTGAGCGCCCTGTCCGGCACCGCCATTTTAGTGCTGGGGGTGTGGCTGACCATGGAGGGGCAGTTCACCGTGGGCATGATCATGGCCTTTCAGGGCTTCATGTCCTCCTTTACCGCCCCTGCCACCTCCCTGATCTCGGCCGGGCAGACCCTGCAGGAGATGCGGACGGAGATGGAGCGGGTGGAGGACGTCATGGAATATCCCACCGACGTGGAATTTCCCGAGGACAAGGGGGAGACCGACTACGACAAGCTGTCCGGGCTGGTCGAGCTGAAAAACGTGACCTTCGGCTACTCCCGGCTGGCCGAGCCCCTGATCGAAAACTTCAGTCTGACCCTGAAGCCGGGCAGCCGGGTGGCCTTCGTGGGGGCGTCGGGGTGCGGCAAGTCCACCCTGTCCAAGCTGATCTCCGGCCTGTACAAGCCCTGGAGCGGAGAGATCCTCTTCGACGGCAAGCCCATCTCCGAGATCGACCGCAGCGTGTTCACCGGCTCGCTGGCCGTGGTCGATCAGGACATCATCCTCTTCGAGGACACCATCGCCAACAACATCAAGATGTGGGACACCTCCATCGAGGACTTCGAGATGATCATGGCCGCCCGGGACGCCCGTCTGCACGAGGACATCATGCAGCGGGAGGGGGGCTACTCCTACCGGATCACCGAGGGCGGCAAGGACTTTTCGGGCGGCCAGCGCCAGCGCATGGAGATCGCCCGGGTGCTCTGCCAGGATCCCACCATCATCATCATGGACGAGGCCACCAGCGCCCTGGACGCCAAGACCGAGTACGAAGTGGTCCGCTCCATCAAGGACCGCGGCATCACCTGCATCGTGGTGGCCCACCGCCTCTCCACCGTCCGCGACTGCGACGAGATCATCGTGCTGGACAACGGCAAAGTGGTCGAGCGGGGGACGCACGACGAGCTTTACGCCCTGGGCGGCGCCTACGCCCGGCTGGTATCCAGCGACTGAGGCGGCGCGTCATCGCTTTTCGGACATTTTCCGGGCGGTCCGTCCGCTCTTTCCGGCTATCTTAACAACAGGAGGTCATGGCTGTGGGTTGGTTTGACGAACAGATCAGACAGCGCAAAAAGAACGACGACGAGATGTTTGCCGACGCCTTTGCGGGCATTGCCGGCGCCGTCATGGGGGCCAGGGTCACCGCCGCGATGAACAGCGAGCGGCAGAAGGCCAAAAACGCCGTCGACGAGATCCTGAAATTTTACCGGGTCCGGCCGGGCGAGGCCCCCGGATCGGTGACCGATCTCAACGAGCAGCTGGAATTTCTGCTCCGCCCGCACGGCATCATGCGGCGGACGGTCCGCCTGGAAAAGGGGTGGTACCGCGACGCGTCGGGGGCCATGCTGGCCGTCCGCAAGTCGGACGGCGCTCCGGTGGCCCTGCTGCCCTCGGGGCTGTCCGGCTACACCTTTTTCGACGAGAGCAAGGGGAAGCGGGTCCGCGTCAACCGCAAAAATCAGGACCTGTTCGAGGAGGAGGCCCTGGCCTTCTACGCCTCCTTTCCCCTTAAAAAGATCGGCCTGAAGGACCTGGCCCTCTTCATCGTGCGGACGCTGTCGGTCGCAGACTTCGCGCTGTTTGCTCTGGCCGCCCTGGCGGTCACCCTGATCGGCCTGCTCTCGCCCAAACTGACCAACCTGCTGCTCTCCGACGTGCTCGGGAGCGGGAGCTTAAGGCTTCTGGTCTCCATCGCCGTGTTCATGGTCTGCGTCTCAGTCAGCTCTCTGCTGATCGGCGGAGTCCGCGCCCTGCTGATGGCCCGCATCAACACCAAGACGGACCTCTCCGTCCAGGCCGCCGCCATGATGCGGGTGCTCTCCCTGCCGGCCGACTTTTTCAAGGAATACGCCTCGGGCGATCTTTCGGCCCGGGCCTCCCAGATCAGCACCCTCTGTTCCATGATGATCCAGGCCGTGCTGTCCACAGGCCTTACCTCGGTGTTCTCGCTGGTCTACATCACCCAGATCTTCACCTACGCGCCCGCCCTGGTGGTGCCGGCCGTCCTCATCATCCTGGTCACGGTGGCCGTGTCGGCGATCACCACGCTGGCCCAGATGAAGGTCGGCAAAAAGCAGATGGAGCTGGGCGCCCAGGAGAGCGGTCTGTCCTATGCCCTGATCTCGGGGGTGCAGAAGATCAAGCTGGCTGGGGCCGAAAAGCGGGCCTTCGCCAAGTGGGGGAACCTGTACGCCAAGGAGGCCGCCCTGACCTACGATCCGCCCGCGTTTTTGAGGCTGAACGGGGTCATCACCACGGCCATCACCCTGATCGGCAATCTGGTCATGTACTACTTTGCGGTGCAGAGCGGGGTCTCGGTGGCCGACTACTTCGCCTTCAACACGGCCTACGGCATGGTCTCGGGCGCCTTCACGTCCCTGGCCTCCATCGCCCTGACCGTGGCCAACATCAAGCCGGTGCTGGACATGGTCCGGCCCATCCTGCAGGCCCAGCCCGAGATCGCCGAGGGCAAAAAGGTCATCGAGCGGCTGTCGGGCGGCATCGAGCTGAACAACGTCACCTTCCGCTACCGCGAGGACATGCCGGCGGTGGTGGACAATCTCTCCCTGAAGATCCGGCCGGGGCAGTACGTGGCCCTGGTGGGGGCCACGGGGTGCGGCAAGTCCACCCTGCTCCGCCTGATGCTGGGCTTCGAACAGCCCCAGAAGGGGGCGGTCTACTACGACGGCCGGGACCTTGCGGGGATCGACCTGAAATCCCTCCGCCGGCGGATCGGGGTGGTCATGCAGAACGGCAAACTCTTTTCGGGGGACATCTTCTCCAACATCACCATTTCGGCCCCCTGGCTGACCCTGGACGACGCCTGGGAGGCCGCCGAGCTTGCCGGCATCGCCGACGACATCCGTCGGATGCCCATGGGGATGCACACCATTATCTCCGAGGGCGCGGGCGGGGTCTCCGGCGGCCAGCGCCAGCGGCTGATGATCGCCCGGGCCATCGCCCCCAAGCCCCGGATCCTGATGTTCGACGAGGCCACCAGCGCCCTGGACAATCTGACCCAGAAAAAGGTGTCGGAGTCTCTGGATCAGCTCAAGTGCACCCGCATCGTCATCGCCCACCGCCTGTCCACCATCCGCCAGTGCGATCGCATCCTCTACCTCGAGGGGGGAAGGATCCTCGAGGACGGCACCTACGGCGAGCTCATCGAAAAGGGAGGCAAGTTCGCCGAGCTGGTGGCCCGCCAGCGCCTGGACGACGAGGCCTTTGTGAGCCGCACCACCCTGTACTGAGCCTTTCGGCAGCCTGCAATTCGGGCTGAAACGGGCGGTCCGCAAAAAAAATTCGGCCCTTTGCGCCCGCCCGTCGTATCAATAAAAGGGAAGGGGAAAGTTCTGCACGGCTCCGGCGGCCTCTCCGGCGAGAGTCCGGGGAGCCGCCCCGCACCTTTGCTCCCCGGCGCCGGAAGGGCCGGGATCCCTTCCTTGTGATCTGCGGCGGGCCGGGCGAAAGCCCATTGTCAGGGTCTGCTGCGGGTCGGGATCCGGCCCCGGGCGAACAGGGAAAAAGACCGGCAAAAAAGGGTCGGACAAAAAACGGAGACGCGGGCGGACAGAGGCCTGTTCGCCGGGATCTACAAAACATCCAACGGAGGTAACAAGATGGACGCAAAACTGCTGGACGAGGCCATGAAGGCCGGATCGGCCAAAGAACTGAGGGACATGGCCAAGACCCGGGGCATCGAACTGACCGAAGCCGAGGCCGAAAACTATTACTGCCGGATGCACCGGCTGGGCGAACTGTCCGACGACGAGCTTTCCGACGTGGCCGGGGGCGGCTGCCACCAAAAGGACGGCCGGCTGGTGGTGACCGTGGGCACCCAAAAGGACTGTTTCGTCTGCAAGACCTGCGGAAAGACCGCCGCGGATAATTTTATTCCCGCGGGGATCATGGCGATCACGGGGAACTCTCACCGCTGCAAGGGGACAAACTCGATCTCCAACTGCGGAAACTGCAAATTTATCAGCCACGAAAACGGCCTGTGGCTGTGCAACAACCCGGCCAATATCAAATAAAAAAGGGAGGATGCGAAAATGGAAACCAAGGAACTGCTGGAAAAGGCAAAGGCGGCAAAATCGGCCGAGGAACTGCGGGCGATCGCCAAGGAAAACGAGGTGGATCTGACCGAGGAAGAGGCTGCGGCCTATTTTTCGCAGCTGCACAAGAGCGGCGAACTGTCCGACGAGGAACTGGACGCCGTAGCGGGCGGCGGCTGTCACGTCAAGGACGGCAGACTGATCGTCTCGGAAGGATATTCCTGCGACGGGTGGGCCTGCGCTGCCTGCGGCAAAACAAACCGAGGCAGGGACGGACACGGCTGCCGCACCCGTTATTCCCCCATACACATCCACTGCCCGTCCTGCAAGTACAGGACCTATGAAAAGGGCCTGTGGCTGTGCAACAACCCTATTAATATCAAATAAAAGACGGAGGCAGCGAATATGGACGCAAAACTGCTGGACGAGGCCATGAAGGCCGGGTCTGCGAAGGAACTGAGGGACATGGCCGGGACCCGGGGCATCGAACTGACCGAAGCCGAGGCCGAAAACTATTACTGCCGGATGCACCGGCTGGGCGAACTGTCCGACGACGAGCTTTCCGACGTGGCGGGCGGCGGCTGCCAGATAAAGGAGTTCGAAGTAAACAGCAATGAGGTCAGTGAGGGCGATCTGTTTATGTGCACCGATCCCCATACCAAATACAAGTCCTGCCCGGCCTGCGGCTGTCAGGTGTTCCGTGTGGATATCGTGTTCAGAGAAAAGCAGTCGCTCCCGATGGAGGGCTCCTGCTCCCAGTGCGGAAAAAAGTATCCCTATCTTTTCTATCAGCGGAGCCGCATCTGGACGGACAAGATCAAAAAGCTCTGAGCGCGCGTATGCAGGGCAGGCATTCGGCCTGACTGCGGGAGGCCGCTCAAAAGAGGGGCGGCTTTGCGGCGATAAACAGAAAGGAGGACGCGAAAATGGAAAACAGGGAACTGATCAAAAAAGCCAGGGCGGCAAAGTCCGCCGAAGAACTGCGGGCAATCGCCAAGGAAAACGAGGTGGAACTTTCGGAGGAGGAGGCCGCGGCCTACTTTTCGCAGCTGCACCAAAGCGGGGAGCTTTCCGACGAGGAGCTTTCCGCTGTCTCGGGCGGCGGCTGCCACGCCAAGGACGGCCGGCTGGTGATCACCACGATGCACGGGTGCGAGGAATGGGCGTGTTTTCGCTGCGGCAGCAAAGAGCGGTACAACGCCCTGACGAGCGGCATGCGCTGCCACGTCTGCGGCAGCGCGCAGATGCTGTCTGACCCCGGAACATGCAAATCCTGCAAGTACAAGACGTACGAAAAGGGTCTGTGGCTGTGCAACAACCCGGCCAATACCAAATAAAAAAGGGGGAGTACGAAAATGGAAAACAAGGAACTGCTGGAAAAGGCAAAGGCGGCAAAGTCCGCCAAAGAACTGCTGGAACTTGCCAGGGCAAACAGCGTGGAGCTGACCGAGGCCGAGGCGGAATCTTACTTTTCGCAGCTGCACCAAAGCGGCGAGCTTTCCGACGAGGAACTGGACAATGTGGCGGGAGGAGGCGGCTGCAAGGCGCAAGCGCTCGCACATAAGACAAACGACCTCAAAGTCGGAGATGTGATCAGGGCTTATGTGCCGATGCTTGGTAAGTATGTTTCCTGCAGCTGCGGAAATGACTATTACCGCGTCACGGCTCTTATCCCTTCTCACCAGAATTTATTCGACGCCGTCTGCACACAGTGCGGAAGAGTGAAGCGGTTTACAAATTACGACGAGCAGGACGTGTTCCACAAAATCATCTTGTGATCATCAGGAAAACAGGGAGGAGAGCAAAATGAACAAAGAGCTTTTGAAAAAGGCAAAGGCGGCAAATTCGGCTGAAGAACTGCGGGCGCTTGCCAGGGCGAACAGCGTGGAGCTGACCGAGGCCGAGGCGGAATCTTACTTTTCGCAGCTGCACCAAAGCGGCGAATTGTCGGACGAGGAGCTTTCCGCCGTCTCGGGCGGCGGCTGCCAGGCGGTAGGCCTGGCGAAAACGGACGTGAATCACGACATAAAACCGGGCGACAGGATCATGATCTCAGAAGGCTTCAGCAAAGTACTGTGCGGGGCGCCAGGATGCGGCAGCCAGATATTCGTGGTCGATCGCGCCGACCAAAATTCTTTTGATTATCACTGTGAAAAATGCGGGAAAGAGGGCGGCCTTCTGACCAGCATGTTCGAAATCAAAAAAATCATGTTCTAGCGCGGTTTTTTTAAGGTCATGAAATATATCCTCAATCCGAACGTCGCCCTGCGCGGCTGGCGGCTGGTGCCTTACGCTTATTACATATGGCACCGGCGGGACGCGCTGGGGCTGAAACGGGAAGAATTTGAACTGTTGAAAAAGTGCGACGGCGAATATGAGTTTTCGCCCGAGGAGGAAGCCGCGCTTGCGCCGCTGGCAGAACGGGGGCTTGCCCTGCCCGCAGACGGCGGCGAGCGGCTGACCGACTGGCAGAGGGCCCGCTTTTGCGACAACCGCTACTTTCCCTCCATGAGCTGGATGATCACCGGCAAGTGCAACTACAACTGCCTGCACTGCTTCAACGCGGCCGACAACGCCCCCCTGCAGAGCGAATTTTCGTGGGAGGAGGCCGAGCGGCTGATGGACGAGGCCAGGGACTGCGGCATCCACGCGGTCACGATCACCGGGGGCGAGCCCATGCTTCACCCCCGCTTTTTCGGGATCGTGGAGGGGCTGTATGAGCGGGGCCTGTACGTGCGGGAGCTCAACACCAACGGCCACTTCCTCAACGACGAGACCCTCTCCCGCCTGAAGGCCGTCGACGGGGAGATCCGCATCAAGATCTCCTTCGACGGGCTGGGGCACCACGACTGGCTCCGCAACCGCAAGGGAGCCGAGGCGGACGCCCTCCGCGCCATCGGCCTGAGCAAGGCCTACGGCTTCCGCACCCAGGCTCAGACCAACGTGCACCGGGGCAACCTGGACACCCTGCTGCAGACCGCCGAACTGCTGGACGGCATGGGCGTGGAGGATATGCGGATCATCCGCACCACCGAGGCCCCCCGCTGGCTGAAGAACGCCGGAGACGCCACCTTGGGGGTGGGGGAGTACTATGACGAGATGTTCGCCTTTTTGCGGGAGTACATCAAAAAGCCCCGTCACATGGATCTGGATATCTGGCAGGTGGCCACGGTCTGGGCCGAAAGCCGGAGCTTCCGCGCCCGCCCGGTGGAGTGCCGGCAGGGCGAGATCCGGGACAGCATTCCGGTCTGCCGGGGCAACCGGGGCATGGTGGCGGTGACGGCCGCGGGAGAGGCGGTGCCCTGTCACCAGATGTCGGGCTACTACCAGGCGCACGGGATCTCCCTGGGCAACGTCAAGCGGGAGGGCCTGCAGCGTCTGCTGCAATACGGGCCCTACCTCTCCGAGGTCTGCACCACCCTGGGAGACCTGAAGGAGGCCAATCCCGCATGCAGAGACTGCCGCTTCTTCCCCTACTGCGCGGGGGGCTGCCGGGCCATCGCCCTGGCCTTTACCGGGGACCGGCTGGGCGTCGATCCCGCCAAGTGCAAATTCTTCAAAGAGGGCTACTATGACAAGCTGGTGGAAAGCATGGGGGACTGGCACAACGCCGCCCCCGTTAAATAGTCTGGAAAAGAGGCTGGCCTTCCTGTTCGAGTTTCAGCGCTTCGCGCAGAACAGGCGGCTGGCCGCGCTGATCGCGGGGGCAGAGGCCCGCTTCAGCGCCCTGCTGACCGACGACGACCTGGAACAGGTCAGCGCCGCCGGTCAGCCCGATGAACGGATCCTGAAAGGGGAGCGTCCCGATGATGACGGCGTCTGATCTGAGCATGGAGGGGATCTACCGGGAATTTTACCCCAAGATCCTCCGCTACATCCGTTCCCGCATCTCCCGTCAGGAGGCGGAAGACCTCTGCTCCGCCGTCCTGCTGAAGATCCAGAAGGGCCTTGCCGGCTTCGATCCCCGCAAGGCTTCTCTGTCTACCTGGATCTTCACCATCACCCGCAACGCCGTGACCGACTACTTCCGGACCCGGCGGGTCGAGGAGGAGCTGAGCGAGGAGATCGCAGCCGCGGAAGACCCCGCCGAGGGCCTGATGGAGGAGGAGGCGCTGGAGGAGCTGGCCGCCGCCCTCGAAAAGCTGCCCACCCGGGAGTGCGACATCATCATCCTTCACTACTACACCGGCATCTCCCTCAAGGAGATCGCCGCCCGGATGGGCATGTCCTATTCCAACCTCAAGCTCATCCACGGCAAAGCGCTCTCCCGCCTCAGACAGTGGCTCTCTTAAGCCCCGGCGCAGGTTTCTAAGGGCTTGGCGCAGGTTTCGGCGGGAAAGGACCCGGCGAAAGATCACGTTTTACGGCAGGGACATTCAAAAGCGCCGTGCGCAGGGAAGGGGCGTGCGGACCTCCTGCTTTTGGGCCGCTTCTGCCCGGGGAAGAGAACGGCCTCACCGCTCCCGGGAGGAGCAGAACAAAATATTTTTTCAGGCAGAGCCGGAGCGGACCGCTTCGGTTTTTTCCTTTTATTCAGGGAATATTCGCATCCGTCGTTTTCCGAAAGGCAGGGCAAGGAGGTTTTTCTTGGAAGAATGGAGAGAGAAAGTTTTCCCGGGAAGAGGCGTGTCGGAAATTTTTTTGGGGAAGAACGGAGCGGGAGAGGTTTTTTGAAGGGCGGTTCAGAGAGCGGGAACAGATCGGGGATAAAAATCCTCTTGAAAGGCGGCAGGACAGAGAGGGTTCCTCCGAAAACGGCGGATCGGAAAAAAAGTGGCTTCGGAGGGCCTCCGAGAAAACCGTCATTTAAAAATTTTACACGGCCGAAAAAGGGAAAGAAAAATATTATTGTCATGAAAAATTTGCGAAAAGATGTTTTATCATCCAAAAATGGTGTATATAATACTTTATACGGCGATGTGAAAATCTATATAATAGGTATAGCACTGCCATGGGTGAGAAGACATGGACAAAAAAGTCATTCTGAAGCGCATCGATCAGTTGATGATCGAGAAAGGCATTTCCAATTATCAACTGAAAGAGAACGCGGACATCTCCTCCACGATCTATCAATGGCGCAAGAACGCGACCCGGGACAAGGACCGGGTCCCCTCCCTGAGATCGATCGAAAAGATCTGCAGCTATTTCGGTGTAAGTTTGTCCTACTTTTTTGCTGTGGACCAAGAGGCCCAGCGGAGGGAGAAACAGACCGAACTGGATGAACTGACAGGGCATTTCACGGATGAACAGCTTTCGCTGCTCATCGAAGTGGCCAGACAGTTCAAAACAGAGGGCTGAATCAAGCGGGATCAGGATCAAGGAGGATTTGATAATTTTGATTAGGTCTTCCCGTAGGAAAAAGGGGTCGTTTCGGTTCAGTGTGGACCAGGAGAAGCTGAACGAGCTGCTTCTGGGCGTCAAAAAGGGGGATGAGGAGAGTTACAACGAATTGGTGAGGATCATGACGCCCAAGCTGATGGTCCTCGGCGTTTCGATACTGGCAGATTATCAGGAGGCCGAAGACGCCGTGCAGATCGCCTATGTGCATCTGGTCAAGCGGATCGGCTCTTACCGGAATGCTTCCAATCCCTTCGGCTGGATCTATCAGATCATGAGGAATGTCTGCCGCGATCTGCTCCGCAAGCGCAAAAAGCGGAAGCAGGCCCAGCAAAAGGCGGTGGGCCGCTTTGTCTGCCGGAATGAAGAGGAGATCTTTCTGCTGAACGAGATCCTCAATTCGCTGGAGCCCGAGGAAAAACAGTTCATCTTCCTGCGCTTTTGGGGCGGTCTGACCTATCGCGAAATGGCCGATCAGCTGGGACTTCCGCTGATCACCGTGGAGAGGGAAATCAAAAGGATCCTGGAGAAGCTGAAAAGCCTTGTGTAAGCAGATAAAACTTTTGTTCTCTGAATAAAAAAGGGAGGTTTTGTTTATGAAACAGTTTTTGATTGCCTTTTGTGTGCTCTGCGCGGTTTTGGTGTGCGCCCCCGCCGTTGCACCCGTCGTCCTGGCCGAAGAGTCGGCTCCGGCCGCCTATGCCGAGGAGGCCGCGCCCGAACAGGCGTCTGACCTCTCCGCCGAGCCGCAGACTTTCGAGGAAGAGGAGCCTGCTGTTGCGGAGTCCTCTGCCGGGACCGCCGGATACGGCTTTGACGTCCCCGACCTCCCGGAGGGCGAGGAAAAGACCTATGCCGGGCAGGGCGCGGTCTGGCAGGAGGATCGCGTCATCACCTTCGATCAGCTGGTGTCGGATGTAAGTTATCAAACCTCCAGCACTATTCCGAGCTTTTTTGATCAGCAGAACAGGTTGACTGCCTGCGGACCGGTCGCGGGGGGCATTGTCGTCGGCTTTTACGATATCTTATATACCGATTTGATCCCGAATCATATTTCTGGCATAATATTCAATGGGAATTATAATTTCGCGCCATTCAGAACAAACGATCAAATTCAAGCTGTCATTGATGAACTCTATACGAAGATGAAGACCGATCAGGGGCAGAGCGGGACCACAAAGAACAACTGCCTGAACGGACTGGAGGAATACTTCGACGATCACGGGCTGGACTTCACCACCGAGGGACTGATGAGCGGAAGCAGTCCCAACTACAGCAAATTGCGGACGCACGTGCAGAGCAAAAACGTGGCTCTTGCCTTTCTGTCCGGATATCAGTTCATCACGACGCTGAACATCGGCAGCGATCAGATCACCTTTGTGGCCAATGTCACGAACGCCACGCACATTGTGGCAGTCTGTGGTTACAGGGAGATCGTCCTCATCGAGGACGGGGTGCAGAAGACGGAATATTTTTTAAGGGTGGCTTCCGGAATTACGGATTATGAAAATTGCTATATTCGAGTCAATGATCACCTGCAGATCGACGACCTGCTTGGGGTGGAAGTCAGCGAGAGAGCCTGACAAGAGGGCGTAAGTGGACGACATGGGAATGGAGCAGAAGGTAAAGGATCTGGCCGGGGACCTCGGCTATCAGGCCGACCGGGATCTCGGGGCCGCCGGGCTGGACCAGCTGCGCCGCGCCGGGCGAGTCCGAAAGCGCTGCCGGGTATTGGCTGTTGCCTGCGCGGCAGTCGTCTTGGTGGGAGCGAGCATACTTCTGCCTTTGATCTTACCCTTCGAGACCAGGTATCATGGGCAGGAAGTAACGATTGAATATGCTGAACAAATAGCCAGCATAGCAGCATTCAATCAGACTTATCATACAGATTATTTGAACCTTTCCGGGGCGGCTGAGACAGAATTGATTCAGGCGATGATCTACGAGATCTTGGAGACCGGAGAATTTGCCTATCTGGAAGAAAGTTCCATGGTTGTGACAGAGGTATCTTACAGCTATTCTATACTTAAAGTACGTCTGGCCGAGGTGTATATTCCGACTATAGAAGAATGGAAAGGAAAATGCGAGCATAGTATACAAATTGCCGGGACAAATGTTCTTTTTTCACAGACGTACAGTGAATCGGGAGGCAACTATATCAGCTATGCGAGTTGGGTGTATGATGGTGTGGAATATGCTTTACAGTATTTCTCTTTGACTGAACAGGACTTCTTTGACGAACTGAACAGGCTGCTTGGCCAGGCTGAGGCTTCGGCATAAAGAAAATAAAAAACCGAAATGAAACAAAGCAAAAAGCCTTACCGCGAAAAATTCGCGATAAGGCTTTTTTGGTGGGCAATGAGGGATTCGAACCCCCGACTTTCTCCACGTCAAGAAGACACTCTCCCACTGAGTTAATTGCCCGCATCATCAAAGCTCCAAAACCGAGGCAGTCAGCAAAGGTCCCAAAGCCGATGTGTTATTTAGTATAGCATATTTCCTCTTTTTTGTAAACTCTATCGCCCCCCTTTTGGAAAAAAAATTTCAGGTCTTTTTTTCAGAGAATGGGAGGTTCTGCCTTTTTGTCCGGCTGTGAAGGCCCTCTTTCCGCTTGGGCGGAGGAAGGTCAGGACAGCATCCCCTTTTTGGCCCGGAAGTGCCCGGGGGAGACGCCGGTCTGCTTTTTGAAGATCCGGTTGAAATAGGTCTCGTTTTCAAAGCCCAGATGCCAGGCGATCTGCTTGACGGGAAGTTCGGTCTCCAGCAGCATGGAGGCCGCCACCGAGATCCGCCTGGCGTTGATGTAGGTCACCGGGGGCTGCCCGAAGGTCTTTTTGAACAGATTGGAAAAATAGACCTCGTTCAGATACAGCCGATCTCCCAGGACGCGATTGGTCAGGCGCTCGTTCAGGTGTTCGTCGATGTAGCGGAGGATGGGCAAAAACCGCCGATTGGCACTGTCCGGGGGAAGATCGCTCACGAACCCGGACAGCAGATAGAACAGCACGGCTCTCCTCTTCAGATCGGCCGCGGCCGAATCGTTGTGCTGCGGAATGCCGATGAGTTCGGCAAAGAGGGCGGTGTGCAGCGGGGTGGCGGGAATGCTCTCGGGGGGAGGGCAGAGCATCAGCCGGTCGCTCAACTCTCCTTCGGGCATGAAATGAAGAAAGTCATGGGTCATCCGCCCCTCGCAGTGCGCGCCGATGACGGTGGAGGGAATGAAGTACAGTCTGCCCTCTTCCAGGCGGATGGTGCGGTTGCGGAGAAAGAGTTCGGCATGTCCCTTTTCGATCAGGTAGAGGCGGCTGTAGTGAAAGAGGGAGACGAACTCCTGCCAGCGGTCGTCCACTTCGGCCCGGCCGTAACTGACGATCTTTTCCTTGAGCTGTTCGGCAACATAGAGATCCTGCATCTTTCCTCCCGGAGACCGGCCCCTTCCGGGTCCCGGCTTCTTCGTCCGGCCCTTTTTCGCTCTCAGGGCCCGTTTTCAGCATAACACGGAGCGAAAGATTTGTCAAGCGGAAATCTTTAAATCGTTCAAGTTTTTCTTTAACGGGTTTATTGACGGGGCCCCGCTGTTTTGTTACTATATTAAAGAAATCCCTGCTGTTTAAGATGATAATCTTATAAGATAAGGAGTATCATGTTCCGCGGACCCAATCTGGGGTTGGCGGATGTGACGGCTCCGACGGCTCCGAGCGGTCCCCTCCCGGATGGGGGAGAGAAGGCCGGCTCTTGGAAAAGAGCAAGCCGGGCGGCCGGGAAAGACGGTTTTTTCGGGCAAGGCCCGGGAGAATAGAGATCGATCAAGGGAGGAACGGTTTTGAAAAAGACGGTTTTATGGGTGCTGTCCATTCTGCTGGCGGCCTCAGCCGGGAGCGGCGGGCTGATCGCGGCCGCTTCGCGGGATTTTGCGGATCCCGTCGACTCCGGCCTGGCGCTGATCGGCGCCCCCGTCGTGACGGCTGAGGTCCGCAGCGCCGCCGATCTGGAGGCCCTGGCCGATACGGCGGTGCAGAGCGCCCTGCTGGAACTGAACGGCGAGCTGGAGGTGGTCGCCCCCGACGGGACCGCCATCTGCGGGCTTTCGGAGGCGATTGCCGGCCTGGACGGGGTGCTGCCCGTGCTTCGGGTAGACAGCGAGGCCGAAAAGACGGCCCTGCTCTCCTGGCTGGCGCAAAATCCCGCGGTCACGGATCTTTCGGTGCTTTCGCCGAGCATCCGGCTGCTCTCCGAACTCGGGGACGCCTGCGTCTACCTGCGCACGATGTACCAGCCCGAAGTCTTCGAGTCGGCTGCACAGCTGGTCCGGGAGGCCAATCTGGCGGGCGGGGCGCAGACCGTGGTCCTGGAGCTCGGCATGGCCGACTTCGAGGAGATCCGCTTTGTCCGGGCCCGCTTTAAGAGCGTCTGGCTGAGGACGGAGGAGGGGCTGGGCGCCGCCGAGGCCGTGGGCCTGAGCGCGGACGGCATCGTCAGCCCGGACGCCGAGGGCGTCCTGAACACGCTGGAAAGGCTGGAGGGGGATTCTCGCCTGGCCTCCGTACCCTTTTCGGTGGCCCACCGGGGCTACACGGCCGGCGCGGTGGAGAACACGGCGGACGCCATCCGCGGGGCGGTGGGCATCGGCGCCACCCATGTGGAGATCGACATCCGCATGACGGCGGACGACCGGGTGATCCTGCTGCACAACGACGACATTTCCTCGGTGACCAACGGCTCTGGCAAGGTCCGGGATATGACGCTGGAGGAAGTCAAGCAGTACACCATGCGGGACGGGCAGACCATCCCCACGCTGGAGGAGGTCCTGGAGGAGATCAGGGGCGAGGACATCGTGCTGATCGTGGAGGTCAAAACCGAACAGCCCGAGATCATGCCTCTGTTTGCGGAGATCGTGGAGCGGGAGGGCGTGGCCGATCAGATCGCCGTCATCTCCTTCTATCCCGCCCAGCTGCTGCTGGCCCGGGCGCTGCTCCCCGAGATCTCGACCTCCCTGCTGCTGTACACCTCCTCGCTGGAAGTGGCCGTCCCCTCGGCCAACACCTGCGACAGCGGGGTGGATATGCAGTACACCAATCTGTCCAATTTTTACGGCCCGGACGCCTATGCCGACTTTGTGCTTCAGCTCAAGGCCCGCGGCTATGCGCCCTGGCTGTGGACCTATGCCGGCAACACCGTCACCGAGGCCGTCCGGAACGGCGTCACGGGGATCACCAGCGATCAGGCAAACCTGATGAGCAGTCTGCTCGAAAAGGTCACGGTCGACGCCGTGTGCGAAGTGGAAGATCTGGCCGCGCTGGCCGACGGCTTTGTCGTGCAGGCGGTGACGTTTGCGGGCGGGACGGTCACGGTGCGGGCCGAGGTCATCTTCCTGTCTGGGGCGCCGGAGGCCGGCGATACGACCGCCGAGGCCGTCCTGTGCTGCCGGAACGGCAGCAATCCCGCCGTGTTCAGTCAGAAGGTGACCTTTGTCCGGGCGGAAGAGCCGCCGGAGGAATCCTCCGAGCCCACCCCGCCCGAGTCTTCGGAGCCGGATTCTTCCCAGCCCGCGCCGCCCGATTCCTCCGACCCCGTCGAGGAACCGGATCCCGGCTGCGGCGGGTGCTCCGGCAGTACCGCGGCCGGCAGCCTTCTGCTGGCTGGCGCTTCGCTCGCTGCCGTCATGCTGATCAAAAGGAGGTCCGGCTATGAAAAGTAAAAAGAGATGGTGCGCCTTCTTGCTGGCGCTGGCGGCGGCCTGTCTGACCCTCTCCTTTGCCTCGGCCGAGGAGCTGACGGTCCTCGAGGTCACCGGGGTCCGCGCGGCGGCGGATACCCCCATCGAGTTGGTGACCACCTCCTCGAACACCCAGAATTTCGGGGACGCCAACTACACCGCCACCGACATCCTGAACTATTTTGTCTTTACATACCCCGACGGGCAGCAGAACACGGCCTGGTACTGCCGGGTCAACGCCAACGCCGCCCGCTTCTTTGTGAAGAGGCAGGACGCCCCTTCCAACAACATCAACACCAAGGATCTGCAGAAGGGAATGATCGCCACGGCCAAGGCCGGATTCAAGATCCTGCCTACCGAGGAGGTCAAGGAGGACGTCAGTTTCCTGTTCAACGGAAGCGACTGGGAAAAGGTGATCTGGTCTTCCGTCCTGACGCTGCCCGAGACCTTCTCCCTGTTTCCCGGCGGGACGGCCGAGCTGACCGCCGCGCTGGATGAGGGCTCCAACGCCCCCGTCTACTGGAGTGCGGAAGGTGAAGCCGTGGAGATCGTCTCGACGGACGGCGGCGTCTGTACCCTGCGCGGCCTGACTGTGGGGCAGACCGTGGTCACCGCCCGCAGCGGGGACAAGACGGCTTCCTGCACGGTCACGGTGGCCGAGGCTCAGGTCAAATCCATCTCGGTCAGCGGCACGGCCGCCGCCGAGCAGTATGACGCCAAGGGCCTGGACGTGTCCGGTTTGACCGGCACGGTCACGTTTGCGGACGACACGACCGAAGCCTTCGCCGTGACGGCGGACATGGTCAGCTTTGACGAGGACACGGCCGGTACGGTTACGGGAACGGTGACCGCTTTCGGGCAGCAGACGGCCTGTACGGTGGAGGTCTCGCCCAGCATGGCGCTCGTCATCACGAACGTGGCCTGGGACGACGGCTGGAATGCCTTCCGGGTGACCACCAACACCGCCAACCCGCAGAACAGCAATCACACCGGCGGCTCCGGCCTGCTGCCCGAACTTCTGGCCCGGAGCCAGAACTATGTCCGCTTTTCGCTGCAGAACTATCCCACGGCCAGGTTCAATCCCTCCGGACCCTACCTGCTCTCCAAGGGACTGTACATCTTCATCAACACCACCTCGGCCGGCGGGGCCAACGTCACCAGGGACGGCCTGACGGCGGGGGATACCATCACCCTGGAAAAGGGGCTCGGCATCCTGGCCGGAGAGCGGCTGCCGGAGGAAGTGACCTATGTCTACGACGGGAAAAACTGGGTGGAGCTGGTCAATCCCGAGGACTTCACGATCAGCATCTTCCCGGAGACCCTGACCGTGGGCACGACCGCCCAGATCACGGTGCACGATGATCCGGCCGTGACGGCGGTCTATCGGTACGCCACCAATAATGACCGGGTGGCCACGGTGGATCCGACCGGGCTGGTGACCGGGGTCGGAGAAGGCCGGGCCGTCATCACCATCTCCTGCAACGGCATCACCCGCACGCTGGAGATCACGGTGGAGCCGGGGGCCGAACCCGTGGGCATCGAGCTGGTGGATCCGCAGGCGACCTACTACGTGCCGGTCTCCACGGCCGAACATCCCTCTGCGCTGGAGGCGACCTTCTCCTGCCGCTACGTCTTCGAGGGCGGGGTGAGCGGACAGGGCTTTACCCTGGACGAGAGCGCGGTCACCGGGCTGGATCTTCAGACGCCCGGCCTGCAGACGGTTTCGGTCACCGATCCCGAGACCGGATTTTCCGCATCCATCCGGGTGGAAGTTTATGCTCTGAAGGAGATGGACTTTGACTCGCTGACCGTCAGCGGATTCGACGTCTCGGACGACCGGAACACCTCGGGGACCTGGAACGGGCACCTGATGATCAACATGCCCTACACCACCTCGGGCCGGATCAACATCGCCAACAACGTCTCCTCGGCCCTGTACAACCAGGCGCAGGAGATCGCCGACTACATCGTTTACACCCGGGCGGACGGCACCGTGATCCGGAACACCGCCTCCTCCAGGCCCATCGGGATCTGGATGCTCTCGGACAAGATCCTGCTGATGATCAGCGGCAGGGGCTATCCGAATTTCTACAACGACGGCGACACCCTGACCTTCCTGGCCGGGATGCCCATGCTCGAATGGAAGGGGGAGATCTCCGGATCCAATCCCGTGGAGGGCCGGGGACAGCTGCTTCCCGTGGCCTATCTCGAGGCCGACGTCACCTATTACTTCCGGGATGACGGAGCCATCTCTCTGGCCTATCCGCTGATCGAGGCCGACGGATTCCTGGCCCCCGAGAGCGCCTCGGTCGGGGCCGGCCGCGGTGTCCCCCTGGGCCTGACCCGTACCCCGGAAGGGGCCACTTCCGGCAGCTTTTCCTTTGTCTCCTCCGATCCCGACACCGCCTTTGTCAACGCGGCCGGCGTCCTGGTCGGCCTGAAGGCCGGAACGGCGACGATCACCGTGACCTTCCGGAACGGCGGGCAGGTGCAGACAAAGGAGGTCGCGGTCACCGTGACGGACGAGGCGGTCAGCCTGTCCGGCCGGGTGACGCTGGCGGCCGGAACGCTGCCCAGCCCCGGGGAGATCACCCTGACCCTGACCTATGCCAGCGGCGCGGAAAAGACGGTCACGCTGGCCGAGACCGGCTTCGACGAGGGCAAACTGGTCCTTGACAGAGCGGGGACCCGGACCTATGCGGTCAACTATGCCGAAAACGGCCGTCAGTTGCGCGGCAGCCTGACGGTCACCGTTCTGGCGGCCGAGGAGGGATGCGGAGGACAGATCTCTCCCGCCTGCCTGGCCGGGCTGCCGCTGCTGGCCCTGTCCGGCCTCCTCCTGCTGCGCCGCAGGAAAAACTGAGCTTTTGACCTCCCAGACAAGAGCCGTCTCCGCCCCATGGCGGAGGCGGCTCTTCCGCTGTCTGCCGTAAAAAGTCGGGAGGGCCGCAGTTCCGGCCCAGACACCCAGACCGGAAGATCGGGCCGAGACGTGTCTGCACGTGTCCGGCCCTTTGGAGGCAGAACAGCGGGGGCAGCAAACCGCGGCAGACGGAACGATCAGAATGAGGCAAGAAATGGCTCTGACACATACCTATTAGATTCCAGCGTTATTTCGCAAACGACAGGCCAAATGGCAAGGCAAAGTAAATGACAAGACGGGCTAAACAATGAGGCGGGCTGAACGATAAGAGCGAAGGAACGTACCCTTGCGTATTTTTTTGGGAATCCTCGGGGGCCGAAAAGGAGTTGACAAAGGGAGGCCGGGGCCTGTATAATAGGGGAAAAACTGCGCACGCTGAGGCGGGGAACGGATCGCTATGACAGGAGAGCAGAACTTGCTGAGGTGGGGGGCAGAATTCGCTGAGGCGGGGAACGGATCGCTGAGGCGGGGGAAACAGGCCTCGCTTAGGTGGGGAACTGATCGCTATGGCAGGAGAGCAGGCCTCGCTGAGGCGGAGGAACAGAACTTACTGAGGCGAGGGCAACAGGCTTTGCTGAGGCGGGCAGACCGCGCGGAAGCGGAAGGAGCAGACATGGAACAGAAAAAAGTGGAACTTTCGGCCTCCGACAAGGCCAAACTGGCCAAAATGATCTTGCTGGCCGCCCTGGAGCGCGCCCGCCGCAGCCGGCCGGACGTCAAGCCGCTGACCGAGGAGCAGAAACAGAAGATCCGGGCGCTCAGGCAGAAGATCGAGGCCCAGACCAAGCCGGCCAAAAAGCCCCGCGTCAACGAGTCGATCTACGCCTCCGTGCGCAAGGACAAAGGGGTGTTCCATTGAGGCGCCTTCAGGGAGGAAGTAGGTTCGGCGCGCCAGGGGAAAGGGCTTTGAACCTTCGCGGGTTTGGGCCTGCCGGAGGTTTTCCGGGCGCCGGCCGGGGCATGATCCGTACAAAATCGCGGCGGCAAGTGGTTAATTGGGAGTTGTTTTTACTTACAGGGCCATGGCATTGATCTGATCTTTTGCTTTGGCGGAACAGAGGGATCTTAACGGGGTTAGAGATCAAGATGAAAATAACGGTGATAAACGGCACGGAGAAGCGTGGCGTCACCCGCAAACTGAAGGATACCTTTCTGGAAGGATTTCCATCGGCTGAGATCACGGAATTCTATTTGCCGAAGGACTGTCCCGCCTTTTGTTGCGGCTGCACAAACTGTTTCATGAAAGGAGAAGAGACCTGTAAAGATTACTCTTACATAAGCGCCATCGAAAAGTCCCTGATACAGGCCGATCTGATTGTCATGACTTCTCCCTCCTATGTGATGCACGCGACCGGGGCAATGAAAGCGCTGCTGGATCATTTCGGCTATCGCTGGATGCCGCACAGACCTGCCGCAGAACTGTTCGGCAAACGTGCTGTCGTGATCACGCAGTGCCTCGGGGCAGGGGCGGCTTCGACGGCAAAAGATATCAGACACAGTCTGTCGTGGTGGGGCATTTCAAAAATAGGGGTATGCAAATGTGCGCTCATGAGCGACATCATATGGGAGCATTTGCCGGAAAAGAAGCGGAAACATCTGCAAAAGAAGATCGGCAGGCTTGCCCGTAAATTTGCAGAGATCGATTACTCAAGGCCGGCCCGCACGAAAGTTGTCACCAAAATCAAGTTTGCCCTGTGTCGGTTCATACAAAGGCGAGTGCGGAAAAAGGGGATCGCGGGCCTTGACAACCAGTACTGGTATGACAACGGCTGGCTTGACAAGCGTCGTCCGTGGAAAACCTGAAAACGCAAACACGAAGAGGCGGTCTTTACCCGCCGTGGGCTTTTGAAGAGGCTTGCCTCAGGCGATGAGGGCCTCAGCGGTTTTTTTGACGGACGAGCGTTTGCACCCGGCAGGCTGGGGGCCTTATCCTCGAAAATCGCAGAGATCGGGAAAATATGGGGCAATTTTTTTAACAAAACGTATTGGCCATCTGAACAGGGCATGAAAAAAGGGAGCTGCCGGGCAGTTCCCTTTTTTTCTGTGCTGAAATGCTTTTTCGGCCCTCAATCCTCGTGCTTGCAGCCGCAGTCGCAGTCCTCGTCATGGTCGTGGCCGCAGCCTTCGCAGTCCTCGTCATGGTCGTGGCCGCAGCCTTCGCAGTCCTCGCAGCCGCAGCCACAGTCGTCCTCGCCGTCCATGATGGCCACGTACTCGTTGTAGACCGCCTCCAGCAGCGCCTCGTCCTCGATGGGCAGAAAGAGGTCGGAGCCGTCCTCGTCCTCGGCCAGCTTGAAGATGACCACCTCGTCCTCGGACAGGCCGTCCAGCTCTTCCGTGGGGGAGAAAAAGACGTACCATTCGTTCTGGTAGTCGATCGTGGCAACGTGGCGGAAATTGACGCTCTTGCCTTCCTCGTCGATGAGCTCGACAATGTCGCCCTCTTCTTCGAGATCCAGTTCTTCGGGCTCCTGCCCGAACTTTTTCTCTTCCATAAAATTTCTCCTTCTTCTCCGGCCGGCATTTTTCCGGCCGTCTGAATTCTGTTTTTTTAGGGCCTTCGGATCGGCCCGGGGATCGCGTTCCGGTTCTGTGTCCGATCCGCGTCGGCGGCCGTTTTTTTGCCGCTCATTTTGTCTGCGGAGGGCCTGAGCCTGTCCGGCTTTCCGAAAAGAAGTCGATCCCGGCTTGAACCTGTCCCGGCTTTCCGAAAAGAAGTCGATCCCGGCTTGAGCCTGTCCGGCTTCCCGGAATTTCGGCGGCCCGCAGACAAGGGGGCAAATCTCAGCCCTGTTTGGCCAACCAAGTCTGCAAGATCAGGCTGGCGGCCATTTTGTCCACGGACTTTTTGCGGTTTTTCCGGGAGACGTCGGCGGCGATCAGCACCCGCTCGGCCGAGACCGTGGTAAACCGCTCGTCGCAGTAGTCCGTCCTGCCCTCGAAGCGGGCGCGCAGGGCCTCGAAAAATTCCCGCACCCGGCCGGACTGGGCGTTCTCGCTGCCGTCCATGGAGAGGGGAAGCCCCGCCACGATGGTGTCGGCCTCGTGGGCCTTGGCCAGGGCCAGGATGTAGTCGATGTCCTTCAGAAATCCCACCCGGGTGTAGGTCTCCAGAGGGGAGGCGATGATCTTCATGGGGTCGGAAAGGGCGATGCCGATGCGGACCTCTCCGATGTCCAAAGCCATAACTCTCATAGGGGATCCCCCGTTTTGATCTGCAAAAGAGGCAGGGTCCGGTCCCGTGAGGC
>CALVJY010000021.1 GCA_944332455.1 uncultured Clostridia bacterium
GAATTTTGGCCGGACTTGAGGGACAAACCGCGTGCCGCTGTCCCTTCTTTTCGTTCTGAACTAGTCCTTGTTTTTAAATAACCTTTTTGCTGTCTGCAATCTTTTGGTGCAGCTTAGCGCGGTTTTTCCCTCGCTTCGGCAAGCCTGCGCTTCACCCTTTTCCTCCCCGGCTTTTGCTCACCGCAAAAGACCGGATTGAGTCCGATGGCGGCGCATGTCCGCCATCGTCACAACAGAGTGAAAGCCCGGTGCGGGGGCAGTCTTTCCGAGCAAAAATAATTTGAAACGGACATACCATTTTTTATTTATGTGTTTCTGTCCACAACGTGGCGCGAAGCGGCACATATCGAGCGGCACGATAGGGCCGCATATCGAGTGGGCGACATATCGAGCGAGGCATGGCCTCGCATATCGACATAAATTTATCGCAGGAACAAACAATCAATAATTCCGCTCAGTCAGAGTGGGCGTACCTTCCTGGCGGCGACGCCGCCCCTTCAGGCACCCGGGCGGTGAGCTGGGCCCAGGCGGGGAAAAAGCCGCAGGACAGGGCGTTGCGCACCGAGGGCAGATTGCACCAGGCGGCGCAGTAGAAGGGGACTTTGCCGCGGGCCAAAATCTCCAGGGCCAGGCGGGCGGTCATGGCGGAGGCCAGACCCTGCCGGCGGAAGGCGGGCAGGACATCCACGCCGATCTGCCACAGGTCTTGGCCGTCCGCAGAGCATCCGGCCAGGCCGACCAGGCGGCCGTGGTCAAAGGCGCCCACGGCCAGACGGTCCAGCTCCGGCCGCGCCTTGGCCAGCGCGTTGGGCCAGTCCGGGTACAGGCCGGCAAAATCGTCCGGGAACAGCAGGCGGAGGGGCAGGGGCGAGGGCTTTTCCCGCAGGGCCGCGGGGTCGGGGAGAAAGTATTCCGCCATATAGCGGACCTTCAGGCCGATCGGGGCCAGGGCGTCGTTCAGTTGGTACAGCGCCGGGGTCTCGAAGCAATGGGCGGCCGGCACCTGGGAAAGGTAGGTCCGCACCGCGCGCTCGGCTTCGGGAGAGGTCTGGGCCACGACGTTGGAGCCGTAGCTGACCAGATCGCAGGCAAAGGGCAGGGGCAGGTCCTTCCGGCCGTTTGGCCGGGGACCGGCGGGCAGGATCACCGGCTCCGGACGGAAAAAATCCTCCGGCCGACAGCCGAAGTCTTCGGCCGACTGCCGGAGGGCAAGTTGAAGGATCTCATGTTTGGTCATCATAACGCTTTGGGAGGTTCCCGGGCCATAGCGCCCGTAATAAATGAAGTGTAAAAAGGGGTTCCCGTTCTCGCTTTGTCTTTTAGTCGAACTGTTTGCCTGACGGGAAACTCGATATGTTTGCCAAAGGCAAACCCGATATTTGCCCGCTTTGCGGGCAATCGGGCGGCAGCGCCGCCGGGCGAGAACGCCCGTAACAAAGGAAAAGTAAAAAAAGTTACTGTTCTCGCTCAGTCTTTATGTCGATATGTTTGCCTTTGGCAAACTCGATATGTTCCCTTCGGGAACCCGATATTTGCCCGCTTTGCGGGCAATCGGGCGGCAGCGCCGCCGGGCCAGAGCGCCCGTTCCACAGAAAAGAACTTAAAAAGCATGGATCTCGCTTTCAAGTTTCGATTCTTTTCCCTCTGTTTTGTTCCGCCATATTGGAGCAAAGATCAAGGCAGAGGCCCCAAACCCGGCCATTCGTATTGGATGAAACAGATCAAGAAACTGTGGATTTTATAATCGTCCTGCTTTCAATGTGTTTCTGTCCAATACGTGCCACAAAGTGGCACATATCGAGCAAAGTGAGCGTAGCGGAACTTTGCATATCGAGTGGGCGCAAGCCCACATATCGAGCGAGGCACAGCCTCGCATATCGACAAAAACTTATAGCAGGAACAAAAATCAATATTCCCGTTTAGTCGGAGTGGGTGTACCTTCCGGGCGGCGCTGCCGCCCGAGCGAGGCAAAGCCGAGTATATCGACTTAAAGGTAGTGCAGGAAAAAAGTTTATTCTCCCGTACGTTTAGAGTGGGCGTATTGCCAGGTGCCGCCGGCACCCGGCGACGCCGCCAGAAGGTCGGAGCGCTCGGCCAGCAGGTTGTTCAGGGCGGAGACCAGGGCGTTGGCAGAGGCCGTGATGATATCGGGGTGGACGGCGGCGCCGAACCACAGTTCCCCTTCGGCGCGGATGCCCACATAGGCCACGGCGCGGGAGGAAGAGCCCTCTTCCAGGGCGTGCTCGGTGTAAAGTTCCACGGTGAATTCCAGCCCCAAAAAGGCCTTCAGGGCGTTGGAGACGGCGTCCAGGCGGCCGTTTCCGCTCCGGGTGACCGTGTCCTCGCGGCCGGCGCACTTCAGGCTGACGATGGCCGTAAAGCCCTTGACCTGGGCGAAGTGGCACTCGGTGATCTCCAGGGGGCGGGTCTTGTCCAGATAGCGGTCGCGGAACAGCCGGAAGACCTCCTCGGGCTTGAGTTCCTTGTGCTTTTGGTCGGACAGGTGCTTGACTTCGGCCGAAAAGGTCTCGCGCAGGCGGGCGGGCAGGTGAAAGCCGTAGGCGTGCTCGAGCAGATAGCCGATGCCCCCCTTGCCGGACTGGCTGTTGATGCGGATGACGTCGGTCTCGTAGTCCCGGCCGATGTCCCGGGGGTCCAGGGGGAGGTAGGGAACGTTCCAGCGGGGATCGCGGTGCTCCTCCCGCCAGGCCATGCTCTTGGCGATGGCGTCCTGATGCGAGCCGGAGAAGGCGGCAAAGACCAGCCGGCCCCCGTAGGGCTGGCGGGGTGGCACCTCCATGCGGGTGGCGTTCTCGTAGGCCTCGGAGACGGCGGGCAGGTCGGACAGGTCCAGCCCGGGATCCACGCCCTGGGCGTAGAGGTTGAGGGCCAGGGTGACCAGATCGGCGTTTCCGGTGCGCTCGCCGTTGCCGAACAGGGTGCCCTCCACCCGCTGGGCGCCGGCCAGAAGCCCCAGTTCGGCGTCGGCCACCGCGCAGCCCCGGTCGTTGTGGGGGTGCAGGGAAAGCACCACCTGCTCCCGGCGGATCAGGTTTTTGTGCAGGTACCGCACCTGGGCGGCGTAGACGTGGGGCATGGAGAGGGAGACCGTGACCGGCAGGTTGATGATGACCGGCCTGTCTTTGGGCAGGGTCTCCAGCACGGCGTTGCACACCTCCAGGGCAAACTCCGGCTCGGTGCCGGTAAAGGACTCGGGGGAGTACTCGAAGCGGCAGTTCAGGCCGGAGGCGGCGGCCTCCTCGGCCAGCATGGCGGCCCCCCGCACGGCCAGTTCCCGGATCTCCGCCCGGTCGGCCCGGAACACCCGCTCCCGCTGGACGGCCGAGGTGGCGTTGTAAAGGTGGACGATGGCCGAAGGACAGCCCGCCAGGGCCTCGAAGGTCCGCCTGATGATGTGGGGGCGGGCCTGGGTCAGGACTTGAAGCGTGACGCCCTCGGGGATCAGCTCCCGCTCGATCAGCACCCGCAGAAATTCATATTCGGTGTCCGAGGCCGCCGGAAAGCCCACCTCGATCTCCCGGAAGCCGATGTCGGTCAGCATACGGAAAAAGTTGAGCTTTTCCTCCAGGCTCATGGGCACCACCAGGGCCTGATTGCCGTCCCGCAGGTCCACGCTGCACCAGATCGGGGGCTTGTCCAGATAATCCTTTTCCAGAAAGGAAAAGTCCAGCTCCGGGGGCAGAAAGTAGTTGCGCGTATATTTCTCTGAATTTTTCATATTTCCTCCGGCCAAACGGCCTGCGGCTCTCCGGCCAGACGCAAAATTCCGCTGTGCGGAATTTTGGCCGGACTTGAAGGGACAACCGTTGTTCACTTTGCCTTTCGGCAAAGCTCTGCAACGTTTTTCCCCTCTCAAAAGGCGATGCCTTTTGATTCACCTCTTTCCACCCGTGGCTTTGCTCACCGCAAAGCCACGATTGAGTTCAACGCCGGTACACGCCCGGCGTTGGCGCGACGAGATCAAAAGCCCGGTACGTGTACAAACTTTGAGAAAAAAAGACAATTGAAACGGGCATATCATTTTTTATTTATGTGGTCGGTCCAAAACGTGTCGCAGAGCGACACATATCGAGCGGTCCGAAGGGCCGCATATCGAATGGCCGTCAGGCCATATATCGAGCGAGGCTTAGCCTCGCATATCGACATAAACTCATTGCAGGAACAATCAATCAATATTCCCGCTCAGTCAGAGTGGGCGTACAGGATGTGCCTTCAGGCACCCAGGACGGCCTTCATGTCGGCGGCGGTGGCGGCGGCGTGGGCGGCCAGTTTGAGTTCCCTGCCGTTGGGGAGGCCCTTTAAGTAGGCGGCCATGTGCTTGCGGAAGTTGAGCACGGCCCGGCGCTCGGGCAGGAAGGCAAGCAGAATGTCAAAGTGCCGGGCGGCGGCCTCCATCCGGGAGAGCGGGGGCGTTCGGCCGGCCAGAACCGAAAAGATGCCGGGATCGCCCACGGCCCCCCGGCCGATCATCACCCCGTCGCAGCCCGTGCCGGCCATGGCCAGGGCAGAGGCGGGATCGGTGACGTCGCCGTTGCCGAAGACCGGAATACGGACGGCGGCCTTGACGGCGGCGATGCCCGCAAGGTCGGCCTTTCCCCGGTACAGCTGCTCGGCGGTGCGGCCGTGTACGGTCACCCCGTCGGCCCCCTCGGCCTCGGCCATGCGGGCAAAGTCGGGGGCGTTCCGGTGGGCGTCGTCCCAGCCCAGCCGGAACTTGACGGTCAGCGCGCCGGGAAAGTTCTGCCGGCAGGCCCGGATGAGGGCGGCCGCCCGGCGGGGATCCTTCATCAAAGCGCTGCCCTCCCCGTTTTTGACGATCTTGCTCATGGGGCAGCCCATGTTCAGATCCAGCAGATCAAAGGCCCGGATCTCGGGGCGGCGGCAGATCTCGGCCAGGATCTCCGGCTCGCTGCCGAACAGCTGGACGGCGGAGGGCCGCTCGTCGGGCAGGACGGCCAGCAATTCGGCGGTCTGTCGGTTGCCGTAGAACAGCCCCTTGGCCGAGACCATCTCGGTGCAGGTCAGGGCGGCGCCGCAGAGCCGGCAGACCGCCCGGAAGCCGACCTCGGTGTAGCCGGCCAGCGGGGCCAAGACCCGCCCGTGCGGCAGGGTCAGCGGCCCCAATCGGACGGGCGAGGAGAAGGGGATCACTTGCCCGCCTCCCCGGACGGTCCGGCTTTCGGGGCCTGTTTTCCTCCGGAGCCGGCTGCCCGGTCGTCCGTCCCGACGTCCTGTCCGTCTGAGGCGGCCTGTTCGGGCTTTTCCCGCCCGGCTTTCTTCCCGGCCTCTTCTTTTTCGGCTTCTTCGGCCTGCCGGGCCAGCTCGGCCTGTCTGGCCTCTTCGGCCTTTCTGGCTTCCTCGGCCAGGATCTTCTCCAAGGTCTCCCCGGCGGCCGCCCTGCGTCCGGCCTCCTCCCACAGCCGGCTGCGGTCGTCCCAGGCGATGCGGCTCATCTCCTTTTCGGGGAACAGGGTCTTGCAGTCCCGCTCGAAGAGCTCGAAGCGGCGGATGAAGGCCTCGTTGGCCCCGGCCAGGGCGACTTCGGCGTCCACGTTCAGCCCCCGCAGCAGGTCGGAGGCCGCGAACAGAAATTCTCCGGCCGCCTTCTCCCGGGCCTCGGGGCGGAGCTTTTTGTCCGGGAAGGGCGGAAGCTCGGCGGGCATGGTCAGGCCGGCCTTTTCGGCCTTTTTGCGGATCTTCTGGGCCCGGAGCAGGGCGGGGAAGGTGCGGGGGACCGAGACCATGCTCTCGGTCACGTTCTCCAGGTGCTTTTCGATGCGCTTGTTGGCCTCCCAGACGGCCAGGGCCTTGTCGGGATCGGGGGCATAGACCTTCCGCTTGGTGTCGAAGATGTGGGTGTGGCGGGTGATCAGCTTTTTGCACAGCCCTGTCAGCACGTCGGAGAGGTCAAAGGTCCCCTCGGATTCGGACATGGCGGCGTGGAAGCAGGTCTGCAAAAGCAGATCGCCGATCTCCTCGCACAGCTTGTCCGGCTCCCCGCTGTCCACGGCGTCGGCCACCTCGTAGGCCTCCTCGATGGCGTTGATGCGGATGCTCTCGTGGGTCTGGGCCCGGTCCCAGGGGCAGCCCCGGGGACTGCGGAGCACGTCCAGGATCTCCAGCACCTCCTGCAGGCCGAAGCGCTCCCGCTTGATCAGGGGCTGGGGGACCAGGCAGAGGGTGGAGGAAAAGTCGTAGCGTGCGGCGCGGTCGATCTCGCACAGGGGGAGCTTGTCCAGCCGGCCGTCGGTGTACAAAAAGGCGGGCACCTGATCGCCGTAGGCATGGGTCAGCCGGAGCTTGAGTTCGGAGGCGGCCAGGGCAGAGTCGATCTCGGTGACGTACAGGGGGATCTCCCGGGGGAATTCCGGCCGGGTCCGGGCCAGCAGGTCGGCGCAGGCGTACACGCAGCAGGAGGTCATGGGCCGCCCCGCCCGCAGAAATTTGGGAGCGGCGGGCAGATAGCGCAGCCGCACGCTCTTTTGGCTGAGCATCACCACGCTCTCGTCGTCAAAGCCGCTGCCGTCCACCAGATAGGCCACGTTTTCGTATTCCCGGAAACAGGCCCGCACCCGTTCGGCCAGCCGGCGGTGCAGGGAGTCAAAGGTGCGGGAGTGCTCGAATTCCTCGTCCAGGCACTCGTGGGGCAGCCCGAGCGCGGCGAAGGCCTCATAGGCGGGAATGAGGGCGGTCTTGACCACGATCTTGTCAAAAAAGCCCTCCTTCAGCAGCTTGTCCGCCTCCGCGCTCCAGCTGCCCGTCCCCGTGCCGATCACAAAAAGCATACAAAGATCTCCTTCTTCCCCCTCCGGAAGGGATCAGCGGCGGAACAGGCTCCGCCGTTCGGCCGGCGTGAACACCCCGCCCAGCGCGCAGCCGCCCAGATAGCCCGCCAAGGCCAGGCCGCCCCCCAGAAGCAGCCGGACCGGCAGGGGCAGGGCGGGCAGCAGGGAGGCCAGAAAACAGGCCGCCAGGGCGTAGGCGCAGGGCAGCACGAGGGCCCGGACCCATCCGAAGGTACAGTGTTGATACTTAATAATATAATACAAATCCAAAATTCCTGCAACTAAATAACAGGCCGTGGCCGAAATTGCCGCCCCGTAAATGTGAATTTGGGGGATGGGCAGCAGGATGAGGTCCAGCAGCAGCTTGACCCCGATGGCCCCGCCCAGAAAGCCCACGCTCACCCGGACTTTGCCCAGGGCCACCAGCACCGAGACCGCCGTCTGCATCAGGGAGAGAAAGATCACCGAGAGGGCGGACAGGCGGAGCAGGTCTGCCGTAACGGCGATCTCGGCCGGGTCCAGGCCCCCGTAGAGAAAGGAGACGATCTCGCCGGCGAAAAAGAGGAAAAAAAAGGCGGCCGGCGCCGACACGAACAGGGTCAGCTTAAAGCAAAACCCTACCTTTTCGGCCCGGCGGAGGGGGTCCTCCTTCAGCCCGGCCAGCACGGGCAGGGCGGCCGAGGCCACGGCGGCGGCCAGCACCACCGGCACCCCGGTCAGCGAAAACACCGGCCCCGAAAGCAGGCCGTACATGGCGGTGCCGTCCAGCCCCAGGCGGTTGAGAAAGTGCACGGACATCACGCAGTCCAGCATCTGCGACAGGGGCAGAAAGACCGCCGACACCGTCACCGGCAGGGAGAGCAGCAGCAGTTTCCGCGTCAGCCCCCCGCCGGCCGGGGGCGGGTCCGAGGGGTTCAGGCCGGTCAAAATCAGCCCGTCCGTCCGGGTCTGCGGCCGGGGGGACAGGGCCTGTTCCGCCCCGCCCTCCTTTTTCCTGCGGCCGGCCCTTTTTCCCCGCCCCTTTTGGGGCGCGGCCGTCCCTTGGGGAAGGCTGGCATTTGCCGGGGGAAGGGAGGTTTTCTGTCCGGCGTGTTCGGAAGGCGAAGGGGCCGGCGCGGTCTGCGGGTCGGGGGCGGCGGCATCGGAAGATGCGGCCTCCCGCTCCGCCCGGCGCCGCTTCCGGGAGGCCCGGAGGGCGCAGAGGGCCAAAAAAGTCAGGGCGCACAGCTCGCTGACCGAGACGCCCAGGATGACGGCGTTGACGGCGGCCTGCACGTCGGGCATCAAAAGGGCGGCCGCGGCCAGGGCCCAGGCGGCCTTGACCAGCTGTTCGATCAGCTGGGAGAGGGCGGTGGGCACCATGTTCATGCGGCCCTGAAAGCTGCCCCGGACGGCGGCGATGCCCCCCACGAAGAGGACGGAGGGGGCGATCAGCCGGATGGCGGGGGCGGCGGCCGGATTGCCCAGCAGCCCGGCCACGGCGGGCGCGAAGATCAGGGCGAGCAGGGTAAAAGCTCCGCCCGCGATCAGCAGGATCTTAAGGCCGGCAAAAAAGACGGCGTCCGCCCCCCTGTCGTCGCCTGCGGCCAGCCGCTCGGCGGTCAGGGTGGACAGCGCCGAGGGAAAGCCGGTGCTGGAGAGGTTCAGCAGCAGAATGTAAAAGGGAAAGACCAGCTGGTAAAGGCCGATGCCCTCGGCCCCCAGCAGGTTGGTCAGGGGGATGCGGTAGGCCGCCCCGATCACCTTGCACAAAAGGCCCGCCGCCGCCAGAATGACCGTTCCGGCCAGCAGGCCCCGGCCCCTGCGCCTGCTCATGCTTCCCCCAGCAGGCCGCCCAACAGGTCTGCGGCGAATTCGAGCAGGGGCAGGGCGCTCTCCGGGGGCGGGGACTTTTCCCCGGTCATCAGCAAAAAGCCGTAGCGTTCCCCCAGATGACGGATGGGGGCGGCGCAGAGGCCCACCCCCGAAAAGCCGGCCTCGGTGAGGGGAAAGGAGATCTCTTCCCGGCGGAAAAGGTCCTCTCCCAGGGTCTCCCGCAGGGCTTCGGACAGGGCCTGACCCTCCAGCTCCGGCCGGCCGGGCGCGGCGCAGATCAGGGCCTGATCGGCGGCCATCACCGCGCAGCCCGTCCGCCGGCCCAGGCAGTCGGCGGCCAGGGCGGCGTAAAACTCCAGCCCCTTCAGGGCCGAGACCTTGCGCAGCCGCAGGCCGTCCTCGGTGCCCTCGATCTCCACCGGGTCGTTCTCCCGGATGCGCAGGCTGCGGCGAAACTCCTTGGGAATGACGATCCGCCCCAGCGCGTCGATGTGTCTGACGATTCCTCTGGACATGACAAAAAACTCCTTGGGTATTCCGGCCCCGCCCCGGGCGGGATCCGGCCTCGGCGGCCGGCCGGTCCTAAACAGTATTTGCCTTTGCGCCGTTTCTATCCTTTGGGTGCCGTCGGGGTGCCGTCGGCACCGGGAAAGTATGCCCGCACCGACCGGACAGGAGATCGTCAGGCTTTTCCCGCGACGGCTTTTTGCTGGCTCCAAAAAGGAAAGGCGGCACCGGGTGCCGTCGGTACGGGAAAGTACGCTCACTGCGTGATAGGGGGGAAGATCCCGATTCTCCGACCTGTTGCCGGGGGGCCGGCGTGCAAAATGGCATATTCCCTCTGGGAAAAAGCCAGGAGGATCATGAAGCCCATAAAAGAGGGTCATGAAGTCCGTAAAACAGGACGCGAGGGCTTTAGCACAGCTGAGCCGCGAAAAACGCTTCACGTGAAACAAACCCGCGCACGCCTAGCGCGGCACAGCCTTCCACCCTTTGGTTTTCCGGTTTGACAAAACAGATCGGAGCTCCCGGGGGCAAGGGCCCGCGCGAGAAAAGGCAAAGGGGAGGAGGAGAAAAGTCAGGTTCAAAATTTTGGCTCAAAGTGTTTGATTCTCGGCCGGATTTATTATATAATAGAAGAACTTGCAGACACTTTAAGAAGACCCCAGAGACTTTGGCAGGCCCGTCCGGGCGGGCGGAGAAGGAGAACGAAATGCCGGAGAAAAAGCCCGAAAACAAAAACCAGAAGAACAAAAGGCCGGACAAAACGGAGAAGAGATTCAGCGTCAGCAAGACCCAGAAAAAGCTGTCGCTGATCTTCGGCCTGTTCATTCTGGTCATCATTCCCGTCTACTCGGTGCTGCTGATGTCCAAGGCCGACATCTTTTCGGTGTCGCTGTCGGCCATCGCCTACGAGCACGGCTACTACAGCGAATTTTTCCTGTGGGCCACCCTGGTCTCCATCTTCTACCTGGTCTTTCTGGGGTATTTGTTCTCCATCGCCAAGTTCGAGAACAAAAAGGCCATCATCATCTATGTGGTGGGGTGCGTGCTGGTCTTTCTCACCGTGGTCTTTCCCTACCTGCCCGAAGTCTTCCCCATCCTGACCGAACTGCACAACCTCATCGGCATGGGTTCGGCCGTGCTGCTGATGATCTCGGTCTTTTTCTTCGTGTTCTTTCTGGCCGACAAGGACAAAAAGGTCTACACCATGTCCATGGTGGCCCTGATCTCCATCGTCACCGTCTGCGCCGTCATCTACTTTTTCCTGGGCATGAACAGTCTGATCGAGGTCATCTTCGTGGTGGCCACCGGAGTCTTTCTCTTCTTCCTCAGCCTGTGGATCCGCCGCACCCCGGTCATCGACGCCGACGAAAACTACAAGGCCTCGCTGGTGGCGCGGCTGCGCAAAAAACAGGCCTATCTGCAGAAAAAGGAGGAGGAGATCCAAAAGAAGATCGAGGAGATCCTGACCGAGCAAAAGGAATCCGCCCCGGGCGAAAGCGCGGAGCCGGAGGCCCTGCCTTCAGAGCAGGATCGGCTGTCAGAGGTTTCGGATCAGGAGGCGGAGACTGCGGACCGGTCGGAAGATCCGGCCTCGTTCGCCGGTGAAATCGGAGCCGCCGCAGAGGAGGAAGCGCCGGAAGCAGGAGAAGAAGGCGGGCCCGGCAGGCAGGAGAAAGAGGGATAAGCCCGGTTTGGCTGCTGCCGTGCCGAACTTTTTCACGCCCCGGGCAGCGCCGTCGGGCAACGCGCCGCGCTGCGTGATGAAAAGGGACTGCCCTTAGCATGAAGTCCCGCAGCAGCCCGCGCTGAAAGAACGGAAAGTGATGGATCCTGCGACAGGTTTTATGTCGTACGGCCCGGCTTTGGCGGGCCGCAAAAAAAGACGGCTCAAAAGAAAGCCAGCCCCCGGAAGAGATCTTCCGGGGGCTGGCTTTTTGGACGGCAGGACAGAACTTTTCGGGTGTCCGCTGTTTCCGTCCGCTATTTCATGGAGCGGATGTTCCGCCGCCCACAAATTTCAGAAAAAGGGTGAAAAACGCTTGACTTGGAGCCCGCTCCAGGTGCTAAACTAAAGGGGAGGACAAAAGGGGACCCGGAGGGGTTGCGGGAAAAATTTTTTCAGACGGAGGAAACCGACATGATCTACAGGGATTTCAAGGGACTGAAGCTGTCCGCGCTGGGGTTCGGCACCATGCGGCTGCCGGTCAAAGAGGGCGACGACAGCCGCATCGACGAAAAACAGGCGGCCGAAATGTTCGACTACGCCCTCGGACACGGGGTCAACTACTTCGACACGGCCTGGGGCTACCACAGCGGGCAGTCCGAGGTCGTGACCGGAAAGATCCTCTCGGCCTATCCGCGGGAGCGCTTTTTCCTGGCCTCCAAGTTCCCGGGCTATGATCTGTCCAACATGGGCAAGACCGAGGAGATCTTCGAAAAACAGCTGGAAAAGTGCCGGGTGGATCACTTCGACTTTTACCTGGTGCACAACGTCTGCGAGCTGAACATCGACGCCTACCTCGACGAGAGCTACGGCACCATGGACTATCTGCGCCGGCAGAAGGCCGACGGCCGCATCCGGCATCTGGGCTTTTCGGCCCACGGCGCTCTGCCCGTGATGAAGCGGTTTTTGGAAAAGTACGGGGCGGACATGGCGTTCTGCCAGCTGCAGATCAACTGGCTGGACTGGAAGTTCCAGAGCGCCGACCAGAAAGCGGAGCTGGTCAAAGCCTACGGCCTGCCGGTCTGGGTGATGGAGCCCCTGCGCGGGGGCAAGCTGGCCGCCCTGCCCGAGGCCGACATGGAAAAATTGAAAACATTCCGCCCCGACGAGAGCGCCGCGGCCTGGGCCTTCCGGTTTTTGCAGAGCCTCCCCGAGGTGACAGTCACCCTGTCGGGCATGTCCGACTTCGAGCAGGTCCGGCAGAACATCCGGACCTTCGAGACCGACCGCCCCCTGAACGAGGCCGAAAAGGCGGCGCTTGCGGCCATTGCCGAGCGCATGACCGGGGAGACCTCGCTGCCCTGCACGGCCTGCCGCTACTGCACCTCCCACTGCCCCCGGCATCTGGACATCCCGGAACTGATCAAGCTCTACAACGAGCACCGCTTCACCGGCGGCGGCTTCATCGCCCCCATGGTGATGGGCACCCTGCCCGAGGACAAAAAGCCCTCGGCCTGCATCGGCTGCCGCAGCTGCGAAAAGGTCTGCCCCCAGCAGATCAGGATCTCCGAGATGATGAAGGACTTCACCCAAAGGCTGAAGGGGTAAAAAAGGGCAAAAGCGCGCTTTTTACACCGCTGCGCCCTTTTCGCCGCCGCACGGAACAGTCAAAAGAAAACGTGGTTTTGACAGCGAAAGAGGCGGGGGACCGAGCCGCTAGCTCGGTCCCCCGCCTCTTGTTTTAAGCGGTTTTTCAAGGCAAAACGGAAAGGAAAGCCATCCTGCCGCTTTCCGGCCCTTTCTCCGTCTGAAAGCGCCGCACTAAATTTTCCCGTACCGCGCCAGCAGCCACAGCCCAAGGCCCAGCAAAAGTCCGGCGGCGGCCAGGGGAATGCCGAGGGAAAGGCAGGGGAAGGGCTCCTCCGCCTGCCCCAGCCAAAGCACGGCGGGGCTTTCGGTCACCTCGTAGGCGCGGTTACCCTGGGAGATCAGGTGTTCTGTGCCGGTCACGGGCAGGCCGCCGCTCACGGTCAGGCGAAAGACCGAGACCTCCTGCATCAGATTGCCGGCCAGCACCCGCACCTCGGTGCGGCCGTCGGCGGACAGGCCGGGCGCAAAATCGGCCGTGACCCTGAAGTCCAGGGAGCCATGGCCGGAAAGTTCCACCGTCCAGGCCGCATAGACGATCCCGCAGAAGATGTCCTCCAATCCGGGGGCCGGCACGGCGCGGGCGGAGCGGAAGTCGTAAGACAGCCGGGAGGCCATCAGGCGGGAGGCCGTGCCGAAGGTCCAGCCCCCCTCCAGCAGGTGATCCTCGGGGATCTCGGTCATCCCGGTGTCGGCAAGGCCCAAAAGGGCGATCATCATCTCGTCAAACCCGGCAGGTTCGGAGGTCCCCGCCGGATAGCCGGACAGGGGCCGGCTGCGGTCGTCGGGGTCGGTCCCCCCGTAGACCGCGAAGGAAAGGGCGCCGCCGGTGGTCCACACCCGCAGGTCGATCTCCTCCCCGGCCCGGAACACGGCGGTAAACACCGTCACGTCCTGCTCCCGCGCCGCCGCCGAAAAGCCCTCGCCCACGGCATAGGGCTGTCTGTCCGAAGTCAGTGCCGCCCGCACAAAGCAGTCGGTCCCGGCCTCGGCCCGCAGGGACCACCGCGTCAGGTCTGCCCCCTCCAGCTCGGGCAGGGCGGCCTCGGCGGAGCGGAACATAAAGTCCCTGGCGTCCCGGAAGTCGGGCAAATCCTCGGGGTCGTAGTCGTCATAGGGCAAAAACACGGCCTCGGCGGCCAGATTGCCCGCGTCCAGCACGGCCTCGGGCAGTTCGGGCGCCCGGGCGGTCTCCCCGAAAAAGAGGGGGAGGTAGATCTGGGTCTCCGCTTCGTCAGCGCCCAGATTGCGCAGATTGGAAAACCAGCCCGCCTGCCCGCCGCCGTCCCGGAAAGTCAGGGCGACGTCCTGGCTGAGGGAGCGGACCTGATCGGCGTCCGAGTTCAGCCCGTACACCGGATCCCCCGGCTGTCCGACGGGCGCGGGGGAAAGGAGGGGGATCAGGATCAGCGCCGCCCCCCCGAGGACCAGCAGGCCGGCCAGGACCCCGCCCGCGATCCGGTAAAAAAGTCTGTTTTTGCGTGTTTCGGGCATAAAAACCTCCCGGAGTTGACTCTTATCCCCCTGCCGTCCGGGGTCTCCCCGAACCGAAAAAAGCAGGGGGGCGAAAACTGTGGAAATACGGTCCCTCCCGCCCGGACTGAAAAGAGGTTCGGCCCGTCCGACTTTGCGGAGGGAGGCCGCTCTGTGTTTTTTTTATTGTACCATGTCCGCCCGCAAATGTCAACCCGCTCGGCCGCCGCAGCACAAATCCCCCGCTTCCGTCCGCCCGGTGCGGATTAAATCCAAAACAGGAGCGCGTTCCCGCAGCCCGCAAGGCGCGTTCCCGCAGCCCGCAAGGAGCGAGGCGGCACAGTCCGAGGGAAACAGTTTGCAGATCCCGACCGGAGCAGGTTCAAATCCGGACGGAAGAGGGGCCGCGCAGCCCGCAAGGCGCGTGTTCCCGAAGCTCGGTAGGAACAAGGCCGCAGATCCCGCCCGATGCGGGCCAAATCCGAAACAGAAGCGGGACAAAGCCCGGTAGGAACAAGGCCGCAGATCCCGCCCGATGCGGGCCAAATCCGAAACAGAAGCGGGACAAAGCCCGGTAGGAACAGGTCCGCAGACTCGACCGGAGCGGGTTCACAAATTCGGAATCGTTCCATAAGAAGAGGTTATAAAAGCCCGCCCCGCCGGCAGCCGGGCCTGTAAAAAAGGGCAAAAACCCCCGTAAACCGGCGCAAAAGGGGGAAAGAGGCCGGCTTTTTTACTTTATTGTGATAGCGCTTTAACGCTAACGCGCAATGAATTTCGCCTGTCAAACAGTTGACAAGCACGGGTTTTTGGGTTATAATAGGTAATGTTTTCGGGCTTTTGTGGCAGAATCCCGAAAAACATCCTCCAGTTAAGGGACGCATCGAAGGGCCAGCCGCGAGGTCGGAAGCCCTCTTTTTGTCTTTCAGCCCGGTTTCGGGTATGAAGCCCGGCCCCAAGACAAAAGCTAAGCCGGGGGAGGAAAACAAGGGAAACAGCGGAGCGGGACCGGGCCAAAGGGCCGGGGCCGGCTTCGGGTTCAGGCCCCCTGAAAAGGCGGGACCTTTAAAAATCAGAAAAAGGAGAAAAGGAGCATGAAAAAGCTGCACAAGTGGGCGGTCGTGACCGCGCTGTTTGCCGCGCTGGTCCTCAGCGCCATCGGCTGCGCCCAGACCCCCATGCCCAGCACCGTCACCCTGGATCTCAACTACGAGGGAAGCACCCCCATCGTCGAATCGGTGGCGGCGGGGCAGTCCTTCTACGAGCCGGCCGCGCCCACCCGCGAGGGCTACGAGTTTGCGGGCTGGTACAAAGACGCCGCCTGCACCGAGGGGCAGGAAGCCGTCTTCCCCATCCAGCCGGAAGGGGATCTGACCCTGTATGCGGCCTGGAAGGTGTTCTACCGCTATGACTTCGACGCCAACTACGAGGGCGGGGCCATCCAGTCCATCACCTCCTACGAACCCATCGACGCCGATTTCCGCCCCGCCTACCGCGACGGCTGGAACTTCGGCGGCTGGTACAAAGACGCCGCCTGCACCGACGGCCAGGAGGCCGACCTCTCGGTGGCCGGCACCTACTACGCCAAGTGGGTGGAAAACGCCCATGACGCCTTTGCCTACGTCTTTGCCTCCGACAACACCGGCTTTGTGATCGACGACACCGTGGGCGAACTGACCGCCGATCTGGTGCTGCCCGAAAGCCACCTCGGCCTGCCCGTGGTGGAGATCGCCGCCGGCGGGGCCACTTCGCCCACCATTGCGGCCGCGGCTTATGAGCGCGTGGTCATTCCCGGCACCATCAGAACCATCGGCAACTATGCCTTCATCGGCTCCACCTTCGGGGCCATCGAGTTCGGCGAGGGGGTGGAGAGCATCGGCAACTATGCCTTTGCCAGAGCCAACGCGACCTCCCGTCTGAGCCGGGACGAGAACAACAATTACGCAGTCAGCGATCCCGTGGCGCCCGTGACCTTCCCCTCTTCGCTGAGGAGCATCGGCACCCACGCCTTCCTGTGGACCCCGCTGTCGGCCGTGACCTTCAACGAGGGCCTGGAGAGCATCGGCAACTACGCCTTTGCCGGATACACCGCCACCAACGCCAACGTGGCGGGGGTGACCGAGGCCATCTTCCAGCCGTTCACCGAGGTGCACTTCCCCTCGACCCTGAAGAGCATCGGCGATCAGGCCTTCTGGCTGAACAAGCTGGAAAAAGTGACCTTTGCCGACGGCTGCCTGCTCGATTCCATGGGCCAATACGCCTTCGGCGGCAACTCCTGGACGACGGGGCAGAAAAAGGACTTCCAGATCCCCATCAAGTACGCCGAGTTGCCCGGATTTTCCGATCCCGATGACGAAGACAACGCGACCCTGAAGTACATCTTCCAGAACTGCACCTCCCTGGAGGAAGTGGTGTTCAAGGGGCCCGTCCACCGCATCGGCACCGCCTCCTTCAAGAACTGCACCGCGCTGGGCACGGTGGAGGGCAAGCCCTTTGTCCTGCCCGAGGGCGTGACCTACCTGTACAACGCCTTCGAGAACACCCGCTTTACCTCCATCACCATCCCCAACACGCTGGAGGACAGCTCCAACGCCCTGAACACGGCCTTCGAGTACAACACCGCCCTCGAGACCGTGGTCTTTGAGGAGGGCATGATCGTCAGCACCCTGAACGGCACCTTCCAGGGCTGCACCGCCCTGAAGAACGTCACCCTGCCTGACTCGGTCACCAGCCTGGCGGCCAACGTCTTCAACGGCTGCACCTCGCTGGAAAGCATCACCCTGCCCGCCGGCTTTACCAGCATCAGCGGCAACGCCTTCAAGGGCTGCACCGCCCTGACCGAGGTCGTCCTCACCAACCCCGACGCGGTGGTCAGCATCACCTCCACCACCTTCAACGGCTGCGACCAGCTGATCACCGTCACCGTGCCGGACGCCCTGCTGGGACAGTACGCCCGGGACGAGATCTGGGGGGATGCCATCCAGTTCGAGCTGACCTGGACGAACGAAAACCTCGGACACAATGTGACCTTCAACTACGGCGGCAAGGGCACCGATAACACCGCACTGTACGTGGTCGGCGAGACCGTCATCCTGCCCCAGCCGGATCTGTGGCTGGACAACGAGACCAGCACCGAGTACGTGCTGACCGGCTGGTACACCGACGAGAACTTCGAGACGCCGTTCGACGCTTCCGTGCCGGTGGGGGACGCCGACATCACCCTGTACGCCAGGTGGGAGGCCTGCACCGATCCTCTGGATCAGTACTATGAGTTCAGACTGAGCGAGGATCAGACCGCCTACATCATCGTCACGGGCAAGGGCTCGCTGAGCGGGGCGGTCACCCTGCCCGAAAGCTACCGCGGCCTGCCCGTGATCGGCATCCGCGACGGCGAGGGCGCCAACGTCACCGCCCAGATCAAGGACGGCGCCTTTGCGGCGGCCTCCGGCATCACCTCGCTGGTCATCCCCAGCAGCTACCGCTTCATCGGCATCGGCGCCTTTGCCGGATGCGCGCAGATCGAGTCCATCGTCTTCAACGAGGGGCTGGAGACCATCGGCGCCTACGCCTTTGTGGGCCGGACTTCCTCCACCATGCTGAACGCCGAGGCGGCCAAGATCGCCGTCAGGAGCCTGTCCTTCCCGCAGTCCCTGCTGTCCATCGGCCAGAACGCCTTTGCCGGCTGCGACAGTCTGGAATCCATCACCTTCCATCCCAACGCCAAATTGGAGAGCATCGGCCAGAACGCCTTTGCCGGAAGCTACGTCAACGTGGACGGCGTGTACACCCAGTACGGGCCCGACATCACCACCCTGACCATCCCCGCCTCGGTGCGGTCCATCGGCGGCAACGCCTTCTTCAACGCCTTCTTCCTGGAGAGCCTGACCTTCGCCGAGGGATCGGTGCTGGAGGAGATCGGCACTTCCGCCTTCGAGGTGGAAATGAACTACCAGGGGACCTACGGCAACTACGAGTACGTCAACTACGCGCAGGACAAACTGTCCGGCCTGGTCTTCCCCTCCACCCTGATCTCCATCGGCAACTCGGCCTTTGCCGGCCGTACCGGTCTGACGAATGTGGTCCTGAACGAGGGCCTGACCACCGTTTCGGCCTACGCCTTCGCCATGTACGCCAACACCACCGGCCAGACCTACGGCAACTTCGACGAAGTCGCCGCCGAGTGGACGATGGCCTCGCCGACCGAACTGAACATCCCGTCCTCGGTCACCACGCTGGGCAACTACGCCTTCGCGTTCTGGACCGACCTGCAGACGGTCACCTTTAACGGCAATGTCTTTATCAACGAGGAAGGAGACGCCTCTTTCGGCGATTACATGTTCGCCAAATCGGCGCTGACCTCGGCCGAGGGGCTGAAGGACTGCACCATCCTCGAAATGGACTATGCCTTTGCCGGCACGCCCATCCGCTCGGTGGCCCTGCCCGCCGGGGTGGAGTTTTCCTCCAACACCTTTGCCGACGCCTTCGAGCTGATGTTCATCGACCTGTCCGCCGGACGGTTTGCCTGGGTCTCCCGCCTTGCGGACGATCTGCCCGCCGACAGCGTGTTCATCGTGGCCGCCGCGGATCTGGACTTCTACCTGGCCGACGACGACTGGTTCGCCCTGGCCGAGGCCGGACGCATCCTGGTCTCGCCCGGCGAGGTCGAACAGCCCGAGGTCACCGGCGTGCGCCTGACCTTTGACAACAACTACGAGGGCGGAGGATCCTCCTATGCCACCCTGGCCGAGGGCGAGGCCACCTGGGTCCCCTCGGCGCCCACCCGCGAGGGCTACGTCTTCATCGGCTGGTACGTCGACGCCGAATGCACCGAACTGTTCGTGTTCGGCGGCACGCTGGAAGCCGACACCACCGTCTACGCCGGCTGGGCCGAGGCCTGATCGATGGTTTGGCCTGCGGCCAAAGTGAGATTTTGACTTATCGTCAAAGTGATATTTTCAGCCTTACGGCTGAAAGTGATATGCAGGTTCCCTGCGTGATATTTTGGCCGGAGGCCAAAGTTGCGGATAAGTCCACAACTTCTCCCGAAGGGAGAAATAACACTTTGCGAAGCAAAATAACACTTGCCGTCAGGCAAATATAACTTGCCGAAGGCAAATAGAACTGCCGCAAGGCAGGACTTGCCGAAGGCTTGGGGAAATTCCCCCGAATGCAACAGACAGAACTTTGAGGAGAGGAAATCAGGTCAGACGTTGTTTGACCTGATTTCCGCGCCTCGGCAAAATTTTCAGGCCCCCTGCAAGGGGCAAACGGAGGAACCATGAGAAGCATCAGCAAAAAATGGACGGTGTTCTTTCTGGCGCTGGCGATCTGCCTGTCGCTGGGGCTGACCGCCTGCGGCGGAGGCGGGGAGACCACCACCACCTACACCGTCACGTTCAACGTCAACGGAGGCACCGGCACCGTCGCCGAGCAGACCGTGAATGCGGGCGGGACGGCCACCGATCCCGGCGCGGCCGGTCTGACCGCCCCCGAAGGCACCGAGTTCGCCTGGTGGTCCACCAGCGCGGACGGGGAGGCCTACGACTTTTCCACGGCGGTCAACGCCAACCTGACCCTGTACGCCGTCTGGAACCCCATCTCGCTGACCGTCACCTTTGACGACGGCAGCGGCACCGAGAGCCAGACCGTGTCCTACGGCTCCGTCGTCTCCGCCCCCGCCGATCCCGATAGGGAAGGCATGGTCTTCCTGTACTGGGCCGACGCCGAGGGAGAGGAGTGGAACTTTAACACCGCGATCACCGAAAACCTCACCCTGACTGCGGTCTGGGGCTATGAAGTCACCTTCATGAGCGGGTCGGAAGTCTTTCTGACCTCGGAGGTGGAGGCCGGCTCCCCGGTGGCCGAACCCCGCGATCCCTATCAGGACGGCTTCCGCTTTACCGGCTGGTACACCGATCCCGAGTGCAGCACGGCCTATGACTTCCAGACCCCCGTCAACGCCGCGCTGACCCTTTACGCCGGCTTCGACGCCATCAACTACGTCACCTTCTGGTACAACCTGCCCGAGGACGCCCCCGCTCCGGCGGACGACCCCGACACCGTGCTGGACGAATCCACCCAGTACGACGGCTACTACTACCGCCAGGAGGCCACTTCCGGCCTGACCCTGACCGCCCCCGCCGCTCCTTCCGTGCTGGACAACGGCTACACCTTCCTGGGCTGGTACCAGGATGAGGACTGCACCATCCCCGCCGTCTTCGGCGGCACGGCCTCGGGCGAGGAGAACGTCAATTTCTACGGCAAGTGGGAAGCCCCCGCCACCTCGTACGAATACTTCGTGTTCGAGCGGGCCGGCAGCACCTACGAGATCTCCTTTAACTATGCGGTCTACGCCCCCCGGGATCCCGTGACCGATCAGATCACCTACTGGGCGGTGCCCGAGTCCATCACCATCCCCGGCACCTACCGCGGCCTGCCCGTGTCCGTCGCGGCCGGCGGCTTTGCCGGACTGACCCTGCTGGGTGTCAACGAGGCGCAGACTCACTACGAGTACGCCACCTGGAACGAGACCGGCTGCGGCAGTCTGAAGGAGATCATCCTCTCCGAGGGGATCATCTCCATCGGCGCCAAGGCCTTCTACAACGATCTGGCCCTGACTCATGTGGAGCTGCCCTCCACCCTGACCACCATCGGCGAGTACGCCTTTGCCCGCGATGTGGGCTATGCCATCCACGTGGATGCGGCCGAACACCTGGGGGTGGACGGGGGAGAACTGGTCATCCCCGCCCGGGTGTCCTCGCTGGGGGCCTACGCCTTCCGCTACACCCAGTTCACCTCGGTGGAGTTCGAGACCGGCAGCCGGGTGACCGCCATTCCCGCCCAGTGCTTCAGCGTCTGTCTGAACCTGAAAAGCATCGTGCTGCCCGAGGGGCTGACCTCCATCGCCGAGCTGGGCCTGAACGGCTGCTACGAGCTGGAGACCGTCTCTTTCCCGGCCTCCCTGCGCACGCTCGGCGGCGGCGTCCTGCAGAACGCCAAAAAACTGACCTCGATCGTCGGGCTGGAAAACACCCGGGTGACCGCCATTCCCGCCAGCTTCCTGACCGGGGCCGAAAGCCTGTCCTCGATCAGCCTGCCCGCCAATGTCACCAGTTTCGGCGCTTCCTGCTTCGCCGACACCGGCCTGACCTCCTTCACCTTCCCGGCCGGCATCACCGCGATCCCCGGCTCCATGTTCGCGGGAGCCGACAAACTTCTGACGGTGGACTTCAACAATGCGCCCATCGTCACCGTGGGTGACCGCGCCTTCAGCGGCTGCACCTCGCTGCAGGCCCTCAACCTGCCCGGCACCGTGGAGACCATCGGGGTGTATGCCTTCGAAAATTGCTCGGCCATGACCGAGTTCTCCATCCCCCTCCGCTGCGAAAGCCTGGGCACCGGCGCCTTCCGGGGCTGCAGTTCCCTGACTACCTTCACCGTGCCCGCGGGCAGCACCGACTACAGGGCCATCGACGGCTCGCTGTACAGCTACGACGGCACCATCCTGTACTGCCCGGCACCCGGACAGGGCGGCACCTTCACCATCGCCGAAGGGACCACCACCGTGTGGGAGTACGCCTTCTACAACATGTCCAGCGTCACCGGGGTGGTCTTCCCCAGCACCCTGCAAAGCATCGGCTACGGGGCCTTCGGCGGCACGGACGCCCAAAGCGTGCCTCAGATCGCCGAGTACGTCTTCCCGGCCTCGCTGACCACCATCGATTCCCATGCCTTTGCCTACACCTCGGCGACTTTCTCCTTTGAGCCGGGCAGCCAGATCGACGCCATTCCCACCATGGCTTTCGCCTACTATGCAAACAGCTCCCTGTCCATCCCCGACAACATCGTCACCCTGGACACCGGCGCCTTTGCGATGGGCACCATGGAGACCATCGATCTGAACAACGTCAAGTATATCCTGAACAGCGCCTTTACCCAGTGCTACAACCTGACCGAACTGACCATTCCCGACGGGCTGGAAGTCATCGGCAACTGGGCCTTTACCGGCAACGTGACCGGGGTGCCCGAGGAGTATCAGAACGCCCCCAAATTCACCAGCCTGTCCCTGCCCGCCTCGGTGGTGGCCGTGGGCGACATGGCCTTTGCCGACAACATCGCGCTGGAAAGCCTGACCATCGCCCCCGACAGCCGGCTGATGTATCTGGGCACCTACTCCTTCATCAACACCGCCCTGACCAGCCTGGATCTTTCGATGTGCGACAACCTCCGCGTCATCGGCAGCTATGCCTTCTCGCAGGACGCCCTGACGGCGCTGACCTTCCCGACGGTGATGAACTTCACCGAGGATGAATCGGTCTACGCCGACGGCTTCGCCACCTCGGTGGACGTGGGCGACGGCGGAACGCCGGTCTACGAGGTCATCGATCTGAACAACATGTACGGCCTGGACATCCGCGACCACGCCTTCTCGCTGTGCTACGGCCTGACTGAGGTGGTCCTGCCCGAGGGCGTGACCTCCCTGGGCACCGGGGCCTTTGCCGGAGCCTCCGCCGCCGACGACGAGGAGGGCAATCCCACCGTGGCCCGGAACATGCATCTTGAAAGCATCACCCTGCCTTCCACGCTGGTCTCCATCGGCGAGAACGTCCTGGCCTACAACGACGCCATGACCGAACTGGTCATCCCCAACGGATCCTACACCGATCCCTCCACGGGGGAGACGAGTTACCTTGATTACATCCCCATGTACGCCTTCACCCGCATGTACGCGCTGGAAAGCGTGGTCATCGAGGGGGCCGACAAGCCCGCCGCGGAGGGCGGCAGCCGCATCGCGGTCATCGACGACTATGCCTTCCGCGACAACGCCGACATGACCTCGTTCACCCTTCCCTACGAACTGGAGGAGGTCGGACTTGACGCCTTTACCGGCGCCGGCGTGGCCGCCTTTACCATCGGCGACCCCGCCGAAAACACCGGCGCCCACTTCCAGGTCATCGAGGGCGATCTGTACGACCTGGCCGGGACCACCCTGGTGCTGGCCGCCGCCAAGACCGGACTGGAAGTCTACGAGATCCGCCAGGGCGTCACCGATATCGCCGAGGGCGCCCTTTCCAGCCTGCGGGCCGACAAGGTGATCTTCCCCAACACCATCAAGACGGTGGGCCGCTTCGCCCTGCGCGACAACGCCTATGTCAAGGCCATCGAGTTCGCCGACAACAACCCCAACCAGATCAGCCTGGGACAGCGTCTGGCCATGAACGCCTCTTCGCTGGCCTCGGTGGACTTCGGCAACAACCGCTACGATCTGGGCACCTTCCTCTTCCAGAACACGGCCATGACCGAGTTCGTGCTGCCCGTGGGCGAGACCGACGTGCCCGACGGCATGTACTACGCCTGCGGACAGCTGGGCGGGATCGACCTGACCGGGATCACCTCCGTCGGCAGCTGGGCCTTTGCCGGCTACACGCTGGATTCGACCTCGGACAACAAGCCCGACCTTGGCGATCTGGTCATTCCCAACACCGTGACTTCCCTCGGGCAGGAGGCCTTCCGCGGCTCCAACGTCACCACCGTCGTCTTCGAGGAGGGCAGCACGGTGACCGGCCTTGCCACCTCGACCTTCCGCGGCTGCGACGAACTGACCTCGGCCACCCTGCCGGCCTCGCTGCGCAGCATCGGCACCAACACCTTCGACGGCTGCAGAAAGCTGACCACCCTGGTGCTGAACAGCTCCAACCCGCCCACCCTGGGCGAGGGCGCCCTGAACAACTGCGAAGCGCTGGAACACATCTATGTGCCGGCCGGCCGTGAAGCCGGCTACCGGAACGCCGCCGGCTGGAGCGCCTACGCCGACATCATCTCGGCCGCGCCTGCGGCCCAGGCCCAGGCCGAAGCCGCCGAAGCGCAGGCGCCCGCCGCGCTGCAGCAGCCCGAGGCTCTGGCCGCCGAGTTCAGGAGAAAGGCTGCCTGATCCGATCCGAATTTTGGGGGAAACCATCGGCGCCGTCCGGCCTTCGGACTGACCGCCGGCACAATTTCAAGGCACCGAGGTGTCCCGCACGTTTTTGTCAAGGAAAGGGCTTGCCGTCCCGAAGGGGACGGCCGGCCCCGGCGACCCCCTCCCCGCGGGGAGGGGGCGGCCGGGACCGTTCGCCCGCCGCAAAAACGCTGTCCGGCTCCCGGACGGGCGTTTTTTGCTTCTCTGCGGCAGCCGCCGCCGGCACAGGAGAGAGCTTCATGGCATACGATCACCGCGATTTTGACAAACTGAATGTGGACATCTTCGCCGGGAAGGCCGGGAAGCACGTCCTCTTTCAGCCCCGCATCAACTGCTGGTACGACGACAAAAAGTATCTCGGCCAGCCCCTGCCCGGGGAATTGGAGGGCTGCACGCCCGCCCGGATGTACCGCAAGCTGAAGGTCTCCAACCGCATCTACGACTACGGGGCCTGCTTCGAGCGCCGCTTCGACGCCGATGTCAAGGTGACCAGCGAGCAGATCGGGGAGCGAAAGACCCTGATGCGCTGGACCACCCCGGTGGGGGAGCTGACCTCGGTCATCCGGGGCAATTCCAGCAATCCGGGCTGCTACTACGACAAATTCCAGGTGGAGACCCCCGAGGACATCCGGGTCCGCACCTACCTGGAGGAGGCCACGGTCTGGAGCTTCCGCCCCGACGTCTTTGAAAAGCTGCAGGCCGAGTGGAAGGGGCTGGGCGCCCCCACCATGTTCATCTGCCGCACCACCATCCAGGAGTGCATCGTGGAGACCATGGGGGTGGAGAACACCGTCTACGCCCTGACCGACGAGCCCGAGCTGATGGAGGGCTACTTCGAGGCCATCACCCGGGGGCAGGAGTCCCTGCTGGACGCCCTGATCGAGTCGCCCATTCAGATCATCAACTACGGGGACAACCTGCACGGGGGCATCCTGTCTCCCCACTGGTTCGAAAAGTACATCCAGCCGGTCTACCTGCACCGGCGGGAACGGCTGAAGCCCCACGGAAAATTCCTGCACTCCCACTGGGACGGGGACCTGAAGCCCCTGCTCCCCTACACCCACACCTGCGGCCTGGACGGCATCGAGGCCATGACCCCGCTGCCCCAGGGGGACGTCCCCCTGGAGGAGATCCTGGAGTCTTTGGGGGACGACCTGATCCTGCTGGACGGCATCGCCGCCATTCTCTTTCAGGACACCTACCCCGAGGAGATGCTCATGGAGCAGGTCGAGACCCTGCTGCAAAAGCTGGGCGGCCGGCTGATCCTGGGGATCTCGGACGAAATGCCCTCCCTGGGGGACATCGAGCGGGTCAAAAAGGTCCGCGACCGGGTGGAACGCTGGAACGCTGAACTGAAGGACTGAAGCCCCGCACCCCGGATCCTGCCTTCCGGCAGGGAAATTTCCCCCCTTTCGGGAGGGAGAAGCCGTGAAAAAGGGGAGGATCTTCTCTTTTTGCGGAATGTGCGGGCAGATAGGTTGACAAATTTGTCGAATTGTTATATCATAGATATATTGTAACCTGGGGCGGTTTACCCCTTAAAAGGGGAAAAGTACCGAACCAGACGAGGCCGCCGGCTCCGCGCCGGGCGGGAAAAAGCCGGCAGGCAGGGGAAAGGGAACTTTCTCCCTTTTCGCGCTTGTGAAGGGCAAAGCACGAGGGAAAGCGGGACCGAACAGGCCTCCCCTCCCGCGTGAAGGGCCGAAAGCCCGGCCGTAACGATTTTCGGAAAAATCTTTTTAAGGATAGATTGACTATGAGCAGACAAAAGATCTTCAACAGAGTGACCACCCTGATGCTCGCCGTGATCATGCTGACCTCTCTGCTGTTCGCGCAGACCGCCGCCTCCAACAAGGGGACGACCGGCCCTGCCACGGCCGAGTCGCTGATCAGCGAGTACGAGGGCGATCTGAATTATGACGTGAGCTCTTACTTCGACTCCTCCAGGGTGCTTTCGCTGCCCCAGGGCTACACCGAGGAGGACGAGGTCTCCATCATCGTGGCTCTTTCCACCGAAAGCGTGCTGGAATCCTATGACCGCCGGCAGTCCAAAATGGACATCGGGGCCTATGCGGCCTCGGGCGCCGGTGAGGCCGCCCGCGAAAAGATCGACGAGGCCAAATCCGACATCCTGGACAAGCTGGAGCAGGCCCAGCTGTCCTATTCCATGGGCTATGAGTACAGCCTGCTGCTGAGCGGCTTCGAGGTGCGCATCAAGGCCAAGGACTACGGCCTGCTGTGCGAGGCCGTGGGCAATTCGGCCGACCTCATCGTCAGCGAGCGCTACGAGACCGCGGACGCCGAGGAAGATCCCACCACCGGCAGCCAGGTGGTGGAAAACGACGTCAACGTCTACGACACCGGTATCTTCAACAGCTCCGGGCTTGTTGACAGCGACGGTACTCCTATCGACGGCAGGGGCACGGTGGTGGCCGTGCTGGACACCGGGTTTGACTACACCCACTCGGCCTACAGCCTGGCCAATTTCGAATCCACCGACCTCGTCATGCCCTCGTCGGCGGTCTCCAACGTGCTGCGCGACACCAACGCCTACAACACCACCGAGGGACTGACCGTGCAGGACGTCTACCTGAACGACAAGATCCCCTTTGCCTATGACTACGCCGATCAGGACGCCGACGTCTACCCCATCGAGAGCGAGCACGGCACCCACGTGGCCGCCATCATCGGGGGCAAGAACGACGTCATCACCGGCGTGGCCCCCAACTGCCAGCTGGTGCTGATGAAGGTGTTCTCCGACACCAAGACGGGGGCCTACACTTCCTGGATCCTCTCCGCCCTGGAGGACTGCGTCACCCTGGGCGTGGACGTCATCAACATGTCTCTGGGCACGGCCGCCGGCTTTACCCAGGAGGAAGACGACAAGCAGTACATCCAGGACATCTACGACAGCATTGCCGAGCGGGGCATCAGCCTGGTGGCGGCCGCCTCCAACGACTACAACTCCACCTACGGCTCGGTCAAGAACGGCAACCTGGGCCTGACCTCCAACCCCGACACCGCCACCGTGGGCTCGCCCTCGACCTACGAGGCCGCCCTGTCCGTGGCCTCGATCTCGGGCGTCAAGACCCCCTACATGACCTACAACGGTCAGATCCTGTACTTCACCGAGGCCTCCGACGCCTCCTCCCAGCCCAAGGACTTCGTGGAGGAGATCCTGTCCGCCTCCGAAACCTCGCGTACCTTTGAGTACGTCACCATCCCCGGCGTGGGCCGTTCGGCCGACTACTCCGGGCTGGACGTGAAGGGCAAGATCGCCCTGGTCCGCCGCGGCGACAACACCTTCGAGGAAAAAGCGCTCATCGCCGAGCGTCAGGGTGCGGCCGGCGTCATCATCTACAACAACGTCTCCGGCGACATCACCATGACCGTGGGCATGGCCGACATCCCGGTCTGCTCCATCTCCCAGGACGACGGCGAAATTCTGGCCGCCCAGTCCTCGGGACAGCTGGTGGTCAGCCGCGATCAGGTGGCCGGTCCCTTCATCTCCAACTTCTCCTCCTGGGGCCCCACGCCCGACCTCCGCATCAAGCCCGAGATCACCGCGCACGGCGGCGAGATCTACTCGGCGGTGCCCGGCGAGGACTATGACCGGCTGTCCGGCACCTCCATGGCTTCGCCCAACCAGGCCGGCGTCACCGCGCTGATCCGGCAGTACGTCAAGGAGCACTTCGCGGCTCAGACCGGCGGGGACGCCAAGGCCGTGGCCGCCATGGTCAACCAGATCATGATGTCCACCACCGACATCGCCCTGAACACCAACGGCCTGCCCTACTCGGTCCGCCGTCAGGGCGCGGGATTGGCCAACCTGACCAAGGCCACCACGACCAACGCCTACATTAGCACCTACGACAAAGACGGGAACACAATGACCAAGGCCAAGCTGGAGGTGGGGGACGATCCCTCCAAGTCCGGCGTGTACAAAATGACCTTTGCCGTCAACAACGTCAAGGGCACCTCCTCGCTGACCTATGACGTGGGCGCCATCGTGATGACCGAGGGAGTCAGCGACACCCTGACCGACCATCAGGAGACCACCGTCACCGAGCAGGGCTACCTGCTGGAGGGCGCCTCCATCAAGGTGGAAGGGGACACCGGCGTTTCCGGCACCTCCGTGACCGTGGGCGCCGGGCAGAGCGTGACCGTCACCGTCACCATCACCTTGAGCGACGCCGACAAGGCCTATCTGGACGAATCTTTCGCCAACGGCATGTACGTGGAGGGCTTCATCACCCTGACCCCGACCTCCGGCACCGACATCTCCCTGAACGTGCCTTACCTGGCCTTCTACGGCGACTGGACCCAGGCTCCTCTGTTCGACCTCGACTACTTCGAGACCGACGCCGACGAGATGGACGACTCCATCCTGCCCGAGGACAAGACCATGGCCGACGCCTACGCCACCCGTCCGGTGGGCGGCCTGTACCTGGACTACATCAACTACCTGGGCTCCTACGCCTTTGTCCAGGATCCCTCCACCCCCCAGATCGCGGCTTCGCGCGACCACATCGCCCTCTCCAATCAGGATGACGCCTGCAACTCCATCTACGGCATCTGGGCCGGCATGCTGCGCGGCGGCAAACGGATGGAGCTGACCATCACCGACGACGTCACCGGCGAGGTCGTCTATTCCCAGACCGACTTCAACCAGCGCAAGTCCTACAACTACGGCGGGGGGATCATCTATTCCTCGCTGGACGTGGACTTCCGCCTGGCCGATTACAACCTGAAAAACAACACGCAGTACACCGTCAATCTGACGGGCTATCTCGACTACGGCGAGGACGGCGGGCTTTCCACCAACAAGCGCAACACCTTCGAGTTCACTTTCGTCACCGACTTCGAGGCCCCGGCGCTGACCGACGTGGAATTTTACACCGAGTACGACCGCACCGAGCAGCGTACCCGCCTGTACGCCCGGATGCACATCTACGACAACCACTACGCCATGGCCACCCAGGTGGGCCGGGTGTACCTGAACGAGCAGGAGCGGTCCATCTATCTGGAGGGCTTCGGGAAGTACATGACCCCGGTCAACTCCTCCCGGAACTCGACCTCGGTCATCACCTTCGAGCTGACCGACTACATGGAGCAGATCCGCACCTCCTACAACCGGGAGACCCAGACCAACGAGGGAGCCAACTCCTTTGTGGTCATCTGCTACGACTACGCCCTGAACCAGGCCGTCTACGAGGTCCGTCTGCCCGACTACATCGAGCAGATGTACTTTGAAGAGACCGACATCACCTTGAGCCCCAACGAGCTGGTCAACCTCGAGCCCATGCTGTGGCCCTCGGAGACCTGGGCCGCCACCTTGGCCTATTCCAGCTCGGACGAGGGCGTGGCCCGGGTGGTCAACGGCCGCCTGGTGGGCGTCTCCTCCGGCGACGCGGTGATCACCGTCACCGCCACCGGCGCCAACCGTGCTCAGACCACCTTCAACGTGCACGTGCTCGGCCCGGACGAGGAAGGCTATGTGTCCTACTCCAAGCCGGTGGCCGACGACTTCCGCCTGACCGGCTACTACGTGGACAAGGCCTTCTACTTCGTCAACAGTTCCGACCGTGAGATCGGCGTGGAGGACACCACGGGCAGCTTCGGCAATTCCTACAATCTGTCCATGTTCCCCTCCGAAGCGGTCACCCTCCAGTACCAGCTGGACGCCTACTTCCCCGAGGACACCGAGGTCATCTTTGAAAGCGGCAACGACGCCGTGGTCACCGTGGACGAAAACGGCAAAGTGACGGCCGTGGCCGAAGGCTCCAGCGTGGTCTCGGTCCGGGTGATGATGGACGGCCGCAGCACCTACTACTCCCAGAACGTCAGCATCACCGTCAAGGACCCCTACGTCACCAACGGCATGTACCTGATGAGCTACAGCGGCAACGGCGGGGTGGTGGACGTCGGCAAAGACCTGCCCAACCTGTCCATGACCGAGGTCTATCAGTACGCCTTCTCGGGCTATGAGTACGTGGAAAAGGATCCGGAGGATATCACCGAGGAAGATCCCTCCACCATGGAGCCTTCCTACCTGGGCAACGACGAGATCACCAAGATCATCCTGCCCGAGGGTTTCGAGGTCATCGGCGCCTATGCCTTCGCCGGGCTGACCGCGCTTGAAGAGGTGGTGCTGCCCTCCACTCTGACCAAGATCCAGCAGGGCGCCTTCGAGGGCTGCACCTCGCTGCGCACGGTGACCGGCCTGGAACACGTCAAATTCGTCAACCAGAACGCCTTTAAGGACTGCGTGATCGAGAACGCGGACTTTTCGAGCATGGTGGCCATCGGCAACTATGCCTTCGAGAACAACGTGCTGCAAAGCGTCACCCTGCCCGCGACCGCCCAGTCCATCGGCATCGGAGCCTTCCGCAACAATGGCTCCATGTCTTCCCTGACCATCGAGGCCGATCAGGTCAAGCTGGGCAGCGAGGCCTTTGCCAACTGCTCCAGCCTGGTCTCGGTGGACGTCAACGCCGCGGTCATTCCCTCCGGCGTGTTCGACGGCTGCGACATGCTGGTCAACGTGGCCCTCGGTCCGGATGTGGCCGTGGTCGGCGCCTATGCCTTCCGGGGCACCCAGGTCAGCCGCTTCAGCGTGGACGACGCCAACCCCAACCTGTCTGAGGCCTCCAACGGCACTTACCTGCTCAGCGAGGACGGCACCACGTTGATCCTGGCCGCGCCCTACCGCACCTTCGGCACGGTGCAGGCCAGCGAACTGCCTGACGTCACCACGATCTCCACCGGCGCCTTTGCCGGCATCGAAAATCTGACCGCGGTCTATCTGCCCAACGTCACCAAGGTGGGGGACTATGCCTTTGCCGGCAGCCGGGTCTCCACGGTCCAGCTGGGTCAGCTGACCGAGGTGGGGGACTACGCCTTCTACCAGACCGCCATTTCGGTCCTGCCCGACCTTGGCCAGGTCTCCTCCGTCGGCAACTATGCCTTTGCCGGGACCCTGATCACCGAGGTCACCCTGCCCGACAACATCACCGTGGGCGATTACGCCTTTGCCGACTGCGACCTGCTCAGCCGGGTCAGCGGCGGCAACAACGTCACCATCGGGGCTTCGGCCTTCCGCAACAACATCGCGCTGAGCCAGGTCACCCTGGGCGACAACGCCTACCTCGGCGCCTACGCCTTTGCCGCCGTTCGCGAACGGATCGACTACAAGCCGGTCAGCGGCCTGGGCACCCCTTACTTCTACGGCTACACCTCCAAGCTGACCTCGATCACCCTGGGCGACAATGCCTACATCGGCAATGCTGCCTTTATCGGCGCCGGCATGGACATGCCCGTGAGCCAAACGCCGGAGCTGACCCTGACTTTGGGCGACGGCGCCCGCATCGGGGCGGAGGCCTTCAGCTTCGGCACGACGGGCCTGAGGACGCTGGATCTGTCCGGTGTGGTCGAGATCGGCGAATCCGCCTTTGCCACCAACTTCCCCATGCTGATCGATCTGAACGGGGAGACGCTCATCTACGGCTACCTGGTGCTGACCCCGTCGATCACCGAGCTGGATCTTTCCTCGCTGGAGACGCTGGGCGCCAATGCCTTTGCCGACTTCCGCAACCTGACCAGCGTGACCTTGGGCGACGGGCTGACCGAGATCGGGGCCTACGCCTTCCAGAACTGCCATTCCTTGGCGAACATCAACCTGAACAACGTGCTGGTCATCGGCGAGAGAGCCTTCGAGAACACCGCGCTCACCGTGCTGGATCTGTCCTCCGTGGACGTCATCGGCGACTATGCCTTTGCCTTCTCGCTGGTGGAGAGCGAGGACGGCTCCACCCCCTACTTCGATCCCACGCTGACGGCGGTCACCTTCAAGGAGGGGGCCTCGGTGGGCGACTATGCCTTCTACCGTCAGGCCGCGCTGACCGAGTTGAACAACCTCGACAAGGTCTCGGCCATCGGCGATCTGGCCTTTGCCTACTCCGCCGTGACCGAGGTCTCTCTGGGCGAGAGCCTGACCGAGCTGGGCGAGAACCCCTTCCTGGCCTGCGACATCGCCCCCTTCACCACCACCGAGGACGTGGAGTTCAACGGCCAGGTGGTGGGGACCGCCGAGGTGGACACCTATGACATCAGCGACACCGTCAAAGTCATCGGCGGGGCGCTGTACCGGGTGGCCCCCAACGGCGGCTACGAGCTGATCACCTACCCGCAGGGCGCCGGCACCGCCTACACCGTGGCCGAGGACACCGTCCGCATCGGGGCCTATGCCTTTGCCGAGACCGGCATCGTGCAGGTCACCCTGCCCGTCAGCCTGGGCGCCATCGGACACAAGGCCTTCTACGGCTGCGACAGCCTGAACATCGTCATTTTCCAGAGCTACAACGCCCCCATCCTGGAGGAGGAGTACGACGCCTCCTACGTTTCGGGCGACAACCTGTACAACAACCTGCCCCTGACCGGGGACTTCCAGGTCAATGCCATCACCACCTATCCGGGCCTGGGCATCGTGCCGTACTACATGTGGAACATCACCTCGCTGTACAGCAACTTCTACTTCGGGGCCAACTTCGTGGACTACATCGGCCACTTTGACGGCGACCTGATCATCGTCCGGCCGAGCAACGGCAACTACTACGACACCTTCATCTACGGGCAGTACTTCGGCACCGAGATCGCCGGCACCGCCGCGCCCGAGCAGGCCACGCTGGACGTCATCAGCGCCCTTGCCGCTCTGCCCGACGCCATCAACGTCACCCTGGCCCACGAGGACGCCGTGGTGGCCGCCCGCGCCGCCTACGACGCCCTGAGCCAGCTGCAGCAGACCCTGGTCACCAACTATGACCGGCTGACCGCGGCCGAGAACACCATCGCCTACCTGAAGGGCAATCAGGATCCCACGGGGCCGGATATTCCGACCCCGCCCGATGAGCCTGATTTCAACTATATCCCCGTCGTGATCGTGCTGGCGGTGGCGGCCGGGCTGTTCCTGGCCGGAACGGTGGCCTTCGGGATCCTGTACTTCCGCAAAAGAGCCTAAGGGGGCTTAGACATGAAAAAACGCAGCAAATGGATGCTGGCAGGGGCGCTGCTGTTCGCGGCTGCCCTCTGCCTGGCGGGCTGTACCTTTGTGCAGCCCCCCTATCCCGACTACGACGAGCAGGGCTACAACGTCAGCGTGCGCTACGACTGCAGCGGCGGCGTCTTCGCCAACACCCAGAACACCACGCTGGTGGACGTGTTCAAGCCCGCCTACGGATCCGACGGCACCGCCAACATCACCCTGCTGGCCCCCGGCGACGAAGATCGGGGGACCGAGACCTCCGACGTGTCCGTGCCCTCCAATTCCGGTTATTTTCTGGCCGGCTGGTACCGCACCCGGGAGCTTCGCTTCGCTTCGGACGGCACCACCCCGCTGGACGCCTACGGCAATCCCCTGTCGCAGGACGCGGAGGGGAACTGGATCGGCGTTCAGGGCTACGTTTTTTCGGATCCCTGGGACTTCGAGACCGACACTTTGACCGTGTACGAGAGCGAGGATTACACCTCCTCCGAGCCCGCCCTCACCCTGTACGCCGCCTGGATCCCCAACTTCGTCTTTAACTTCTACGCCCCGAACGCGGAGCAGGAGTGGGAGGTCTATGCCACGGCGTCGGCCGACACGGTGGCCAAGCGCACCCTGAACATCCCCTCCTGGAACGAGGAGACCGGGGGCATGAACTACACCGACTACATCAACACCACCGTGCCCGCCCGGACGGGCATGACCTTCGAGGCGGCCTCGCTGACCGAGGACTTTTCGGAGGAATTGACCTCGGGCCACAGCCATCCCGGCACGGTGGATTACGCCGCGGGTGTGGGGCAAAACTTCTTCCTGGACGTCTACACCACCTGGATCGAGGGCGAGTGGTATCAGATCCGCACCGCGGATCAGTTTATCAACGCCGCCGCCCCAGGCCGCTGCTATGAGATCCTGGCCGATCTGGACTTTACCGACAAGATCTGGCCCACCGGGCTGGAGACCGGCACCTTCACCGGCAAGATCATCGGCAACGATCACACCTTCTCCAACATCACTTTCGCCCAGAGCGGCGGGCCCAACCAGACCTACGGCGGCCTGTTCGGCCGCATCGACGGCACGGCCCACATCGAAAACGTGACCTTTGCAAACGTGACCTACACCGTGGGCAGCGGCTCGCGGATGATGGATTCTTCCTTCGGGCTGTTCACCGGCTACCTGAGCGTGCCGCAGGGCGGCCCCTCGCCGCTTGAAAACGTCACCCTTTCGGGCGGCACCCTGATCATCGGCGATGTGGTGCCCCCCGCCACCCGGGAGACCCTTTACGGCCTGTTCTCGGGCAACCTGGTCAGCGATGGGGCCACCGTGGATCTGTCGTCCATCGTCTGCTACTCGCTGGGCACGGGCTACGACGACTACGGAAAACCCGTGGACACCTATCCCTTCATCCTGGACATCGACCGGGGGAGCGGCCGGATCACCCTGACCGTCAATCCCGATCCCACCACCGATCCCAACGGAGCCCCGGTTTCGCCGGACTCCGCAGCGTAAATTTTTTTGGAGGTAACCATGAAGAACAAAAAGGTATTGATCAGCGTCATCAGCGCCGCTCTGGTCGTGGTCATCGCCGCCGCCATCATCATTCCGGTGGCTCTGAACCGCGGCGGGCCGAAGGACACGCTGGTGGTCATGAGCGAGGAACTGAACGGCCTGTTCAGCCCCTTCTTCGCCACCGCCGGCGCCGACATGGACGTGGTGGGGCAGACCCAGATCGGCATGCTGACCACGGACACCAACGGCAATCCCGCCTGGGGCGAGAAGGAAGCCGTGGTCACCCTGAACTACGAGATGACGACCACCACCAGCGGGGACACCGTGCACACCTTCGTGCTGAAAAACGGCATCAAGTTTTCGGACGGGCATCCCCTGACCATGGAGGACGTGCTGTTCAACATGTACGTCTACCTGGATCCCGTCTACACCGGCTCCAGCACCATGTACTCCACCAAGATCAAAGGGCTGCAGGCCTACCGCACCCAGCGCGAGCTTTCCGGAGACACTGACGAGGACGCCCAGCTGACTCAGACGGCCACCGGACGGGCCACCAACCGCCGCGCTGAACTTTTGAACCTGTACAATAATCTGCTGAGTCTGAACGGCACAGGCGAGGTGTCCGAGGAGGAGATGAGGGAAGCCATCAGCACGCACAACGTGTCCAACGGCTACCGTCTGGCGGTCACCAACGACGAACAGATCAGTCAGGAGTCGCTGCGGGAGATGCTTCTGGACGACTACAACACGCTGCTGACCGAGTTCAAGGAGGAGCTGGGCAACGACTACAACAGCGCCCAGAGCTCCTATGTGGACGAGCCCTACAGCCTGCATGATGAATTCAAGGATCCCATTTTCTGTTTCATGTACACCGAGGGCTACGTGGAAGTGGAGTGGAATCCCGACCGCACCGACTTTGAAAAGCTGACTCCCCTCTACGGCAAGGATGTCATCACCACCCGGGAGGCGGCCATTCAGTACATCTACGACGACAAAGTGGCGGGGGCGCTGAACGAGATCCTGCTGTACTGGGCTTCCGGCCAGAACCTGATGAATGAGTACGTGGCCAAGGCCAAGGACGTCATTCTGCACGCAGGGCTGGAGGACGACGAGCTGGCCATCAAAAACATCAGCGGCATCGTGTCGCTGGGGCACACCACCGACGTGCATACGGTGACCGTCAACGGCACCGAGTATACCGTGGCCCACGAGTACAACGAGTACGGCGAGCCGGTCAACGCTGACGAGTACGCCGTGCTGCAGATCACCGTGGAGGGCTCCGATCCCAAGGCGGTGTGGAACTTCGGCTTTACCGTGGCGCCCCAGCATTACTACACCATTGACCGCGACGTGGACATCTCCAACGACGAGTTCGGCGTGGAGTGGGGCGATTTCGACTTCATGCGCAACGAGCTGCAGCGGCCCGAAGTGGTGGGCCTGCCCATGGGCGCCGGCCCCTACGTGGCCACCGACGCCGGCGATTCCGACAGCCCCTCCAACACCGGGTTCTACAGCAACAACGTGGTCTACTACAAGGCCAACGAAAACTTCCTGATGGGCACGCCCAAGATCCAGCACTTCCGCTACCAGGTGGTCAGCTCCAACAACGCCCTCGCAGCCCTTAGCGAGGGGACCGTACACTTCGTCACCCCGCAGTACACCAACGACAACTACGACGAACTGACGGGGGAAATGAAGGGGCAGGCGGAGATCATGGAGGCCTGGCAGCTGGGCTACGGCTACATCGGCATCAACGCCGGCAAGATCCCCAACATCAACCTGCGGAAGGCTATCATGGCGGCCATGGACGCCACCCGGGCCATCAGCTACTACCGGGCGGGCACGGCCGTGCGGATCGCCTGGCCGATGTCCAACGTCAGCTGGGCCTACCCCCGTATTGATGACGGGGACGGAAACCCCGCCAACGACGCCATGGACAACAACAACGGGCACGACTACACCATGTACGCCAAGTACCAGGGAGAGAACGCCGAAGAGCTGGAGAAGCGGGATGCCATGGAAAAAATCCGCAAGTACATGGATGCAGCCGGCAGCTACTCGAAGTCCGATCTGTCGGTGACCTTCACCATTGCCGGCTCCAACCTCAACGAGCATCCCATCTATCAGGTCTTCCTGAACGCCCGTGATTTGCTGAACGAGTGCGGATGGGACGTCAACATCGAGCCCGACATCAACGCCCTGACCAAACTGAGCACCGGCTCGCTGGCCGTGTGGGCGGCGGCCTGGGGCTCCACCATCGATCCCGACATGTACCAGGTCTACCACAAAAACTCCACGGCCACCAGCGTGCTGGCCTGGGGCTACCGCGAGATCCTGGCCTCGGCCAGCACCTATCCCACCGAAAACGGTATTCTGAACACGCTGAGCGAAGTCATCGACGACGCCCGCGAGACCACCGATCAGACCGAACGCACCGCCCTGTACCGCAAGGCCATGGGCTATGTGCTGGATCTGGCCGTGGAATTCCCGGTGTACCAGAGAAAGAACCTGTACGCCTACAACCCCAACGTGATCAACAGCGAGAGTTTGCCCGCAGAAGTCAATCCCTACGTGTCGCCGCTGTACCGCATCTGGGAGGTCGAGCTGGTCGCCTGATCCAAACACTGAAAGCGGAGGGCCTTCCGGCCCTCCGCCAAAATCCGTTCACGGGGTGAACCTATGGTAAAATACATCTGCAAGCGGCTGGGCCTGGCCGTCATCATTCTGCTGGGCGTGTCGCTGATCATCTACTTCCTGATCCGGCTGATGCCCTACGACTATGTGGAGCAGACCATCTCGCAGATCGACACCGGCGCCCTCAGCCCGGACGCCGTCAAGGCCATGTACGAGGCCTACGGGCTTTCGGACAACAGCTTCTGGGGGATCATCAAGGGCTACTTCGAATGGCTGTGGCGGCTGGTCCGCTTTGACATGGGCATCAGCTTTGTCTACAGCCAGCCGGTCATCGACGTCATCGTCTCCCACATGGGGGTCTCCTTCGTGGTGTCCTTCATCTCCATCATCCTGGAGTTTCTGATCGCCATCCCCCTGGGCATCACCGCAGCCACCCATCAGTATTCCTTCCGGGACTACCTGGTCACCGTGCTGGTCATGATCGGCATCTCCCTGCCCTCCTTCTTCTTCGGGCAGATGCTCAAGGACTTCTTCTCCTTAAAGCTGGGCTGGTTCCCGCCCTCGGGGATGATCGACGCCTCGCAGAACTACACCGGCATCGCCCTGCTGCTCGATTACGCCCGCCACCTGGTCATCCCGCTGGTCACCATGACCATCATCAGCATCGGCGGCCGCATGCGCTACACCCGCACCAACATGCTGGAAGTGCTCTCCGCCGACTACATCCGCACCGCCCGGGCCAAGGGACTGCCCGAGAGCAAAGTCATCTACAAGCACGCCTTCCGCAACACCCTGATCCCCCTGGTCACCACCATGGCCGCCATCCTGCCCACCCTGTTTTCGGGCGCCATGATCACCGAGCAGGTGTTCGATCTCCCGGGCATCGGCAACGTGGCCTACCAGACTATGATGAAGGCGGACATCCCCTTTATGATGGGCTACAACATGTTCCTGGCGCTTTTGAGCGTCATCGGCGTGCTGCTGGCCGACGTCATGTATGCCGTGGTCGATCCGCGGGTAAAACTGGCCTAGCGGAGGGAACGCATGGACGAACAAAGCAAAAGACAATTCCATCGGGCGGAGGAACAGGCCCAGGCCGGACAGTCCGCCGAGCAGAGCGAGCGCATGGTGGGCGTCGTCCTTCCGGAGGGTGCCGCCCCTGCCGCGGCGGAGGCCCTGCCGCCGGAGGGCCCCGACTTCGGACTGGCGGACGGGGAAAAGCCGCTGGACAAAAACGTCCGGCTGCTCTCGCCCGGCCGCATGGTGGCCCGCCGCTTCTTCCGCTCCAAGCTCAGCCTGACCGGGCTCATCCTCATCGCCGCCCTGCTGATCTTTTCCTGGCTGGGCCCCGTGGTCTACAACGTCTGGGGGGAGACCCAGCAGGACAACAGTTACAAGACCAACTACCGCACCGACGCGGTGACGGTGGTGGGGGAGGACGTCTCCAGGCAGACCTGTTTCCAGGTGGTCGAAACGCAGAGCACCCCCAATCTTCTGACCCCCCC